>CALHRZ010000034.1 GCA_938038445.1 uncultured bacterium | reverse complement strand
ATGGTCCACAAGCGCTTCGGTAGGGCCATGAAGCGGCTGGCTGAGTAGGCCATGCCGACTCCCCTGTTCCTGGACCTCGAGCAGGTCATGCGGCTTCACGCTAGCATGATCAAGCGGTATGGAGGAACAGAAGGAACGCGCGATGTCGGGTTGCTGCAATCGGCTGTCGCCATGCCGCAAATGGCGTACGGAGGTGAATCCCTCCACGCGGACATCTTCGAGATGGCGGCCGCCTACTTGTACCACATCGTACAGAACCATCCCTTCCTTGACGGAAACAAGAGAACCGGTGCTGCGGCGGCCATCATCTTTCTAGCCATGAACGACATTCAGATCGAGGCAGACGAAGACGGGCTTGTCGATTTGACATTGTCGGTAGCTCGCGGTGAATCGGGAAAACCTGAGATTGCGAGGTTTTTCCGCACTCGCGTCTGTTGATCCGTCGTTGCTCTGTCCCCCGGCGGGTGCTGCGCCTCGCCATGAACCGCCATTCTGCGACGGTACGGTTTGCTTGTCCCATCGCCTCCCCGTCCGGTTTGAACCGTACCGTTTTGCGTTGTGCTCGCCAGTGCCTGCGAATGAAGGACCAGACGAACGAGTTTCTTGCCGAACGGCCGTTTTTGAAAAATGGTCGGGGCGAAGGGATTTGAACCCTTGACCTTTTGGTCCCGAACCAAACGCGCTACCAGTCTGCGCTACGCCCCGAAAAAAAACAAAAGATAATCCTCGATACGATACCCGAATTTTCCCCCGCGTCAATCCAAACTTTCGGGTGCTTTCACCCGGCTTCGCCAAAAAAAGGACTTGTTTTCCCCTCTCCAATTCTTTAAAGTTGTTTGTCTTTTTTTATGTGAAGGAGTTTATCATGCCTCGCATCGCTTCCATCACCGGACGCCAGATTTTGGACTCCCGTGGAAACCCCACCGTTGAAGCCGACGTGATCCTCGAATGCGGCATCAAGGCCACCGCCGCCGTGCCGTCCGGCGCCTCAACCGGCGAAAATGAAGCGGTGGAACTCCGAGACGGGGACAAGAAACGCTATGGCGGGAAAGGGGTCCTCAAGGCCGTTGAAAACATCAACGCCGTCATCGCGCCTGAACTGGTCGGTAAGGATTGCCGCGCCCAGGTCGAACTCGACCAAACCATGATCGCGCTCGACGGCACCCCCAATAAATCCCGTCTGGGCGCAAATGCCATACTGGCGGTTTCCCTCGCCGCCGCCAAGGCCGCCGCCCAGTACTCCGACCTCCCCCTTTACCGCTACATTGGAGGCGTTAATGCAAAGATCCTGCCTGTCCCCATGATGAACATCCTCAACGGCGGCGCCCATTCCGATGCACCCGTGGACCTGCAAGAATTCATGATCATGCCCCGCGGCGCTTCCTCCTTCTCCGAAGCCCTTCGCATGGGGGCCGAGACATTCCACGCCCTCAAAGGCGTCCTGAAAGAAATGAAACTCAGCACGGCCGTCGGGGATGAAGGCGGCTTCGCTCCCCACCTCAAAAATAACGAACAAGCGCTCGAAGTCATCCTCCTAGCCATCAAAAAAGCCGGCTACAAGGCCGGAAAAGAAATCTTCATCGCTCTCGATCCGGCCGCCAGCGAATTTTTTGACACCGAGAAGAAACGCTACGTGTTTAAAAAGAGCGACGGGAGCGAACGAACCCCTGCCGAAATGGTGGAATTCTACCGTGATCTTTGCCGCAAATATCCCATCGTCAGCATCGAAGACGGCATGGCGGAAAACGATTGGGACGGCTGGAAACAAATCACAGACGCGCTTGGCCAAGACATCCAACTCGTGGGCGACGATGTGTTCGTTACCAATGTCCAGTTCCTCCGAAAGGGGATCGAAAAAGGGGTGGCCAACGCCATTCTCATCAAGGTAAACCAAATCGGGACGCTGACCGAAACACTCGACGCCATGGAAATGGCGTTCAAAGCCGGCTATAAAGCCGTGATCAGCCACCGGTCCGGTGAAACCGAAGACACGACAATTGCCGATATCGCCGTGGCGACAAATGCGGGCCAGATCAAAACCGGCTCGCTCTGCCGTACCGACCGCATCTGCAAGTACAACCAGCTCCTTCGCATCGAACAGGAACTTGGAAGCCGGGCGATCTATGCCGGCGCCTTGGCTTAGCGTCTCTTCCGGCCAACTCCGGAATGCGGAGGCTCAGGAACTTCCTGCATGAGCGGATATCTTCTGCTGATCCTTAGCGCAGTTCTGGTCAATAATTTCGTACTGAACCGATTTCTCGGGATCTGTCCGTTCCTCGGGGTTTCGAAACGGCTGAGCACCGCCCTCGGCATGAGCGGCGCGGTGGTGTTTGTGATGACGCTCGCCTCCGCCGTCACTTGGCCCCTTTACCACTTGCTGCTCAAACCGCTGGGGCTCGCGTACCTTCAAACCATTCTTTTCATCCTCGTCATCGCCACTCTCGTCCAGTTCGTGGAACTGGTACTGCGCAAACATGTACCCATTCTCTACCGCGCGCTCGGCATCTTCCTTCCGCTCATCACCACAAACTGCGCCGTTCTCGGCGTTGCCGTGCTCAACGTGAAGAACAACCTCGGCTTCCTCCAAAGCGTGCTCCACGGTTTCGGCGCCGCCGTCGGCTTCGGACTCGCCCTCGTGCTTTTCGCCGGCATCCGGGAAAAGCTCGACCGGGCCAACCCCCCCAAGTGTTTCGAAGGCACCGCCCTCGCCCTGGTTACCGCCGGACTTCTAAGCTTGGCCTTCATGGGTTTTGCCAATCTCGTGAAAGGCATCTGACCATGTCGCCATTCCTCTCGGCCGTTTTTGTCATCGGTGGCGCCGGCGCCGCTTGCGCGGCGCTCCTCGCCGTGGCGGCCCGTTTCCTCCACGTGTTCGAAGACCCTCGGGTCGAGGCCATCACCAACCTCCTTCCCGGCGCCAATTGCGGCGGTTGCGGATACGCAGGCTGCGCCGATTATGCCCGCGCCATTGTAGAAAAAGGTGCGCCCGTCAACCTCTGCCGCCCCTGCGCCGCAGCCGCCCTTGCAGAAATCGCCCGCCTGATGGGTGTCGAGGCAAAACCCGTGGAAAAAATGGTGGCCATCGTCCGTTGCAACGGGGATGCCGTCCGTTCCCGACGCGCGGCGCTTTACCACGGCCTCGCCGATTGCGTTGCCGCCGATTTCACCGGCGGCGGCGGAAAGGTCTGCCGCGAAGGCTGTCTCGGCTACGGCAACTGCGCTCGCGTTTGCCCTGTCGGCGCCATCACTTTTCAGGAAAGCCTCCTTGCGGTCGTAAACCCGGAACGCTGCATCGGCTGCGGCCTCTGCGTCAAAGCCTGTCCCCGACACCTCATCCGCCTCGTGCCGGCCGGCCATGAAATCCACCTGCTGTGCTCGAATCGCGAACGGGGCCTTGTCACCCGCAAAGCCTGCAACGTCGGCTGCATCGCTTGCCAAAAATGCGTCAAACATGTCAACGGGCAAGGGATTCACATGGAGGGGCATCTCGCGGTGGTGGATTATACAACCCCTCTGCCGGAATCCCTTCTCGAGATCTGCCCCCAACACTGCTTCGTCAAGCGCTCCCTCCTGAAACCCGCCCCACAACCGGAACCGACCCCTCTCTCATGAAGGTATTGCGCGCACCATTCATAGTCCGCGGCGCCACCCATCCCGCTTACCATAAGGAAGCCACAGCCGGACGCCCCATTGAACCTCTGCCGCCCCCCCCCATCCTCCAGGTCCCCATGCTCCAGCACCTGGGCGCCCCTTCCAAACCCATCGTCCAAAAGGGCGACAAAGTCAGCGTAGGCCAGCTCATCGCAGAGGCCGGCGGCCCCGTTTCCGCCTGCGCCCACTCGCCTGTATCCGGAGTCGTAAAGGCCATCACGGAAGGCATTTCGGCCACGGGCCGCCCCACCCCTGTTATCGAAATCGAAAACGACGGCCAAAATACCCCCGCTAACCTCCTCCAGTCTCGACCGGATTGGACCTCCGAACAACCTTCAACGCTCATCGGCCTTGTGGCGGCAGCCGGCATCGTTGGAATGGGAGGCGCCGGCTTTCCCACCCATGTCAAAATCAATCCGCCGCCCGCCAAAAAAATCGACACCTTGATCATCAACGGTGCGGAATGCGAACCCTACCTCACGGCGGACCACCGCCTGATGGTCGAACAGCCTCAGACCATCTGGCAGGGAATCCGCATCCTACGCCACATTCTTAGGGGACCCCGCATCCGGGTGGCCATTGAGGACAATAAACCCGACGCCATACGTGCCCTGACGGACGCGATGAAAGAGGCGGACGATGAGGTCGCGATTGTCGTGCTTCCTACCGCCTATCCGATGGGAGCGGAAAAACAGTTGATATACTCGATCCTTGGCCGCGAAGTCCCTTCCGGCGGTCTTCCCTCTGACGTGGGTGCCCTCGTCGAGAACGTCGCCACCTGTGCAGCCGTCTTCGATGCCGTGGTGCACGGCCGTCCCCTCACCCACCGCGTGGTCACAGTCAGCGGTTCCCTCGTTCAGCGGCCCGCGAATGTTCTGGCCCCGATCGGCGCGCGATTTTCGGACCTGATCGCGTTCTGCGGCGGGCTCCGCGCCACCGGCGGCAAGCTGATTTGCGGAGGTCCGATGATGGGGGTCGCTCATGTGGACGCCTCGACGCCGGTCGGCAAAACCGTTTCCGGTATCCTCGCCCTTTCCCGCCGGGAACTGGCCTTCTACGAAACCCATCCCTGCATCGCGTGCGGCCGGTGCGTTCGGGCGTGCCCAATGGCGCTCCTCCCCTGTACGATTTCGATCGCCGTGGAAGCTAAACAATTCGACGAAGCCGAACGGCTCCATGTGATGGATTGCATCGAGTGCGGCTGCTGCGCCTATGTCTGCCCGGCGCACCGCCCCATGGTTCAATTCATGCGCCAGGGAAAAGCGCAAATTCAAATGGTCCGTCGGCTGAAACTGCAACAGCAAACCTCAAGCCCTACCGCCTTAAAGCCTTAAGAAGGAACCCCATGCCTGACGTCGAACCCCAACCTTGGATCCTGAGCCCCTCCCCACACATCCACGAGGGTTCCAGCGTCCGCGGGTTGATGCGCGACGTTCTGATCGCGCTCCTCCCCGCAGTCCTCGCTGCAGCGCTTCGGCACGGATTCGACGCCTTTCGCTTGATCCTGGTTTGCGCTTCCTCCTGCGTCCTCGCCGAAATGGCCGCCCGTTTCCTTATGCGCCGCTCATTGGCCATCGGCGATTTAAGCGCCCTTGTCACGGGACTTCTCCTTGCGCTCAACCTCCCGCCACTCCTTCCCTCTTGGATGGCAGCCTTGGGCTCGTTCGTTGCAATCATCATCGCAAAACAACTATTCGGCGGTCTCGGCTACAACATCTTCAATCCCGCCCTCGCCGGTCGGGTTTTCCTCCTCATTTCCTTCCCCGTGGCCATGACAACTTGGGCCCTGCCGGATGCCGTGACAACCGCCACGCCGCTCTCCGCTTGGAAAACCGCCTGGGCTGCTGGAGCGCCGCCTCCCGCTTTCGGAGAAACCTGGCCTTTACGGGATCTCTTTCTCGGCATCCGAAACGGCGGGCTCGGAAGCCTCGGCGAAATCTCGGAAGCCGCTATTCTCCTCGGCGGCCTTTATCTCCTCGCCCGCCGAGTCATCGACTGGGAAATCCCCCTCTTCTTCATCGGGACGGTTGCCATCCTCTCCGGAATCTTCCATTGGATTGATCCGACCCGAAACCTTTCGCCCCTCTACCATCTGGCGACGGGTGGATTGTTCCTCGGCGCCTTTTTTATGGCCACCGATCTGGTCACCACCCCCGTCACCCGAACGGGCCAGATCCTCTTCGCCCTCGGCTGCGGAGTCTTGACCTTCGTCATCCGCCGGTTCGGCGGCTATCCGGAAGGGGTCAGCTTCGCGATCCTCATCATGAACGGCGCGGCACCCCTCCTCGACCGATACACGGTTCCTCGCCCCTACGGCCATCGCCGGACATCCAAGCCATGAAGGAATACGGAAAACTGTTCGTCGTGCTCACCCTTGTCGCGTTTCTCTGCGGCGCCGTGCTCGCGTTCACTTACGAATGGACCCAAGAGCCCATCCGTCAGGCCGCCGAAGCGCGTCTTCTGAATTCCCTGCGCCGTGTCGTGCCGGCCTCGGAAGAATCGCCTCAACCCCTCGATCTGCCGGCGGCGAACGGCCCCACGGTCCGATTCTTCCACTTTCCCTCCAGCGGAGCCGTCGCCTTCACCGTCCGAACCGATCAAGGATACGGAGGCGCGATTGATTTGCTGGTCGGTCTCGACCGCCAAGGACGCATTACAGGACTCGACGTGCTCACCCATAACGAAACCCCGGGGCTCGGTTCTCAGATTTTGAAGCCCGCCTTCATCCAACAGTTCCCAGGGCAACCGCTTCACGAAACGGACTGGCGCCTACTCCAAGAAGGGGGCGCCGTGCAGGGGATTTCCGGCGCAACCATATCCTCCCGGGCTTTCTGCGACGCCCTGCGTAAAGCGCTGGCTCTATACCAAACGTACCGGGCACAACACGATCTGCTTTCAACAACATCCACAGATACCCACGCACCATGACTCTCACCTCCGAATTCCTACGCGGCTTGTGGCGTGAAAATCCGACGTTCCGTCTCGTTCTGGGTATGTGCCCAACACTGGCCGTCACAACCTCCCTCCAAAACGGGTTGGGCATGGGGCTCGCTACGCTGTTCGTTCTTGCCGGTTCCAACCTCGTCATCTCGCTTGTCCGCAATTTTATCCCGGCCAAAGTCCGTATTCCCTGCTTCATTCTCATCGTGGCCACCTTTGTGACCGTCGTGGATCTCCTGATGAAAGCCTATGCCCCCGCACTCAACGACAGCCTGGGCATTTTCATCCCCCTCATCGTCGTCAATTGCATCATTCTCGCCCGAGCGGAAGCGTTTGCTTCCAAAAACGGTCCGTTTTATTCACTGGCGGACGGCCTCGGCATGGGAATCGGCTTTACGCTCTCTCTTTCCGTTGTTTCAACAATCCGGGAATTGATCGGATTTGGTTCGCTCACCCTTTGGAGCGGGCTCTCCTGGCATTTTCCAAACTACACCGCAATCCTTCTGGCCATTCTTCCCCCCGGCGGTTTCATCACCCTCGGCTGCCTCATGGGCGCTCTGAATCGCCTGGAAATCCGAAAAGCAGAACGGGAAGGAAGGCTTTACATCCCCCCTTCCACCGATTGCCGCTCCTGCATCATCGGGTGCGGCATCCCGAAGGAGCCTCCCACCCTCTGAAAGTTCGGCTTCCATGCGCCTGGCCATCGTTTCCGATCTCCACGCGAACCAGCCGGCATGGGAGGCGGTCTGGCTCGACGTGCAAGCGACTCGACCCGACCGAATTCTCTGCCTGGGCGATGTGATCGGTTACGGCCCTTCCCCCGATGCCGTCCTCCAGCACGTTCACGCCCATGTCCACCACTTCGTGATGGGAAACCACGACGCCGCCGTGTGCGGAAAACTCGACGATTCCCTTTTCTCCGAAAATGCCCGCCGTTCCCTCGCCTGGTCCCGAAAGCGGCTGAACCGGACAGCCAGCGACTTTTTCGCCCAACTCCCCCTTGCCCTGAAAGGGCCGGGATTTCGCTGCGTCCACGGCGGACTCCCCGATCCAGACCGTTTCGACTATCTGCTGGAACCTGAACAGGCGATCGCCGCCTGGAACGCCTTCCCCGAGCCCCTCCTTTTTGTCGGGCATACCCATCAACCCGCCCTCTTTCGCCTGTCGCCAGACGGAACACTCTCCGCTCTCCCCATCGCCGATTTCCAGCTGGCCGAGGGCTTCCGTTACATCATCAACCCCGGATCGGTGGGCCTCTCGCGCGATGGAGATCCCCGCGCCGCTTGGTGCCTTTACGATACCGATGCTCAAACCATCTCGTTTCGGCGCATCCCATTCGACCTCGACCGGTTCCGTCGCGATCTGGAACACGCGGGGCTCGCCGACACGCTGGACTGGTTTTTCGAACAAGACCCTCGAAAAGGTGCACACCCCGTGCGGGCCGTTACCGGTTTCCGCCCTCCGACCAAAGGGGAGTCCGGTGTTCGGGATGCAATCCCGGAATCCCCAATAGGGGACCTTCGACGTAAAGCGGCCCGTTGGCGTTCCGCGACTGTGGCCGTCAGCGCGGTTTTGATCCTAAGCGTCCTTTTCACCGCCCTGCTGTTTCACTTTTCGCGCCAACGCCTGGAAATTCGGCCCGGAATTAACATGGAAGCCCGCGTTTGGAAAGAACGCGAACCTCTTTTGACCTTGCCTCTTCCGGCCCCTCCCGGCGCTCCCCTTCTCGGGTGGGACCTTTCGCTCGGCAACCGATATCGCCAAGCCCTCGAATGGATTAATGCCGACGGATCCGATTCTCCCATGCTCCAACTCCGTTCGAAGGATGGACAATCCGAACTCCACCTGATTTCCGCACCACTTCACGTCGAGGGCCTGGCCACTCTGACGTTGGAAGGCGAAGCGCGTAAAAGCCCTGATTTTTCGGGCACGTTCGTCTTCGCCTTGACCCTGATTCGCGCCAATGAGGCGGGAGGGGAAGAACGACTCGATCCGTTTCTCATCAAGGAGCCCGTCCAACTGCGACGCGACGGCTGGCGGATTGCGCGCCAAACGATCAATCTTCCGGCCCGAAGCAAGGAAGTCCGTCTCGTGATTCGCGGACGCTTCGTCGGCGCCGTCGAAATCCGCCGCTTGGAACTCCGGGGACGTCCCCCAACCCCCTCCCGATGAAAACGTCCCCTCTCCTTCGCCAAGAAGCGGAAAGGATCTGGCGGGCTGGCGTGGATGCCGTCCGTCCCCAACGGCTCCTCGAACCGTTGGTTCAGCGCCATGGCGACACTTTGCGGCTGGCGGATCAAACCTTCCGTCTCTCCCTCCTTTCCTCTCTGACCGTCTTCGGAGCCGGAAAAGCGGCGGCCGCAATGGCGAAAGCCCTCGAGTCTCTTCTGGAGGCCGCATCTATTCCGCAGTCTTTTCTGCAAGGGTGGATTCATGTTTTGGAGGAACAGGCAGAGCCCGAACGGAAACCGCTTTCGCTGATTCCGGTTCGGCCTGCCGGAAATCCGGAACCCACCGAAGCCGGGGTTCAAGCCAGCCACACGCTGTTGAGGCTGTGCAAAAAGCTCCAGCCCAGTGATCTGGCCCTCTGCCTTCTGTCCGGAGGCGCCTCCGCCATGATGCCGCTTCCTGCCGAAGGATTAACGCTCGCCGATAAACAATCCGCAATCCGCGCCTTGAGCAAGGCCGGCGCCCCCATCTCGGAAATCAATGCCGTCCGCAAACACCTTTCCCGAATCAAGGGAGGACAACTCGCCGCCTCCTGCTCAGCCGGCGCCCTCGTGACCTTTGCGCTCAGCGATGTCATCGGAAATTCACTGGAAGTGATCGGATCCGGCCCGACGGTCCCCGATTCCACCACCTTCGCAGAGGCCATGGCCATCCTGCGCAAATACCGGCTCTGGAATTCCATCCCCTCCACCATCCAGCGTCATCTGGAAAGGGGGACGATGGGCCTGATTCCTGAAACCCCCAAAACGCTTCCTCAGACCGTCCGGGCCCATCGAATAGGCGACAATTCAACGGCGTGCGCAGCGGCCGCCTCCGCTGCGTCAGCCCGCGGCTACGACGTGGTGCACTGGCCGGACCCCCTCCAGGGCGAAGCTCGCCTAGCCGGGAAAGCCCTCATCCGCTGGTTCCTCGAAACACTGCGCCGCAACTCCAGCCGTCCGCTGTGTGGGATTGCGGGTGGCGAAACCGTGGTTTCCAACATCGTTCCTGCCGGCCGGGGCGGACGCTGCCAGGAACTCATTCTTGGAGCGTATGAAGAAACCAAGCATCGTTCTCTCAAAGGCCTTTGCCTCCTCGCGGCCGGCACGGATGGAGAAGACGGTCCAACGGACGCGGCCGGCGCTTTCCTGGATGAAGAAGTCCGGCAAAACGCCCGCCGCTTAAACCTTGCCCCGCAAGCCTTTTGGACAACGAGTCGCTCCTATGACTTCTGCCTCCAGACCGGTGCGCTTTTTAAAACCGGCCCCACTTCCACCAACGTGATGGACCTCCTCGTTCTCGTTTCCCATCCGGCCCTTCCCTAATGGGAAACGGCATTCCCCTTGCCTTCAAGGGGCTTTTCTGGCAAAACAAGTTTATGAACAACGATGCGATTCCCATTCTTCTGGACACGGATATCGGAACCGACATCGATGATGCCATCGGCCTGGCCTATTTGCTCCGTCAGCCCCGCTGCCGGCTGCTCGGTGTGACCACGGTCACCGGTCAGCCCCAAACACGCGCCGCGCTGGCCGACGCCATCTGCCGCGCCGCCGGGCGAACGGATGTCCCGATCCACGCCGGCCAGGACGTCGGCATCAACCTCGGTGTCGTACAACCCGAATGCGATCAGGCCGCCATCCTGAGCCGCCATCCCCACCGGCCGCCGGAATCTTTCCGGCCGTATACCGCCTTGGGTTTCCTCCGTGAGCAGATTCGTGCCCATCCTGGCGAAATCACTCTCCTCACAGTCGGACCCCTGACCAATATCGGCCTTCTGTTCACACTCGACCCCGAATTACCCCGGCTTCTCAAACGGCTGGTCATGATGGGAGGTGTCTTCACCTGGAGCGTGCGCGGCTGCCCGCGAGAATGGAACGTCCGCTGTGATCCCATCGCCTCTTCAATCGTCTTCAAGGCGCCGGTTCCCGAACTGGTCGCCATCGGGCTCGATGTCACCACGCAATGCCGGATGCCCACGGCCGAGGCGATCACCCGATTCAGGGAAATCGGCGGTCATCTGAACGTCGTCGCTGACGCGGCGGAAATCTGGAGCCGAAAAGGCCGCACTCAAATCACTTTCCATGATCCCCTGGCCGCCGCCGTCGTGTTCCAGCCCGACCTCTGCGAATACCTCGACGGACGTGTAGAAATCGAACTCAAAAGCGACCGCCTGGCCGGCGCCTCGCTGTTCGACGGCACTGCGGCCGATAAACCCCACCGAATCGCCCACCGCGTCAAACCCGACGCCTTTCTCAACCACTATTTTCAAACCCTCGCCCAGTGAACCTTCATCCCCATCTCTATCTCTATCCCATGGAAACGGGTGGATTTTGTTCCCTGCCGGCCCTGCGACGCCGCATCGGTCAGGGGCGCAGCCGCCAATGGTGGGAAGCGATCCTCCGCCACGCCGACTCCTGTCGCGTCCTCCCTCCCTGGACCCCTGCTACCCCCCTTCCAGGCCGTTCGGAGGAATCCCTCCGCCACGCCAATCGGGATGCCCGCCTGATCGTCGCGGTCGGCAACCGGCTCCTGAATTCCGCACTCGCCTTTCTTCTCACGGACAAGCGCGATTATCTGGACTCCGTCTGGCGTCAAATTGAGGTCCTTTTCGATCCCCGGTATTGGCCCGACTGGCGAGACCTCGCCCCTTCGCATCAAGCAATGCCGGCCGATCTGCGAACCGGTTACCTCGGCAAAATGATCGCAATCACCTACGATTGGATTGAACCGGTTCTCCCTTCTGCCGACCGGAGCAGTCTTCTCCAAGGGTTGCGGGATCGAGCGTTCAATCCTTTTTGGCAGGCCGTGGAACAGCGCGTCGGATGGGTCAACGGCCGAACCAACTGGATGACCTGCATCGTGGGCGGACTCGGCATTGCCGCGATGGCCTTGGAAGGGGAAGTAGAACGGATGGAGGAATTGCAACAGTTTTCCCTCGAACGAATGGTCCGGTACCTCGGCGAATATGGCCCCGAGGGGGAGTTCAACGAATCGCCGGGTTATTCCACGGCTATGCGTTTCCCCGTCGAATACTTCCTGGCCCGCAGGTACCATACCGGCGGAGCGGATGACGCGCTGACTCGCCATCCCTTTCCCGCCTTCTGCCGATGGCTGCGGCACGTCACGTTGCCTTCCGGCTTTCTTGTCCCCTTTGGCGACACCTCCCTTCACAATCGCTCGCTCTCCTCTTTCCTCTTCGCCATTGCTCAAGCCACCCGCGATCCCGTGATCCAATGGCAGGCTCTCCGCGCGGTAGAGAGAACCCCACCGGATGAAGAACCTTCCGCCTTCGATCTGCTGTGGTTCGATGAATCCCTCCCCGCCCAACCCCCTCCTGCCGACGAACCGCTCGGCCGACTCTTTCCCGCACACAGCGCGATCGTCGCCAGCCGCTCCTCCTGGCAGGAGCCCGACGCCATCGCCGTCGTTGGGAAAGGGGGCCACGGCCAGGAGGCACATGGCCATCATGACGCCGGTACCCTCTGCCTCGGGGCAGGCGGTGAACTGTTGATCACGGAACCCGGGATTATTCCCTCCTATCCGAACGACTTTTTCGGTCCTAACCGCTATGCCTACTACAATGCATCCGTCCAGGGCCATAATGTGCTCCAATTCGGCGACCAGGAAATGAGGACCGGCTCCCAATTTCGAGCCCGGTTTCTGGAGGCTTGTTTCGACAATCGGCGTGGCGCCGTGTGGCAGGTGGACACGACGGCCCTTTATGAAAACGTCCATTCGGTCCGCCGTACCGTCGTCCACCTTCTTCCTGGAATCGTCGCGGTCCTCGATGAAGCCCGATTGTCCAACACCGTACTCCTTGCGCTGCGCTGGCATATCGCCGACCCAGGGGATGCCCCAAACCCCGCCGGCTTCTCTATCCGGAGTTCCCGGGCGGCCTTGGCGTTTCAATTCGCAGACCTGGAGGACAAACCCGTGGAAATGGAACTCCGCCGCCATCGTTACTCGCCTCCCTTCGACCGCTCCCGTCTCGGCGATCCCCTCCCTCAAAAGAATGAACCTTTCGTGGAAATCCGACGTCCCGACGACCGCTGCCGATGGCTGACTCTGTTCTCGGTCCGAACCAACCGATCGGACTCCGCCCGCTGGCAACGCGATTCGCGCAATCGCTGGTCCATCGAAACCCCTCACGGCATCGCAAAGGTAGCCGTTCTCAACCGCCGCTTGACGGTGAATTATGAGGGGGCGAGCGCGCAAGGGTGGGATTTAACTCTCTCGCCCCCTTGAAAGGAAAATCCCGCGCCGCTTCCTGGTCCGTGAGAGACCGGATTGGCCGGCAAGCCGGAGAAAGGAAAGGGTCGAGGCCATCGGCCCGAAAATTACCCTTCGCTTTTTCCTCTGGGCCGCTATTGACGAAAGCCCCCGCGCATTCCATACTCAATTCCATGTATTTGCCGGCCCTATCCGACTTCCTTCGAAATCCCTCCTTCTGGTCGGCCTTCGGTGCTTGGTTCACCGCTCAAATCGTGAAGGTGTTCATCCATTATGCCACGACGCGGCGAATTGATTTCCGCTACCTCGTCAGCCTGGGCGGCATGCCCAGCGCTCATTCCGCCACCGTCTCGGCCATCGCGTTTTCGGTCGGACTCAACGTCGGCTTCAATTCTCAACTGTTCATGAGCATGTTTGTCATGGCCCTCATCGTCATGTTCGATGCCTCGACTGTCCGTCGGGCGGCCGGGCGGCAAGCTTCGATTCTGAACGGAATCCTGGACGAACTGTTTAAAGAACACCACTTCGCCCGGGAAAAACTGGTGGAACTGCTCGGCCATACCCGCCTCGAGGTTTTCGTGGGGCTCTTGATGGGTGTTCTGGTCGCACTGATCGTCAACGGATGGTGGGCGGGAAGCGGAATCTAGCTTTTTACTTGTTCTCCCTCCCTTTTCCTCTATATAAGATTTATTGCAGTAGGAGGTTATGGTGAAGTTGCCTCCTGGAAACGAAGGCACGCAATGGCGGTTGGGGCTCGCGCTGTTATTCGCTCTTGCCGGTCCCGCCCGTCCCGATTTTCCCCGCTCCCCTCTTCGCGTCGGCGGCGACCATCAGTATCCCCCTTATGAATATCTCAACACGCAGGGGGAACCGAATGGATACGCGGTGGATCTCACTCGAGCGGTCGCCCGCGAATTGGGACTTGAAGTCAATTTTCACCTCGGTCCATGGACCGATGCCGTTGCGCGTCTTGAACGGGGTGAAGTGGATCTGCTCCAAGGCATGTTTTACTCCCCCCGCCGCGCGGAGAAGTTTCTTTTCTCGCCACCCCATTTCCATAACCATTACGTGACGGTGGGTCGCAAAAACGATGGCCCTCCTCCAAACGATGTGGAAGGACTCTCCCAGCGCGTGCTCTGTACCCAGGCCGGAGACTGGATCAACGACTGGCTCGCCGACCGTGTGCCTCATGTCCCGATCTTTCGCGTGCCGTCCCAGGCCGATGTCCTGGATGCGGTCAGTTCGGGAAAAGCGGACTGCGGGATCGTGGTTCAGTCCCGATCCGTTCGCGATCTGGCAAAGAATCGCTTTCCCAACCTCTGGATTTCCAAGCAACCACTCTGCTCGGCCGATTACTGTTTTGCGTTTCGGAAGGATCGGCCGGACCTTCTATCCCTGTTTACCGAGGGGCTTCGAATGGTCGAAGAATCCGGCGAACACCAACGAATCGCAAAAAAGTGGTTTGGGTTGATAGAACCGTCCCGCTGGGAAATCGTCTCTTCTTATGTCGTCTGGTCCTCTGGTCCCTTGGCGGCGGCTCTGCTTCTCTTCTTCCTCTGGACGTGGAGTCTTCAGAGGGCCGTGAGACGCCGGACAGCCCTCCTGCGGGAAAACGAGGCGTTGCTCCGCAAAGAACTCGACCGCCGCCTGGAACACGAAAAAAAGATTCTCCACCTTAACGGACTTCTCAAAACCATTCGGAACGTCAATCAACTGATCGTCCGAGAAACCGATCCCGTTCGCCTCCTCGAGCAAAGCGTGTCCCTTCTCGTGGAATCCTATGGCTATGGGGCGGTCCTTCTGGTTTGGCTGGATGAAAGCGGCTCCCAGGTCCGCCATGCCGCCGCGGCGGGTCTCGCTTCCGCCGCCACCTGGATTGAAGAAATCCGCCAGGGGAAATTGCCTCCCTGCATTTTGACTCTTCCTCCCTGGCCTGCGGTGGGCCGGATCGAACGTTCCCGTGCCTTGTGCCAAAATTGCCTGTCATTTTCCCTGCATCAGAATGGCCCCACGCTGGGTTCCCGCCTCGTTTGCCATGACAGGCTGTACGGGTATCTCCTGGCATCCTATCGAGGGGAAGTCGAAACGGAAACAGAAGAGATCGAACTGTTCAAGGAACTTGCCGGAGACCTGGCCTTTGCCCTTCACGCCCATCGCCAGGAAGAACTCCACCGGCAAGCCGAAGAAGAAGCTCGCCATCTGGCCGAGGCTGTGGCTCAGGCGGAAAAATTGGCGGCCGTCGGACGCCTTGCAGCGGGCGTCGCCCACGATTTCAACAATCTCGTGATGGGAATCCTGGGCTATATCGAGTTCTGCAAGGAAGAACTTTCCACCGATCATCCAGCGATCCAATACCTCAACGAAATCGCGCGTACCGGCAAGCGAACCGGCGATCTGGTGCGCCAGCTTCTCGCGTTCGCCCGCAAGCAGATTATCAGCCCCAAAGTGCTGAACTTACATGACGAACTCATGGGACAGCGCACCATGCTGCGCCATTTTCTCCGGGAGGACATTGAACTCCGATGGGACCTGTCTCCCGACGTTCCGCCCGTCCGGATGGATCCAACTCAGATCCACCAAATCCTGTTGAACCTCTGTTCGAATGCGCAAAAGGCGATCCAAGGTTCCGGGAGGATCACCATCGAAACCCGCACCGTGGCGCTTTCCCGAACGGACTGCGCCTCTCTTCCTGATGCCCACCCCGGCACCTGGATCCGCTTGACGATTTCCGATACCGGTTGCGGAATGTCCCCCGAGATCCGTGCCCATCTCTTCGAACCCTTTTTTACCACCCAGCCGGCAGGCCAAGGAACCGGCCTCGGCTTGGCGTCGGTGCTCGGCATCGTCAAGCAGAACGGAGGATTTATCACGGTGGAAAGCGAAATAGGAAAAGGCTCCGCGTTCCACATCTTTCTTCCTCCTGCACCGGCGGAATCGCCTTCAGCTGAAAAGGCCGCCCCGGCTGAAACGATCCCCCCCGATGTCCCGCCGATTGGTTCCCAAACCATCCTGCTGGTAGAAGACAATCCCTCCATTTTGCATATGTTGGAACGCTTTCTTCAACGCCTCGGCTATCAGGTCCTTGCCGCCGCTTCCCCCCTCGAAGCACTCGCCCTACCGCCCGACAGGTTGCAAACGGTTGATCTGGTGCTGACCGACGTGATTCTTCCTGAGATGAACGGCCGCGAGCTTGTTCGGCGCCTTCACTCTCTCGCGCCGTCCGCTTCCTCACTCTATATCTCCGGCTATACTTCCAATGTCATCGCCCATGAAGGAATCCTGGAGGAGGGCGTTCCCTTCGTTTCCAAGCCCGTTGAACTCAACACCCTCGCCGCAAAAATCCGGGAAATTCTCCAGCGCCCCGCCTCTTCCAAGGAAAAATGACCCATTCGGCTCAACAATTGCCCCTTCCCAACGTTTATTCTCTGGATGATCGTGGGTCGGCCCGAGTATTATAAAAGCTCCATGTTTTACCGCACGGTTTCGATTGCATGGATGATGATGGGGCTTTGGGTGGGAATGGCCGTTTCGGGCTGCCGCTCGCCCCGACAACTCGCGGACGATGCGGATCAAACGGCTCAACGATATATTGCCTCTGCAGAGGCGGCTGCCATGGGAATGAGCAACGCCGTCCCGTTCACCGTGGAACGGCCCTCTGAAACCCTCCGGCGCAGGCTGATCCAGGAACAGGGGTTGACTACACGCGGATTGCCCGATCCGACGAATCCCCCCAGCGCCTCGCCTGTCCCTCTGCTTTCCCTCTCCGATGCGCTGCAGATCGCCGCCTTCAATAGCCGGGAATTCCAGAATCAGAAGGAAAGCGTTTTCGCGGCCGCCCTCTCCCTTGATATCGAGGCCGACGCCTTTCGCCTCTCTCTCGCAGGAGCCATCAATACCCTCCTGGCTGGTGAGCGAGGAGAAGAAACTGAATCCCTCAAATGGACCGGCGATACCGGTGTCTCCGTGGCCCGCAAACTGGAAGCCGGCGCCACACTGACCACGCATTTGGCCTTCGATGTGGCCAAGCTTCTTACGGGAAGCCGCAACTCCTCCCTCGGCCTCTCCTTCGATGCCGGCGCAACCATCCCCCTCCTCCGCGGCGCCGGTCGAGCCGTTGCCCGCGAGCCCCTAACCCAGGCCGAGCGCAATCTGCTCTACGCCATCCGCCGATTCGAACGATTCAAGCAGGAATTCGCCGTCCGGATCGCCTCGGAATATTTGTCCGTCCTCCAGCAGTTGCAAACCGTCCGAAACGCCGCCGCGAACCTCGAACGAGTCCGGGAAGCCCACGCGCGTGCTGTCAAAATGGCGGAAGCCGGCCGAATCCCCAATCTTCAACTCGATCAGGCCCGCCAGGATCTCCTCCGAGCCGAAAGCCGCTTGAATGCGGTCCGCCAGAGCTTCGACAGCCGGTTGGACGGCTTTAAGCTGACCCTCGGCCTGCCCCCCGACGCCCAGATCGCCCTGTTGGAATCCGAATTAACCTCGCTTTCCGAAGAGGGAAAAGAGCCTTTTAAACCCTTCCCGGAAGCCGAATCTCTCCGGTTCGCTTTCGAAAACCGACTGGACCTCCGGAACGCCGCCGATGCCGTCGAAGATGCCGAACGGGCCGTCCGGCTTGCTCGGGACGCACTCCGTGCCGGACTCACCCTAAAAGGGTCCTTTTCAACCCGGGATGAAACCCCAGGCACCGATTGGGAAGCTGCTCGAAACCTATCGCTCGATTTTCGCCGGAATCGCTGGTCCGTAGGGCTCGGGTACGACGCACCTTGGGAACGGACTGCCGCTCGGAACCGTTACCGGGAAAGTCTGATTGCATTGGACCGCGCCCAACGCCAGTACGAAGAGTTGGAAGATCGAGTGAAAATGGACATTCGGAACGGATTCCGCAACCTCGAAGAAGCACGCGAAGCGGTTCGAATCCAGTCCCTCTCGGTCGAATTGGCCCATTCCCGTGTAGCCTCCGTCCAACTCTATCTCCAGGCAGGCCGCGCAGAAATGCGGGACCTGCTCGAAGCTCAAGACGCGCTCGTGTCCGCTCAGGATGCCCTGGTTTCCGCCCTCGTTAACCGCCGACTCGCTGAACTCCAATTTCAACGCGACATCGGTTCGCTCCGCGTCGCATCGCAAGGACTTCAATTCTCCCATGAAACGCCCTAACCGCTTCCCAACTCATTTCCTCGGTCTCCCCGCGCTGCCCCTCGCGCTCATTGTACTGGCGATCCTCGTCTTTTGGGCCCTTCGACGAACGGCAGACCCTACGAAACCCATCGAGGCTCTTTACACCGTTAAAGAAGAAGAATTGACGATTAGTGTCGTCGAAAGCGGCACCATACAAAGCCGCGACAAGGTCATCGTCCGTTCCGCCGTCGAAGGGCGAAACACCATCCTGTATATCATCCCAGAGGGCCGTATCGTTCAACCCGGCGATCTGCTCGTGGAACTTGACGCGAGCTCCCTGGTGGAACGACGAGCCGAACAGCAACTCAAAGTCGAAAATGCCAACGCAGCCTTGACTCAGACCCGTGAAAAACTGGCCGTTATCCGCAATCAGGCCGAAGCGGACGTGGAAAAGGCGGAACTGGACCTCAAATTCGCTCGATTGAACTTCGAAAAATATCTTCAAGGTGAACATCCCAGGGAAATCCGGCAGGCCGAGGCGGAAATCACCATCGCAGCAGAAGAATTGAAACGGGCCGAAGATAAGTTGGCTTGGTCGAAAACACTTGCAGAATCCGGCTACATCACCCGTTCTGAACTCCAAGGGGATGAACTGGCACTTCAACGAGCCAAGCTGAATCTGGAACTCGCCGAAAATAAGCTCGACCTTATAAAACGATATACACATGTTGAAACAGCGGAGCGTCGCAAAAGCGACGTGTGGCAGGCGGAAATGGCCCTCGAGCGGGTTAAGCGGCGGACGGCATCTGATGTGATCCAGGCAGAAGTCGAAGTTCGTGCAAAGGAGGCGGAATTTGAGCGTCAGAAAACCGCCCTCGATAAACTGGAACGCCAGATCGAGGCGTGCCGGATCACCGCGCCAGCAAGCGGCATGGTCGTTTATGCGACCAGTGTCTCCGGCCGCCGCTGGGGACAGGAGCCCCTTGCCGAAGGCCAGCAAGTCATCGAACGACAAGAGTTGATCTATCTTCCCGCAGACGCCGCCATGATGGCGGAAATCCGGGTGCCGGAATCCTCCCTCTCCAAAATACGCGAAGGATTGCCGACCCGCGTAACCGTGGATGCACTGCCCGGCCGTGTCATCCATGGCCTGCTCCAGAAAATTGCCCTCCTCCCCGATACCTCCCGTTCTTGGTTGAATCCTGACCTGAAAGTGTATGTGTGTGAAGTGCATTTCAACGATACGGTCGAGGGACTCCGCCCGGGAATGAACTGCCAGGCGGAAATCATCATCGAAGAGTATGAAAAAGCCCTCTCCGTCCCCCTTGCCGCTCTCACCCGAATGGAAGGAAAACCCGCCGTTTATGTCATGACACCCAAAGGTCCTCAACCTCGGCTGGTGGAGATCGGGCTCGACAACAACCGACTGGTTCACATCAAGCAGGGACTGAAGACGGGCGAAGCGGTTCTGCTTGCTCCCCCTTTCCCCCAGGAACGCACGGCTGAAACGAACCAGGAGACACGGATTTCCAAACCCTTGGATGACACCCCCTCTGAACGCTCTGTTCAGGAAACACCCACGCCGCCCCGCGAACGGAGAACTGGAAACCGCCGACCAAACGGGAGAATACCGGAATGACGGACACCGTCATCCGCCTCGAATCGGTCGTCAAAATCTACCGTATCGGCACGGTGGACGTCCCAGCCCTCCGCGGAATTTCCCTGGAATTCCTCCGCGGCAGTTTCACGGCGATCATGGGACCCAGCGGTTCGGGCAAAAGCACTCTTCTCAACGTGATCGGATGCCTTGACCGACCGACCTCGGGCCGCTATTTCCTGGAAGGGCGCGACGTGGCCGGGTTGGATGACAACGCGCGAAGCGACCTGCGATTGCATCACTTGGGTTTTGTGTTTCAAAGTTTCAACCTCATCCCCCAACTCACCGTGCTCGAAAACGTCGAGCTTCCCCTCTTCTACCAAGATATCCCCCCGACCGAAAGCCGACAAAGGGCCCTGGAAATGCTGGAAATGGTCGGCCTTTCCGATCGGACCCATCATCGGCCCGTGGAACTTTCCGGCGGGCAGCAGCAACGAGCCGCCATCGCCCGGGCGCTCACGACAAACCCTTCGTTCATCCTGGCCGATGAGCCCACAGGCAATCTCGATTCCGCCACCGGCCAGCAGATCATGGAACTGCTCGCCAACCTTCACCAACGGGGACGGACGATCGTCATGGTCACGCACGAACCCGACATCGCCGCGTGGGCTAAACGACGTGTCCTGATGCGGGATGGGTTGGTCCACGCCATTCAGGACTCCATCCCATGACCGCCGCCCGTCTTCTCCGCCTTGCCCGAATGGGTCTCAAGGATATGCTCCGCCACAAAATGCGCGCCTTTCTCACCACTTTGGGCGTTGTGTTCGGCGTCGCCAGCGTGATCGCGATGCTCGCTGTAGGCGAAGGCGCAAGCCGGCAAGCCCTTCTCCAGATTTCTCGTCTTGGCGCCCGAAATCTCATCCTCTATTCCCAAAAACCCGCCGCAGACACCCAACCTGCGGCCTCTCAATCCAGCATGTTGGCGCTATACGGGCTCCAATACGAGGATGAACTCCGTATCCGTGAGTCTATCCCCGGTGTCGTTCGAACCGTCCCCGTCCGATGGATGCGCAAGGAAACCTGGTACCGGGATCGAAAACTCGAACTCCGGCTGGTCGCCACAACGCCCGACTGGTTCGATCTCGTCAACCGGCCTCTCCTGGCCGGACGGGTTTTAACAGCCGATGATATGACCCGACGCGAGCCGGTCTGTGTTCTCACCGAATACGGAGCCCGCCGATTACTGGCGGGAACCGAAATTGTGGGCGAAATTGTTTCCATCGGAAATGTGCCCTTTCGCGTCGTCGGTATCGTACGGAACGAAGAGTCCGCCGGCGCGGTTCAAACTCCCGATCTCCCCACAGATGCTTATACCCCCCTTCCGGTCTGCCGGGAACGGTTCGGCGACATTACGGTTGTAGCGGAGACCGGCTCCCGTGCGATGGAACTCGTCCCGCTTCACCAGATTTTGGTGGAAATCCGCTCGCTCGAAGAAGTTGAACCGGCGGCTCGCGCGATCGAAACGATGCTCCGAAGGTTCCACAAACGGGAAGATTACCGGCTCAGCGTCCCTCTGGCCCTCCTGAGGGAAGCCGAAACCACCCGCCGAACGTTCAACATCGTTCTCGGCTCAATCGCCGGCATCAGCCTCCTCGTGGGGGGCATTGGTATTATGAACATTATGTTGGCCTCTGTCACCGAACGCACGCGGGAAATTGGAATCCGAAGGGCCATCGGAGCCCGCCGTTCCCATATCATCCTTCAATTTCTCGTCGAAACGTCCGTGCTCTCGGGAATCGGGGGCATAATCGGTCTGGCCTTGGGAATGATGATTCCCCTCCTCATTACCCGTTTGTCCGGTATGCCAACTTATATCCCTCCCTGGAGTCTTCTTCTTTCTTTCTCCATTTCCGTTTTAATTGGTATCGTATTCGGCTTATATCCCGCGCTTCAAGCCGCCCGTCTTGACCCCATTGAAGCGCTCCGCCATGAATAATAGCATCTTTCCCAGCCCACAGAATGTGTCCTTTGCCAATCACCTTTTTTTTCTTGAATCGTTTCTAAGCTTCTTTCAGAATGATTGTCCTTCCCCCCAAAAAGCTCGAACCCTATCTAAGGAAACCCTATGGGTTGGTTCAGTTGGAAGAAAAAGGAAAAAAAACCAGTCGAACCCCCTTCCGCAGAAGAGCTGTGGACATCCTGCTCCGCCTGCAAAGGAATGCTCTTCAAGGAAGAATGGATCAAGGCATGGAAGGTTTGCCCCATCTGCGGTTTCCACGAAAAGCTCACCGCCCGAGAGCGAATTAACCAACTCGTTGACCAAAAATCGTTTCATGAGTTTGATGCCCGTATCACGGTCTCCGACCCTCTGAAGTTCAAGGACGACAAGGGATCGTATGCCGAAAAGGCGGAACAAACCAAAGACAAAACCGGCCTAAAAGAAGCCGTCATCACGGGCCGAGGAAAAATCACCGACATCCGAGTCGTTCTGGCCGTCATGGATTTCAACTTTCTGGGAGGCTCCCTGGGGAGCGGAACAGGCGAAAAAATATTTCGGGCAATCGAATATGCCCTCCGCCACCGGATGCCCCTCCTGATCGTCTCCGCGTCAGGCGGCGCCCGAATGCATGAGGGAATCATCTCCCTCATGCAAATGGCCAAAACCAGCGCCGCTTTGGCCCGGCTCCACGAGGCCGGCATCCCTTACATCTCTCTTCTAACCAACCCAACGACCGGCGGCGTTTCGGCCAGCTATGCCATGCTGGGCGATCTAAACATCGCAGAACCTGGCGCTCTGGTCGGCTTCGCCGGGCGACGCGTCATCGAACAAACCATCAAGCAAAAACTTCCCGACGAGTTCCAAACCGCTGAATACGTCCGCGACCACGGATTCCTTGATATGGTTGTTCCCCGCAAAGAACTTCGCGATACACTAGGACGTCTTTTTCGCTACCTTCAAAATGCCAAAGTGGAGTAACCAGGCATGTATTTGGACTTCGAAAAGCCTATAGAAGAACTGGAAAATAAAATCCGGGATCTCTCCGCCATTCGAGAGTCCAAGCCTGAGGTCCAGTCGGAAATCGAGTCCCTTCAAAAACAACTCCAGGAAATTACCCGATCCATTTACGAACGACTGACGCCCTGGCAGACTGTTCAGGTTGCCCGCCACCCCGAACGGCCGACGATTCGAGATTATATCGCCAACCTCTTCACCGACTTTTTGGAATGCTGCGGCGACCGCGCCTTTGGAGATGACCCTGCAATTTGCGGTGGTTTCGCCACATTCGAAAAGTTCCGTGTCATGGCAATTGGCCACCAGAAAGGAAAAACAGTCGAGGACAATATTCGTTGCAATTTCGGTATGGCAAGGCCGGAAGGCTACCGAAAAGCCCTTCGCCTGATGCAACTTGCCGCTAAATTCCACCTTCCCGTTTTGACCTTCATTGATACATCCGGTGCCTTTCCAGGCCAAGACGCGGAAGAACGAGGCCAGGCGGAAGCCATCGCGCGAAACTTGCGGGAAATGAGCCGCCTCCCTACTCCAATCCTCTGCGTCGTCACCGGCGAAGGAGGCAGCGGCGGCGCACTGGGCATCGGAGTGGGCGACCGTATCCTCATGCTCGGAAACGCCGTCTATTCCGTCATTTCCCCCGAAGGCTGCGCCTCCATCCTCTGGCGCGACGGCTCCAAGGCTCCCGAAGCAGCCGAAGCTCTCAAAATCACTGCCCCCGCCCTCCTCAAATTAAAAGTCATTGACGAAATCATTCCTGAACCTCCCGGCGGCGCCCACCGCCACCCCGAAGGAACCATGATCGCCGTCCGCAAGGCGCTCCGAAAACATCTCGCCGACCTCAAGGGAATGAGCATCAAAAAACTGCTCAACAAACGCTACGAAAAATACGCGAAACTAGGACGGTAATCCATGACGACCGAAAAACGCAAGGCCGCCAAAACCCGTATTCCACTTCGCATTACGGATACCACCCTGCGCGATGCCCACCAATCCCTCTGGGCTACCCGCCTCCGTACGCGGGATATCCTGGACATCGTGGAAACGATTGACAATACCGGCTATTACTCACTGGAAGTTTGGGGCGGTGCCACCTTCGACGTGTGCCTCCGTTTCCTCCGCGAAGACCCTTGGGAACGTCTGCGCCAAATCAAAAAACGGGCCCAAAAAACTCCCCTCCAGATGCTTCTGCGCGGACAGAATATCCTCGGCTATAAAAATTATGCCGACGACGTTCTGGAACGTTTTATCAGCTTGGCCGTCAAAAACGGCATTGATATCTTCCGAATCTTCGATGCACTCAACGATACCCGAAACCTCGAAAAAGCCATTCGGTTTGTCAAGAAATACGGAGGCCACGCCCAAGGCACCCTCTGCTATACGATCAGTCCGGTGCATACCGTTAAAGCCTATGTCGCCTGCGCACGAGAACAGGTCGAAATGGGAATTGACTCCCTCTGCATCAAGGACATGGCAGGCATCCTCTCCCCTATCGCCGCCGAACAACTCGTCAGCGCTCTCGTCAAAGAACTGAATATTCCCATCCAAGTTCATTCCCATATGACTTCCGGCATGGCCGTCGCCTCCTATGTGGAAGCCGTGCGGGCCGGCGCCGGCGCGATTGATTGCGCCGTCTCTTCAATGGCCGGCTTCTCCTCCCAGCCTCCCGTGGAAACCATGGTCGCTATTTTCGAAGATATGCCTTGGCATGCCAATCTCGACCTAAAGTGTGTTCGAAAAGCGTGCAAATATTTCACCGATCTGGCCCCCCGCCGCCGTCTCTCCCACCATGTTCCGAATAACATTATTGACCCCGAAATCCTGATCCATCACGTGCCCGGCGGAATGATCAGCAACCTGCGCAGCCAACTCCAACAGCAGGATGCGCTCGATCGTCTCGAGGCCGCACTCCAAGAGCTCCCCCGCGTCCGAAAAGAGCTCGGATACCCCCCCCTCGTCACTCCCACCAGCCAAATCGTCGGAACCCAAGCCGTCCTTAACGTGCTTTCCGGGGAACGCTACAGCGTCGTTCCTCAAGAGGTCAAGGACTACGTCAAGGGGCTCTACGGAAAACCCCCTGCTCCCATCGATCCCGAAGTTCAGGCCAAAATCCTCGGCGACGAAAAACCGATCACCTGCCGCCCGGCCGATCTTCTGGAACCCATGCTGCCGACCGCCACCCATAACGCTCCCCCCACCCTCATCCAAAGCGAAGAAGACATCCTTTCCTTCTGCCTGTTCCCGGAGCCCGCCCTCGAATACTTCAAATGGCGCGCCCTTCCCGTAGAAGAACGACCTCCTATTCCAGCCGACTTGGAGGCAAAATCGGATCAGAAAGAAGAAAAACCTTCCCCACACCCGCCTCCTCCGCCCTCTCCCATGCTGGCGCCGGAAGATTATGCGGCGCTCCATGCCCTCCTGGACAAAGTTCAAGCGCTCGGCCTCAGCGAATTCACCGTCCGGAAACAGGACCGCGAAATCAGCCTCAAGGCAACGGTTCCGTTTGCGGCAACACCTGCCGCTCCTCCAGCCCCTTCGGAAATCAACCGCACGCCCCCCACCGAAACAAAAGCCAACCCCGAATCCGAAAAACCCGCTGCCGCAGCGCAAGCCGCCGCGCCCGTTGAGACAAAAGCCGCCGTTTCAGGACCCACGATCAACGCGCCCATCGCCGGAACGTTCTATATCACGCAAGGACCCGGAAAACCGCCGCTGTGCAAAGAAGGCGATACCATAAAAGCGGGCGATCCGGTCTGCATCGTGGAGGCGATGAAACTGTTCAATCCCATCAAGGCCCCCTGCCCCTGCCGAATCGTAAAAATCCTTTGCAAGCCCGGTGAAGCGGTGAAAAAAGAACAGCCGCTCATCCAAATCGAAAAGCTAGGTTAACCTAGACAACCCGACTGCTTCCTACCGTATACTCCAGACCGAACCTGGCTTTCGAACCTCGTATTGGCCGCTCACTATCAAAGAATAGGATTGGACACTATTGCTGATCGTTCCCTTGTGGGATACCTCGACCGTGTACACGCCGGCCGGTCCCGGCGCGTTCACGATCACCTGCTCCACATTGTCTCGACCATTGTCGCCCGTCGTGGCTGCTTGATCCGAAGCGATCGGATTTAGGACAAATGGGAAATAAACCGTTGCCCCGCCGGGTCCGCGAATTCTGAGGTCCAGATCATTAACCAGATTCCGATTCGTCACATTCAAGCCCGTCTGCGCCGTCCCAGGCGGATCCGTCCAGGAAAGGGTTGCCCGAAGAAGGGACGTTCCACGCCAGGCCACCCGGTGGGCGTGAATTGTTCCATTCGTCAGGGCACGTTCAATTAAATGACCCGCTGCCGGATATTGCGAATGCCGAAGGATAAGGTCGGCCGCCGCCCGCGTATTCATCAGCCCCCACCCAAACCGATAGTCCGGCCCGGCATTCCCCAGGTCATCCGCGGTATGAATCACAAGCCCCTTCAGCGTGGCAGCCCGCATGTCCTGCCCGGAAAACAGCGCCCGGTACACCTGGATCAAGAGCAACAACGAACCCGCCACATTCGGAGCCGACATGCTCGTCCCGCTCATGGTGCCATAACTGGAATCGGACCCCCCCAACGTGGAATATAACTGAACGCCGTTGCCGACTATATCGGGCTTCACCCGCCCATCATCGGTCGGCCCCCAGCAACTGAAGGACGTCATCGTGGCGGATCCCAAATTGCGCACACCGTCGCTCACGGCATCGTAGACCGCTCCAACCGTCAAGGTATTCTTGGCCACCCCGGCAAACGAAACCGTGTCGTAGCCGCCGCTCTTGTGCCCATCCGCATAAGGATCCGCCGCCGGATCATACGCCTTGCTTTTCCACCCCCGCTGAGGCGGCGGACCCGTGCTCACGTAATACCAAAAACTGGTTCCCGCTCCGGGAGTAAAATCTCCGCGGTCATTCCCCGCCGACCAAACCGGAAGATAGTAAGCCGCATTATAACAGAGGAGGTCCCAGGAACGCACGTCGCTGTTGTATTGACCGAAGGCGCTGTCCTCCCGATCGGTCAAGGGTTCCCCAAACCAGTGAAATCCTATATTGCCAGACCAATCGCCATAGGCCCAGCCGCACAATTCACCGTACGAGTGGTTGGAAACATAGAGATTGGTGGACTGATTAGACCCTGTGGCCGCCCGAGCGGTACATTCGCTCAGATCGTTATTCCAATCATACGAATGGATCAGAACAGCCGGAGCCATTCCTTGTGCCGAATAAACAACCCCCGACGCCCCGATGGTGCCCGCGACATGGGTCGCATGATCCACTACGCCGGCTCCATCTCGGATCGAAACACGGCTCCCGAATTCCTGATGGGTGGAACGCACCGCTCCGCCGTCCCAAATGCCCGCGATCAGTCCGATCCCGTTCGCCCCAAACGGCGCAGTATGCCGAACGAGATTGGCCGCTGTGGAAATAGCCGCATTTTGATTATGGGTGCCGTAGTAAATCAAACGGCCGTTCCGTTCCCGTTGCAACTCAAACAGCCCTCCAGCCGGCGCCGTCCCCCGCACCGGCCAGCCTCGCGATCGCACCCACTCTTCGACGATCCGCCGTTGTTCCGCAGCCCGCGCGCGTTCTTCTCTCACGGCACGGTCCCGCCCCTCCTCAGTATCCAAACGCCAAAAAACCTCCCCTCCCCCCTGCCCCAAAACTGTCCCCACGGCGAACAGGATGACGAATCCCGATTGTACAAAACCCCTCATATTCATATATTCCCTTGTCTCTACCCAACAATCAAGCCGTTTTCGCCCTTTGAATGGAAATCCCCCCCCCTTCCATTCCAAAATTGTATCCTGACCTTTTAGCCTCTTTCCCCTTGTCGTTCCGGCGCACAATGACGGAATCTTTCCCACAACGCCTGAAGACTTGAAAAACTTCTCGAATGTTCTATTTTCTTCCCATCCTATGAAACACCTCACGATCGAGTCGCTCCCGACCGAAATACCACGATGGCAAAAACCTTGGCATTCCGACTACTATGCCATGTACTCGAGCCAATGGAATGCCATCACCACCGATCCCCGCCTCATGTGGATCCCCCTCGACGATCATATGGTCCATCGGGGGGATGCCGTTTTCGAAGCGCTGAAATGTGTCCAAGGCTCTCTCTATAACTGGACCGCCCATCTTCGCCGCCTCCAGGATTCCGCCGCCCGGATTCATCTTTCCCTGCCCTTTTCTGCCGAGGAACTCACTCGACTCGTCCTCGAAACTGCGCGGGCCGGCCAACATGCCGATTGTCTGATCCGCGTCTTCCTCTCCCGGGGTCCGGGCGGGTTTTCTGTCCGTCCCTCCGAATGCCCCACCCCTCATCTCTACATCATCGCCACGCGTCTCGGCCCGCCCTTTATGACCGCCCACCCGAACGGTGCCCGCGTCCGGTCTAGCACGATCCCTCTAAAATCCCCTTTTTTTGCTCAGATCAAAAGTTGCAACTACATGCCAAATGTTCTGATGGCCTGGGAAGCCGAACAATGGGGAGTGGATTTCACCGTCTCGTTCGACGAACGCGATTGCCTCGGCGAGGGTTCCACGGAAAACGCCGGAATCATTCTGCCCAATGGCCCCCTTCTCTTCCCCTCGCTGGACCGGGTCTTGCCCGGCACCACCATGTTGCGCCTGGTGGAACTGATCCGGGAGAACTCTTCCCAGATCAGGCTTCCGGAAGCTTTGTTCCAGGATATCCCGCGCGCCCGCATTTCGGAAGCCTCCGAATTTATTCTGGTCGGAACAACAATTGACGTGGCCTCCGCCGTCGAATTCGACGGGCAACCGATTGGTGACGGAAAGCCGGGACCCGTCGCCGCACGCCTGAATAACCTGCTTCAGCAAGATATCCGCTTCAACCGTTCGCTTCAAACCCCTGTGGGATTCTGATCCTCAAGCGTCAACTCTTCCCCAGGTCGCCACTCTCGCCATTCCCCACGCCAACGCACCCGGATCGGAACGTCAAAGCCAACCTTGAATTGAACCCGCCAATCGTTTCCTTCCCGCCGGGCCCGGATCTCAAGCATCCCCCACGGAGTCGCCACGCGCTGAACCTCCGGCCACGGCAGCGTCTCCTCCCCAAACGCCGGCTCCATCTCGATCCCAAACCCTTCTTCTCTCAGTCGAGCCGCGAGCATCAGCGCATCATGTGCTCGCGGGTGCAAATGCCGATTCCCCAGCCGCCCTGTTTGGGACCATTCGGCCTGATTATAGCCAAGGGCCGGTTTCAGTTTCGCAAACCCTTCCCGAACCACCGGATGATCGAAGCCAACCGCCCGTCCCATCTCCGCATAGGCACGCAGGGCAAACGTGGCCCACTCCGCTTGAGAGTGCCACCCCCACCGCGCCCGCGGATTCCCTAAATTACTGGGAAACAGTTCCACATCATCCCGCCGATATTGACGATGTAAAATCTCAAAATCAGACCAAATGCGATCCACTACCCCTCCCTGTTCCACTTCCATCTCGTAAAGATCAAGCAGACTCATCAGGACGACACCCGTCATGTAAAGCGAGGAATGCCATCCCGGATGGGGTCCGCCCCCCATCTGCCCCCCAATGCTTCCGCGCTCCCTTAGGACAGTATGAATCATGTGGTGGAACGCCCGAGCTCGTTCCAAGGCACACCCGTTCGCACCAAAACGGGCCAACAAGGCCCAACCGCCCACTTCAAAGGCATCCCGCCCAATGGAATTTCGCGGCCAGTTGGAACGGAACCAGGACCAATAGGTCGCAGCCGCCATCTCGGCCGTGTCTCGCAGCCACGGATCGCCCGTCTCCAAATAACCCACCCACACATCCCGGAACTTCGAATACGCACAGGTCTTCCATCCCCACCCCCCTACCCATTGATGCACCGTGAAGTCCGTATGATCCACGGCCATATCGGCCCAGTAATAACAATAATCCAACGCATCCCGATAGAGCAATGAATCCCCCGTCAACCAGGCTTGCGTCATGAGACCGATCCCCGTATCCCCATCGTTCCCCATAGGACTGCTTGGATTCGGCGCCCCCCCGTCCGCCGAGCCCCCATCAAATCCTCCCCGACGCATCAAAGCCTGAACATGGGCGGCCGTCCCCGCAGAAACAGAAGCAAAACGCCCCTCGGCGGGCAAATAGCCAAAAGGCCAAGGCTCCCCGCAATAGGTATACCACCACGCCGGAATCCTATACCGAGCAACAGCCGGAAGCGCGTCGGACAAACTGAATTGAAATCGGACGGTCCGTGCAAGTCCAGGATCCCAGTAATCGTCCGGAGAGTCCGGTTTCTGCGGATTGATTATTCGGGCAAAAGGAGAATACACCGCTTCATCCCCCCGCTTTCTCAGAAGGGCGGGATAACGCCGGCTGCAGGTGATCGCCGTATCCTCAAAATTAAAACGAACAAGCCCCAAATCCTGCCGAAAACCATCCATCGGTAGATCGGCATCCAGGGGCGTCACGCCATCCCCGCCAATCTTGAGGTAGGGAAACCCCCGGAAATCGTATCCCTTGATGTGCAGCCGCCCGTTAAAAAAATGAAGAGCCGCATGGCCCACCCCGTTGGCGAAGAGGACCAGGTAAAGATCGGCCCAAAGAAAGGTATCCTCATTGTAAATGATACCGCCCAAACGATACCCATCGGCCGCCTCGTTCGACCAAAGCCGTTCCAACATCACATTCTGCCAGAGACATTCTGCCGAGCCCGGCCCCGTGGCACCCGGCTGGAGACGAAGAATCCGCCCTCCCCATTGCAGCTCCAATGCATATTCCATCGTCGTGCATTCCGCCGCCGGAACTCTCCGCAATGACTCAATGTCGGCAAACCGATGGGCAACATACGGAATCCGCTCCAAGGTCGGCTTCAGCCGAAGCAACCACCCCGTCTCCGCCATGCGCCCCTCTTCCAACCGGCCTTTTCCAAACCGCAACTGCTCGGGAAGGGACGTTCCCGCGTCGGCCGATAACGCAACCAAAACGCGCCGCGGCTGCCCTCCAAGCCGCGTGGCAATGGGCTGAGCCCCCATTCGGACTCGAACGTTTGGCTTGAGTGAAAACAGCCTTTTTTGTTTTGGAACGGGCAGCGAAAAAAGGGCCGTTGGGGCATCCCGATCGCCCACGCGTGTCGCAGCGAATAAACGGAAGACATCGGAAGGGTTCATAGAAGACGGCACGATATACGCTTTGCAATCAAAGTCAAGTGGATTGCGCTCACGCTCCCGCCCGTTGTTGCATGATGCGATTCCGCACGGCATAATGACCGCCGTGACTCAACCGCAGGTGATGCCGTGAAAGCCTCCCAAATCGTTCCGCCCTATTTCGGTGCCGCTTATTATCCGGAGGACTGGCCTCTCGACCAGGTGAAAGAGGATATTCGCTGGATGAAAAAAGCGAACATGAACGTGATGCGCATCGGCGAATTCGCCTGGAGCCGAATGGAACCCCGCGAAGGTCAGTACGATTGGGATTGGCTTCACGACGTGGTGGAACAACTCGGAAGGGCGGGAATCGCCACAATTCTCGGCACGCCCACGGCAACTCCTCCCTCCTGGCTCGTTCAACGATACCCTGAGGCGCTCTTCGTCTCCGAAAACGGACAGGTCTCCCAGCATGGCGCCCGCCGCCACGTCTGCCCCAATAACCCGCTCTACCGCGATCATTGCACGCGCATCGTAACAAAAATGGCGCAGGAATTCGGCCGAAATCCTCACGTGATCGGATGGCAGATCGACAACGAACTCTACCCGCACCACCACAGAGGCTGCTGCTGCCCCGTCTGTCACCGCCTTTTCCAGGAAACCATGCGAACACGCTACGGCACGATCCAGGCGCTCAACGCCGCCTGGTGCACCACCCTCTGGAGCCAGGAATACGGCTCTTTTTCGGAACTCCCGATTCCCCGCGTCTCCACGTGGCATCACCCATCGCTCGTCACCGCCTGGCTGCAGTTCCAATCGGATTCCTATGTCGCATTTGCCCATCATCAAGCCGAAATCCTGCACCGTCTCGCCCGCCAACCCGTCGGCACCGATATGATGCCGCTGCTCGGCTTGTCCTACCATGCCATCCATGCCCCTCTCGACCTCGTTCAATTCAATCACTACAACACGATGGACAACCTTTGGCAGGCAGCGTTCTGGATGGATCTCTGCCGCCCTCTAAAACCCCGCCCGTTCTGGAACACGGAAACCTCCCCCTGCTGGAACGGGTCAACCATCGCGCAAGGCTATCGGGAACCCGGCTTCTGCCGCGCCAACTCTTGGCTTCCCTTCGCGTTGGGCGGCGAAGCCAACCTGTACTGGCTCTGGCGGGCCCATTGGGCCGGCCAGGAACTGATGCACGGCGCCGTCCTCTCAAGCTGCGGCCGTCCTCTCCATATCTTTGAGGAAGTGCGCAAAATCGGACAAGGTTTACGCAAAGCAGGGCCCTTCATTGCCCGTACCCACCCTATCCCATCCGGCCTGGCACTCCACTATTCGACTTTCGCCTGGAATCTCTTCGAATGCCAACCGATCAGCAAAGGTTTCCAATACTGCGAAGCCATGCTCCAGTCCGTCTATCGGCCGATCCACGAAGCCCATTACCGCCCCGACCTGATCGATCCGGCTGCCGATTTGACCCCCTATCGCCTGATCCTGTCTCCGTTCCTGCCAGCGCTCGACGAAGCCGGACTTCGCCAACGACTCCTGAAATGGATTCGCAAAGGCGGGGTCTGGGTGGCCGGTCCCTTCACCGACATCCGAAATCTCGATGCCGCTAAATTCACCCACGCCCCCTATAGCTCCCTTGAAACCTGGGCCGGCGTCCGCGTCCTGTGGGAACTCCCCGGCGAACCCCATCCCTTCACGGCCCGCTGGACCGACGGTTCGGAGTTTCAAGGATCGACGTGGTTTGACGTGTATGAGTGCCACGGCAGCAAACCCCTCGCCTTCTACACCGACGGGCCCGGCCGTGGAAAGGCGGCCCTCGTGGAACACAAAGTCGGCAAGGGAAAGATCCTCCTGCTCGGAACCCAATTGCCGTACGCCGATTATCAAAAACTTCTCGCCTATGCCGCAACGGCCGCCCAGGTCATTCCCGCTGCCCAGGCCGCTCCAAACCTTCTGGTTGTGCCCCGCGAAGGCCCTGCCGGAAAGGGAGGCATCGCGGTCGAGCTTTCAAACCATCCGGCCGAAATGAACCTCACGAAACCCGTGCGCAACCTTTTGACCGGTAAAATCCATCGGAGCACCCTCCAACTCCCACCTTACGGAGTGGCCGTCTACCAGGAAATGGGCCGATGATCCGTGCCCGCCTCCTCCATCTCAGTTTCAACATGTGGGAAGAAGCCGATGCGCCGGCCAATATTTGGCGAAAAGCCACCCCTCCATTATGGTTCGAAACCGCAGACCACCAGCGGCGCCATAACGATGTCGTCGTCCGGCAAAACGACCTCATTTGGAACGATTTGAACTTCCTTTGCCGTGAAGTTGAGCGCCACTCGGCGCGGCCTTGGATCTGGTCCGATGCCTTTCGGAACCCCTCCGAAACATTCGCCGCTCATGTGAACCGTTCGGTTCTCCAACGCTATTGGTAGCACAGAACGGACTTCTCGGACTCCTGCCTGCCCGCAGCCGCCCACAAAAAGCTCGACGCGCTGGAATATGACCGAATTCCAACTACTTCCAATGTCCAGGCACCCGAAAACGCGCGGTTGACCGTCGAGTTCACGCGTCAGACTCTTTTCGTTCAAACGATTGCTGGATCTCCTTCGGACGCCCTGGCGCTCCACCACCCGGGAATTCCGGAACATTCCCCTCTCGGTCATCCCACTGCTTCCTTGCGCAGGTACCCGCGGCGGCTTGTCCCATTCTCTTGCCATGCCCCAGGGCAGCGTTCACTCGGCAGGCGTCGGCCGGTAAAGGAAAGGCCGCCGGAACAAACCACCATTGTGATGCGTATTGTGGATGCGGATCGTGATGTCGTTTTCCCCAGGCTTTACTAAACCGCTCACGTCCACATCCCAATGAAAGGCATAGTCGTTATACCACCACATGTGCTTCTGAGGACGATAGGCGACCAAATCGCCATTGAGGTATAACCAAGCTTCGCTGAAGATGCCGGGAAAATGGAGCCGCAGCGGACCGCTAACCTGCTCCGCCGTCAACGTGATCGGCGCCTTGTACCACATAAACCCCGTGAACGACTGCCCGTCGGGATGCAGAACTCCCTGCGCCTGGGCATAGAGGTCCGCCCGGAGCACTTCCCATTTCGTCGTCGGATAATCCTTCCGTGAAAAAGGATCCCCATAACGCCCGCTGTGCGTGTTCCAGTAGGATAGGTCCGCCTTCTCCCGCGCCCACCCGCTCGGAAGCCCAGTGTCGTTGGGATCACGCCGAAAAGCCCACTCCAAAGGAAGCGTTGCAACAAGATGACCGCGAGGTCCCGTCGTAATCTCAGCCAGATCCATATACTGTTTGACCTCGCCCGGCAACCAGGCCGGCGAACCGCCGGGTTCCCGCGGCTCAGCCGCCGGACCGATGACCCGCGTCGTAAAGGTCGGATTCATCGCTGCCAGTTCAAGGCGTTTCTGCAGCATCTGCTTTCCCAGTTCCGCTGCGCGCCGGTAATCACATTCCGTGGCCCCCGCCCTTATCATTTCCGTGTACAAATCGATCAATGCGAAACTATTCTCGGTGAACGCCATCCGTTCCCGATAAAGCCGTTCGTTCCGAGAACATTGGGCAAGATCCTTTTCACGCAGCGGCGCGATCGCCGCCTTGCCGCGCTCCAAATGCCCCCGCAACGTTTCCACCAACTCCCGCGTGTAAATCGCAGGAATCACGTAATACTCATGCTCCGTGACAATCGTCTCTTCCCAGGCGCGAAAAAGCGCCGTCCAATAATCCCGCATCGGTCCCGCAGCAGGACCGTAAAAGTTCGGATAGAATTCGGCCAAAAGGGCGTCCAAGTCGGTATCCGGATTCCACATCAACTGACCCCGAATGTGGAAATTGAGAAACGTCGTCGCGATCGCCCCGCGGGTTTCTGTCTGTAGCCCCAGAATCCCGGCGTCTCGATAGTGCCGAACATCCTGCCGAAACGCTTGATGGGACGGATTCGGCAAATCCCTCCAGACCAGCATGCCCTGATCGTAATCGTAGATTTCCACCCGCCCGCGCATCACCTCCGCCCAACGATACAGCATCGCTCGGTACTCCTGTCGCGGCGGCGAACGGGGATCGTCCATCCCATGGTTCGGATCAATGTCAATCGGGGCAAGCTGGGCAACCAATGCCGGCTCCGCCACCACCTTGCGCTGAGGGGGAATCGTAATATTCCCATAGGCCAAAAAAGTGATCGTGGACGGACTTTCCGGATGCCGTTTCCGCAACTCCCGGGCCACCCCATTGTAAAATACCATGAAGTTGTCCGTGAGCATCTGTGACTGAAAGTATTTGTCGTACAGATTGGCTTGCAGTTCGGCATCGACCTTGGAGTCGGAACGATAGACCCCATCGTCCATGCCTAGCTGGATGTTCCCTCCCTTGGCAAACGCCTCTTCCAACTGCGCCGCTACATGCTGAATCGTCCGCTCCTCCGCAATCGGAACGTTGAACGCCGTTCCTCCCGGCGGAATCAGTTCCTTGACATACTTCCCCAACGCATGAGCCGCGACAAATCCTTCCCCATTCATGAAGTTGCGCAACTGGAAATCTTGCACGCCTTCCCCACTGGCATTCCATGCCAACCAGTACCGGCGAATTTCAAAGGGCGTTCCATAAACTTCATCCAGCGCGCCCAGCGTCAGCCGGGATCGTTCCGGCACACACTCGCCAAATTCGGCGGGCATGTACCACCAGCACCCCCATCGGTTGAGCAAACGCACCGCGGCATAAAAATGACTGCGCGCATTCGATCCCGCGACATAAACCTTTGTGCCATCCCGCAGCAGCACAATTCCATCCGACCGCTTAACGCCTCCATCCCGGCTTCGCCGCCCCACGACAAACGGGTTCTTCTTCACCACATCCTCCAACCGCCGTTCCAGATCCGGCCGCTTCTTGAGCGCCAATTCGCCCACCACCAAAACAGGGGCCGATCCCTTCAACGCGGCCTCTACCGCCACCGGATCGTCCAAAACAGGAGTACGAGCACCCGTCATCCTTTCCATATAATCAGCCAGTTCCTTTGCCGCCCGATATTCCAAAGACCGGGCGGAATCCGTCAGCGCCTCCCGCTCCACCACGATCACCGCTTTCGTCTGACCGTTCTCCACCATCACAAGGTCCTGACCCTCGAGCCGAAGAGAGCCCTGGAGCAGTCCGGCGCCCGCCACCGCCAATACCCGATTCATCCGTCCTAAGGCCGATCTCGTTTGATATTTCATTGCCGAACCTTCCTCTCTTCTTCTTCAGTAAGCATGCCAAGGGTTATAACGGCCCACGACCAAGTCGTGAATCGCGCGCGTTTCGTGCGTTGTTTTCGAAGGCCATTCGCCGGCTGCGATCCGATCCAACAGCTCCCAATCGCCAAAACGCCGGTGGATTTCCCATTCGCATCCAATCCCGACTTCGGCATCCCAAAACCAGGCGCCATCCAAACCGGCTGCCAAAATCGCCTTCATCCGGCGGATCCTCACCGACATATCGTCCGCCGGCCACGCGGCTCCATGCGCCCGCACAAACGAGCCGCCCGCGTAGACACGGCCACCCCAACGTTTCAGCGCCCGAACCGGCTCGAGATCATCGGCAAACGCCGGATCGTCCCCATGCCCAGCCCCTACCAAGACCGACTCCATCACCCCGCACCGCGCCAACTCTTCAACGTCCAGCCCCAATGCCCGCGCCCTGTCGAAGTCACGGGGCACAATACACGAAAGCGTCGCGTTTCTCCGTTCGACAAGCCGAGCCGCCTTCTCGACAAATTCCATCAACATTCCATGGCGAACGGCCATCATTTCGGGGGTGTTGCTCTCTTCCGGCAAGCGAGGCGCATGCCCAAGACGTCGCCGGTACCGTTCCAAAACCGGTTCCTCGAAAAGGATCATCGGAAGCCCCCGATTGAACGCCAGACAAATCCCCTCCGGCTCATAGTCCAACAACTCCTCCATAAAGGCCAACACCCGCTCTTGAACCCCCGGCCAGGCATAGGAAAGAAAGTTCACCCGCCGCCCTTCCTCATCTCGACAATGCCACTCGGGATGTTCCCGAAAAAAACGGGTCGTCCAGTCCACCTTGGGAAAGGGCCCATAAAAGGCCGCCATTCGAAGATAAAAATGAAGCTCCAGCCCGTATTCGCGGGTCGCAGTACGAATCACCGCCAGAGGATCGGCTCCGGCCTCTTTCATCTTTCGCAGGGACCGATTGAATTGCCAGTCTCCTGCCCGAAAGGAACCCTCATCCGAGCGCAATGGCGATTCCCCAACCTTCGTATCGGCCCGCATCGTCAATAGGCAACCCCCGTAAAGCCCCCAGATCAGACGAAAGAAATCACTGTCGCGATAAGGATATACATGCCGCCAGAGGTCGCAGGGACTGTCTAAGCCTCGAAAAAAGACCCCATGGCCGTCGTTCGTCGCGATCAGATTCCGGCGGGAAACGGGCGGCGCGCAGGGTTCGGCGCGAATGTAAAAAAGCCGAGCTTCCCGGCACTGGCCTTCCCCCCGGACGGGCGCCAGATGAAGACGCCGATTTGTCAGATCGGCCGCCGGCAACGGATGATCGCGCACGGACCGCTCATCTCCCGGGATTTCACAATAGCCGGATTCGCCGTCCAACCAAACCCGAATCGCCGGATTTTGGGCGATATGTAACCGATGCCAACCCTTCAAACCCAGCTCCAGGATCAATTCCCCCGCCGGACTGAACGCCCCCGTTGCAAGCCCCGTGCAGGAAAGATGTTCCAACTCGATATGAAACGGAAACCATCCCGCCCCCGGTCCCGGCGCAAAGGTCACCCCGCCCACAACCCGCGACGGCAAATCCGTAAACCAGATTTCCCCGTTCAAAATTCGAATCCCGCTCGATTCCCTCGGCCCAGCCATCGCGCTCACCCTCCCGCATTCTCATATTCGTCCAGGCAGCCCACGAAATAAAAGCCCGTGTCGAACCGTCCCAGCGCGTCTGTGAATTCCCGAATGTTCCGCCCGATCAGCCGGCCCTCATAACACTCATAGACGTCTGCCGGTTCGACCAAACGGACCCGCTTCTCACCGGCCGCGCGCGCATGAAGCGTCAAAAACGAACGCCCCGGAAGCAACACATCGTTGCCGTCCGAATACACATGCAGACCTGCCCAACGCGCGATATTCCGCAATACGAAATGATGGATCATCGGCGCCGAAAGAAAAATCGAGGTCCATTCCCTAAATCGCTTGAGACAGAAACCCGGAACCTGTAAGGGGTCGAGTTCGCCAAGGGTTTCCGCCTCCGGGTCGTCCACATATATCAAAGGGCCGAAAATGCCGGCTCGATCGTCGTTGCCCATCGGACCAGCCCCTACAAACGTCGGCATGGCTTCGGGGTCCCGATACCGATGGACAACACCCGCCGGGCGGTCGTCCCGCGCAAAAGGATGGTCCCGTTGCGTCAGGGTAACGCGCGGTAAAGCTTCGACCTCCGCACTCCGAAGACGAAAACCCGTCAGACGCTCCACCCGTTTCAAATCCAGCCCCGCCGACGATTGGATCCCCGGCGCATAGGTCCACAGGACCACGTTTCCATTGCGTTTGACCCGTTGCTCTATGCTTTCCATTTCCGCATCGGTCAAGAAAAACGTATTCAAAAACCAGTAAAACCGATGATCCGGAAATTCGGGGCGTTCGAGATCATTGTGCAAATAGACGTTCCACGCAACCCCACTGCGGCCCCAATAATACTGCCGCTGATAATAAAGCATCGGATAAAAAAGTCGATTGGCGTTCTGCTGATGGAAGGCGCTTTCCTCATCCACCACGATGGCCACGCCCGGCGGAACCCCCCGCGGAAACCGCAAACTCCGCCGCGCGATTTCGGAAAGCCTGCCGATGCAATCTTGAATCGCCGGATGATCATACATCCCGGGTACCATCGCGTGCCACCAGAAGCCATAGCCCCGGATGACCGCCTGCCCAATGTCCCGCTTGAGAACCCCGACTGTCTCCCGCTCATCCGCTGCAATCGCTCCCAAAATGTACCCCCGCCGGGCCGCCTCCGGAATATGAAAAGTCCGAGTATCCTGATCCTGAAAAATCAACTTGTTGTGGAGCAAAACGCTGCCGACCGGCATCATGGAAGTCGAATCGCCCCCCGGAACACGGTTGTCGTAAGAAGCCGGCGACGTGAAGGTATCCACATCCGGATGCGCAAGGGCACGGCGAAACTTGTTCGTGCAAACCTGATTGTAGAGGTAGGCGTGAAAACCGGCATCCATCAGAGCTCCCAAATGGCTGCCGGCAAGACTTTCCCAATTCGTGGCCCGCTTGATAGAACCGCAAATCGTAATCACGATCTCCTCGATCCGATCGGCAAAACATTCCAGATAGTCGGCCACCCACGCGCGGCGGGGATCCCGAAACGTGAATCGGTCGGTGCGCAGCCGCTCAAGACGAGGCGGAGGCACCGCCCCGTGTATCGTGACGTCGGGTTGTGACCAGGCCGCCTGAAGCGCCGCGTCGGTTCCATACCTCGCGCGAAGCCAACGTCGAAAACAACGCGTCATTGCGAGAGAAAAATCGGCGCAAAACCATCGCCCGTCAGGTGCACATGCGCCAATAGGATGATTCTCGCCGCAGGAACCCATCCCAAACTGATAAAGAATAAACCGCCCCTCATAACGAGCGTGCAGATGCCGACACAGCCGGTCATATGCGCCCGTCAGCAGCTCAAGCCAGAGATCCGATCCATACGACGCGTCCCGATATCCTTCCCCAAAATGGTACCAAAGCCCAGTGTATCGCCTAACATCCCGGTCAAATTGTATCGCCTCATCCGGATGCGCATCCAGCCACCAGTTCGGCGCGCGTAAACAAGTGCGAAGAATCAACAACGCACCTGGCTCCCGCGCCAGAACCGCATCGGCTTCCTTCTCAATGGCCGATGGGTCCACCGAACCGTCCGGATGAATCGGAAAAGGGGGATCGGACACCATGTAAAGCCCCGTCCGGGCCGCCGCAAAACTCTCATAGGGCGCCTTATGGAGAAATGGCGCCTGAAGGAAAATCGGCCGGCCGTTCACCATCAGACAAGGCTGACCACCCACGCGCCCGAGCGATGCAACAAAACGGCCCTCTCCCGGCCGGTTGGACAAGGGATCATACACTTCAACAGACGATCGCTTTTGCGCATCACTTTATCAACTCACCGCCCCAATGTCCATGAGTCGTTTGCACTCGACATCGGCGCGTTCCAAGACGATCATGAAGACATGCGGATTCTGGTCATCGCTCCTCAGCCCTTTTTCCAGGAACGTGGGACGCCAATCGCCGTCCGTCTCCTCGTTCAAAGACTCTCCGCATTGGGCCATGTGGTCGATATCGCCACTTGGCATCTCGGCGCAACCCCCTCTTATCCCAACGTAACGGTCCGCCGCATCTTTCGTGTCCCTTTCATTCGAAAGGTTCGGCCCGGCTTCTCCGCCGCGAAGCTGATTTGCGATCTTCTTCTCGGGTTCCTTTGCGTGCGTCTCGCCTGGACTCGGCGATATGAGGTTTACCACGCGGTGGAAGAAGGCGTCTTCATCGCCCATTTCCTCCGCCTGTTCACACGGGCCGCCGTCGTTTATGACATGGATTCCTCAATGCCCCTCCAGATCGTGGAAAGCGCACCCCAGGTCCGGTTCGTCCTTCCCCTCCTCCAACGGTTGGAACGATGGGCCATTCGAAAGGCGACGGGGGTCCTCTGTGTCTGCGACGCACTGGCCGAAATCGCACATGCCGCCGGAGCCCAACGCGTAGCCGTGTTGCGCGATTGTTCCCTCCTGCCCGACGACTACGATCCAAACCTCCATTCGCCACCCCTCCGCCAAACCGCCGTCCGGCTCCTGTACGTCGGGAACCTTGAGCCGTATCAAGGCGTGGACCTCCTCCTCGACGCCTTCCATTTCGCCCGCCAGAAACACCAGGACCTCCTCCTCACCATCGCCGGAGGCAGCCCCCCCGAAATCGCCCGCTACGCCGCCCGCGCGGCAGCCCTCGGACTCTCCGACGCGGTCCGCTTCCTCGGTGCCACTCCTCTTTCTGCACTTCCTGCCCTCATGGCCGACGCCGATATTCTCGTCTCGCCCCGACTCAAGGGCAACAATACGCCAATGAAAATCTATACCTATCTCGACTCGGGAAAAGCGGTCCTCGCCACCGATTTGCCCACCCATCGTCAGGCGCTCTCTTCGCATATCGCCCGACTCGCCCCTCCAGAGCCAATGCCCTTCGCACAGGCTATGCTCGATCTGGCCCGTCATCCCGAAGAACGGGCTCGATTGGGACGGAACGGAAGAACTCAAGCGCGTGCATTTCACTCGAAAACCGCATTCGAAAAGACGGTTGATGCGTTCTACGCCGCGCTCGAACAGGATTTGAAATCGAAACGGATCCTCGCCGGCAGCTAAGGAAGATCAGGGCGTCGCAGACGCTTCAGCAGCCGGTTTCAACAACTCGGACAGTTTGCCCTTAACCAGTTCGGCCGCTTTGCCCGCTAGACGATCCTCCTCCGCCTTTTCCGCGGCCATCTTCTTCTCCGCTTCCGTCGGTTTGGCACTCGTTCGGCGCGGTTCATTCTTCCGTTCTTCCGACTTGTTGCCTGCCTCAGCCCGTTTTTCCGCCCGCGCGCGGTCCGTAGTCCGATCCAAAACCTCCACTTTCGGAGGATTAATCCGGCTGGAGGGAAACGCTTCCTTCCGCGTCGCCTCGTCGCTCTTCCACTCCTTTTTAGCCAGCTCTTCCGCCTTGGAAAAAAGAGCCGCCTCCCGTCGAATCTGTTGCTCCAACGTCTTGTACTCCGCCTCGGTCATGATCCGATACTCCACCTTGCGGGTCATGTCGGTCTGCTTTACCACCACCCAAACCGAAGCCGATTCCTCTCCAAAAAGGGTTTTCACGGCGAACAAAAAGGTCCACGACCATACCATCCAGTTTTTCATACCTTAATCCCTTTCGAAAGATATCCTACGTTGCAAAAAAACGGAATCAAGCCGAAACCATCGAGAGAGGAATCGGAGGGGACATGATATCCCCTCGGGGGGGAGGAGAGGATAGGGGAATCGGGCTTCGGGAGCAACCTTTCGAGGAAGAGGGGCGGGAGGAAGCCGATCCGAAGACCAATCGCGGGATCGCGTTGGCGGATGATCGGGATAGACGTCTGGTGGCTCTTGGAGAAGTTGGTGCGGGCGTAATGGAAGAGGAGTTGATAGAGGGTGTCTTGGGCGAGGAAGTCGGAGCGGCGGTGAAACGGCTCGATTATGAAGCGCTCGCGCTCAATGAGGCTGTCGTCGTCGGCCTGGATCGTGACGGTCTGCGTATCCACCCCCCAGGATTTCATGTGGCTGGTGTATTGTCAGCGAGGCAGGCTGAAGCGAGTCAAGGCGCGCCAAGATTCAGAGATATCGAACAGATCTGCAGACGCTCCGTATGGTCATCTGGATGTCCCGGTTTTTGCGAGGACCGCGTACCTGCCCCCTTCCCCCCTGGGGGTAGGCAGCCTCGCTCTCAACCCCCGAATCCCCATCCTCCCCAAACACCGAATACGAGCCAGGGGATGCCATATCCCTTCCGTGTTCCACGGCCAAGGTAAATTTGCTTGTGTCTTCCGGTCCACCGGGCTAAAGTGTGCCCCGTTTCAACCCCTCGGATGGAGCCCGATGATGGATTATCAACTAACCGAATTGCAGCAGAACATTAAGGACCTTTGCGAACAAATCGCGGAGGAAAAAATCAAACCGGTTCGCGCTCATTACGACGAAACCGGTGAATTCCCCCACGAGATCATGAAGGTGTTTGCCGAAACCGGGCTGTTCGGTCTCTTCATTGAGGAAAAGTACGGCGGAATGGGCGGCGGAGTCATGGACCTCGTGATCGCGGTGGAAACCCTTTCCAAGGTATGCAGCGGTATTGCACTCGGCTTGGCCGCAACCGCCCTCGGAACCTATCCGATCATCCTCTTCGGCAATGAGGAACAGAAGCAGAAATACCTTCCCCGTGTGGCCTCCGGCACTCTGGCGGCCTTCGCCCTTACAGAACCGGAAGCCGGCAGCGACGCCGGTGGCATCCGTACGACCGCCGTTAAGGAGGGCGACCTGTACGTGCTGAACGGCACCAAGCAATGGATCACGAACGGCGGGGAAGCCGATATTTACACCGTCATCGCATTGACAAACAAGGCTAAGGGGGCCCGAGGTGCGACGGCTTTCATCGTAGAAAAGGGCACGCCCGGGTTCACCTTCGGAAAGAAGGAAAATAAGATGGGCATCCGGGCTTCCGCCACACGGGAACTCATCTTTCAGGACTGCCGGGTCCACCAATCCCAAATCCTCGGCCGGGAAGGGATGGGGTTCATGGTCGCCATGCGGACGCTGGATCAATCCCGCCCCGGGGTGGCGGCCCAGGCGCTGGGTATCGCCGCCGGTGCTCTGGAGGAGGCGGTGGCTTACAGCCGGAAACGCCGCCAGTTCGGAAAACCGATCAACGCCTTTCAAGGCGTCTCCTTCATGCTGGCCGATATGGCCACTCAAACCGAGGCCGCCCGCGCCCTCGTTTATCAAACAGCCCGGGCGATTGACGCCGGCGTTAAGGATGTCTCCAAAATCTCCGCTATGGCAAAACTGTTCGCCTCCGATACCGCAATGAAGGTCACCACGGATGCCGTCCAAGTCTTCGGCGGTTATGGTTACATGAAGGAATACCCCGTCGAAAAAATGATGCGGGACGCCAAAATCACCCAAATTTACGAGGGAACGAATCAGATACAGAGGGACGTAATCGCAATCTGCCTCGCCAAAGAATCGGCGGCAAAGGGAGACTGATTCCATGCGGTTGGCCTTCCTCGGCGCCGGGAGGATGGGAGGGGCCTTTCTGGAAGCGCTCCTCCATGCAGGAGTCTCCACCCCCGACCAATGCATCGCGGCCGACCCTCTTTCCGAGCGTCAGCTGGCGCTTCAACAACAACTCGGCGTCCGGACAACCCCAGACAATCGCGAAGCATCGCAATCGGCCGATGTGCTCTTTCTGGCCGTCAAACCCCAACAACTGCAAGCAGTACTCCAAGAAATCGCCCCCACGGTGGAACAGCAAAACCCGCTTGTGATCTCGATCGCAGCGGGAAAACGTCTGGCCTTCCTCGAACGTTACCTCCCCAACGCCCGAATCATCCGAGTCATGCCCAACGTTTGCTGTCTCATCGGCGAAGGAATGAATGTGTTCACACCCGGAACCCTGGCCACACCTCATGACCGCGCTACAGCCCAGCGCCTCCTGAGCGCCTGCGGCAAAACGTTGGAACTCCCCGAGCCACTGTTCGACGCCGTGACGGCCCTCAGCGGAAGTGGACCGGCCTTTTTCGCCCGATTTCTGCTTGCCCTGACGGAAGCGGCCGTCGCGGAAGGACTTTCCGAAGCCGATGCGCGTCGCCTGGCAGTCCAAACCATGCTAGGTACGGCCCGCATGCTGGCCGGGCCCCAGCCAGACCCGAAGATGCTCATCGCAATGGTCGCCTCGCCGCAGGGCACGACGGCTGAAGGACTCAAGACGCTGGATCAGTCCGATTTCGATGCCCTCGTCCGCCGGATGGTGGCGGCCGCCGCCCGCAGGAGCCGCGAACTTTCGGAAGGATGAACCGTCATGGCCCCTCGACGTGCGATTCGGGTCGCCTGCGCCGTGATGGAAAAAAAAGGCCGCCTCTTCGCAGCAAAACGGGGCCCTACAGGCGCCAATGGCGGACGGTGGGAATTGCCGGGCGGAAAGATCGAACCGGGCGAAACGCCCGAAGCCTGTGTCCGAAGAGAGCTCTGGGAAGAGCTGGGAATTCAAGTCGAACCCCTTGCCTCCTGGCCTCCCTGCCGCACCGTTTTGCCCGGTTTAGCCGTTCGCCTCTTTCCTGTCGTCTGCCGATGGCGCCGCGGCGCTGTCCAGCTTCGCGAACATGAATCATGGGATTGGTTCACCCCGGAGGAACTTCTTTCGCTGGAATGGTCGGCCCCTGATCGCCCTGTCATCCGACGATGGCTCGCCCAAAGAAAGGCGAAAGAACCTAGTTGACCTGAATGATGATGTCGTCTTGGCCGGTGGCGACAATCGGCGATACCTCTTCGACCTGGCGATAAGTCGGTAGATACCGGTAATAGACGGTAAGCGCAAGAGCAGCCAAAGTGGTGGTATAGACCGGCCCGCCATGATCGCCCACCGGCCAGTATCCGCACCCATCGTCCTCTTTAATCTGTGCGTCCACATATTCCTTGTTAAACACCGCGTTCCAGGAATCCCAAAGACTTCCCCCCGCCTGAAAACGCGCTTGCGTCACATAATACCACCCATACACATGGGGCTTGCCTTCCTTGGGCCACTTGCAGGTCAATGGCTCGAGCAAAACCAGCCCCTGCCGCGCCTCAGGACTCTTTCCATGGCCCAGTAATTGTAAACACAAAACCCCAACACCTGTCATCGTCCACGACGCCCCGCCAACAGAAGGCTGCCCGGGCTTTCCGGAATAAACAAAACCCTTTCCATTCTGGGAATAAGCCTGGGTTTTTAGAAAATGAATCGCTTTTTCAATGGCGTTCTCCAACCGAGGATGCTGGCATCCGGCCATCTGCGCTGCTTTCAGGGCCTGAATATTCCAACCTGAAACCGACACGTCAAAACGATCCCCTTTGCGATACGCATAATCGAACCCCCCCTCGTCCTGCTGGCCTTTGATCAGAAAATCAACCCCTTTCTCCATGCTATCGCGAACCTCCAATATCTTCGTGAGCGCAAACGCTTCCGCCATGGCATACGTGCAGATGGCATGGGTATAGGAGTTCGCACTGAAACGCCCGTCGGAAGATCGATTCTGTACGGAAATAAGATATTGGAGAGCCTTGCGGACCGTTTCGCCGAATTCCTGAGACTGCCCAGGAGTCTCGCCATGGGCCAAAAAAGTCAGAACCGCCAGACCGGTCATGGCGACAGGGTCCACGGTGCTCGCCGTCTTCCAAGAACCGTCCGGATCTTGCTTCTTTTTGAGCCACCGAAGCGCCCGCAGGACCGCATCCTCCCCCTGCCGAGTGCCGCGAAACGCGCGCAATTGGCCTTGGCGCGTCGCCTCGTTCATCCGCGCGCCGTAAAGATTCTTGATGATCAGAGGGCTTTTGGTCAAAATCGGAACGGGTGCCGCCATTTCAATCGCCTGAGGATTGACCACAGGAGCTTCAACCGGGGCTTCAATCGGCACCAAATTGATCGGATTGGGAAGATCGGTAAATACCGGCTGGTCCGGCTCAAAATCGGGTGGCGGGGGTTCAGGAAGCTCGTCCGGTTTGACGATTTCAGGTTCCACCACCTGAACCTCCAAGGTTCGTTCGGAAACGACGGTCGTCCCGGTGACCATGGTCACAAGGGCCACTAAGACCAGCGCACAAAAGGCGATTGAGATTGAAGTGGGACCCAACAACCGGGCGACGGCCATGCGGGCCAGTTTGAATTCGCGGCTGTCCCGCGGGGACGAAAGCCCCTGCACGATGCGCGGAATATTCCAAATGGAATATTCGACGAGAAAATCGTCTATATCCGCCATGGAACAGTTCTCCTTTTGCTCATTCCCATTCTATAACTCTCACAAAAAGTTGTCACGATTTTCCACCGAAGACCGGGAGAAATTTAACAAGGCTCACAAAGGTTGACTTTTGCCAAAAACTCGGGCATCACATAGACAAATATTCTGAGTCCAAATATGAAAAAGGCTTTTCTTGGGTTGGATATCGGAGGAACCGGCGCAAAAGCGGCGCTTTACGATGAGACAGGAAATCCTCTGGGAATGGGCCGGAGATCTCTGGAACCATGCCTCTATCCGGATGGACGGGTCGAAATCGAAATCGAAACGATCGAAGAAGCCGCCCGCGGTGCCGTGCAGGATGCCCTGGATCAGAGCCAAACCAAGCCGGCAGCCCTCACGATCGTCTCGCAGGGACAAACCTTCGTCCCCCTCGATGCAAAAGGACACCCACTTCATCCGGCGATTGTATGGTACGACAGCCGGGCGGCGGAAGAGGCGGAGGAACTCAACCGCCGGTTGGAAAAGACGCCCCTTCCAACCCCCCGCTTTTCGGCCATTTCAACGGGAGCCAAAATCTGTTGGCTGCTGAAGAGAGATCCGCAACGAATTCGAATGGCCCGTGTTTTTTTTCTTCTGCCTGACTATTTCACCTGGCGAATGACCGGCAGACCGATCACCGATCCCCATACGGCGGCTTCCACAGGCTTGACGTTGGGCGGGCTGGAGTACCATTCCGCTGCCCTCGCCGCAGTCGGTATCTCCCAGGAGCAAGTCGCCCACATCCAGTCCTCCGGAACTGTCGCCGGCCTTCTCCAGCCTGACATAGCCGAACGGTGGCGATTGCCGCCTGAAATTCCCGTGATTGTGGGAACAAACGACCAATATGCCGGCGCCTTGGGTGCCGGTGTCGCGGAAGAGGAAATCCTTTCGGTCGCTACGGGAACGTGTCTCGCAGCGGTAACCCTTGTCAAGGGAGACCCTCCCATACTACCTGCCGGCTTGTTTGGAGGTCCCTTTCCCATCTCTGGCTTCTCCTTCGTCCTCGCTTACGCCAAAACGGCCGGTGTTGCGCTGGAATGGTTTCGTCGCGAAATGGCCCCCTCCCAATCCCTCGCCGATCTGGATCGGGAGGCCGCTCAAAGCCCGCCCGGAAGCCGTGGCGTGACGGTTTGCCCTCACTTCGACGGCAAAGTCTCCCCTTCCCCTTCCCCGGAGCAGCGCGGATGGTTCGCCGGTCTCCATCTCCACCATCGCCGGGCCGATCTCTACCGGGCTTTGCTCGAATCCCTGGCCTACTGCCTCCGGGAAAACACGGAAGCCCTAAAAGGGGCAGGATTCCGAATCGGCGTCATCCACTCCCACGGCGGCGGGGCCCAAAGCGATTTCTGGCTTCAAATGAAGGCCGATATCACCGGATTGCCCGTGCATCGGGGACAGGTCACAGAAGCCGCCACCCTTGGAGCCGCCATGTTGGCAGCCACCGGTTCCGGTTATTTCGCCACGCTCCCTGATGCCATCGGCCAAATGTATCATACCGCCCGCCTTTTTTTTCCCGATCCGAATGTGCAACATGCCTATCAAAAGGGGTATGAACGGTATCTCCGACTTTCCTCTATCGTGCTTTAAAACAGCCCGAATTCTTCCCGAAGGAGATTTTTCAGTATCCCCGTGCCAGCGTCATATCAGTAGTTCCGACACTCCGTGCCGGAAGCCTTATTCTCGTGCCGGATGCCTTTCGCTGGAAATGGCGCCCCCTATCAAACTCTCTTTGATCCTCTTTTAGATAAGGATCCTCTTTTGCCCTTTTGCTTGTTGGTTGGTCCGTTTCATGCTAGTGTAACTTCTTATGGTTGTATCCCGCCTTGCGGCTATTCTTCTGAAACGTCAGGCGTTGCCCCCCGACATCCTGGAGCAGGCCGAACAGGATGCCGCACGTCGCAATATACGTCTCGAACGTTTTCTGGTTGAGCATAAACTGGTCAGCCAGTCGGCGATGACGCTCGTGTTGGCGGAATATCTCAATATGCGACCGATTCGGCTGGCAAGATTTACCCCCGATCCCTCCCTGTGGGAAGCACTTCCTAGGGAGTTCCTCTTCCAGCATCACATGGTGCCGATCGCCCGCACGGGCAAACTCTTCTCTCTGGCGCTCGGCGATCCATTCGATGTGATTGCGCTCGAAGAGCTCCATGATTTAACCGGCTTCGAGTTCATGCCGTTGGTCGCTGCCGAACAGGAAGTGGAGGAACAGATAGCAAAAATCCGGCAACCGAAAGAGGGGCTTGCGCTCGAGGAAATCCTCTCAAAAGCCGGCGACAGCGAAGTTGAGGTCGGTCAGGAACAGGAAGAAGAGATCAGCCTCGAAAAAATGCTCGAAAGCGCCGGTGGAGCGCCCGTCATTCGAATGGTGAATATGATCCTCGTCGAAGCGCTTCGAACCCGCGCAAGCGATATCCATATCGAGCCGATGGAAAAGGTCCTCCGCCTCCGGTACCGCATCGATGGCGCCATGACCGAACGGCCCAGCCCCCCTAAAAACTTCCAGCCCGCTATCATTTCGCGAATCAAAATCATGGCCAGCCTGAATATCGCGGAACGACGGCTGCCGCAAGACGGACGTTTCAAAATCAAAGCCCTTGGCAAAGAGGTGGATGTCCGGGTCAGCATTTTGCCCACAATTCATGGCGAAAAGGTCGTGATGCGGATTCTCGACAAAACCAGCCTGAAACCCAGCCTGTCAGCACTCGGACTCGACGAAGTGGCCTTCAAGGCCATGAGCTACGCCATTCAACAGCCCCACGGTATCATTCTGGTCACCGGCCCTACCGGCAGCGGAAAAACCACCACCCTCTATTCATGCCTGCAGGAGATGAATCAGCCGGATGTCAACATCATTACCTGCGAAGACCCGGTGGAATATCAACTCGAAGGGATCAATCAAGTCCAGATCAACAGCGACATCGGCCTGACCTTCGCGGCCGCCTTGCGTTCGATCTTGCGGCAAGACCCCGATATCGTCCTGGTGGGTGAAATCCGCGATAACGAAACCGCCGAAATCGCCGTCAAAGCCGCACTTACCGGCCATCTGGTGTTGAGCACGCTTCACACGAACGATGCCGCCGGCGCCTGTACCCGCCTGATGGATATGGGCGTCCCCCCCTTTCTTCTCGCTTCTTCCATCATCCTCGCCCAAGCCCAACGCTTATACCGCCTTCTTTGCCCCGCCTGTAAGAAACCGACAACGCTCAACCCCGATATCCTGGCCGCCAACCGTATTGAACCCGACTTTTTCAAAGAGTCAACCGTATTCGAGCCGGTCGGATGCCCCAAATGTACCCGGGGCTACAAAGGACGAGCCGCCCTCATGGAAGTTCTGCCCGTGGACGATATCATCCGTCCCCTGATTCTACGCGGCGCCACCAGCAGTGAGCTGAAAGATGCGGCAGTCAAAAACGGCATGATCACCCTCAAACAGGCCGGTCTGATCAAAGTCCGTGAAGGATTGACTTCCCTCCAGGCCGTTCTGGAGGTCACCGGCGGAGAATAAATGAAAAAGGGCCCGCACCATGAGTCCCCTGCTTAAAGCCACACCCCCTTCTTCCGCTTCCGTATCGCGCGTTCCTGCATCCCCCACTAAACAAGAAACGACGCGTGGCCCCTCGATCACCCGCCCGAAAAAAGGCTATGTTCCCGGAGCCCGTAAGATCGTGGATCGCGAACTTCCAGCCTTTTCCCGCCAACTGGCCGCTATGCTCTCTGCCGGCATGCCCATCGTAACGTCGCTCGATACCCTCGCCGAACAGGCGAACTCCCCCAACATGAGAGGACTCATTCTGGATCTCAAGGAAAGCATCGAAAGCGGTCGCTCCCTCTCCGAATCGGTCGCGCGATATCCAAGCGTTTTTAATGACCTTTACGTCAATATGGTCCGCGGGGGCGAAGCCAGTGGCATGCTCCCGGAAACCATCAGCCGATTGGCCACTTTGCTGGAAGATTCAGCCAAACTGCGCCGAAAAGTCAAATCCGCGATGACCTACCCCATTATCGTTTTGAGTATCGCAATCATCATTACCATCGGATTGATTACGTTTATCGTTCCGGTTTTTGCCAACATGTACAAGGAATTCGGCTCCGAGCTCCCAGGTCCTACCCAGTTCCTCGTGAATTTAAGTCACTATATCCGAAAGGGAGGCCCCTACGCGCTCGTTCTGTTGATCCTTGCTGTCTTTTTATTCAAGCGATGGAAGGCGACGCCGGCCGGCGGATACCTGGTGGACCGTGCCTTGATTCACGCTCCCCTCTTCGGTCCCCTCATTCTCAAAGTCGCCGTGGCCCGGTTTGCACGCGTTTTCTCCCAGCTCATCAAAAGCGGCGTTCCCATCATGGAGTCCCTCCAGATTGTCTCTGGCGCGGCCGGAAACAAAGTCATCGAAAAAGCCATTCTGAACGGACGGAATTTCGTCGAACGGGGCGAAACTCTCTCGTCAGGGCTCAGCGAAGAACCTCTGCTCCCTCGTATGCTCGTGCGAATGCTGGCAGCCGGCGAAAAAACAGGAAAAATGGACGAAATGATGGAAAGCCTGGCCGGCTTTTATGAGGATGAGGTCAATACGGCCATCGCAGGACTTACATCCCTCATCGAACCCCTCCTGATGGTCTTTCTCGGTGTCGTCGTAGGGGGTATCATGGTGTGCATGTTTCTACCGATCTTCCGTATGGCAGAAGCGATCAAAATGTAATGTGAAATAACGCTCCGGGTTCATCAGCATTTCAAAATTGAGAATTTTTTCTTGTCATTTTGGTTTCCGTTCCGTAAAAATAGCGGTTATTCGGAGGATTTTGGATGTCGAGAATTTTACTCGTTGACGATGAGCCCAGCATTCTCAGCGTGCTCAGCACCCTCCTCAAAGCTGAAGGATACGATGTTGTGCCCATCGGGGACCCAACTCAGGCTATGGATCGCCTTGAAAAAGAGGATTTCGACCTTTTGATTACCGATATCCGCATGACACCGATCACGGGCATGGACCTTCTCAGGCACGCCCACGAAAAAAAACCGATGATGTCTGTCCTCATTATGACGGCGTTCGGCTCTGTGGACACAGCGGTTGAAGCATTGAAAATGGGGGCGTTCGATTACATAACCAAGCCCTTCAAAGTGGACGAACTGCTCATAACCGTCCAGCGCGCACTGGAATATCACCGAACGGTCCAGGAAAATGTGGACCTCAAAACCCGTCTCGGCGCAAAGTACAAATTTGAAAATATCGTCGCCGAAAGCGACTCCATGCGTCGGGTGTGCGAGATGATTGAAAGGGTTGCGCCAACGGATACTACCGTTTTAATCACAGGTGAAAGCGGAACAGGAAAGGAACTCGTCGCAAAGGCCATTCACGCCCATAGCCGAAGAAAAGACAGAAAGTTTCTAGCTATCAATTGTGCCGCACTCCCTGAAACACTTCTTGAATCCGAAATGTTCGGGTATGTTAAAGGCGCGTTTACCGGCGCAACCGCTAATAAAGAAGGCCTTTTCGAAGCCGCACAGGGAGGCACCCTTTTTCTGGATGAAATCGGCTCCATGCCGCTTTCGCTCCAAGGAAAGTTTCTTCGCGCGCTTCAAGAAAAGGAAGTGCGAAGAGTCGGTGGAAACGAAACGATTCCTGTGGATGTCCGCGTTCTTGCGGCAACAAATGTCCCCTTGGAAGAGTTGATGACTAAAGGACAGTTTCGAGAAGATCTCTATTATCGGATCAGCGTGATAAACATTACGCTCAAACCCCTGCGGGAACGTCCGGAGGATATTTTTCCTCTTATCAATTACATTATACAAAGAGAATATGGCGACCGAACACCCCCGGCCATCACCCCAGAAGCAAGACAGATTCTTGAAGCCTACCATTGGCCAGGCAATGTCAGAGAACTTGAAAATGCCATTAAACATGCCCTCACTTTCAGCACGGAAAATAAAATCATCAAAGAAGTCCTCCCCGCTAGAATCGTCAACAGCGTCCAACACCAACAGCTGGGTCAGTCTTCTTTCTCGCCACTCGACCAATACAAAGGGAAATCCCTAAAAGCATTTCTCCGAGAAAAAGAAAAAGAATACCTTCAGTTCGTCCTTAGCCAAACTCAAGGCGATAAAGAAAAAGCAGCCAAAGAACTTAAAATTAGCCTCGCCACCTTATACCGAAAACTTCCAGAACCCGATTGATCTCATTTTTGATATTATGTTTCTCTTTTTTTCGTTTATGATAAGTTAGGCTTTTAAAGTTGCTGCCTAAGCAATGCGTTTAATCACGTTTTCTTGCGATTGTCTGGATTAATCAACTCTTGGCATAGTAACTGCTTGATGTTTTCACGTCGGGCCAAGAGGCTCAAAACAACAGAAACCCCAAAACTAAGGAGGTCCAAGATGAAGAAGAGAGGTTTCACACTGGTGGAGATCATGATCGTGGTGGCAATCATCGGATTGCTGGCCGCAATCGCGATTCCCTCGTTCCAAAAAATTCGAGCGGAATCCCGTAAGAGTATGTGCAAGAACAACCGGCGTATGATCCGAGATGCTATTCAGCAATGGGCTCTGGCTAATAATATTGCCGAGGATACTGCAGTGGATGCAAATGAAATCGTGGCTTACATTGAAGGCGGAGTTCTTCCGACGTGCCCCGATGGCAATGTAGCATATAACCTTGTCGGACTCACGGTCGCCCAGAGTGACACGATTACTTGCTCGGCGAATGATGCCCATAATCAATAAAATATAAACCCTATTTCGCATGAACCCTCTTCCTTCCACAGCGAAGAGGGTTCTTTTTTTACCCAATGCTTACTCATGTTTACGCTCAGCAGGCAATGTCGCCGTTAAAATTCAGAACAGCGCAATATCACCACTCCTATGATGTGCAACCGGGTCGACACATCACCGCCACCTTCACATGGACGAAATCAAAAAGCAACTCAACGCACAAAAGCCGGATGTTTTCCAAACGCCCGCCACAGGCCGGAATGCAACATCTCCCGCGAAAGGGCAGAAAACTCGCTCATGGGCTGCGCCGCTCTGTCGTTGGAACCTGGGGATAAGAGCATACAGAGTCTTATGCCCCCAAGGATACACTCATTCTCATGTGCCGAGCTGCCTTGCCCCTGCAGCTGAAAAATAATTCAACCTCCCCCCTTTTTTACCCTCTCATCGTCCTCCGAAACCTCCCTACACCTTGAAAAAATTCAACGCGTTCCTGGATCTCCCAGCGCCCTTGAATTCCCTTGATGCATCAACCCCCTTCATCCTCCGAGAGAGGGATCTTGAACATTCATCTGGGCTGAGAATTCTCTCTCTTCAATCAGTTTTGCCAGGCCGCGATGATGACATAATCTGAATTATTGGTGTTACTATTATCAACCCCTGGAATCGAAGGAGGCGCGTCTAACCCCGATACAATCAAATCAGAACCCCCGGCCTTATCTAACTGACCTCCCAAGACAATCGCTCCATAAAGCACTCCACCACCCTGCCAGTCCACGTTGCGGCTCCTGGCATAGACCAGCCCTGTCATGGTAGGCGTACTCGTAATCTTGATGTTCCCATCGCGGCTGATCAAAAGAGGAAAACCATTGGGACTTTGCATCGTCCGACTGGTCGAGATCTCGATGTCGCCCGTGGCGACAATGCATCCATTGATGGACCCATTCGAAATTTTGATACTCCCATTCACCCAAAGAACACCGCCAGGAATTGTGGTATCGCTGTTGATCAAAACCGAGCCGCTTCGAACCTGCCCATTGGCTTCGGCATGTTGGTAAAAGGGCGTTAAGTCAATCTGCGGGATCGAAACAATAGGAACCGGTCCTGTAATACGGGGTCCAGTAATATTCCCCGTTTTGCCGGCATAAGAGGGCGCCTCCGTCCTCCCCCGAATCCTCGCCGATCCCTGTATGCTGATCTGCTGAGTCGAACGCACCACTAAACCCGTCCCCCGCAATTCTCCCCC
>CALHRZ010000033.1 GCA_938038445.1 uncultured bacterium | reverse complement strand
GGGGATTAGGGGTCACGTCTCCAGATTCGAGAATTGACAGGAGGGATGTTCTATGAGACAGAGGGGGCATGGCACGACCCTTGCGCGTAAATGTGGCAGGCGCGTGGTATCACCTCAGGCGCGCGGACAGAACCGTCAGCGCATCTACGAGGATACGCGGGACTATCGAGATTTCCTATCGCGGCTGGAGGAGATGAGCAGGCGTTACGGCATAGAGGTGCACGGCTACGTGCTGATGCCGAACCACTATCACCTGATCGTGCGCAGTCCGATATGCGATGTGGTGGAACCGGCGGCATGGGCGGACGGGCCATGTTTTCCAGGGGCGGTTCAAGGGTATCGTGGTGGAAGGAGGCCAGTGGCTGCTGGAGTTGAGTCTGTATGTGCACTTCAATCCGGTGGCTGTGCTGGGGCTGGGCTGGGGGAAGGGCGGGAAAGCGGAGGAAGGAATGGGCTTGCAAACGCCGCCGGCCGAGGTGATTGCCACCCGGTTGGAGACGCTGCGCGGCTACCGCTGGAGCAGTTACCGTGCGTATACGGGCTATACGGTCGCGCCTGCCTGGTTGAAGATGGAAGAGGTATTGAGGCGGGTGGAGGGCGGTTCCGCGGGGTATCGAAAGTTGGCGGAAGATCGGCTGCTGCAGGTGGCGGCGGAACCATTATGGGCACGGCTTCGCTGGGGCGCGGTGCTGGGAGGCGAGGTATTCGCGGAGGACCTGAGGAAGGGAATGGAAATCGGGCGAGAGACCGCGGGGCGGCGCTCGCTGTGCGCGGAGGTCCGGGTGATCCGCCGCGCTTAATGCATGGGGGGGGTTCGGCGAAATCGGATGTGGATGGCTGACCCAAAATAGAAGGATCAAGAGAATAAATGCGTGGCCCCATGAGTCTCCTTTATGTCGTTTCGCCACTCGGATGCGGAAGCCAAATGTTGAATGTTGAGGTCTGACCCCATGTTCATTCTTTCGCGGCGCTTACGGAGGCGAATACTCCCCAGGCGCGGCCGGCGTTGGTGACGAGCGCAAAGACAATCCCGTTTTCTCCCGCGCGCCATGTCACGTCGGCGTGAAATTGGCCGGGCACTGCCGGATTGGTCGCTTCGGGATGACACCCCACTGCGATTCCATTGACCCAGACCTTGACTGGCCCATCCGCGCCATAAAGCAAGCGGCCCGCCCTTGAAGAGTTGGCGGTATGCTTCACGCGCACATAAACCATTCCGTGCTGACCGCGGTGAAAGGGGCGCACATCGCAGAGACCGACCGATTCCAAGAGAACACCCGGGCGAAACACCAGTCCGTCCGGTGGCGCCTCGACTGTTCGAATATCGGCCGGTGCGGGCAGCAACTCGGAGACCTCAAAGTGGGTCAGACGCTCCATGAGAAGATGCCGGCGCCGAATCTCTTCCTTGAGCGCCGTCACTTCGGCGAGTCGGGAGGGCTCAAGCAACCCCTCGCGGTCCAAACGTTCCAGAACCGAGGCTAACCGGCGCGCATGTGCTGTTTTCGAGGCTTTGGCTACAAACGCCCGCGCCCGGGCGATGTCCTGTTGGAACGCCGGCCACTCGCGCTCGATTCGGTCCAGTTGGGCGGTCAAATCTTCGGGCCGCAGATGCCCCAGTTCCATTCGGCGTTTTTTCATCGGCATGGTGCGCAGGCGCAAAGCGAAACGCAGGAGACTGGCCGCCTCCAAAGCCTCCCGGGGGCTGGCGAAGAATTGAGGGATTGCGGCGGTTTGGCCTGTTGCGGCGGGGCGGGCGTCGGCGTTTCGTTCCGCTTCCGCTCGGGGGGAGGGGGGAAATTGAGCCACGGCCGACTCCTGTTCCATCGGCGAGCGCGCCTTGTCCGACAGTGGCAACCATGAATGGTACGGTGAACCGCCCTGCCCGGCACTGCCGAAATCGCAAAGCCGCAGTTTGCGACCGTCGGCGGCCTGGAATTCCATGAGGAGCAAGGGCGCTAAGCGCCCGTGCCAGGCGATCTTCCGCCCTTTCATACCGGGCACCTCGATCGCGGGCAGTGCATCGGGATCCATCGCATTGAACCGCCGATCGTAGGTCAGCAACAGCGGTCCGCGATAGACGGAGACTTTGCCGCGACACTCCTGCTCCCCGATCCAGAAGTGCAATCCCATATCCAATGAGAGTTCCACCTTGTCGCCACGCTTCCAACGGCGGCGGAGCGACCAATAACGGCCCGGTTGTGCTCCTTGGACATTTTGTCCGTTCAGTTTCACGATCGTATGCCGCGACCAACGCGGGATCCGCAGTTTCAGGGTGAATTCGGAAGCCCGTTCGGGCGTGACCATGATGAAGACGCGGCCGTCCATCGGGTAGTGGGTCGTTTGCGTAAGCGTCACGCCAATGCGGCCGGGCAAGGCGGCGGTGATCGTTCCGGGAAAATAGGCATTCAGAACGAGACCTTCGGAATCGCGCATCAAGGCCCAATCGCTCAGGAGGCCGAACCCGCGGGCGCTATTGACACTGCAACAGTTCAGTTCCGGTGTTCCTTCGCGCGCTTGGAACACAATATCCTGAATGCTGGCTCGGCGCACGCCGTCCATGGGCGTGTTGTACGTGGCCCAACGGCCCGAAGGGGAGTGCATCCCGATAACCGAATTGAATAGCGACAGTTCCAATTCGTCCGCCGCTTGCGGGTCTCCTGTAAGGCGCAACATCTCGACGGACATGGCCATCCAGGCAATCGTGCAGCAGGTTTCGATGGCGTTCGGATCAAACGGGTTGCCGGTGGCTTGTTCGCCGGAGGAAAAGCCGCCGTTGTTGTGGCGATCCAAATCGGCGATGCTTTGCCAAAGGCGAACAAAGGCCTCGCGATACCGCGGCTCACCCGTCAGATCGTATAGTTCGGCCAAAGCCAGGATCGGGTGGAGGCTTTCCCACCGCGGTTTGGGAAGTTCGAAGAACTCCATGCCTGCCAGGGCGCCTTCCAAATAATTTCCACAGGGCCATTGACCTTTTTCCATGCCTGAGAACTCGACCTCCACGATGTGGCGGGCCAGATCGAGATACTTCCGTTCCCCGGTTCGACGATACAGAAGGCAAAGGCTGTGTGCGGGGGCGAGGTTCATTTCGCTATTGCCTTCTTGGGCCAGCCGGGGCTTTCCGTCGCCGAAATACAGGTTGCAAAAAAGATTCCCCATACGCTGGGCGCAGTTCAGCGCGCGGCGGTCGCCGGTTTCCTCGTGCCAAAGCAGGAGCCCGAGCATGTTAAAATAGTGGCCCCAACTATCCCAGTTCCAGAATACCCGTCCGTCCGGATAGACGGCCTTATTGGTCAAGTGGGACCCCTGGGGCCAAGGGCCCAGATAGCCGTCCTTATCCTGAAGCGAGACCAGATCCTTCACGAAACGCTCGAGTCGTTGGCGGAGTTCCGGGTCGCCGGTCAGTCGTAGCACTTGCACGGCGCCGGTAAGGTATTTGCCTGAAAACTCGCCCGCCCATGCGACAAGGTCTCTGTATGGGCGGCGGTCGCGGTCGGCGAACATTTCCAACATTCCGGGGTTGGCGTCCGGCGCGGGCTTTAGCCACTGGTTCGAAATGCCGCGCAGGTAATCGGCAAGAAAACCTTCGATGTGGAAGCGGGTCTGCTTGATGGGTTCCAATTGCATTGAGGTTCCTTTTTTCTTCGGCATGTCGGCGTGTTGCTTGTTGTAACTCAATCAATGAGGAGAGCGGTCTTACTTCGCCAGGCACGAAATTGCGTCAGGGCCGGAACGTGGACCCGGACGTAGGAACGGCCGTCCATATATTCTATGCCCTGGCTTCATGAGGAAGCCTTGCGTGCCGCACGGGGCGATGGAACGCAGATCTGCGGGAGGTGGCGAGGAAAACCGGCTGTATGTGAAACCCTCCACGTTCGCGCTTAGAATCACAATGAGGGGGAGGCGCGTCAGAACTTCTGTCTGGGTGTAATTCGTCACTGTGATCGGCAAGAAATGGTCGAACAGACAATCCCGACCGGGCGCTTGCTCGGCTAACCGACCGTCCGGCCAGGGTCATGCGGGCGAAGGGTTCTCGTGGCTTCATGGCGCTGTTTTTCATTGTGCAATGCTCTCGATGCAATTTTCTGATTCCACACGCTCTTTTGTAATAATACTAAGTCACACCGGAAATGAGATAGGGCAGAAAGTGACTTTTATGTGCCTGGAAGATGCGGCGAATAGCCTAATGGGAAGATGGGGAGTCGCAAATACACCTTCTAACGATCAAAACGCGCGGTGGTTCGATGCTTTGTGTCAGGCGAGTTGGCTCCACATCTGGATCGATGAATAACACTTGTTTAGAAGGGAAAAACGCAGAAGCGGGAGAATGCGTTCTGGCGGCCCGCTTTTTGTGCCCCGTTAGGGGTTTTGCACAATCTGTGACGTTGGCACACAGATAGAATTTTGGGAACAACCGCATGCAATCCGAACGCCGAAAATTTCGGAACGACGCAACGGATTTCGGTTTGCTATTTTCGCACTTCCTTGAATGTCGTATTTGGGCCAAATATGTTTTTGGCCGCCGTGATTCGGATGTCTGAGCTCGGATCGTCCGCCGATAGACAACCTGTCGGTATTTAGAGCCGATTAACCGAACAAGCAGACCCCATGGCGATCGCCCATTTTGAAGTTGCCGAGGAAGGAGGAACCTCGCGGGAGGTCAGGTGCGACATGAGAGGCTGCCGGCGCGAATTTGTTCAGCAGTGTTTTTGCTGGTCGATATTCCCATTCTATGGTAGTTTTTATCGTTGAAAAACCGAGCGTGTTGGCTCGATCGTGGGAGATCAAAGGGGTTGGGATTGGGCGAGGGGGAAAGGAGCGTTATGGCAACGGCGTGCATCGGCATTCTCCTGGGGGCCATCAGCGGGGTTGCCGCTGCCTTGTGCGGCGTGGGGGGTGGCGTTTTTCTTGTTCCAGCGTTTGTCTTTTTTTTTGGGCTTCCGCAAAAGCAGGCGGTGGCCACTTCGCTTGCGGTCATCATCCTCACTTCTTTTGTGGCTACGATTCGTAATGCCGGCAATCTGCTGGTGGACTGGAAAGTGGCGGTTTGGACGGCCTGCGGTTCGGCCGTTGTTGTCTGGTTTGCGGCGGAATGGTTGAAAAAGCTTTCCAATGCGACGCTGACCCGTATTTTTGCGGTGTTTGTGATTCTGATGGGGCTCTACATGTTGGTTCGAAGCTTTCGGGATGAGAGGGGAGGACCTTCCCTTTCTTCCTCAGGGGTCCCGCATATCATGTCGGGGGATGGATGATGGAAATTTGGGATGCTTTTTGCGGTGTAGGGCCATGGTTTCGACGGGATCGGCTGCTTCCCTGGAAGGCGGAGGAGTTGTTGGCGCTTCTGGACCACTACGGAATCGCAAGAGCGCTCGTGCACAGCAATTTTACCGCAGGCGGCGGCAATGCGTGGCACGGCAATGCCGTTGTGGCCGACATTTGTCTTCGCCATCCTCGTCTTCGTCCTGTGTTTTCCTACACGCCTTTTCCGCATTCCGACAGCCCGCGGTTGGGCGATTTGCTTCGTGCCATGCGGCAGGCGGACAGCCGGATGGTCTTTCTCTTTCCCCATTCGGCTTATCCCATCCAGGCCGTTTATGGAGAATTGTTTGATGCCTGCGTGGCCCATCTCCTCCCGCTGGGGTTGAACCGTGAAAATCTGACTCCGGCGTGGGTCGAGGAAGTTTTAAGAAACTGGCCGGATCTTCGGCTTCTTCTTTGCGGGTGCGGATACAATGAAGAGATCTGGTTGTACCCCTTGTTAAGGCGCTATTCCAACCTTCGGGTCTGCGTGGGCCACTATTTCATTCCGCCGGACGGTCCGCAACGGTTTCTTTCGGAGTTCCCGGCCGAACGGCTTGTTTTCGGTTCGGGTTTACCTTTTTTTTCTCCCGGTGGGCTGATTGCGCATCTTCAATACGCGCCGATTTCTCCGGGGGATCGCGAGGCGATTTTTGGCAGCAATATACGCCATTGGATGGAGGAAGTCCGATGGTAAGCGTGCCTCTAATCGAGTACGGGCGGCAGGGTCGGACGCTGGAGATCCCGGTGTTGGATGTTCATGCGCATATCGGCTCGTTCAGCCCTTCGATGGCGCCTTCGGCGGAACGGCAGGTCGAAGAGATGAAGCGTGTTGGCATACGTTGGCAGATCGTGAGTTCCGTTGAAGGGATCTTTGGCGATGTGCGGTGGGGCAACGATCAAGCGGCGGCCGCGGCGCACCGGCATCGGGGGATTTTATATGCTTATTGCCACGTGAGCGGCCAGTATCCGGAAGAGATGGAAGCGGAACTCGAGAGGTGTTTTGCCGATCCTGTCTTCAAAGGCATTAAGGTCTATCAGGCTGGAACGCCCTACGATCATGCCGTGTATGAACCGGTCTGGAAATTTGCGGCGGTGCGACGCCTACCGGTTTTGGCGCATACCTGGGGCGGCGACCTGACCGGATTGGACCGGGCGGCCGAGCGCCATCCCGACGTGCCGTTTCTGATGGGCCACAGCGGAAGCGGATTTGCCTGGGAACCTTACATCGAAGCGGCCCGCAAGGCGACCAATCTTTACCTTGATTTGACCTACTCGCGCGAACATACGAACATGATTGAGCGGTTTGTCGAAGCGGTGGGTTCCGGCCGGATAGTCTGGGGGTCCGATGCGCCGACCTTTTCGCTCAGCCATCAAATCGGCAAAATTCTCTTTGCGCGGATTTCGGACGAGGACAAACGGGCCATCCTTTTCGGGACGGCCGCCCGTCTGTTTGGTTTTCCAACCTCATGAAGTCCTTTTATCTGCCCTATCCTTCGAGCCGAGAACCCGGGCTGACCCTTTTTGCACGGTTTGACGTGCCGGATGAGCCGCGCCCTCTTCTCCTTTCCATGCACGGCTGGCACGGTCAGGTCAAAGAGGACCATCCCGACAATGTTAACCCGGCTGCTTCCGCCGAGTGGTTTGTGATTCGGCCCGAAATGCGGGGCCGTGGCGATTCGGGGGGGCGACCGGATTGCAATGGCTGGGAGCTTCAGGATGCGGTGGATGCGGTGTTTTATGCCCGGGCGAAATTTGCCGACCGCATTCAGAATTCCGACCTCGTACGGCTCACAGGAGGCAGTGGAGGCGGCGGCAACGTGATGGCGATGGTGGGGAAATTTCCTGACTTTTTTTGCGGGGCCAGGGCGGAGTGCGGCGTGAGCGATTATGCGCTCTGGTATCGGAATGATGAAAAAGGAGAGTTTCGAGACGAGATGGACGTTTGGATTGGAACGTCCCCGGACAAGGACCCGGAGGCGTATGCGAGCCGGAGTGGGGTTGCGTTGGCGGAAAATCTTCTGACCCCCATTGTTCTATTTCATGGGGAGTTGGACGAACGGGTGCCGGCGGAGCATTCGCGGCTTTTTGTCGAAACGGTTCGCCGAATGGAAAAAGGCCATCTGATTTCGTATTACGAGTTCAAAGGGGTGGGGCATCCGGGGCATTATAGCGGCATGACCTCTGCGCAGGAAGAGTTCCGTCGTAAGACAGGCGGGGAATTTCTCAGGGCGGCCTGTCGCCGAATCACCCTTCCGCAAAAAGGGCGGTTTATGGTGGGGGGGTATCTCAAGACGCGTCGGTTTGAAGTGATTCTCGAGTCGCTCAATCGGCTGGCGGAAATTGAGTATGATCTTTCCCGATCCTTTTTCCGCTTGCATGCGCTCCAGCCGTTGAAGGCGTTGGTGAGGCTTTTGGGCGAGGATGGAAGGTGGGCCGAAAAGGCGCTGGAATCCGACCCCGCGAGTTATCGTCAGCCTTTTTCCGCTTCTCGCGGTTCATTGACAAGCGATACTGCGGTTTGACCGCGGTGGGACTTCGTTTCCAAACTCATTGACAATCAAGGAGTTCCCGGGGATGTCAGCTGAAGGTTTGGCCATTGTTAAAAAAGTTTTCCACAAGCTGTCCAAAACAATTTACAGGTTATTCACAGGGAAAAGCGATCGTCGGGGAAGATCGCTTAGGGGCTTATTTCATTAGGAGCAGGCTGAGGGCCATGATCATCATGCCGCTCAAGAGGCCGATGAGGCTATCGTGTCCGCGCCCGTAAGCTCGGCTGGTGGGGAGCAGTTCATCCAGGCTGATATAGACCATCACTCCCGCCACACCGCCGAACAGAATCCCCATGGCCTGGGAGGGGATCGCGCCTTGGTGCGAGGAAAAGAGGAACGCGAAGCGGAGCAATCCGTACCCCACGGCTGCTCCGACCGGTTCTGCGAGTCCTGAGAGGAGGGAGTACCAAAAAGCCGTACGCCGGTTGCCGGTCGCGTAAAAGATTGGGACCGATACGCTGATGCCCTCCGGGATATTATGCAAGGCGATCGCGATGGCGATGGCCAGTCCGAGCGCCGGCGTCTCGAGCGCCGCGAGAAAGGTGGCCAACCCTTCCGGGAAATTATGAATCCCGATCGCCAACGCGGTGAAGAGACCCATGCGTAACAAGCTTTTGTTTCGGCTGGTGGGGTCCCACGAAGGGGAACGTTCCGATGGGGAAGCGGCAACTGTGTTGGGAGGGGCGCCTGCGGGAGTTCGAATCGGTTCGAGTTCGTTTCCGGTACGCTGTTCGTGAGGATTTTCCGCCTTCGGGATCAGGGCGTCAATCACGGCCATCAGCAGGATACCGCCGAAGAAGGAGGCTGCGTTGATCCACGCTCCGGCCTTATCTCCGTAAACCTCTGCCAGTGCCGTCAAACCCTTTCGGAGGATTTCGACGAACGAAACATACAGCATGACTCCGGCGGAAAAGCCGGTTGCCAAAGCCAGGAAACGCGTATTCGTTTGGCGGGCAAAAAAGGCGATGAGGCTGCCGATGCCGGTGGCAAGACCGGCAAAGAGCGTGACGGCGAACGCGAACAGAAGGGGAGACATCAGACACGATCCGTTCGGAACGTTCATCATCCTATCAGGGAGGCGGCCAAAAGGAAAGGGTGTCGAAACGGAGAAGGAGGGAGGGGCCGATGGGGCGATTCAAGAGGGTGGACGGTGCGAGCGATTTTGCGCATACTGCAGGGATGAAAACGTCTGTTGCACTCCGTCCCTTCTGGACTTCGATCGGTCTAGTCGGCGCGTCGCTTGTTGTACTGGGCATGGCGAGTCGTCGAATGCCTTCCTGTGAGGAAACAACGGTTCGGATGCTTCGCGAGGTGCGCCGCGCCATTCGGGAGCGGACGTTGGATTCGGATCTCCAACGCTATTTGGCCTATGTGGGGAGCCGGATGGATGCTTCGGCAGGGACGAACACCTTTTCCGACAAGAACGGCGCCTGCCGGTTGGGGTGGGTGGATCGGCTGATTCGCGATCCGCTTCAAGCTCCTCTTGAGGCGGAACGGTTCAGCCGCCAAATGCAGGAAGCGTTTGGCCAGCAGACCGGCGCGATAGGAAAGGCCGTTGTCTTGGCGTTGGAGAAACTGGATAGTGTGCCGATTCGTTCCGATTGGCGTTCCGCGCGATCCTCTCGGCTCGAATTAAAGGATTTGTCCACGGCGCTCGCTCGGATTCAGGAAGCGTGGGAACGCGTTTGGACTGGCATGGCCGAAGAAGAGCGTTCAAAGTTTTGCGAACGCCTTGTTCAGCAAGCGCTTGGCGATAATGTTTTGGGGCATCGTTTTGCCGATGCGAGGGAAGGGCGGGCGGTTGCCGAATATCTCGAACGGCTCGAGCGACGGAGTTTTGCATTGGCGGCGCGCGAGGCAGCGGCTTTGACGGACCGATTCATCGAGGGCCATTTTAATTCCTGGCTTGACTGGTGGATGGACCGACCGGCAACGGGTCAAGTGGAAGGGGTGGAAGGACCCGTCCTGGCCGCATGGGAGACTCCCCAAGGGCTTGTGGTGATCGGGGGGGTCGGGCCGAACATTTATCGGTTGGATGAAAACTTTTCATTGGCGGTTATTTTGGACCTTGGAGGGGACGATCGATACGAAGAGGGGACGGTAGGTCCCCATCGTTCTATTCTCCTGGTGTACGATCGATCGGGCGATGATGTTTACAACGGTATTCGGACCGGAATTCAAGGAAGCGCCATCGGTGGGGTTTCGCTTCTTATAGATGGGGGAGGAAATGACACCTATGAGGCCGCGGATTTGGCCCAAGGGTCCGTCCTTGCCGGAATCGGGATTTTGGTGGACGTGGGGGGCAATGATCGGTATCGGGCGGATCGTCGGGCGCAGGGGCACGCGGTCGGGGGCATTGGGCTGCTGCTCGATCGGACAGGGGATGACGTGTATCACGGCGCAATGCTGGTCCAAGGGGTTGGGGGGCCGTGGGGGATTGGGATTTTGGCGGATAACTGCGGAAACGATCGTTATTTTGCGGGAGGGAAGTACCCCGGCGGATATGACGATTCACCCGGTTTTGGCGGTTGGTCCCAAGGAGTGGGAGTTGGGCCGCGCGGTGCGGCGAATGGCGGGATCGGGCTGCTGCTCGAGGGGGCGGGCGACGATGTGTACGAGTACGACTATTTCAGCCATGGCGGCGGCTATTGGTTTGCGGCGGGAATCGCCCGTGATTTTGGCGGCAATGATCAACGGCGGGGATCGGGCACGAACAATTGGGATGGGACGCCGCGGACCGTCAAGCCGTTCGTCCGATGGGGGCCGGCCTATGGATGCCATTATGCGGTCGGTTTTCTTTTCGATGATCAGGGCAATGATTTTTATCGTGGCACAACCGCCGGACCTTGTTTTTCTTGGGATCTCGCGCTGGCGGTTCTTTGCGATGCGGAAGGGGACGACGAATACATCGGCAGCGGGCTCGGTCAGGCGGCGCAGGGGGGGATTGTGATGCTGTTCGATGGCGCCGGCAGCGATCGGTATCGCGGTGGGCGGCAGACGGGATGGGCTGATCCTTCCGTGGCCTATCACCCTGAACTGGCGACGAATGCGAATTTCACGTTTCTGTTCGATCGGGGGGACGGCCCCAACGTTTGGGAAGGAATGGCGACGAACGGCAACCGCCATCTGCGCGGATGGGCGGGCGGAGTCTTGGAAGAGTTGTAAAACATTTGCCCGATTCACAACCGAAGCAGGACTTTTTTTGTGGGAAAAATGGAGTCCGTGGTTGCAAGGAGGCACTTCCTATTTAGGAATTGGACGCTTGAGAAGGGGAAATCGTTGCGCCTTTGTGGGGGCCAGCGGCTTTTGGCACAGAGTGCCGGAACTCCGGAACAACGAAACGAGCGCCCGTCTCTCCTTCGGTCATCTTCCAAGAGCTGGTCTTGTTTCACCCACCATCCGGATGGCCAGAACGGGCAAAATATCAATTGACATCTTCCCTTTGTTGGCAATAAGTTCGGCTGGAATCTAGAAGGGAGGTTTTGTGATGCGTGTGCAAAGGGCGATGGGATGGTTAATCGGGTGTGTTGTGATTGTTGCGGGGGCTTCTTTGGGAGGGACGACGACTTGGACGGGAACGGGAGACTGGTTTGCGAATTCGGGCAATTGGAATAACGGGCTTCCTTCCGCTGGAGATGAGGCGATCATTGCCTCGGGGCTTGTGGTTCTGACCAACTCGACGCCCGATCTGGGCTCTTTTACGATGTCGGGTGGGACCTTGATCTTTTCGAATTGGAATACCGTTCTTTCAGCGACCAATGTGACGATTCAGAATGGCGCGACGGTCACCCATTTCACCAACAGCGCGGTTTCCACGAATACGGATGGCCAGTGGGTGCCGGACGCGCGGGTCTTCATCGTCTGCACGAACATGACGATTGAGATGGGTGGAAAAATCGATGTGACCGGGCGCGGCTTCATGGCGGGGAAGGGGCCGGGTTATGGGGTCGGGTACGGCGGCGCGGCGCACAGCGGCCCCGGTTGTCGTTCGTTCAATAGTTTTCTAACGAATCCGGCATACAACGATCCGGCAGCGCCCGAAAAACCGGGCAGTGGGGGAGGTACTGCTTCGGCTAACAGCAGAGCAGGTGGGGGTGCGGTCCGGTTGATCGTGGGGGACCAACTGGTCCTAAATGGCTCCATCCTTGCGGATGGGGTGCACTCAGGCGGCACCCATGGAGGGGGTGGATCAGGAGGAGCGGTGTGGATCACGTGCCGGACGATTGCGGGGGCGACGAACGGTTTGATCAGCGTCAATGGGGGCAACGGCAACTTTTATGCTGCTCCAGCCTGTGGCGGACGGATCGCGCTAGCGTACGATCCGGAAGCCCAGGCCAACATGGCTGAACCTTCTGCGCCGGTTCGGTTCCAGGGGATTCCGGGTTTTCCCGGGCCGTCCGCTGCGTCCGAGCGCAAGCGGCCGGATATGGGAACACTTCATCTTCCCGACGCGCTGTTTCTGGCGGGGCCTTTTTCGCAGAAACGGTTTCATCATGTGCAGGTTCTGATTCCGGGCTTTACGAACTGGAACACCGGCTCTTTGACGCTGAACGATTGCGTGTTGGGACTTCCCATGGGGCTTTCGTTGGATGTCGCGGGGTCGCTTGTCCTTACCAACAGCGCGCAGCTCCACTTTTTTGCGGCCGCCACGAGCGGCGTCAGTGAAGTGGAATATGGCGGGATTGTTTCCGTTTCGAACGATCTGCGGCTCTACACGAACTGTTGGATCATGCCGTATGCGCATCCGACGAACGGGGGAATTTA
>CALHRZ010000032.1 GCA_938038445.1 uncultured bacterium | reverse complement strand
GTGTGATAATCGACGACTCCAATCCCACCCTCAACGCAAAAGACCTCACCCCAGCCCCGTGTTTCCTATTCCTTCCCATACCCCCCCCCTCCGGATCAACACAATGAAATCCCTGCGCCCCAACTGCATGAAACACCATAAACCGCGCCCTTCCTCTGCAGCGGACTGCGGACCTGTCGTAACCCAGCCAATCCGGCCGATCGTCCGAAATCCCCCTGGGCAGGACAGGACACGTACCCGCCCCCCAAAATCAAAAAACCTCCTCTGCCCTCTGCCTACCGGGCGTATACCGGCCGCTTCGTATAATGCGTGTGCAGATAATGGTGAGATTTCTCCCCGTTCGGGGTCCCAAGAAATTCCTCGTAAATTTTCTGAATCAAGGGATTCTGATGCGAACACCGAACCCGTTTTCCCGCGTCATCGGCATATATGCCGCGTGCCCGCTTCGTCCGAATCTCATCCGTCGCACCATAAGGCTGACCGCCGCCGCCCACACATCCCCCACGACAGGCCATCACCTCAATGAATTGATACCGCGGTTCCCGCCCCTTCGCCCGATCCTCCCGAATGGCGTTCAAAACCGCTTCCACATTCCCCATCTGATGGGCCACCGCAATCCGAACGGTCTGGCCCCCCAAATCAAGAGCCGCTTCTTTGACCCCCTCCAAACCACGGACCGGATAAAAGTTCACATCCGGCATCTCCTGACCGGTAATCAGAAGATGCGCCGTACGAACCGCCGCCTCCATCACCCCGCCCGTCACCCCAAAAATCGTCCCGGCCCCACTGTATTCCGCCAGAATCGAATCCGCCTGCTCATCCGGCAGATTCCGAAAGTCCAACCCCGCCGCCTTGATCAACCGCGCCAACTCCCGCGTCGTAATCGAAATGTCAATGTCCGGCATCCCCGAGGACGCCATGCTCTGACACCGGGCAATCTCGAATTTCTTCGCCGTGCAGGGCATGATGGAGACCATCACGATCTTCCGCGGTTCCACGCTCGCTTTCTGCGCATAGTAAGTCTTCGCCAACGCCCCCACCATCTGATGGGGCGATTTGCACGTGGAAAAGTTGTCCATAAAATCCTGCGCATACTTCTCCATCCAGTCCACCCACGCCGGGCAGCACGACGTAAGCAGCGGCAGCCCTTTTCCCGCCGCAAACCGTTTGGCAAACTCATGCCCCTCTTCGAGGATCGTCAGGTCCGCGCCAAAATTGGTGTCGAATACGGCCTTGAACCCCAGCCGCCGAAGCGCCGCATACAGCTTGCCCGTCAACAGCGTGCCCGGTTCATACCCAAACGCTTCCCCAATCGCCACCCGCACCGCCGGCGCAATCTGCACCACCGGATACGCCTCCCGATCCGAAAGCGCCTCCCAAACCCGGTCGGTCTCGTCGAATTCGTAGATCGCCCCCACCGGACAGTGCGCAGAACATTGCCCGCACTTGATGCACGGACTTTCCGCCAATCGAATGTCCCCCGCCGGCGCCAGCCGTATGTCATCCCCACGCCCGATGAATTCGAGCGCCCAGACGTTTTGCATCTGCTGGCATACGATCGCACACCGGCCGCATTTCACGCACTTCTCCGGATTCAATACGATCGTCCTCGTCGAGCCATCCTTCTCCACCGCATTGACCCGCCGCGGCAACGCCAGCTCCCGCATCCCGAAATCGGCCGCCAACGTCTGCAACTCGCAGTTCCCGTTCCGCCCGCATTGCAAACAATCGTTGGGATGCGTCGAAAGAATAAGACTCAATACCGTCCGCCGCACCGCCACAATCTCCGGATCGTGCGTCGTGATCCGCGCCCCTTCCGCCACCGGCGTCGCGCACGCCCGCAGCATCTTCGGCGACCCCTCGACCTTCACCACGCATATCCCACACGCCGCCCACGCCGGCAAATCGGGATGATGACACAACGTGGGGATCTTCACCCCCGCCCGCTGCGCCGCCTTCAAAATAGTCGTCCCGGCCGGAACCTCCACCGGAACGCCGTTGATCTGACAATGCACCATATTGGCCATGGCGTTCGATTCTCCTCGCCACCCTCACCCGCGGGTGATGGCATTGAATTTGCACGCTTTGTAACACTCTCCACACTTGATGCACCGGGCCTGGTCAATCACATGCCGAACCCGCCGGTCCCCCTTGATGCAGCCCACCGGACACTTCCGAGCGCAAACGCCGCACCCAATGCACGCTTCCGTAATGAAATACCGCACCAGATCCCGGCACTTCCCCGCCGGACATTTCCGATCCACAATGTGCGCCCGATATTCCTCCATGAAATACCGCAACCCGCTCAAGACGGGATTCGACGCCGTCTGGCCCAGCCCGCAGAGCGACGCCTTCTGCATCGCCGTCCCCAGCTCACGCAGCTTGGCCATGTCGCCTTCATTCCCATTGCCGGACGCAATCCGATCCAAAATCTGATACATCGTCTTGCCGCCAATCCGACACGGCGCGCACTTTCCGCAACTCTCGTCCACCGTGAATGCCAAATAAAACCGATTCACATCCACAATGCAGTCATCCTCATCCATGACAATCAACCCCCCCGACCCCATGATCGAACCCAATTGGGCCAAATTCTCATAGTCAATCGGCGTGTCCAAACAAGACTCGGGAATCACCCCGCCCGAAGGACCCCCCGTCTGCGCGGCTTTGAACTTCCGCCCGTTCGGAATCCCACCCCCAATATCGTAGATGATCTCCCGCAACGTCGTCCCCATCGGAACCTCGATCAAGCCCGAATTGGCTATCTTCCCCGTCAGAGCGAATACCTTCGTCCCCTTCGACGTCGCCGTGCCGATCCGCCCAAACCACGCACCCCCCTTCAACAGAATCACCGGAATGTTGGCCAGCGTCTCGACGTTGTTGATCACCGTCGGTTTGCCCCAAAGACCGCGCACGGCCGGAAAAGGCGGCCGAGGCCGCGGCATGCCGCGATTCCCCTCGATCGAAGCGATGAGCGCCGTCTCCTCTCCGCAAACAAACGCCCCCGCCCCCAGCCGAATCTCCACGTCAAAACTGAAGTCGCTTCCCAGAATCTTCGGCCCCAATAACCCATACGTACGCGCCTGCTCGATCGCAATCTCCAACCGCCGAATCGCCAGCGGATACTCCGCCCGAATGTATATGTACCCCTGTGAAGACCCAATCGTACGCCCCGCAATCGCCATCGCCTCCAACACGCTGTGCGGATCCCCTTCCAACGTCGAACGATCCATGTACGCTCCCGGATCCCCTTCATCCGCATTGCAAATAATGTATTTGGCGTCGCTCTTTACGTCCCGACAAAAGGACCACTTCCGCCAGGTCGGAAAACCCGCCCCACCCCGGCCCCGCAAACCCGAAATCTCCAGCTCCCGCAAAATCTGCTCGGGAGTCATCTCAAAAAGCGCCTTCTCCAGCGCCCGATAGCCGTCCCGCGCAATGTACTCGTCTATGGACTCCGGATCAATCACTCCACAATTGCGCAACACAATCCGAATCTGCTTCTGATAAAAAGGAATGTCCGCCACGCGCGCCTCGCGCCGCCCCGAATCCTCATAAAGAAGCCGCTTGACCGGCCGCCCCTTGACCACATGCTCAGCCACGATCTCCGCGGCGTCCGAAGGCCTCACGTTCACGTAAAACGTCTCGTCCGGCAACACCTTGACGATCGGCCCCTTCTCGCATAAGCCGAAACAACCGGTCTGAACTATCTGAGCGTCCCCCTCCGCACCCCGATCCCGAAGCTCTCGCTGCAGATTTTCAAAAAGCAAATGCGATTGAGACGACTGACACGCCGTCCCCCCGCAAACCAATACATAACATTTGACCGCCATGGGCGCGTTCTCCTCACGATTTCCGCGGCTTCATCAAATCCACCGCCGGTTTATCCAATACCCGTTCGCTCACCAACCGCCCCTTCAACAAATGCTCCTCGACAATCTGAGGAACCCCCTCCGCCTTGACCCGCCCATACAACACCGTCGGCATCCCCGGCATCGCAATCTCCACCGTCGGCTCGGCGTAGCATAACCCCATGCAGCCCGTCTGCCGAACCGCCACATGCTTCAGCCCAGGATGCGCCGCCAAGGCTTCTACAAATGCGTCAAACGTTTCCCGCGCCCCCGCCGCAATCCCGCATGTCCCCATCCCAATCAGAATCGTCCCCGCCGTACCGTCCGACTCCCGCCGGGCCATCTCGTTCCGCTTCGCCTCCCGTAATTTTCGAAGCGCTTCCAACGTCAGTTTGCTCATCGTCTCATCCCTTTCCCAAAATTTCCCGCTCCTGCTCCCCAACATACCGACGCGCCAACGCCAGCGCCTCCGCATCCCCCAACCCCTGAAGCGCCTCCGCCAGCTCGCTCCGCCGAATCACAACCCGCCGCCCCCGCCATTCCCGAATCAATGCCATCTCCAACCCCTCGCCCAGCACCAACGCCTGCACCACAAAATCCGACCACTCCCCCATCGGCGGCGCATCCGGATGATCCCCACGATACCGCCCAAAAACCGATGTCCCCACCCCCAACTCCGACCGAAGATCGAACTCACCGCCCGCCTGCTCCACCATCTGACGGAAAAACGGCAATCCCAACCCCACCCGGCGCGCCGGATGCTTCCGCCCATCCGACGCAAACGGGTCAAGCGCCCGCCGCGCCTCCTCCGGCGTCATCCCCCGGCCATTGTCTGAAACGGTCACCTCCACGTCCCCTGCCTCCGTTTCCACAACCTCAACCTGCACAAACGACGCACCCGCCTCGACGGCATTCTGAACAAGATCCAATAAGTGCTCGCATAACGTCGCATGCACCGCCTCAATCCTGATACTTCGCCAGTATCTCAGGCAACTGCTCCTTGGTGAGCCGCCCATACACCTCCCCGTCCACCGTCATCACCGGGGCCAACCCGCAGCACCCTAAACACCGTACCGCCTCAATCGAAAACCGCCCATCCGGTGTCGTCGTGTTCAAACCCGTCCCCAATAACTGCTCCAACTCCCGGATCAAATCCTCCCCCCCTTTCAAATAACACGCCGTCCCCATGCACACCGCAATCTGATGCTTGCCCGGTTTCTTCAGCCGGAAAAAATGATAAAAAGTAATAACCCCGTAAATCTTCGCCAACGGCACCTTCAACCGCTCCGCCACCGCAAAGGCGATCGCACGGGGAATGTATCCATACACCTCCTGAACCTTGTGCAATACCATGATCAAATTCCCAGGTCTCCCCTTCCACCGCTCAATAAACTCCACGAGCTCCGGATGCAATTCCTCCCCCCGCCTCGTCTCCACGCTCGCCTCTGTCATGAACGCTTCTCCTTGCGCTTCAAAAACTAACGCTACGATAATCGAAAATGAAATTCCATAGCAATAAAAATTTTATGCTTGCTTTTATCCAATATATCTTCACATTATTTCGCGTAATCACATAAAAGATATAAATAACGCAGCAATAATGTGAAGGATATATCATAATGCCCCACCCACGGGAACTGGTCAATCGGCTCACGCGTTACAAAAACGCTCTGGAAAAATTGAAGGCAACAGGCCTTGCGCGCATTTTTTCAGATAACCTCGCCGATATGCTCGGCATCTCAGCCCCACTGGTCCGAAAAGACTTCTCCCACTTCGGCTTGGCCGGACATAAACGCGGCGGCTACCGCGTGGACGACCTCCTCGCCCAAATCAACCGCCTCCTCGGCGGCGAAGAACCCCAAAACGTCATCATCGTCGGCTGCGGAAAAATCGGTACCGCCCTGCTGAACTACACGGGGTTCTCCCGCCAGCGAATCCGCATCGTGGCCGGTTTCGACAGCAACCCCGCAAAACTCGACCCCCATGCCCCTATTCCCATCCTCCATATCAGCCAGTTGCCCGACATAATCGCCGCCCAAAACGTCCGGTTCGCAATCCTCGCCGTCCCTGAAGCCGTCGCCGCCGATATGGTGGAAACGTTGATCCGTCTGGGAATCCGCGGTATCCTGAACTTCACCCCAATGCCCTTGAAAGAAACTCCCGAATGCGTCATCCATAACATCAATATCGCGCTGGAACTGGAAAACCTGATCCACCTGGCCCGATTCGTCCTCCGCCCTACAAAAGGAGAACCCGGTGAAACTCGCCGAACTCGCGCGTGAACTGCAAGCCGAAATCCTCCACGCCGGCCGCGGCTTCGATGAATCCGAAGTCCGTTCCGTCGTCGCGTCCGACCTGATGAGCGATGTGCTGCTCGTGGACCGCCCCACCCCGCTGATCGTAACCTCCCTCGCCTCCGATCAGGTAATCCGAACCGCCGATATCGTCGGCGCCCTCGGTGTCCTCATCGTCAACGGTAAAAACCTCCCCTCCAATATGAAAACCCTCGCCGCAGAAACCGGTATCACCCTCCTGCGTACCCCACTGCCTAAGTTCGAAGCCTGCATCCGAATCGGTCGCGCCCTTGACTACTGACCCGCATCCCCCTCCCCACTCCCCTGCCGGACCCCCTCCCCCCCTGCCGGTCCCCGCCGATCAGTCCCCCCTCGTCCTCCTCGACCTGCTCTATAAACTGAAAATTCGCGACGTGATGACCACCCCCCCCATCACCGTCACCCGTAAAGACCCCCTGCGACTCGCCCGCCACCTCATGCGCGAACACCGCGTCACCGGCCTCCCCGTCGCCGAAAACGGGCGTCTCTACGGTATCGTCAGTATGGACGATATCCTCCAAGCACTCGAAGGAGGATGGATGGACAACCCCGTCGAACACCATATGGCCCGCAACGTCGTCGTCCTCGAAGACGATATGCCCCTCGCCTTCGGCGCCTCCTACTTCGATAAATACCGCTTCGGCCGCTTCCCCGTCCTCGACCGCAACCGCCGCCTGGTGGGTATCCTCACCAGCCGCGACGTCTCCGCCGCCGTCCTCGTCGAACTCCTCCAAGAATTCGCACGACTTGAAGCACGCCTCCCCAACCCAACCCCACCCCAAACTGTTCCCCGCCAAACCGCCCTCCAATTCGCCGTCGCCCCGCTCGACTTCGAACGCGCCGGCCGCGCCAGCCACGAAATCAAGCGGGCGCTCTCCGATCTCCAGTTCGACCCCCGCCTGATCCGCCGAGCCGCTATCGCCGCCTATGAAATGGAAATGAACATGATCATCCACTCGAAAGGCGGCCGCCTCACAGTCCGCATCACCCCCCGCCAAATCGAACTGGAAGCCCACGATACCGGACCCGGAATCCCCAATATCGCCCAGGCACTCGAGGAAGGCTTCACCACCGCCAATGAATGGATCAAATCCCTCGGCTTCGGAGCAGGAATGGGCCTCCCCAATATCCGCCGCGTGTCCGACGAGTTCTCCCTCCAATCCTCCCCCTCCGGTACCACCGTCCGCGCAACCCTCTTCTGCCCGCCATGATCCCCCTTCACACCCTCTCCGCTATTCTACCCAATTCCCAATGGGCACTCCCACCCGCCGATTCGGCACCCCCCCTCTCAGCCGCCTATACCTCGGATCTCCTCAGCGACGTCATGGCTCACGCTCCTCCCGACTCCGCCCTCATCACCCTCCAGGCCCACCGCAACACCATCGCCGTCGCCTCCCTCGTCGGCATCCGAATCGTCATCCTCTGCCATAACCGAAAACCACCCAAGGAAATGCTGGAGGCCGCCCGCCAGGAAACAATCGCCCTCCTCATCACCTCCGCTTCCCAATACGAAGCCTCCTGGCGCCTCCATGATGCCTTCTGTATATCCACTGCCTCCCCATGATCCGTTCGGACCTCCATATCCATTCCTGCCTCTCCCCCTGCGGCTCGCTCGAAATGTCCCCCGCCGCCATCGTCCGCACCGCCCGCACCGCCGGCCTTGACCTCATCGCAGTCACAGACCACAACAGCGCCCGAAACAGCGCCGTAACCGCCCGCCTCTGCGCAGACGTCGGACTCGCCTGCCTTCACGGCCTCGAAGCCTGCACGGTGGAGGAAATCCACGTCCTCTGCCTCTTCCCACGCCTAGACCAGGCACTGGAACTTTCCGAGTTCATCCGCGAACGCCTCCCCCCCGTCCCCTGGATGGAAGGGAAAATGGGCGACCAAGTCTATGTGAACGAAAAGGAAGAAATCGAAGGCTGGGAAACCATCGCCCTCGGCACAGGCGCCCGTATCCCATTGACCGACTTGGGGGAACACGTTCTCGCCTCCGGCGGCTGGTTCATCCCCGCCCATATCGACCGCGCCGCCAATAGCCTCCTCAGTCAACTGGGCCGGATCCCTGAATTCCCCTTCTCTGCTCTCGAAATCTCCCCCTTTTACGATCTGGCCAAGGACCCCGAACGAATTGTCGGCCGCTTCCCCCTGGTCGGCAACTCCGATGCCCACCGCCCCGAAGAAATCGGCCGCCGCTATACCCTCTATGCCGATACCCCCTCCGCCGGCCGCCCCCTTCAACCTCTCCAAATCGCCTAACCTTCCTCCATCGCTCCTCCCCTCAAACCCCTTTCTTCCTGTAGTTCCGGCACTCCGTGCCGGAAGCCTTATCCCCTTTCTAAAGGTTGGGGTCAGACCTCAACATTCAACATTTCGTATCCCTCTGCACCTCTGCTATTTGTGGATACAAGCGCGCCGCTCTTTGAAAATAATTGGCCCATTACGATCTTTACATTAGAATACCGTCATGAAACCCCCTTCTCCCTCTCTCGCGCTCTCCGGCGGACCCAAGGCGGTCACCACGCCTCCCAGCACCGGAAACCGGTTCAGCGGAAATGAACGCCGTTACCTCCAGGAGACCCTCCGGCAAAACACCCTCTTCTATGGCTTCGGTTCCTTCGTCCAAAAAGCCTGTAAAGCCATGCGCCGTTACACCGGCCTCCCCTACGTCGTCCCTTGCTCCTCCGGCACCGCCGCCATCCACCTCGGCCTCATCGCCTGCGGTATCGGCCCAGGCGATGAAGTCATCTGCACCCCCAACACCGACGCCGGAACGGTCATCGGTATTCTAGCCGAAGGCGCCGTACCCGTCTTCTGCGACGTTGATGATACCTTTCAACCCTCCCCCCGCACCATCCGCGCCGCCCTCACCCGGCGAACGCGCGCGGTCATTGTCGTCCACCTCGCGGGATACCCCGCCCCCGTAGACGCGATCATCCGCCTCTGCCGCTCCCGTGGACTTCCCGTGCTCGAAGATTGCGCCCAGTCCTGGGGAACCCGCCTCAACGGGCAACTTGTCGGAACCTTCGGCCTTGCCGGTGCCTTCTCCACAAACGATTTCAAACACATCTCCACCGGCGACGGAGGGTTCCTCGCCCTTCGTGATGAAGCCCTCTTCCGCCGCACCGCAAACTATGCCGATAAATGTTACGACCGACTCTTCGACCGATCCCTCTTCGGCGCCCATTTTGGCATGAACTATCGAATGACCGAACTCCAAGGCGCCGTCGCCCTCGCCCAATTGGAGAAAGTGCGCCGCGTCACCAGCCATTACCACCAGCTCGGCACCCTCCTCGAACGCCATCTCGCCGACCTCCCCGCCGGCCGACTCATCCCCCCCCTTCCCAACGCCTACGCCACCTATTGGTGGACCGCTCTCTTGCCCGACTACCGCCATTTGAAAGCCGATCGCGACACCCTCGTCCGAGCACTCCAAGCCGAAGGGGTCCCCGCCTCCTCCTACGGCAAATATGACCTGATCCAAAAACCCCTCTTCCAAACTCGGGTCATGCGCCCCTGGCTCAAAGGATGGAAACGCCGTTATCCCTTCGTCCAGCCCGATGGACGCTCCTACCGTTACGATTACACGACCACCCCAACGCACAAGAAACTGCTTGATGAAGCGATCATGCTCTCGCCCTTCGGCGAATTCCGCACGAAGGATTATATCAGAGAAGTCGCCACCGGCATCCGAAAGGTCTTTCACTTTTTTTCCGGTTCTTCTTGAACCGTGAGTTTTCCTTTACTAAAATAACATTCCAATTTTTATCACTTCCGCGAAAACAAAGGAACAATGCCCCATGAATCTCTTAGCCGACGGCTTGGTGCTTCTGGTTCTGGGCCAGACCGTGGTGTTTTTGTTTCTGGGACTGATGGTCCTCAGCATCCGAGTCTCCGCCGCCCTCATCCGCCGCCTAACACCGCCCCCCACCCACACTCCCCCATCCCCTACTTCCCCCCCGAAGAATGAAGACGATGCAACAGAGATCACTGCGGCCATTGCAATGGCTCTACATCGGTACCGTTCCCGGCTTGTCTCGTCCCAAACCCCCAACCCTCCCGGAGTGTGACACATGCTTAAACCCATTCGCTTCATGGATACCTCTTTCCGCGACGGCTTTCAGTCCGTGTATGGAGCCCGCGTCAAAACGGACGACTTCCTTCCCGCGCTGGAAGCCGCAGTGGATGCCGGAATCGACAACTTCGAGATCGGAGGCGGCGCTCGATTCCAAAGCCTCTATTTTTACACGCAGGACGATGCCTTCGAGATGCACCGCCGCTGCCGCGCCCTCGTCGGTCCCTCGGTCAACCTCCAAACCCTCTCCCGAGGCGTCAACGTCGTGGGACTCGATTCCTACCACCGCGAAATTATCGAACTCCATGCCCAAACCTTCGCCCGCAGCGGTATTTCCACCATCCGAAACTTCGATGCCTTGAACGACGTCCGAAATCTCGAACCCTCCGGACGCGCGATCAAAGCCGCCGGCATGAAACATCAAGTCGCCATCAGCATGATGGCGCTCCCTCCCGGCGTCCAGGACGAATATCCCCACAGCTCAAAATTCTATACCGATATCCTCGAAAATATTCTCCAGTCCGGCTTGCCTTTCGATAGCCTCTGCTTCAAGGACGCCTCCGGCACCACACCCCCCTCCATCGTCGGCGCAACCGTCAAACGCGCCCGCGAAATCCTCGACACCGCCTTCCCCAATCGCCATATCGAAATCACCTTCCATACCCATTGCACGGTCGGAATCGCCGAAGCCTGCCATATCGAAGCGATCCGAAACGGCGCGGACTACATTGACCTCGCCATGGCCCCCGTCAGCGGCGGCTCCTGCCACACCGATATCCTCACCGCCTGGCATATGTTCAAAGGGCTCGGATACGTTCTCATCAATACCCGCGGCGAGGAAATTCAGTACGAGAAGATTCTCAAAGCCGAGGAAAAGTTCAAAGAATGTATGAACAAGTACTTCCTGCCGCCCGAAGCCAAAACAACTGAACCCCTCGTCGCCCTCAGTCCCATGCCCGGCGGCGCACTCACCACCAACACCCAAATGATGCGGGATAGCAACTGCCTCGACCGCTATCCCGAAGTCATCAAAGCCATGCGCGAAGTCGTGGAACGAGGCGGCTACGGCACCTCCGTCACGCCCGTAAGCCAATTCTATTTCCAGCAAGCCTTCTCCAACGTGATGCAAGGGCCCTGGAAAAAAATCACCGAAGGCTACGGAAAAATGGTCCTCGGCTATTTCGGCAAAACTCCCGCCCCCGCCGACCCCGAAATCGTCCGCCTCGCCCAAGCCCAACTCAAGCTGGAACCCACCGCCGAAGCCGTCATCACGATCAACGACCGAACCAAACCCAATAAGGCTGCTTTCGCTAAACAACTGCAGGATAACAACCTTCCCGTCCACGACGAAAACATCTTCATCGTCGCCATGTGCGGCGAAAAAGGGCTGGATTTCCTTAAGGGCACAAAACCCTTGATGATCCGCTATAACGAACCGGAAAAGAAAGAGGCCACTCAAAAGAAAGAGGCCACTCCTCCCGCCGCCTCACGTCCCATAACCGGCCCCACAACCTATACGGTCACGGTCAACGGCAAACCTTTCCAAGTCGTGATCCAAGAGGGTTCCCCCGCCCCCACGATTCAACCCCAACCCACTCCTTCCCCCGCCACTACGCCCGATCCAAAACCTTCGGTCACTCCAGCGGCGTCCGCCCAACAAACCGTCGTAAAAGCCCCCATGCCCGGCACCGTGTTCAAGGTGTTGGTCAAAGCCGGGGACGCCGTTCAAGCCGGCCAAAACCTCTTGATCCTCGAAGCCATGAAAATGGAAATCGAGATCAAGGCGGATCGCGCCGCAACGGTGCGAGAAGTCGCTGTCGCCGCCGGCACCCCCGTCCAGTCGGGCCAACCCCTCATTACCCTCGGCTGACCCACGGGAGACGACGATGCGATTCATTCCTTATGTCCATTCGGCCTTTTTTACCTTCTTGCTCTTCGCTCTATCGCTGCCCGTTGCCCGAGCCGAAAAAGCGCTGCCTGCCGTCGGTGAACCAAATGAATCGCCGCTCGTAGATCTCCAGTGGGAGAGCGACGAACGCTCCGCGGAACCCATCCCGGAAGAGGACCTCTATACACTCCGCCGGGACGAAGTGCTCGAACTTCAGGCCGGCCCCGAAGATCAACTCCGGGTTGTCTATGGATGGAATCAACCCGCCCTTGTCACCGAAATCTCCGCGGACCCCGGCCGAATCGTCTATCCCCGCCACTCTCTCCTCACCCTTTCAATCCCGGGCCGAAGTAAAGCAAAAATCCGCGCCGCCGCGACCTTCACGATTCAAAACAACAGCCTACAAGCCGGCGATAGCGTGCAACCCGGCCAAACCCTTTTCATCCTGCGCCGCGAACATCTCATCCACGACTCCATCAGCATGCAAGCTGCCCAAAGCCGATTGCCCTCCGATCTCCGCCTCGTTTGGCTGAATCTTTGGAAAAGCACCGGTCTATTCGAAATCATCCGCCTCTCCCGGTCCGATTGGAAACTCGGAATCGGCCGGCTCGTAATGATCGGTGTCGGAATCGTCCTCCTTTACCTCGCCGTCCGTAAAGGATTCGAACCCCTTCTCCTCATCCCCATCGGCTTCGGTGGTATTCTCGCCAACATTCCCTTGGCCATGCTCTCCGGCCCCGACGGCCTCCTAGGCATGATCCATACCGTCGGAATCGAAACAGGCGTCTTCCCCCTCCTCATCTTCCTCGGCATCGGCGCGATGACCGACTTTGGCCCCCTCCTGGCTAACCCCTTGACCGCGCTTTTGGCTGCCGCCGCTCAGCTCGGAATCTTCGGCGCCCTGCTCGGGGCGCTGTTCCTCAATGATTTTGTCGGTATCCCCTTCACCCTGCGCGAGGCGGCCTCAATCGGTATCATCGGAGGAGCCGACGGCCCCACCGCCATCTTCCTGACCAGCCGTCTCGCCCCGAACCTCCTTGGAGCAATCGCAGTCTCGGCTTACTCTTATATGGCCCTTGTGCCGATCATTCAACCCCCCATCATGAAGTGGCTGACGACACCGCGCGAACGAAGCGTGCGCATGGAACAACTCCGGCCGGTGTCCAAACTCGAAAAGCTGATCTTCCCCGTCCTCATCATCATCCTCTGCGCCCTCCTCCTTCCCGATGCCGCCCCGCTCATCGGCATGCTCATGTTCGGCAATTTCCTGCGAGAATGTGGCGTCGTGGAACGCCTCAACAACACCGCACAGAACGCGCTTATCAACATCGTGACCATCTTCCTCGGCATCAGCGTCGGCGCCAAACTCTCCGCGGATCAGTTTCTAAACACCCAAACCCTCGGCATTCTCCTCCTGGGCCTCGTTGCGTTCGCCGTCAGCACCGCCGGCGGCGTGCTCTTCGGCAAATTAATGTGCCGCCTCTCCGGCGGAAAAATCAACCCCCTCATCGGCGCCGCCGGCGTGTCCGCCGTCCCCATGGCAGCCCGCGTCGTCAACAAGGTCGGCCAGCAGGCCGATCCACACAACTTCCTCCTGATGCATGCGATGGGACCCAACGTGGCCGGCGTGATCGGAAGCGCCGTGGCGGCAGGCGTTTTGCTCAACGCCCTCAAGGCAATCTGAGCCTTAAGACAACGCCTTCAGCCGGTCCGCATGTTCCGCAACCTTGCGAAAAGCGCTCGCATATTCCGCTATTTTCTCCGGCTCATCCTTCTTAAACCAGGGAACCGTAAAACAGATTTCGTTGATCCGTTCCGCAACCGGTAACGTCCCCGGCCCCTGCCGCACGTCCCGCTGGCCGAAGGCCACCATCGTCGGTTTTCCCATCCGAAACAAATCGGCCGTGTGAAAAACTGGATGGAGATGAAGAGGAAAATTCGCTCCCGATCGTACCATCTCCGCCCCTTCCGCCCGAACCGCCTCGCAAAACCTCTCACACGACAGCCCCCCCAATTCCTCAGCCCGATACAACCCCTTCGGCGCATACCACCCGCCCATCGTACAGCCGCTCCCCGCCAAAGGACGATGCGCACAAATGCCGGGCACTCCCTCCAGCAGATCCCAAAACCGGTTCATCCCACGCTGAATCTCCGCAATCCTCTCCTCATAATGGCGAAGCTGAACACGCCCCATCGCGGAACACGTCTGGTTCATCCGATGCTTCACGCCGAAAAGCGGAACCCCCGCATATTGGGCCAGTTCCGGATCACTCAGCGGAGACGTGGACCCCGCCCATGCGGTCGTCGTTCCCGTCCGCTCATAGTGCCCAAAGGCCACGCACCGCTCCCACAACGTATTGTCGCGTGTCAAAATCATCCCCCCCTCGCCGATCGGAAAGCTCTTCCCCGCCATCAAACTCATCGCCGCAATGTCGCCGAGCGTGCCGCATTTCCGGCCCTTGTAAAGCCCCCCCTGCGCATGGGAAACATCCTCAATCACCTTCACCCCGTGTTTCCGCGCAATCGCCAGAATCCGATCCATATCGCACGGATAACCGCAGTAATGCACCACGACAATTGCCCTCGTCCGTACGCCAATCCGATGCTCGAGATCATCCGGATCCACGCACAGTGTCTCGGAATCGATATCCGCAAAGTTCACCGCCGCACCCAAACTCAACGCCGGCAACGCACTCGCCCAGTAGGTCACGCTCGGACAAATGACCTCATCGCCCGCACCCACCCCGCAGGCCCACATCGCCGCCAGTAAAGCGGCCGTCCCATTGCAGCAACCCAGCGCGTAAGGAACCTCATGCCAACGGGCCATCTCCTCCTCAAACTGCTTCGTCACATCCACCCCACTCATCGCCCCTCGACGTAAAACCTCCAATACCGCCTCCTCGTCTTCCGCCGTCACAATCGGCCAGCGAAACAAGTCGCCCGGATCCCGCGTCACCGATTTTGAACCGCCCAACAATGCCAGAGGTTCCACCATGACCGCCATTCTCCTATCCGTTTCCCATGCCATCCTTTTATGTCACCATAACGATAAAATATCGCCCTTGCAGTGGGCAAGCGCTTTTGATAAAATATAAGGGGTTATGACTTTCATCCCAACCTCCACCACGGATCCCACGGATCCGGTCGGACAAAACGCTTCCGCATCATGCTTTCCCCCGCCCTTCACCATCCCCAATGCCGTCCGATTTTATCTCCCCCTCTTTCTCCAGGCCGTCTCTCAAAGCCTCACTTACCCTCTCGTCGCCGCCATCACATCAAGGGGCAACGGCGGTGTCGCCAATCTCGCGGCCTACGCCCAGGCACAAACGTTCCTTTTCCTTCTTGGAACTATCGGCGCAGGACTCCTGACCACCGGCCTTGTCCACGCCCGAAGCCGTAACGGCTACCGCCGATACTACGCGTTCAACCGGCGCATCATCTTCCTCATCGCCGCCATCCAATGCGCCGCTTCCTTTCCAACCATCGGGCAATGGATTTTCGGACGCGTTCTCGGCCTCCCTCCCCCTCTCGACGAACGGGCGGCTCGCATCTTCTTCGCCCTCCTGCCCGCTCAAATCCTGCTCCTCATGCGAACCCCTTATCAAGTGGCGCTCTACAACGCCCACGCAACCGGACGCGCCAACGCGGCCACTCTCGGCCGGATTCTCCTCACGCTCCTCTTTTCGCCTCTCTTTATCGCCCTCCAATGGACAGGCCCCTTCTGGGCCGTCGCAGCCTTTACGATCCCCATCGCCCTCGAAGTCCTGGTTTCCCGTCGGTTGGCTAAACCCTTCCTCGCCCGACTCGCGGAAGTTCCCGAATCAGAACTCCCTTCCTTCCGCAGCCTATTCGCCTTCTGTATGCCTCTGTCGGTCGGCGGTTTTTTCCTCTCCCTTTCCACGTTCGTTGTCGGAGCATTCCTCGCCCGAACACCCGAACCCACCCGCATGCTGGCAATCCATTATCTCGTCATGGGACTCATCAATCCCGTCTCCTTCGCCGCAACCCGCCTCCAAGCCGTCGTCATCGGCTTCCCCCCCCTCAATCGGTTTGATAACCGTACGTTCCGCTTTGCTCTGGGAACGGGAATCCTCCTCGGCCTCATCCCTCAACTCGTTCAACACCCCGTTCTCTCCACCCTCTATTTCGGCCGTATTCAAAACCTTCCCCTCTCCGATATCCCCCTCGCCCGGATCGCTCTCCTCCTCCTGGCGCTCTACCCCATCGTCCAGGCGCTCCGTGGGCACGCCGAAGGACTCGCCGCATGGGCCCGGCAACCCCCCGCCATCCTCGCCGGTCAATCCGTTTTTCTCAGCGTCCTCTGCCTCGCCTTGATGGCTTTCCTCGCCTTCCATGTGCCCGGTTTCCTCATGGGAGGGCTGGCGCTGCTCCTCGCCTCCTTGACCTCCGGAGCCACGATCCGCCTCGCCGTCTGGGGAGCATCGGAACAGGCCGCCCGCATCGCAGCCGAAAGACCCCCCACCGAACCACTCACCCCCTAACCGCGTTTTGCGCTTGATTCCAACCCCCTCCCCCCGGCATAGTGAAGCCCGTCAAAACCCCGCAGGTAAACGCGATGGATAACAGCGAAAAACAACGTCCTCCGGTGTCCTCATCGCCGGAAACGGTCGAACCCTCCGAACCCCTCTACGTTCTGCTCGACTTTCTCAAAACCAACTGGAAAGACCTCCTCATCGGCGCAACACTCGGAATCGCGGTCCTTCTCGCCATCATGGCCTGGAAAACAAGGACCGAGCGCAAACGGGACCAAGCCTTCATCCAATATGCCGTCGCCTCAACCGCTGCTCAGTTCGAAGAAATTCTCGAACAGTTCCCCGGCACCCGTGCCGCCGAACTCTCCATGCTCCTTGCCGCCCGCGCAAAATACGACCAGAGCCGCTTTGAAGAGGCCAACCGCCTCTATACCTCCTTTTTGCAAAAATTCCCCGGCCACTTCCTCGAACCCATCGCCCGCCTCGGCCAGGTCCACTGTCGTGAAGCCACCGGCCTCCTCGACGACGCGCTCTCCGATTACCGCCGGCTCGCGGCCGGCTTTACAAATGCCACGGCTTTCTTGACCATCGCCCGCCTCGGCGAAGCCCGCTGCCTGCGTCAGATGGGCCTTCTCGACGACGCGCTCGCCGTCTATGACGATCTGCTGATCGCATTTCCCGAAAACGGTTGGGCACCCCTCATCGAAGACCTCAAACAGGCCACCGAACGGGAAGCCCGACGTATGAAGCTTCCTCCGCCCACCCCCAATCCACTCCCGGCGGAATAACGCCCTTCAGGAACCTTTTTCCCCCCGGTCGCTTCCCGAACGCTCGTCCTGATCGTATTTCGGCGTCTCCCGCCCGTTGCGACGCTTCTCCTCTTCCGCCGCTTCACGTTCGGCTTCCGCTTTCCCCTTTTTGAATTCCCCCAAACTCCGCCCCAACGCGCGCGCAACATCCGGAATCCGCTTGGCGCCAAAAAGCAAAGCAATCAACAACACAATCCAAATCAGCTCTCCACCGCCGATATTCTGCAAAAACGCCAGTCCCATCGCTTTGCTCCTCGTTTTGTTCTTACACCCTACCCCCCTCGCCCCCTCTTGTCAATCCCCACAACGGATCATCGGCACATCGGGATGTTTCCCTTCGGCCGACTCTTTTCTTTTCCGCTGCTTCATTCGGTGCTATCTTCTACCCATCGGAGAGCACACAGCGGTGCGTCCCCCCCTCAAAACCCAACGCAAATTCGAGCGCCTCAGAACCCTTCTCCAAGGGCGTAAAGGAATGCTCATCGTCCTGCAGGATTTTCCCGACCCCGATGCCATCGCCGCCGGCGCCGCCCTCCGCGCTCTGGCCAATACGCTCGCCAACCTGCCCTGTTCCCTCGCCCACGGCGGCGTCATCGTCCGCGCGGAAAATAAAGCCTTGGTGGATTATCTCGACCTGAACCTCCGCCCCCTCCGCGAACTCGACCTCTCCCGTTTCGATCTCATCGCCCTCGTGGATACCCAGCCGGGAACCGGGAACAATTCCCTCCCTCCCTTAACCCAGCCCCATATCGTCCTCGATCACCACCCCTTCCGTCGAGCCAGCCGATCCGCCCTCTATACCGATGTGCGCAGCCAATACGGCGCCACCTCCACCCTGCTGACCGAATACCTCGCCGCAGGCAGCGTTTCCATTGAACCACCGCTGGCAACAGCTCTGGTCTATGGAATTCTTTCCGATACCCAGAACCTTTCCCGCCAAACGACCCGGCGCGACGTCGAAGCTTATCTCACGCTCTACCCCCTGGCCAATCGGCACATGCTGGCTGAAATCCAGCGCCATCCCCTTCCCGCAGCCTGGTTTGCTTTGCTCGTGCGCGGCATTTTCAGCGCCCAACGGTTCGGCCCCCGCGTTGTCGCTTCCCTCGGCCAAACGGAAAACCCCGACATGATCGCCGAACTCGCGGACCTTCTTCTCCGCGTGGAAAATACCGCTTGGGCCCTCAGCATGGGCATTTACGGCAATCGCCTGCTGCTCTCCCTCCGTGCCATAGACCCCGATGCGCCAGCCGGCCGCGTCATTCGTCACATCATCGGAAAATATGGAACCGGCGGCGGCCATGAATGCTTTGCCGGAGGCCAAATCCCCCTCGATTCGTTGACGCCCCGCGAACGCCACTCCCTGGACCACGTCCTGCTCCGCCGATTTCTCCACGCCACAGGACCCGGCGATATTCCACCAACCCCCCTTGTCTCACCCGACGCCCTCAGCCCCTCCCCCTTGCCCTGATGGACTTCCCGCTGCTCCCTCCGTCTCGCCATGCCTCTCCACTGCGTCAGACCTTGACAGCCTTCAACCTCCAGATCGTCTTTAGAAGCGTCTATGAAACCTTCTGCGGAATCGGTGGCTTTATCTTCGTCACATTTATCCTGACGCTCGGAATCGAAAAGGAAAAAATCGGATATCTCACCTCCGCAGTAAGCTTTGCCTGCATCTTCCAGATGGCCGGCCTCATTGCGCTGAACCGCCTCGGCTCCCCAAAACAATCGGTCATCCGATTGGCTTTTATTGAGCCGCTCCTCTTTATCACTGGCATTCTCACCCTCCCCCATCTGCCTCCTTCGTTTCGCCTCCCCCTTCTCGGCCTGTGCGTCTTTCTCAGCGCTTCTCTCCTGAACCTGACACGGCCTCTCACCGACGACTGGCTGGCCCTCTCCATTCCCGGCAGTATTCGGGGCCGTTACCTTGGCCGCCGTCTCCAATTGTCCAGCGTCTCCCTGCTCCTCTCCCTCGCAGCCGCCGGCGTGCTGGCACGCCTGACGCCTAACCGCCCCTCTTCTTATGCCCTCCTCCTAAGCGCCGGAGCCTGTTTCGGCCTCCTGGCCGTCCTGGCCCTTGCGCGCGCTCATCTTCCCCCCGCTTTCGAAATCGAATCATTCCGCCCTTCCGATTTCACCCTGATCGTCCGAAACCGCCGGTTTTGCAAGTGCCTGATGGCCCAGTTCCTTTACAACCTCCCCTTTTGGTTCGCGATGCCCTTCTACCAGGTCTTCTATCTCCGCATTCTCCACATGTCCGAAATCCATATTGCCGGCCTTTTAACCTGCTATTACCTCGTCAAAATCTTCTCCTCTGCCCCCCTCGGGCGTTGGCTCGACCGCACAAGCCCTCGCCATCTGATGTTCTGGATGAACTTTTCCTATCTCCTTCTCTTTTTTGCCTTTGTCATCAGTACCCCCCATCGTTCCTGGCCCCTCTGGGTGGCCTGGGCCATCACCGGCGTCGGGGATGGCGGCTACTTCCTCGCCCTGACTCAAACCCTCTATCAGGCGGTCCCGGACCAGGGCGCAAGAAAACTGTTCTTCGTCGCCAACAATCTGCAACTTATGATCTCCGGCGCCGTATTGACCGCCCTCGCCTCCGTCCTCGCTCAATCCCTCCGTTCCACCACCTGGCATCTTGGCCCCTGGACGCTGACCCAGTTCCCGATTCTTTACTTCCTCTGTTTCCTCGCGTTCATCCCCTGCGGCTTCCTCTCCTTGTTGTTTCTTCCCGGCTCCTCCGAACAAAAGGAATCCCCATGACGCTGATCCCTCTCTCACAGCCTGAAATCTCCCCTCTCCTCTTTGGCGTTTTCCGGGCCGAAGAAGAATCGGAAGGAATTTTCCCCAACCGCATGACGCCCGCCCTCCGCGCCTTCTACACCTATTCCGATGCCGCCCTCATCCGCGCACGATGCACCAGTGGCGCCCGCCTCCGCTTCCAAACCGATTCCCCCCGTTTCCTCCTCCGGCTCCGAACCGGCCGCCAAGCCCGCGCTCGCCATTGCGCCGACCTCATCCTCGACGGCGTCTTCACCCAATCCTTCCGATCCCCCGCCCAACCCGGCGCCATCCTCGAAGTCGCCTTCGAACAAACCGACCCCCGTCCCCGCCTCGTCGAAATCTGGCTCCCCCACGTCACGGAATGTTGGATCGCCTCCCTCGAAATCGAATCGAACGCGACCCTCACGCCGACAGCCCCCCCGCATCCCGCCCTCTGGCTCGCCATCGGAGACTCGATCACGCAGGGAATGGAAGCCTCCTCCCCCGCCTTGACCTGGACATCCCTCGCGGCCCGCTCCCTGGGCGTCGGTCTTCTCAATACCGGCGTCGGCGGCGCCAAAATGGATCCTCAAGCCGGCCACATCAAAGAAATTCCCGCCGCCGTGATTTCCGTGGCCTTCGGCACAAACGACTGGAATATATCAAAACCCTCCTCCCAATTCGAATCCGATGCCCGCCGCCTCCTGGATCGGCTGCAAAGCCTTCACCCCCGTACGCCCCTCCTTCTCCTCACCCCGCTCCCCGCCCTGCGCAAGGGTGGTGAACGCAATCAGGCCGGCGTCGAATTGGAACGCTTCCGTGAAACCCTTCGAACAATCGCCGCGGAACGCAACAACCTCACCCTGGTCGAAGGGACCTCCCTCGTTCCCCCCGATCCTGTAGCCTTCTCCGACGGCATCCACCCCAACGACGCAGGCATGGCCGTCTTCGCACGCAAAATCCAACCGTTCCTCGCGCGATCGCTCGGACTCCAGCCCCCACTACCGCTCCGATAACAACTCGGGCCGAACCGAGGGAAGATTATGCCCCGGAATCAGCCGATGCCCGTCGCTTAACCCATCTTGAGGACGGCTCGCTAGTTCCCAAATCAGTCGCTGACGCCATCCGTCCACCCGTTCGCGATATGCCGGATCGGCGACGGCATTGTGCCGTTCTTCAGGATCGCGCCGCAAATCGAAAAACTGCTCCTCACCCGTCAGGGTGAACCATACGAATTTCTCCTTGCCGTCCGTCACAAACTGATTGCCGCTCTCTGGCGCATAATTCGCCGCATGCTCGCCGTGAACATATTCCCGCCATCCCACCTCCTGCGGCGCCCGTTCCAAAAGCGGCAGCAGACTCCGCCCCTCCACCGCCTCCGGAACCGGAACGCCCGCCATCTCCAAAAATGTCGGCATGAGATCGGGTTGAGAAACCGGCGCTTCCGAGACCTGAACCCGGCTTCCTCCAGGAGGCACGATAATCAACGGCGTTTTGGCCGATCCCTCGTATGGAGTCACTTTGCGGAACAGATGATGATCGCCCAACATCTCCCCATGATCGCTGGTGAAAACATACCAGACCGGTTCCTCAATCCGGCAGTGGCGCATCTGCATAAGAAAACGGCCGATCTGATTGTCCAGATGCGCAATCTGCGCATAATACCCCCGCCGCGCCCGCGCCAGCCAGCCGGAAGGAAGACGAGCTTGCCATGCATTGACGGAGGAGGGCTCCCGCGCATGCCGCTCCGCCCAGTCCCCTACGGGGACGGGAGGCAACGGTTTGTCGCAAAACATTTCCCAGTAAACTGCAGGTGGATCGATCGGCGGATGGGGCCGATGAAAGGAAATGTTGAGAAAGAACGGCCGCGTCGGATCCCGCCGACGCAGAAAATCCAAGGCCTTGGTCACCGTCCACGTGTTCACATGCAACGCCTCGGGCAGATGGCTAGGACGGGCAACCCACGCGTTCCAGTCCACCCCATGGTCTTCCTCATGATAGAGGCCGTTGCCCTTCTCCCGCAACCACTCCCAGTAATCGTTGACATACCGTCCATCGAAATTCTGAGCGCCCTCATAACTGTCCATGCTCTGAAAACCCAAATGCAACCGCTGGGGGAAAAAATGGGTCTTGCCGGTCACATGGGTCTGATATCCCGCCCGCCCCAAAAGCTCGCATAACGTGTCGGTATAACGCCAGGGTACGCAGTCCTGATAGCCGAGCCGTCCATGGGTCGTCGGACGAAGCCCCGTGAAAAGGGAGGCACGCGCCGCAATGCAGGAAGGGCAGGCACTGTACGAAGCCGTAAAAAGGGTGCCGCGCCGCCCCAACTGATCGAGATGAGGCGTCTCCACGACCGGATGACCCAGGAGGCTCAGACAATCCCCCCTCCATTGATCGGTCAAAATAAAAACGATGCTCGGCCGTCTGTTCATGGAACCTGCTCCTTCCATCGCGCAATTCCGTTCAGGAGGGCCGCCGACCCCTCCGTCACGCAGCGGGTCACAGCCCCCACGCTCAATAAATGGAACCCTGCGCGATAAACCCGCTCCACGCTCTCCCATGTCGCCGCCGCAAATCCCATCGCGAGTTTCCCGGCCGAACGGGCAGCCTGGGCCGTTGCCGTCGCCAACGGCCACAGATCCGGATCCGTCAACGGCGTCTCCATCGGCTTCCCCATCCGCATTTTGATATCGTCCGGTCCAATCATCAGCCCGTCAACCCCCGGAACCCGCGCAAAAGACACCGCCTGCTCAATCGCCTGCGGACTTTCCACCTGCAGAATCAACTTCTGCTCCCGATCCGCCCGCTCTATGTAGTTCCGCCCATGGCGATCTATCAGCCGCCGGGAGCCGAAGGAACGATTCCCCCGCGGGGGAAATTTCGCCGCCTCGGCCGCCGCAATTGCCTGTTCCACCCGTTCCGTCTGGGCCACAATCACCCCCCCAGCCCCTTGATCGAGAAGCCAGGAAAGCAGCGCAGGCTGACCCGCCGCAATTCGAAACAAAAGGGTCAGCCCCAGCGATTCCGCCGCACGAACAAGGTGCGGACCGTCCGCCGGTGTGGCCGTCCCATGCTGAAGATCCACCCAGCAAAAATCCCATCCCCGTCCCATCAGTTCCAGAAAGACAGGATCCCCCGATTGCGTGCTGTAACCGAAAACAGGCCGGTTGTTTTCCAGATTGTCTCGAAATGCAGGCGTAATCATGCCCTTACCATAACGTTGGGACCCCCCCGTCTTCAATACTTAATTCGGAACAAACAACGCAAACAATACTGTCGAACCTCCCATCAGGATGGTCAGCAGCGCGCTGCTTCCCACAACCCCTGCCTGAGGCAGAAGCACAAGCCCCGGCAGCAGCGATCCGACCACCGCCCCCAGCAAATCGGCCGCCTGAAGATCCCCAGCCGCAGAAGCAAAGGCCGCGCCCGTTTCCCGCATGAGCCGATTGGCCACTGGAAACAACACTCCCCCGCCAACCCCCGCTCCAAACATCAGCCCCATCAGTACCGCTTCAAATCCAGCGCCTCCCCCTCCGGCACAACCCGCCCACCAAAGCAAAAATGCCCAGAGAAATGTTATCCATCCTCCCGCCGCCACAATCAAAGTCCGAACGGCGCGCGCCGAAGCGCCTTCGAACCCGCGAACCCACCACGCGCTCCCTGCATGACCCGCCATGAAAAGCGTCACGAGAATCGCCAGCCGCTCATAAAGATACCCCATCCGCGATTGCGCCAGAAACATCAGGGATATCTCGAGAGCAATCGCCGAAAAACCTGCTGTTCCCACCAACATTCGGATGGCCGTTCGGCGATACCGCCCCACTGCGCGTCGGACAATCCAAGCCCCCCAAAATCCCAACGCCGCAAACCCCAGAACCATCGTAATGCCCCAAATGCGCGCCAACCCTTCCGCCGGCCGGATCGCCCAGCTGGCCAGACCAACCGCCCACAACGATCCCTGCAAACGTCCCCACCGGACCAGGGCCAGCAAATGTCCTACCGGCCGATCCCTCCGCAGCGGTTCCACAGGACATTGCGAAAGCGCCGCTTCCAACCGACTCCGTTTCATAGGATCGCTCGCTTCATCCGTTTCAAAAAACCCGGGATCAAACCACGGCGTTTCCCATCCCGCTTGCCGCGCCACGTAAGTCAGCCTCTCCGCATCCATGGGTAGTTCCGCTTCTTCGCGCCCCGCAAAAAAGCCGATCCGCGACCCATAGGTCGCCGCCACCTTCGGAAACACCCACCGAAGGCTTTTCCATACCGCAGCCGGAAGCATCTCCGTCCCCCCACCCAACAATTCGGTGGCTTCCACCGAAGTCCAAAGAATGCCCGAAGGCCGCAAAATCCGCCTCAACGCCTCATAAAATTCCACGGTATAAAACCGCGCCAGCCCCAGCGTTGACGGCTCCGGCATTCGCAGCACGATCAGATCGTACGATTCGGCAGGCTGGCGGCTCGTAAAGGCAAGGGGATCCTCATGGGTCAGAACAGAACAGGAAGAATCTGCCGGATGCCGTGCCGGTTCCCAGGCGCTCAGTTTGTAGATTCCGGCATCCGCTTCGACTTCCGTGATCCGACTGCCGGGAAGGGCCGTACACAACACGCGCCGAAAATCGGGCGAAACCGCTCCCATCACCAGAACGGACCGAGCCCCCGAATGCCGAGCCGCAATCGAAAAGGCCAGCGGTTCCTCCCCCGCCGGATCGGGAAACAGAAAAAGTGCCTGCGCATTACCGTACAGCACGCGCTGGCCCCCAAGTTGCGCCAAAATCAACCGCTGATAGGGGGTGTCGAGGCGCTCCAGCATCTTTCCCGGCCGGCCCGCACCCGCGGCCCATCGCATCTTTTCCCAAGCCGTTTCCATCGTATGCCGCACTTCGAAAGGCATCAGGATCACCCCGATCCCCACAACAGCCGTAATAACTCCCAGTCCTCGAGAAATCGTCTTGGCGGGAACCGCGGCCGCAACCGACGCGCACGCCGGCACGACAGCCGCCATCGCGGATCCCACAGGACCCGTTCGGCCCGATACGGCCTCCCAAGCCATCCAAAGCCCTCCAGCCATGGCCCCCACAGCATCCGCTCCAACCAGCGCCCCCACACTTCCACCCCGTTCCTCCCGATGAAGCCGCGCGGCAATGGGAAAACAAAATCCCTGAAGAAAGGCCGTTGGAAAAAGCGCCACCCCCAGCAGAAAGAATAAAAACCCCGGCGATAACGGTTCATACGCACTGCCCCCCCACAACGCGCGCCCCCGCGCGAGGACTTCTCCTCCCACCGGCGTCCAAACCGCCAGCCCGGCCGCAGCCGCCGCAAGCGCCACGCGAAGCCTAACCCGTTCGCGCAACACCGCAACCCGCCGGCCTCGCCACGCTCCAGCCGCCCCCATCAAAAACCAAAAAGCAAAAGCAAATCCGATCACTCCCTCCTGCCCCCCATGCGCCGCCAACGCCTCCCGGATATAATAAATCTGGGCGACCATCGCATGACCGCCCAGAAACAGAAGAAAAAGAACCATTACTCCTCCGTAAGCACCACACTCTCAAACACCTGGAAACGGGCTCCACTCTTCCATGCGTCCGGAGGCAGTCCGGCTTTTTCGCTCAATGACGATAGGGTCTCCTCAACTGTCCAGCCCTGTTCCAGCGCAACCTCGGGCAAATATACCGCCCGCCGAAATCCCTTGATCAGAATAATGCCCTGCTCCCCAATCTTGAACTCTCGCCACAACGGCAAATCGCGGATCGGACTTAATATGGACACATCCACATGAAGATGGGGCAATTCCGCCGGAATCACGGGAGGAAAACGAGGATCGTGCAGCGCGGCTTGAATGGCATTGTGATGAACCGAACGGTAAAGAGGCGCATCAGGAGCGAGTGAACCAATGCATCCACGCAAATGGCCGGACTTCTTAAGCGTCACAAACGTCGCCCTCGGTTCCCGTAGCCGGTCCGTCAGTGGATACCGGGAAAAATCAAACTCTCCCCCGGAACCTCGAACCGCCCATTCCAGCGTGTCGCGGGCAATCGCAAACAGCGTCCGACGCTCCCCCTCATCAAGGCCAGGAGTCCATTGGCCGGATCGGTGTTCGATAATTCGCTTTTCCACGGCCGCCGACTCGGAGACCGAACGGAAAAAGCCGATGGCCGCATAGGATACGGAATGTTCAAAGTCCCCGGTCAGGTCACCACTGGTGTAAACAGACAAAACCCGCCCGACCGGCCGCTCGGGGAGACTCTTCAGGGCGATCATCAGAATCTCGATCGGGGTGCGCCCGCAAATGGTGTCGCCTGTTTGATCAAGATGCTGCCGAAAATCAGCCAGGTCAAGGGCGGCCACCGCCCTCGACGCCTTTTCCAAATATTCATAAAGCCGTTCCCGAACGCGGTCGCGAAACGGAACATAATCGAAGGAATGCCCGTAGTGCGTGAAATCGGAAGACGCAATCACCACCGTTTTCTCATCCTTCAGAACAGACGCCAACGCCCCCCCCGCCCGTTGAACATCGTCGGCGCTCATCCAGCCGCACAAAACCGGAACCAGTTCAAACGCTTCAAGTGCAACTTGGAGAAAGGGCAGGTGGACTTCAATGGAATGTTCCCGCCGGTTGATCTCCGGCTCACGGCCAAAAGCCCCCGTCCGCTCCAGTAGGGCACAGATCGCCTGGTCAATCGGCACGTCCCCCAGCGGGGTTCGATAGGCGGTCAGATCGGAAGGAGGAAGCTCCGCCCCCCGAAACCCCCGCGCGTGGGAGGGTGCCAGAAGGATCACCCGCCGAATCGCCCGTCGGTCAAGACGTGCATAAACCGCCGCAGCACAGGCCCCCGAATAAATATAGCCGGCATGGGGCGCCACCGCCGCAAAAAGCCTCTCCTCCTCCAAACGCGTCTTGCCTGTTTCATGCAGAAGCGATTCGACCCGGCGGCGCAGCGCCGCCGGAGTGCCCTCATAAAAAGACCCCGCCACCGCCGGTGGCCGAATGCGGCCTTCGCGCGGAACATTAGGCGTCGCTTGCATGGTGGTCTCCTCCCGTTTTTCTGTCCGCTTTTCTAAAGAGGAAATAGGCGGTTCCCCGTCACAGCTCGCTAACCCCAGGGTAAGGAGCGTCGCCATCGCCTTCCTGCCCGAGAATACCGTAAGTCGTTCCATTCCGGGGATGCCTCGACTCCCTTTTTTTTTCAGTTTACAATGAGAGGCAAAAAGATGAAAAGGGTTTTCCAGGCGGCGATTCTCATCACAAGCTTGGCAATTGGACGGCCGGATGCGCCTCTGAACACAGCCGAAACGAAAACCGCCCCAAGCCGCCTCGATCCCTCTCTCTCTCACGAAGTCCGAAACGCGCTGGACAGGGGCCGCGAATGGTTGGCCGGACGACAGAATCCCGACGGATCCTGGGGAAATCCCGCCGAAATCGAAACCACGTGTTTCGCCCGAATGGTTTTCGGGTCCGATCCTCTCCGCAGCCGTTCCGGGCTCGCACGCTCCCGATCCGCTGCCTGGCTCGCAAAGCAAAAACCGCATGCGTTGACTCCACGTCAACTCGCGTTGACCGCTTGGGCGCTCACTTGGCCGCCCGATGCTTCCGCCAAAGAAATTGCGGCCGCTCGTCCGTTTCTCGATCAATTGAAAACACGGCTTTCATCCGAAACGGATCCAATATCAGCTGCCTATGCCCTGATCGCATTTCAAACCTCGACCCTGGAGGCGCCTCGAGAAGAATTCCCCTCTCATAAAGATCGTATCGCCCCCCTTCTCAACTTCTCCCTCACCGAAGCCCATTCGGCGGATGAGGAAGACCTCCGCTCATCCGCCGCCCGCTTGATTGCCCTTCATGCCGTGGGAATCCCCGGCGAATCCCCTGGAGTCCATCAGCTGGCCGGCCGCCTCACCGTCGAAACAGCCCTCTTCTCAACTCCTCTCGGAACTCTTGCGGATTACGAACGGCTTTTTCTTGCCGCTCTGGCGCTTTCCATGCACCGAATCCATCGGCTGGAACATCCCAAACAGCTCCTTGTGGCCTGGAGACCGCTCGCCGCCCGTCTGCTCATCAATGCCCAACGTGTCGCCCCCGAAGGCACGCTCTACTGGAAACCACCAAAGGAAGCCGGCGCGGAAGCACCAGCCACCGCCTACGCCCTCCTGACGCTCCTCCTCCTCGGTTCCGAATAACAAAACCGATCAGCCGCTTTCGCCGCCCCGAAACGCCTCAATATAGTTCAGCCCGAATTCATCCCGACCCAACAAAAGGTCAGCGGCCAGCTTGAAATTTCGCTCTTCGGGATTCAGGGATTCCAGAATCGCCCGATTGATCTGTACAGGGTCCACGATTCCCCCATCCGCACCTGCCTCGACTGCCAGCCAGGAAAAAACCTGATTGATCAGCTTCCGGTTCGGAAGCCCGAACGAAACGTTGCTCAAACCGGCCACGATATGAATCGATGGGCCATAAGCGGCGCGGAGCGCTCGAACCGCCTCAAGAAATTTGACCCCGTTGGTCGAGTCCACCGAAATCGGAAATACGAGCGGATCCAGGCAAACCGATGGCCGATCGAACCCCGCCGCCTCCAACAGCGGCATGAGCCGCCGGATGTTCGCCAACCGGCCTTCCGTGTCGCACGGCATGCCCTCCTCGCCCGCCGCCGAGGCGATCACGACCGCCCCCGCCCGGGCCGCCAGTTCAATGGCATCTTTCCGCTCAAGCGAAACGGAATTCACCATCGGTTTGCCCCGTGAACGATCGCAGGACTCCAACCCCGAGCGGAGGATATCAAGATTTGACGAATCAATACTGAGCGGAATCCGCACCGCCTTCTGAACCGTTTGGCACGTCCAACGCATCGCCCGAATCCGCTCCTCCACGTCGGTGCTGAACTCGTCCACGTTAATATCGAGCCAGGAGGCGCCCAGCTCCTCCTGCCGGCGGGCCAATGTCTTCAAATAATCCACCGCCGCCGCCTTTTCCGAGGCTCCGCCATACAACCCCTGCCACACCGCAACCGCACAATGTTTGACCTTCCCCGCCGCCCAGTCGCCCCCTTGCACGAACCCATCGGGCACGGGAAGTTCCCGCATCTCCCGGCCCACCGCATACGTAATGACCGGCCGGCCGGTTTTATTCGGCCCCACATTCTTGCCCCCCACCTTGAAAATGCGGGTGCAGTGAATGTTTTCTCCAACGATCAAAAACGAAGGGATCTTCATGGCGGTTTCCCCAGTTAATAATAAAGAAAGCGTATTATAGGAGAGACTCCGCCGAACTGTCCACGTGTTTTTGCAGAATTCCACGAGCGCGAAGCCCTCGCTCCCCTCTGCGTCACTGAGGCCTTACAGAATCCCCCGCTCGACGATTCTTTTTCCGAATCGTTTCCTCCGACTGGGCCAGCATAAATTCACGGTACAGCCGGGCGTATAGGCCGTCGCGCCGGACCAAATCGCGATGCGTCCCGTCTTCAACCAAACGCCCCCGATCCAACACCAAAATCCGATCGGCATTCCGAACCGTGCTGAGACGATGGGCGATCACAAAGCTCGTCCGGCCCACCAACAACCGTTCCAAGGCCGCTTGAAGCCTGGCTTCCGTCAAGGCGTCCACTGCACTGGTCGCCTCGTCGAGCAGCAAAATGCGAGGATTGACCAGCATCGCGCGGGCAAAACAGATCAGTTGCCGTTCGCCGAGGGAAATGCCCGCTCCCTGCTCCCCCACCCGCGTCTGCAACCCATTCGGAAGAGCATCGAACACGTCGAGACAGTCCAGCCGCCGCGCTGCCTCCCTCACCTCGGATTCCGTAGCCTCCGGCCGCCCCATGCGGATATTGTCCAGTACCGTCCCCGAAAAGAGAAAGTTCTGCTGCAGCACAATCCCGTAACTCCGACGAAGATCTCCCCCATTCAAAGTCACAATATCCCGACCATCAATCCGCAAAACCCCCGCGGTCGGAATGTAAAACTTGGCGATCAAATGAAGGAGGGTCGTCTTTCCGCTCCCCGTCGGCCCAACCAAGGCCACCGAAGCGCCCGGCTTTACGGAAAAAGAAAGGTTCCGAAGAACAGGCCGGTCCGGCACATAGGCAAACGAGACCCCATCCAACTCCACTTGCCCCTCGGTCACGGGCGATCGCCCATCGGCCGGCGGTTCAGTCCAGTCCGGCGGAGTGTCCAGAAACCGAAAGATGCGCTCCGCACTGGCCATGGCCGTGAGAGCTTGATTGTAATGATTGGCCAAAGAATGAATGGGATTGAAAAAGGTCCCCGCAAGAAAAAAGAACTGGACCAAATCGCCGATCGTGGTTGTCCCCACGCCATACAGCACACGATATCCCCCCAGAATCAGCAAGGCTGCCAAAAAAAACTGGCCATTCAAGTCCATCAGAGGCAAATACAGCGATTCGGTCTGCGTAACCCGGATGTTGAACCAGGAATGATCGAATACCAGGTCGTGAAACATCTGGGCGTTTCGAGCCCATCGGTTGAAGCTCTGGGTGACCCGCACCCCGCGTACCGATTCGGACACCGTCGCCGTCACCCGACTGAAGCTTTCCTGAACCGCCCGGTGCGCCTGGCTCAATCGGGTTCGAAAAATCCGATTCAATCCCCACAAAATCGGTGCGGTAGCCAAAACTACCAGAAACAGCCCCCGATCGTAATACACCATGAATCCAGCAGCCACCAGCATCCCGCCCAGATTGACCAGACTGGCAAACACCACATTCTGTACCCCGTTCCGAACCGCCTCCACATCGCTGGTAAACCGGTTGATCAGCAGCCCGGGACGCGTCCGATTGAAATAGGACATCGGCATTTCCATCATGTGCCGAAAAAGATCCCGCCGAAGGTCGTGCACAACGGATTCCCCCAATTCGAAAGCCAAACGCTGCCGGAAGTGAAGCGTAACCTGGGTGAACAGAGTAAACAGCGCGAGAGCCGTCAACCACCGCAAAAGCCCCAGCCAGTCCCCGTTGCGAATGGGGCCGTTGATGGTGGAGGCCATCATCCAAGGAATCACCGCACTCTGCCCCGCACGGAGAAGCACCGTCACAAATAGAACGTTTCGTTTCGCAGCGCACGCCCGAGTGTATCGAAAAAGCCGGGCATACAGGCTGAGCGAAAGAGGTCGTACGTCGGCCCCATGCTCTCGCGCATCGCGGCTGACGATCGTCAACCCCGCCGCAGCTGAACCCGTCACACCCTGCTTCATGCCGCACTCCCTCCCAACCCAGCCGATACATCCAGCATATCGCCCAATTGAATCCGGGCGGCCCGACGATAAGGGCCGCGAACCGCCATCAGTTCTTCATGGGTTCCCCACTGAACCTGACGGCCTCGATGCAGAACCAAAATGCGATCCATCCGGCCCAGGGCATGCATCCGATGGGTTACCAGAAAAGTCGTTCGGCCGGCACGGGCGCTTTCAATGGCTTCCAGAATCTCGTGCTCCGTCTCGGCGTCCACCGCAGCCGTCGGATCATCCAACAGAAGAATCGGAGGCTCGAGCAAAATTGCACGAGCGAGCGCCAGCCGCTGCCGCTGCCCCCCAGAGAGATTTCCGCCTCCTTCGTAAAGGACCGTATCGTAACCCTGGGGCATCGCCTGAATGAACTCGTGCGCACAGGCCAGGCGGGCCGCCCGTTCAATGTCTCCGCGCGTGGCTTCCGGACGGCCGAACGCAATGTTGGCCGCCACCGTGTTGCTGAAAAGAAAACTTTCCTGAAATACAAAACCCACCTGCCGCCGCAACGCGTCAAGGTCCAGCCGCCGCACGTCAACATCGTCTAAAAACACGCACCCCCCCGTGACATCATAAAAACGTGGAATCAAACTGAGAAGCGTGCTCTTGCCCGCTCCAGTCCCGCCCAGAATCCCAATGCATTCGCCCGGCTGAACTTCAAAATGGATGTCCTCCAGAACAAGGGCGCCCGGCGTATAACAGAAGGAAACATGCTCAAAACGAATCTTCCCCCCTAGCCGCCGCCGGACCGGTTGAGGGGGACTCCGAACCTCCGGCTCCATGTCCAGAATCTCGAAGAGTCGGCGCGCAGAAGTGAGGCTTTGTTGAACCGAATCGGTGATCGTCGTCAGCACGTTGACCTGATCCGTCAACCGCTGAAGTAAGCCGAGAAAAACAATCAGCCCCTCTCCCAGGGGAAGTTGCCCGTGAAAGGTCAACCACCCCCCATACGCCAGAACCCCAAGAACCGTCAGTCGGGTCAGCAACTCCATCGAGGGACCATAAATCGTCACAAATTGAAAAATAAGGAATTTCTGGTTCCGCACCGCAGCGTTCCGCGCCGCAAATCGCGCCTCCGCATCCGCCTCCCGCGAAAACCCCTTCGTGACGTACATCCCCTGAATCTGCTCGCTGACGCCCAAAATCATCTCGTCCGTCAAGTCCCGGTTCTTCCGGTATGCCTTCTTGACTTTCCGGGAAAACACGCTGGACCCCAGCGCGATGAAGGGCCACACCGTGAGGCTGAGCAGAGTCAACCCGCGATGGATGCGAAACATGTACCAAAAGTAGGTCAAGGCGGAGGCCGAAAAAATAAAGGTCTGCACCACGACGCCGTCCACAAACAGACGGACATTCTGTACGTCGCTTGTGACTCGCGTGATCAGTGTCCCGCTGGCCTTGTCGTCAAAAAAACGGAAACTCAGCCGCTGCAGCTTGTCGTAAACCGCCGCGCGAAGATCCACCACCAACCCCTGCTGGGTAAGCCGAACGCTGTTGAGGTTGTTCAAATACGTGACGACCGATCGGATCAACGCCAAGAGAACAATGATCCCGCCCAAGAGAAAAAGAACCGCCATCGGAGGCCAATGGGCCGGAGGAGCCAAACCAAATGGCCAGGAAGGCGGCGGCACACGCCCCTCCGAAACGGAAATGGCGTGCCGAATATAGTCAATCCCCCGCCCCGTCATCCCCAAACTCAAAACCGTAAGCCCCAACAAGACAAAGTGAAAGACAATCATCCGAATACAAGCCAACCGGTACCGCCATGTCAGGTCCAAAAGCCGTCGAATCACCGGCCAATTACCCGTTTCTTCTCCCGTGTGCGCTCGGTCTTCGTCCTTCACGTCCTCTTGGACCCATAACCATCCGCTACCAAGCCGGCAGCGATCTTTTCCCCCCACCCATCAAAGGGTAGAAGATAGCAAGCTCGCATCTCCATGACCAGCCTTATTAAAACCCCAAAAACCAATACGGCACAATTCGCAAACAATTCGGAAGCTTTGCCCTGATGAGCGCCTTCTTGCAGTTCCGGCACTCCCTGCCGGAAGCCTGCCCCTCTCCGCCACCGAGGAGGGGAACTACAGTCAACAGGAAAGTCAGGCGGTTCGCACCCAATCCCTCCTGCCGCTCCCCCCACTCCCCATACACCCGGTCAACCGGAAAACGAAGAAGCTTGCGCCATCGAAAATGCCCGTTTGAGAGCCGCCTCAAGCGATGGAAGATCAAACGGTTTTTGAAGATACGGAACATGCGCCGGCCACCCCTGCCGGCCCAGTTTGGCGGCATCCGCATAACCGGACATGAAGATCACCGGAAGCCCCGGCCTCTCAGCCGAAAGTCGGCGGTAAAGTTCCAACCCACTCAACCCGGGCATGACAATATCCGTCAGCAGTAGATCCACCGGCTGATGGGGATGCCGTGCCAGCGCGAGAATCTCCTCAATGGAAGACGCGGTGACCACCTGAAAGCCGAGACGGATCAGCATCGCCCGAACCAGTTTTCGTACCGATTCTTCATCTTCAGCCAACAAAACGGTCCGTCCCTTGCCAAGGGAACCACCTGCCGCCGGTATCGAATCGGCGGACGACAAAACATTCCCAGGTTCTTCTTTCTCTTCCGAGACCTCCACCACGGGCATAAAGATTTGGAATTCGGCCCCCTCGCCCAGCTTGGAGCGGATCACAATATGCCCACCGTGCTGACGCACAATGCCATACACCATGGCCAACCCCATGCCCGTTCGATGCTCTCTCCCTTTGGTGGTGAAAAATGGTTCGAACACCCTCTGCTGGGTCTCCTCGTCCATCCCAACCCCGGTATCTCGCACCGTCAGCCTCACATACCGTCCCATGGGAATCTCTCGACCCAAGGTTGAAGAGCCGGGTTCAGCTTTCACGTCGGCCGTTTCGATCGTCAAACACCCCCCTTCCGGCATGGCCTCCTGCGCGTTGACCGCCAAGTTCAGAAAAACTTGTTCGAGCTGGACCTTGTCGGCGCGGATATGCGGCAATGGCTTGTGAAGCCGATATTCAATCCGGATGTTCTCTCGCAACGTGCGCCTGAGAAAACCGCCGATGGCCACAATCACTTCATTCAGATCAAGAATCGCCAGTTGCAGCCGCTGCTTGCGGGCAAATGCCATAAGCTGCAAAACGAGGTCCCGCGCTTTTTGCGCCGCCTCACGAATCGATTCGACATCGTTTCGAACAGCGCGCGGAAGCCCGGAATCCGTTTGGATCATCTCCGCATACCCAAGGATCGGCTGAAGGAGATTGTTCAAATCATGCGCAATGCCCCCCGCAAGCGACCCGATGGATTCCAACCGTTGGACCTGATGGCGCCGTTCTTTCTCATCCACAATTGCTGTCATGTCCGAAAAAACCACAACCCATCGCACATCCCCGCCATGGGGCCCTTTAATAGGCGTAAAGGACACCCCCGCCTGAAAAAGGGTTCCGTCCTTTCGCCGGGTTGAAAATAACCCGTTCCAAAAACGCGCTTTCTTCAACGTTTCGCGGATCGTTTCCCGAATGGCTTCCCCCTCTGGATCCCTCCCCGATAACAACTCCAGATAATCGCGGCCAATGGCTTCAGCCTTCGAATGCCCCGTCAAGCGTTCAAATGCGGGATTGATCAGCGTGATCCGCCCCTCCTCATCCAAAAACGCAATGCCTTCCCCCGCCTGTTCGAGCGCGGAGAATAGAAGCCGAGACTCCTCCATCGAACGGCGCAGCGATTCCTCCCGCTGCCGCAGTTCCTTGGTTCGGATGGTCGCCAGTTCCTCCGCCCGGCGCCTTGCAGCAAGCACCGCGGCCAGATAGATTGCCAAAAACGAGGACGCCAGCGGCCCCAAGGCGTAAAACCATAAAGCGGCCCGCTCCATCCGCGCCGAAAGGAAAGAGGGCGTCATCCCGATTTCCACACGGTACATTCGATCGGCCCAGGGAAAAATCCTCGACCAGCGGGCATCCTCCCGCACCTGGCGAAAATCGCCCTCTTCCGCCACGACCCGCGGATCGTTGGGATCACTGACATCCTTTACCTGAACCCATAATCCCGTCTGCCGAAACGGCTGAAGCGCCGACGACAAAAAACGGGACCAGCCGATGCAAGCCACCAGGATTCCCCGTTGCACACGGCGTTTATCACCCTCCGCAGGCTTGGCGGCGGAACGAACAGGAGCGCACAAAAAAACAGCCGCTTCTCCCTTCTCCAACAGGGAAGTAACCGGCGGGGAAAGAAAGAGACCCGGTTTTCGCCCCACCCTCGAAAGGGTCTCGACCAACGCCGGTTCATCCCATAAGTTTACCGCTTGCACCTGCTCTATCCACATCGAGGGCTCGCAATAATCTCCCTCACCTGCGGGAGAAAACTCAAACAGCGAATCGTCGCGAAAGGGCCGCCACGTAACAAACACAATATCCGATCGGTCGAGAATCGGAGTGACAAACAACCGAAATTCCTCTGCCTCTACAAACTCCGAACATTCATAAAAACGCACAATGGACGCGACATCCTCCCGATTTCGCTCCATCAGTTCGCGCAAAAAATGGCCGCGCTCTTCCGCATGAAACCGAAAAGCCGCCAGCACCATCGCCCATTGCTGGCGCTGAACTTGGACCACCCACCACGCCGTAAGCGCCAACCCGGCCACCAGCGCAATCAGAGGTGCTCGCCATGGCCAGATGGACGAAACGGTTGCTCGAATAACTCCTCGTAACCCCTTCACAACCCAGTCCAAAATGATAAGGAATTGTCTCCATCTGAGGAACAACTGTCAATCGTTTTAGTACAAAATATTTCCCTTTTTTCTTGCCGCCCGCTTGCCGCCCCGTTAGCATACGCCCATGAACCGCGTCCTCGTCATCATCCCGACTTACGACGAACGGGAAAATGTCGAACCAATCAGCAAGGCCGTGTTCTCCGCTTTGCCCGAGGCCCATGTGCTCTTCGTGGACGACCATTCGCCGGATGGAACAGGCGAGGTCATTGACGCTCTGATCGCCCGCGAACCACGTGTCCATGTCATTCACCGCAAGGAAAAAAACGGATTGGGCCGCGCCTACATCGCCGGTTTCAAATGGGCCATCGCAGAAGGGTATGAGTTTATCTTCGAAATGGATGCCGACTTTTCGCATAATCCCAATGATCTTCCCCGATTTTTGGCAGCCGCCCGCGAGGCCGATTGTGTGGTCGGCTCCCGTTACCTCAACGGCATCCGGATCATCAACTGGCCGCTCTCCCGACTCATCCTCTCAAAAAGCGCCGCAACCTATGTCCGGCTCGTAACGGGAATGCCGATCACCGATCCCACCGGCGGCTTCAAATGCTTCCGACGCCGCGTCCTGGCTTCGATCAACCTGGACCAAATCCAGTCCAACGGTTATTCCTTTCAGATCGAAATGAACCATACGGTGTGGATGAAGGGATTCCGCATGGTCGAAATCCCCATTATCTTCGAGGACCGACGCTCGGGGTATTCGAAAATGAGTTCCCGCATTGTACGGGAAGCCCTTTTCATGGTCTGGAAACTTGCCTTCCGAAGCGGATTCCGCCGGCATCCCCCAAAAGGCTCTTGACCCCCCCCATGAACCCGCCGCGTTCGCTTCGCACATCCCTGATCGGTCTGTGGCAGGCCATGCGACCCGCACAATGGACCAAAAACGGAGTCGTCCTCGCTCCTTTTCTTTTCGCACTGGGGGACCGTCAGGCCGCCGTCCCTTTGACGATCTCTGCAGCCCTCCGGGTCGTGGGCGCCGCATTGCTCTTCTGTGTCGTCTCAAGCGGCGTCTATATGATGAACGATTTGAAGGATCTCGAGGCGGATCGCTTCCATCCGATCAAAAAAAACCGGCCACTGCCCGCCGGTCTCCTCACCCCCCTACAGGCCGTCTTTTTTTCCAGCCTTTTCCTGCTGGGCGGGATCGCCGGTGGCGCCCGACTGGAACCTCTCTTTGGCGGCATCCTGTTCGCCTACCTGGCCCTCCAGTCCGTCTATACCTTCTTCCTCAAACGGGTTGCCCTCCTGGACGTCATGGTTATTGCAGCCGGATTCGTCCTCCGAGCCGTAGGAGGGGCGGCCGCCGCACGCGTTCGCATTTCCCCCTGGCTCTTACTCTGCACTTTTTTGCTGGCCCTCTTCCTGGCCCTCTGTAAACGGCGCCACGAAAAACTCCTCCTCCTCGAAGAAGAGGCGGGAAATCATCGGGAAACCCTTCTTCAGTACCACGCGGATCTGATGGATCAGCTCATCGCGATAACCGCCGCCTGCGTGATCCTCTCCTACACGCTCTATACCTTCTGGCCCGAAACAGTGGCCAAATTCCACTCACACGCCCTCGGTTTCTCGATCCCCTTCGTCATCTTCGGCGTTTTCCGTTACCTGGATCTCGTGTATCGCCATGGCCAGGGCGGCCGCCCCGAACGCGTGCTTCTGACCGACGGGCCTTTGCTGGTTTCCATCCTCCTCTTCACCCTCACCATCCTCGCCATCATCCTGCTGTAGCGTGCGGTCGCCCGCTCCGTTTTTCACCCGCCTCACGGAATGTCCGCTAGGTCCCCTTGCTGATACCCGGCGCACCCATCATTGACTTTCCCTGTCCAATCCCCTACAGTATCTCTTCGACCGGGCGATTAGCTCAGTTGGCTAGAGCACTACCTTGACATGGTAGGGGTCACAGGTTCAAGTCCTGTATCGCCCACCAGATTTTCGTCTCTCGCCTCTTTCGGACGCCGGCATCATGAACCAAAGCCGAATCGCCACCCTCATTCGCGAGCTTCTGGTCGAAATCGGCGAAAACCCCGACCGGGAAGGGCTCCAACGAACGCCGGAACGGGTAGCCGCCGCCTGGGCGGAACTCACCCGCGGCTACCGAGAGGACCCCACGACGCTGATCAACGGCGCGGTGTTCTCCGCAGAGGCCAACAACATGATCATCGCCCGCGATATCGAGGTGTATAGCATGTGCGAACATCACATGATGCCCTTCTTCGGCCGCTGCCATATCGGGTATATCGCGCGCGACATGGTGATCGGCGTCAGCAAACTCGCCCGCCTCGTGGATATGTACGCCCGCCGCCTCCAGATTCAGGAGCGTTTGACCGCCCAGATCGCCCACGCCGTCCAGTCCGCCGTCAACGCGGAAGGCGTTGGGGTCGTCATGTCCTGCCGCCACCTCTGCATGATGATGCGCGGGGTGGAAAAACATGAATCCGTCATGACCACCTCGTCCGTCCTCGGTAGCTTCCATCACGTCCAAAGCACCCGCCTCGAATTCCTCCACCTCATCGGCAGCCCTAAACCCTAAAAACGGGTTTGCTTTTTTACGCTTTTTCCCTACGCTGTTCCCGGATGTTCCCGCCGGCCCGGCGTGTAGGAGTTCTCCATGGTGTTTTCTGCCCTTCTCGCCGGACTGTGGGGAGAATGGATCGCCCGGCGCGCTCTGCAACGTGAAGGAATGCGAATTTTGGGGTGGCGGGTCCGTCCGGATGCGCGTCACGAAATCGATCTGATCGCGCGCGACGGCGAAGTCCTGGTCTTTGTGGAAGTCAAAACGCGGCGCACCGAAGCGTTCGGATCCCCCGCCTCCGCCGTCCGCCGGCAGAAAAAGCGCGCGCTTCAACAGGCCGCTTTTCGCTATCTCAAACGTTTGCGGAAGCCCCCGCGTTTCTTCCGGTTCGATATCGTTGAAGTCGTCGGCGTTCCAGGGTTCAGCCCCCCAACCGTCCGGCGGATCGAAAATGCTTTCCCACTCGATAAACGCTACGTGCGGGAATTCGGAGAAGCGGATGAATGGCCCCCGTCGCGGGAAAGATAGGACCGGATGCGAAGCGCATCCTGAACCGGTCGGAACGAACGCCGATGAAGAGGTAAAACTCCCCTTTCAAAAAGCGCCTGCGTATGAAGCCGAGTCCCATATCCTTTGTGCCCCGCTAGTCCATAGCCGGGAAATCGCTCATCCCATCCCCGCATCAGTCGGTCCCGCACCACCTTGGCCATCACACTGGCCGCAGCCACCGTGAGGCTTCGCGCGTCCCCGTCCACCACCGGAATCACCGGAACCCCAAGACCGGGATCATACGGACCGTCCACCAGTATGGCATCCGGCGGCGGCGTGAGCCCCGCCACAGCCCGCCGCATCGCCAGAAACGTCGCCCGCAAGATATTATGACGGTCAATCTCAAACGCATCCGCCGCCCCAAGAGAAGCATCCACCTCCCGAACCGAACAAAACAAGTCAAAAAACCGCTCCCGTTCCTTTTCCCCCAACTGCTTCGAATCGGTCAACCCTGCCAGTATCCCCCCCGCCTCGCGCAACAAATACGCGGCATCAAACACAACCGCCGCCGCAACGACCGGTCCCGCCAACGGTCCACGACCCGCCTCATCCACGCCGGCAACGCGGCGAAATCCCCGTTCCCAAGCCTGGGACTCAAATTCGAGCAACCCCTTACTCCTTCCGGGAAAGCCGGGCTTGCTTGCCCGAACGCCCCCGCAGAAAGTAGAGCTTGGCCCGCCGTACCCGAGCCTTGCTCTCCACTTCCACTTTTGTCACATGCGGACACTGGAACGGAAAAATCTTTTCCACCGCAACGCCGTGGCTCACTCGCCGCACGACAAATGAACCCCCACCCACCCCACGGCGGATGGCAATGACGGTTCCGGAAAAAGGCTGCACCCGTTCTTTGTCCCCTTCGCGGATCGTTACATGGACTTTGACCGTATCGCCAACGGCGATCGGCGCAAGAGGTTCCTTGCGGGTCTGTTCGCGATCAATCTGGCTGATGATTTTCTGAATCATGGTTTCCTCATCGGGTCGTTAAAAGATCCGGCCGCCTTTCCCCCGTACGAATCAACGCCTGCTCGCGGCGCCAGCGGGCGATGGCCGCATGATCGCCGCTGAGCAACACCTCCGGCACGCCCATCCCGCGGAATTCGGGCGGCCGTGTGTATTGGGGAAATTCAAGCATGCCTTCCCGAAAAGACTCCTCTTCCGCCCCTTCGGGCCCTGCACCCAACACGCCGGGCAGAAGACGGATCACGGCATCCATTACCACCGCGGCCGGCAATGCACCGTTGGTGAGCACGTAATCGCCAATGGATATCTCTTCGTCGGCCAGTACCATCCGAATCCGCTCGTCCACGCCTTCGTAATGGCCGCACACGAAAATCAAATGCCGCTCCCGGGCAAGCCGCCGGGCTACACCCTGGTCAAAACGCGCTCCCTGGGGAGTCATCAGGATCACCCGACTCTCCGGACGTTTCACGCTTTCCACCGCCGCAAATACAGGTTCGGGTTTCAAAATCATTCCTGGACCTCCCCCGTAGGGCCGGTCGTCGGCCGTCCCACGACGATCGGTCGCAAATGCCCTCAATCCATGCAACCGAATCTGCACAACGCCCGCCACCTGCGCCCGTTTAAGCATGCTCTCCGCCAAAAAGCCGCTCAACAGCCCAGGAAACAATGTGATGACCTCAATTTCCAACATCGCCCCGCCCACGCGGATCCCCGCGGCCGCCGGCTTTCGCCACACCGTTACGCAGGGGCCGCCGGCTGCATCGCCGATTTCTGGGCCTTTCGCACAAGGCTGGCCACCGTCTCGCTCATCACGGCGCCCCGCCCCTTCCAGTATTCAATCCGCTCCAGCTTAAGCCGACACGTCTCCCCCTTTGCCCGCGGATCATACCAACCAAGCACCTCGAGACATCGCCCATCCCGCGGCGAACGGGAATCCGTCGCAATGACCCGGAAGCATATGTCGTTGTTGGCGCCCATGCGCCGCAGTCGAATCTTGACAGCCATTCGTCTCCTCCAAAAACTTGAATTATGTCAAATCAAAATCGCATTCGCAACTTTTTTTGCATCTGCCCCATCCGCTGCGCCAACAATTTCGCCTGCTTGAATTGACGCAATACTTCATTCACATCCTGGACTTGTGTTCCGCTCCCCCGAGCAATCCGGGCCCGACGGCTCCCATTCAAAATCTCCGGATTCCGCCGTTCCCGGGGTGTCATGCTCAAAATAATCGCTTCTGCCTTTTTTACAAACCGTTTCATTTCATCCGTGGCCTTCCGATCGCTGGTAAGACGGGATGCGCCCGGAATCATTTCAAGAACCTTTTCCAAAGGTCCCATCTTCTGCATCTGGCGGTATTGAACCAGGAAGTCCTCAAGGGTAAAAGTGTTGCGGCGGATTTTCCGCTCCAACGTACGGGCCGTCGCCTCATCCACCACCTCTTGGGCCTTCTCCACAAACGAAAGAACATCCCCCATCCCCAAAATGCGCGACGCCATCCGGTCCGGATAAAAAGGCTCCAACTGGTCGAGCTTTTCCCCCGTGCCCGTGAACAAAATGGGACGCCCCGTCACCGATCGGATCGAAAGCGCCGCACCCCCCCGGGCATCGCCGTCTAGCTTGGTCAAAATCAACCCAGTCAATCCCACCGCCCGGTGAAACCCTTCCGCCACATGGACCGATTCCTGCCCCATCGCCGCATCCACCACCAACACAATGTTGGCCGGCTTGACGGCCCGACGCAACTCGCCCAACTCCGCGAGAAGATCGTGATCCATCTGAAACCGACCGCCCGTGTCAAAAATCACGAAATCATTCCCCCCGACCCGCGCGTGCGAAAGCGCCCGAACGCCAAACTCCGCCAGACTCTCACCCGGCTCGGGACGCACCAAAGCGGCACCCACTTGGGCCGCGAGAACCCCAAGCTGATCGGCGGCCGCCGGCCGCCGAAGATCGCCCGCCGCCAATAGAACACGGCGCCCGCGTCGTTCGGCCAACCAACGCGCCAGTTTACCGGCCGTGGTGGTCTTGCCAGAGCCGTGAAGCCCGCAAAGGAGAAGCGTACCCGGGCTCCCTCCCATCGCCAGCTCCTCCGCCGTACTGCCCAGAAGAGCCGCCATCTCCTCATAGACACATTGAATGAACTGCTGCCCCGGCGACAGACTGCTCCCCACCTCCTGCCCGAGCACCCGAGCCCGCACTCGATCCGTGAAGGTTTTGACAAGATCAAAAGGGACGTCCGCTTCGAGCAGCGTGGTCCGAACCTCCCGAAGCGCTTCCCGAATGTTCTCCTCGGTCAAAACGCCCCGTCCACGCAACGAGCGGAAAAGCTTCTGAAAAGCGGTCGTCAACGCATCGAACATTCCGACCGCCCCCTAGCGCACACTGCCCGTTTCAGGAACCAAAAATTGCAACCCCGTTTCGTCCGGCGCCCGCGCGACCTCAACCACCATCCCCCGTTTGATCCGACCCCGCAACAGTTCCTCGGCCAGAGGATCCTCCAGATATTTCTGAAGCGCACGACGCAAGGGACGCGCCCCCATCGCCGGATCATATCCCTTGTCCACCAAAAACTCGCGCGCCTCCTGCGGCAGGGAAAGCGTCAGCTCCCGGTCGCGAAGACGGGCTTCAATCCGCTTCAACTCCAGATCCAGAATGCGATGAACATCCGCACGATTTAGCGGCCGAAACACAATGATCTCGTCAATCCGGTTCAGAAACTCCGGCTTGAACATTCGCTTCGCTTCCCCTAACAACCGTTCCTTCATGGCCGATAGGTTGGCCGCCTCACTCGACTCGCGAAACCCCAAACCCGCTGTCGCCTTGTTTAAATCGGCCCCCAAATTGGTCGTCAAAATCACCACCGTGTTCCGAAAGTCCACATGACGGCCGAAACTGTCCGTCAAACGCCCCTCTTCTAAAATTTGTAGCAGAATCTGCATCACATCCGGATGGGCTTTCTCGAACTCGTCAAACAACACCACGGAATACGGCCGCCGCCGCACCTTCTCCGTCAGTTGCCCCCCCTCTTCATAGCCCACATAACCGGGCGGAGAACCGACCAGACGGCTCACGGAAAACTTCTCCATGTACTCGCTCATGTCCATTTGGATCAGAGCATCAGGATCATGAAACATGAATTCGGCCAACGCCTTCGCCAGCAACGTCTTGCCGACTCCCGTCGGACCCAAAAAAATGAAGGACCCGATCGGCCGCCGCGGATCTTTCAACTCCGCGCGCGAACGACGCAGCGCGCGCGCCAACGTTTCAACCGCTTCCTCCTGGCCGACAACCGTTCGCGCGATCTCCTGCTCCATCCCCAGGAGCCGGGTGACCTCCTCGTCCCCCATCTTTTGCAACGGAATGCCGGTCCATCGGGAAATAACCTCCCGGACATGATCCACCGTCACCCGTAACCGGCGACGTCCTATGCTTTTCTCCCACCGCCCGATCCGTGCCGCCAGCAGTTGCCGCTCGCGACGTTCCCGATCCCGCCACTGCGCCGCTTCCTCAAACCGCTGGGCCTGAATCGCCTCCTCCTTCTTCACCCGGATTTTCTCGATGGACGCTTCCAGCTTCTTGAGCGCTGGCGGCCGCGTCGTGGCCTGAATGTGGACCCGCGCCCCCGCTTCGTCAATCGTGTCAATCGCCTTGTCGGGCAAATACCGGCCCTTAAGATAACGGTCCGAGAGATGCGCAGCCGCCTCGAGCGCTTCATCCGTGATCGCCACCCGATGGTGCGCCTCATACTTCGGACGCAGCCCACGTAAAATCCGAATCGTCTCCTCCACCGTAGGCTCGTCCACCCGAACCGTCTGAAACCGCCGCTCCAGCGCCGCGTCCTTCTCGATGTATTTCCGATACTCGTCCAGCGTGGTCGCGCCGATGCATTGAAGTTCCCCGCGCGCCAACGCCGGCTTAATGATGTTGGAGGCATCCATCGTCCCCTCCGCCGAACCGGCCCCCACGATGGTATGCAGTTCATCCACAAAAAGAATAATGTCCCCGGAACGGCGGATTTCCTCCATCACCGCCTTAATCCGCTCCTCGAATTGCCCCCGGTACTTCGTGCCCGCAATCATCAGGGCCAAGTCCAGCGTCACAACCCGCTTGTGCCGTAACCCCTCCGGCACATTCCCGGCCACAACGGCCTGGGCCAGCCCTTCCACAATGGCTGTCTTCCCCACCCCCGCCTCGCCGATCAGCACCGGATTGTTCTTGGTGCGCCGACACAGAATCTGAATCACCCGCTCCAGCTCGACTTTTCGACCAATCACCGGATCCAGCTTGTCCTGACGCGCCAGTTCGGTCAGATCGCGCCCAAACGTGTTCAGGGCCGGCGTCTTGCCCCCGCGTCCCTTCCCAGCCGCGGGAGCCGGCGGCAACGCATTTCCCTCCTCGTTGCCTTCCCGGGCTTCCAAACGCTCCTCCGCCTCCCGCTCCTCTGCGTCAGACTCCGTTCCCTCCTCTTCCGGCCCCGCCTGCCCAGGATCCAATACGCGAAGCACCTCCCGCCGTACGCTCTCAATATCCACCCCCAACGTGCGAAGCACCTGCGCCGCAACACCCTCCTCTTCCCGCAACAACCCGAGAAGAATGTGCTCCGTGCCAATGTAATTGTGACGAAGCTCCCGCGCCTCCGCAGCGGCAAATTGAAGAACCCGCTTCGCACGAGGAGTCATCGGAATCGGTCCCACCACCTTCGTCTCCCCCCCCTGCCCGACCAAATTTTCCACCTCCCGCCGCACCCGCTCCAACGTCAGATTCATCCGCCGGAGCACCTCAACCGCCACACCCTCGCCCAGCGCGAAAAGCCCCAACAGCAAATGCTCGGTGCCGATATAATTGTGATTGAACCGTTCCGCCTCCTGCCCGGCCAGTTGGACGACCTGCCGGGCACGAGGAGTGTATTCGTTGAAATTGTTCATAAGTCCGTCTTCCAAAGTTTTTAAGTTTGCCATCTACAAGCTTAAAAGTCAACGCTGCTGCGATAGGGAATCCAGAATGCCCAGTTCGATCATGCGGGCTCTCATGTGAAAGGCACGGACAAAGTCCCAATCCTTCAACGAATATCCCCTTCCTACAGCTTTCTGAAGATGACCGGTCAACGCAAACCCATACAAACCCTCAAGGGCTTCCCGCGAAAGATTCTTCATCCACCCATACGATTGGGCAAGTTGCAGCATGGAAAGATGATGGAGAGCCTCCTCCGAAGAAAGACGCAACGCATAGGAAAGCACGGCGGCCGCCCGTATCACCTGATCTTCCACCACCCCTTTCTCTGCACCGCCTTCCTTCAGCCGGTCGCGGGCCCACTGTTCCTTCTGAACCAATTCCGCTACCACCGGCTCAAAATCGCGGAGAATCTCCCGTTCGCTCCGCCCCCATGTGATCTGATTGGAGACCTGAACCATGTTCCCCCACATGTCCGTCCCCTCCCCCAGAAATCCGCGGACCGTATAATCCAGACGCTGGAGGGCTTTCACGACCGGACCCATCTCCCGCTGCAAAATCAACCCCGGCAAATGCATCAATACGCTGGCGCGAAGCCCCGTCCCCAAATTGGTGGGACAGGCGGTCAAAAAGCCCCGCCGCTTCGAAAAGGCATAGGATACACCCTCGCCGAGCGCCGTATCCAAGGCATCTGCGATCGTCCATAACCGGTCCCACTCCCCCACAGGACCAAAAACCTGAATGCGGAGATGATCCTCTTCATTGATCATAACGGAGACCGTCTGGCCTTCGGAAATCCATACCGCACTCCCCTCCCCACGACTCGCAAGGTCCGCGCTAATCAGCTGGCATTCCCGCAGCCACATCCGCTCCACAGGTCCAATCGTCTCCATCCGATACAGGGTGCCCCCCTGAAATACCGGAAGAGCTCCCACCCGTTTTTCCAGCTCCCGACCCAGCGTTTTCGTTTCTTCCTCCCCCGCCCAACCCGGAAACGCGTGGCCGGCCACATTCCGGGCTAGACGAATTCGAGCACAAAGCACTACGCCGTCGGAGTCCCTATACCGAAGCCAAGGGGGAAACGATTCCTTCCGAATCGAGAAACGCCGGGTCATGGCGAAGAAGAAGAAGAAGAAGAAGAAGAAGAAGAAGAAAAATCCCCCTCGTTTCGCTTCAGAGCGTCGCGCAAACAAGCCGCCTCCTCGTATCGTTCCGCCTCGATCGCTTCGCGAAGACGCAAGCGCAGTTCGTCCTCCCGCTTTCGGGAATCCTTAACCGCAACGCCTCGAGGGACCTTGCCGACGTGGTGTTCCGCCCCTTTGTGCCAGGCTCGGATAAAGTTTGTGAGAAATGAAGCGAAAACCTCATAACAATTCGCACAACCTATGCGTTTCGTTTTGCGATAATCCCGCCAACGCATATGGCAAACCGGACATTCCACTCCGTCTCGTTCCTCTTTAAGGGGGACCTCGCCCGATTGCTCTTCATTCTCAAGAATCGCATCCATCAGGGACGGAAGCGGGCCGCCAGACGTCTGAAACAACTTTTGAGCGCATTCGGCGCAAAGGTTCCACTCGAACACCTTCTCCCCCTCCTGGGCTTTCCAATGAACAGTCGCCTCCGCCTTCTGACAGACCTCGCATTGCATCGAAATCTCTCCCCCCCTAAAGCTCCCTCAATCAATAGGCGTGCCGTCCATGGCGGCATATTGATGGAATGCTTCGCGCAGCTCGCAGGTGATCGGACCCGGTTTGCCGTCGCCAATGAGGCGCTTGTCAATCTCCGTCACCGATATAATCTCCGCCGCAGTCCCCGTCAAAAACACCTCGTCGGCCGTGTAAAGATCATACCGGGTCATGGTCGCTTCGGCCGTCTCGTAGCCCCGCTGGCGGGCCAAATCAAGAACCACGCCCCGCGTAATGCCCGCCAAAGCCCCGGCACTGGGAGGAGGCGTCAAAAGAGCCCGCCCGCGAGCGGCGAAAATATTGTCACCGGTCGCTTCCGCGACCCTCCCCTCGTGGTTGAGCATGATGGCCTCCAGCGTGCCGGCATTGATCGCTTCGATCTTGGCCAGAATGTTGTTGAGGTAATTGAGACTCTTGATCATCGGATTGATCGCTTCGGAATGATTCCGAATCGTGCCCACCGTGACGATGCGAAGCCCCTTCTCATACAACTCTTTCGGATAAAGTTGAATCGCGGACGCAATGATAATAATCTGAGGATCACGACAGGTGAAAGGATTAAGCCCGAGTTCCCCCTTCCCACGCGTCACGACGACACGAACGTAACCCTCTCGACAATTATTGGCCCGACAGGTGCGGCAAATAGCCTCCGCAACCGCCTCCCGGCTCATGGGGATCTCAAGCGCTATCGCCCGCGCCGAACGAAACAACCGATCCACGTGCTCCGCCAGCTTGAAAACCCGCCCGTGATACACCCGAATGCCTTCAAAAACGCCGTCGCCATAAAGAAGACCGTGATCGAACACCGATACTTTGGCCTGCGGTTCCGGCACCAGCCGTCCGTTCATGAAAATCTTCATGGGCTCCCCTTTTCTTAGCGGCCATTTTATACCCAATCCCCTCCCCCCCCGTCAAGAACACCCCAGACTCGCCCGACTCGCTCGCTTTCCCAACAACGAATTCCTGTTGACAGAACCTCACCCAGTTGCGATATAGAAAAAAAAGGAAAGCTGGGTGAGACGATTACCGTTTCCCCTCCTCATTCTCTTGAAGAAGCGGCCCAGCCGCCGCGTACTGTTCACGGATACCGCAGCCGGTCTTGCGGTCGCCATGGTCCTCATTCCTCAGTCAATGGCGTACGCCCACCTCGCCGGTCTCCCCCCCATTTACGGCCTCTATGCCGCCTGTATCCCTCTCTGGATCGCGACCCTCTTCGGCTCCTGTCCTATTCTCGCCACCGGCCCCGTCGCCATGACCTCCCTCCTGGTTCATGCCGTTCTTTCCGATACCTCCCGCGCTGAATTGGCTACCGTTCCCTATACCGAGAAAGCCCTTCTCCTTTCCTTGCTTTCCGGCGCCGTGCTCCTCGCCATCACCGCTTTCCGCCTCACCGCCGTTTTCAACTTCATATCCTTCCCCGTCCTCGCCGGTTTCACAAACGGTGGCGCGCTTGTCATCCTCCTCTCCCAACTCTCTCCCCTGACAGGACTCCCCATGGACCGCTCGCGCGTCTTTGTCGTGGACGTCTTTTCTCTCCTTGCTTCCTGGAAACAATGGCAACCCCTTGCCCTCGTTTTCGGCCTCTTCGCCCTCCTCCTCGCCCTCCTGATACGCCGCCTCAAACCCCGCTGGCCCGCCTTTCTCCTCTCCCTTCTTGCCGCCCTTGCGCTCAGCAGCCTCGCCCGCTACGAAACCCTTCACCACGGAGCCGTCCTCGGTCCTCTTCCGCGCGGCCTTCCACCCCTCTCCTGGCCCCTTCGCTGCTGGCACCTGATCCCTGCCTTACTCCCCGGAGCCGTTGTCGTCTCCCTCATCGGCTTTATGGAAGTCATGGCCATTACCCGCGCCGTCTCTCTCTCAACGCGAAAAAAATACGATCTCGACCGCGAACTCCTCGGCCAGGGACTCGCCCGCGTCATGGGCAGCTTCACCAGCGCCTACCCCGTCAGCGGTTCCTTCTCCCGCACCGCGCTCAACCTCGCCGCCGGCGCCCGCACCCGCCTGGCCAACTTCGTCGCCGGCCTCGCGGTCATCGTGACCCTCCAGTTTCTTACCCCCCTCCTCCGCCCCCTTCCCCATTCCGTTCTCGCCGCAATCATTATCCTCGCCGTCGTCCCCCTCATTCGCCTCCCCTCCCTCTTCCATATCGTTCGTGTCAATCGGCAGGATGGAATCGCAGCCTTCGTGACATTTTTCGCAACTCTTTTGCTCGCCCCAAAGATCGTGGAAGGAATCCTCATCGGCGCGTCCCTCTCTGTCGCCCTCTTCCTCTACCGAACCATGACCCCCCACGCCGCTCTCCTCGCCCGCCACCCGGATGGAACCTTTCGCGACGCCCAGCGCCATCGACTGGATCTCGATCCGGAAGTCCTCATCTTCCGCTTCGATAGCCCTCTCTACTTTGCCAATACCCGAGCGTTCGAGGAAAGTCTGACGGAGGCGCTCGATCGGTTCCCCAACGCCCGCGCCGTCCTCTTCGTCTGCGACGGAATCACCGATCTGGACGCCTCCGGCGAAGAGACCCTCCGCAACCTCTGCCAGGCACTCACAGAATCCGGCATTCAACCGGCCTTCGCTGAAGTGAAGTGGAAAGTCATGGATGTCCTGGAACGCACCGGCCTGACCCGGCAGATCGGCGCCCACCGTTTCTTCCGCACCGTGGAAGCCGGATTTCAAACCCTGAAGTCCCTCCCTCTGACCCCCACCGCCCCATAACCCCCTCCTCCCTTCACAAACATCATCTACCCCAATGAACCCTCCCAAATACACCGTCATACCCCGGCTCAATCCGTAAAAACCCTTTCCGAACCGCCTCCAATACACCCGCCAGTTCCCGTTCCTCCCCCGAACCCCAGGACGGACCCATCCCCTCCACCAACAACCGCAACTCCGGCCCCGCCCACGCCACCACTCGCCCATAAAGCGCATTCACCCTCCGACTGCGCTCAGAAGCCCCACACATCAAACGAATCACCGTCTTCAACGGCAGCAACCGCAGAAACGTGCGGCGACAAAGGGCTTGCGCCGGCCGCCGGTCGGCCAGTTCCTCCACCCGCGATAAAACACCCCGCGTCACTGCCTTGCCGCAAACCCGACACCGCCCTCCCCACCGCCGCGTCTCCTCGGGCATCCAACAGACCCCGCAACGCCGATGACCGTCCGCATGATACTTCCCCGCCTCCGGAAAAAACTCCAACGTTCCCACCAATCCCTCTCCTGTCCGAAGCGCCTCCCGAAGCCCTGGAAAATCGCAAATTCCCCGGAACACCGTCGCCTCCCGCCCTATCCCATCCGGCGAATGGGCGTCCGAACTGGAAACCGCTTGAAACCGATCGAGATGACTCACGCGGCCCAACATCGCCGGGTCGGCGGAAAGCCCCGTTTCCAGCGCCCAAATCCGATCCGCCATGTCGCCAAAACACGCCTCCACCGAGTCAAACCCCAACCGCGCGCCCAGCAGCGAATGCCAGGGCGTCCAAATATGGGCCGGAATAATCACGGCCCCGGCATCCGCGTCCAAAACCTCCGACACCATATCGCGCGCGGAAAGACGGAGTATCGGCCGGCCGTCCGACTCCATCCGCCCATACCGCCCTAGCCGTTGCGTCATCCGTTCAACACCTCCCCAGGACGAAACCAATACCACATGATGAACCCGCCGTCCCTTCCCCGCGCTCCGAAAGAGGGTACTGACTTCCGTCTGAAGCACAAACCGCGGCACCCGAAAACGCGATTCCTCCGCATCAGACAACCGGTCCCGAACTATTCGCTCCATCGCACGGGCAAGTGCCGGTGCCGGCTCAAAAAAACCCTCCGCCCTCTCTACCAGATTCGCTCGCAACTCCCGCATCCACGCCGGATGCAGGCAGTCCCCTGTCCCAATCAGATGAATCCCTTTCCATCGAGCGCTCGCTCCAATCGCCACAAGGTCCCCCGCCGGACTTGTCGCCCGCGAATAACGCGAATGAAGATGGAGATCGGCCAGCCAATCGTTCGCAAAGTCAATCGAAAAAGGCATTTTTCTTGATCTCTTCCTCCGGATTGTAGAAGGTATGCCATGGTCTGGCAATTCAGGAACCTCCCATGACCCAAGCCCTCTCGAACGGCATCCTCCTCCCGGAAAATTGGCCTCCCTCCACCGAAAACCCTCACACCCGCCAACCCATGCGCGTTCCCTGGCTGGAACGCCCGCCGGACGTCATCCCCATTGACGGCGGCCGTCAACTCTTCGTGGACGATTTCCTCATCGCAGAATCCGGTTTCGCTCAGCGCTATCACGCGGCCGTTAAATACCCCGCTAACCCAGTCTTTTTTCCCACCACCCCGTGGGAACGCCATCCCTCCCGGCCACCAGGCGCGCTTCCAAAATGCGGCGGTCTTTGGTGGGACGAATGTCGTCACCGTCTTCGCATGTGGTATATGGCCGGCTACCTCGGCCCCATGTGCCACGCGGAAAGCGAAGACGGTCTTCACTGGACGCGGACGCCCAACGACGTCGTTCCCGGCACGAACCTCGTTCTGCCCGAGGAAATCTCGGCCGACTCGGGCACCGTCTTCCCCGATCCTCGCGCCCCGGAGTCGGAACGCTGGAAAATGATGATCCGTGAACCCAATACCCCCCAACGTGGCGGTTGCTTTCCCGCCCGCCTCTTTTGCTCCGCAGACGGGTTCCATTGGCGGGAAATCGGAACGACAGGTCCGCTCGACGACCGCAGCACGATGTTCTTCAATCCGTTTCTTAACCGTTGGGTCTTCAGCATCCGCGCCTGGATCCCTCCCCGTTACCGCTGCCGGCGTTATCACGACCATGAAGAGTTTCTCCAAGCCGCACATTGGCAGAAGGGCGAACCGGTCTTCTGGTGCGGCGCAGATAATCTCGACCCGTCGGGCGACGATTGGCCGCAACTCTACAATCTGGACGCCGTCGCCTATGAATCCCTCCTCCTCGGCTTCTTCCAGATTCACCGCGGCCCCCCTAACCCGATCGGGGAAAAGGTCGGCCTCCCAAAATACACCGATCTCGTCCTCGCCTACAGCCGCGACGGCTTTCACTGGTATCGCCCCTCGCGCGACCCGTTCCTCGCGCCCCGTCGGGAACCGGGTTCATGGGACTATGGCTACGTGGAATCCACCGGCGGACTCTGCGTGATCGCCGGCGATGAACTCTGGTTCTATTACTCGGCTTACGCCGGCGACCCCGCCCGGATCCAGACCCCCTGCTGGCACACAAACGGCACCTACGCGAACGGCGCCGTCGGACTGGCCAAACTCCGACGAGATGGCTTCGCCTCCATGGAGGCTCGTTACCCCGGAGCCACCTTGCTGACTCGCCCTCTCCGTTTTTCGAGCGGCCGCTGTTTCTTCGTCAATGCCAATACGGCCGGCGCAGAGCTCCGAGTTGAAATCGCCGATCCCGATGGCCGTGTTTTGCCGGGCTTCGAAACCGAAAACTGTATTCCCTACATCGGCAACAGCACCCGCGCCCGAATCCGCTGGCATAATCACGAAACCCTTGAAGCGCTCCAAAAACGACCCGTCCGTTTCCGGTTCCGCCTCGACCGCGGCAACCTCTACGCATTCTGGGTCTCTCCCACCTCCGAAGGCGAAAGTTGCGGCTATCCGGCGGCCGGCCGAATTCCCTTCCTCCAAGACTCCGCAGCGCTCGAATGAGGAACTGCTATGACACGACGTGACGTGGACCGTATCCGAAAATTAGCCGCCGAGGTGGCCGCTATCGCCGCACTTCCAATCCAGCAGGAAAAAAAACGTCTGTGGAAACGGCTGAACGCCCTCCAGCCCGAACGGCCGATGGTCATGATCGACCAGGTCTGCTGGAACGAAATGAACGTCCATGAGGAACTGACCCCCCGGTGCGAAGATCCGGAATGCCGCAACTACGAAATCCATCTCCTCCAGATCCTCTACCGCTGGCGCCACTTTCCGGTGGACATGGTCGTTGAGCCCCTCATCCGCGTTTCAAAAGCCGTCTCGCATTCCAGTTTCGGTGTCGGAATCCAGGAAGAGATCCGGGTAAGCGATCCCACCAATGCGGTCGTCTCCCATGCATACCGGAACCAGTTTGAAAGCGAGAAGGACCTCGACCGCATCCAAACGCCAGTCGCCCGCCATGACGAAGCGGAAACGGCACGCCGACTCGAAGTGGCGCATCGGCTCTTCGACGGACTCCTCGAAGTGGTGCCCTGGGGATGGGAACCTTACCTTTCCGTGTGGGATCCTCTGGCCATGTGGATGAGCGTCGACGATGCCCTGATGGCCTTGATTGACCGGCCCGCGTTCGTTCTGGAAATCGTACAACGGATGGTCAAGGGCTATATGACCCTTCTCGATCAGATGGAAAAAAACGGATGGCTGTGCGGGCCCCAACCGTGGATTCACTGTACGGGCGGGTTTACGGAAGAACTGCCGGCGCCCGGTTACAATCCCGATCGTCCGCGAACTCGGGACATCTGGATGTTCGGCTTGGCTCAAATGCTGGGTACCGTTTCCCCCGAGATGTTCGAAGAATTTGAAATCCGCCCGTGTCTGCCCCTCTTCAGGCGATTTGGCCTCGTCTATTACGGCTGCTGCGATCCGCTCCACGACAAAATCAACCAGGTTCGCCTTATCCCGAACGTGCGCAAAATCTCGGTAAGCCCCTGGGCCGATGAGGAGAAAACCGCCCAACAAATCGGCACGCTGTACGTCTATTCTCGGAAACCGAATCCCGCTCAACTGGCCGCCCCTTCCTTTTCCGAGGACGCCGTGCGAAACCACCTCCGCCATTCCGTTGAAATCTGCGCCCGTTACAACTGCCCGCTGGAATTGATTCTGAAGGACATCAGCACCGTTGCGCATCAGCCGCAACGCCTCTGGCGCTGGGCGGAAATCGCAATGGAAGTCGTCGCCGCCTAACCCTCGAGTGCAGCGTCGGCCCGTTGCACAGCGAAACAACAGCCAGGGTTTCTCATTGGGGTCACGTCTCCAGATTCGAGAATTGACAGGTGGGATGTTCTATGAGACGCAGGGGGAACGGCGCGACCTTTGCGCGTAAATGTGGCTGGCGCGTGGTATCACCTCACGGCGCGCGAACAGAACTGTCAGCGCATTT
>CALHRZ010000031.1 GCA_938038445.1 uncultured bacterium | reverse complement strand
AAGACCACGACCATCAACATCTTGTGCGGGCTGCTGGAGCGCGACGGCGGCGAAGTCTCGATACTCGGCCGGGACGTGGCGGACGATCCGGTCTTCGTGAAGAGCCGCATCGGCGTCGTGACCGAGAACTCCAACCTCTACTCCGAGCTGCGTTGCCGCAGGAACCTCGAATACGTCGGCGAGCTCTACGGCCTGCCCCGCGCGGAGAGACGGAGCCGTGCCTCTGAGCTGATCGAGCGGTTCGGCCTGGCCGAGAAGGCGGACCACCCGTTCGGATCGCTCTCCCGGGGCATGAAGCGCCGCTTGACCATCGCGGCCGCGCTGGTACATCGGCCGGAGGTGTTCTTTCTGGACGAGCCGACCACCGGTCTCGACGTGCCGAGCGCCAAGTCCCTGCGCGGACTCATTCGCCGAATCGTCGGCGACGGGATCACGGTCTTCCTCACCACCCACAACCTCTTCGAGGCCGAGGAACTGGCCGACGACGTGGCGGTGCTGGTAGGCGGGCGAATCGTCGCGCGGGGGAGCGTGGCCGAGGTCAAGCGACGCGTCGGCGCAGCGCGGAGCGTATCCGTGCGGTTCTCCGGCGCTGTTGACGGAGACGCCCTCAAGTATGCCTGTCCCGCGATCCATTCCGCAAGACTCCAGGATGGTTCCTGGCAGCTCGACGTGGTTGACCTTCACGACGCGCTTGACCAGCTCATGGCGTTCGGCCGGCGGGAAGGACTACGCGTCGATGATGTCGGCACGCGGGAGCCGACGCTGGAGGACGCTTTCGTATCGATACTGACTGAGAATGCGCAGGTCAACAGGAGGGACGAGCCATGAGCCAAGTCGCCCGGGCGCTGGCCATCAGCCGCAAGGACGTCGAGAGCTACTACGGCAAGCCGCCGCTGGTGACGTGGGGTCTGCTCTTTCCCGCCGTTCTGATCCTGGCCGTGTACCTGAAGGACAGGGCAGGGTATCTTGCGGTCGCGCCAGGGATCATCGGCATGACGCTGCTCTTCGGCAACACCTCGATGGCGGCCATCGTCATCACCTTCGAGAAGCGGACGGGGGCGATGGAGCGTCTTCTCCTGGCCCCGCTCACCGCCCACACCATCGTGCTCGGCAAGGCCCTGAGCGCGGCGGCCTACGGCATCATGACATCCATCGTCCTGACGCTGGGGCTCTTGGCGGTGCTGGGCATGCCCTTGGCCCGGCCCGGCGTCTTTGCGCTCGGGCTTGTGCTGGGCGCGGGGACGTTTTCGCTCATGGGGATCGTCGCGTCGGTCATAGTGAAAGAGGTTTTCGAGGCCATGACCCTGATGAACTTCTTCCGCTTCCCGTTGCTCTTCGTGAGCGGCGTCTTTATGCCCCTGTCACAGATGCCCGACTGGGTCAAGCCCGTGGCGTACATCTCTCCGCTGACCCACGTGGTCGAACTCCTCCGGCTCGGTGCGTCCGGGGAGGCCTCGTTTTCGTCGCCGTGGGTGCCGATGGGGGTCTTGGCGGCATTCCTGGCCGCGGCTTGTGTGGTTGCAGGGCCCGCCTTCCGCAGGTACGCCACCTGCTGATCGTTCGCCCACCCGTGACCGATGCTTTGGGTGGTGAGAGGGTTCAACTCTCTTTTTCTCGAGCAGTCTTTGTGCTCCCGCACTGGACGTTCCCTGTATTTCCGGAACACCGTTCTGGTAGCCCTGGAGGGTACGGAAGAGGCAATGGGCTGAGATCATCGGACTCATTCTGAAGAAACCGAAGCGAGCGGCCACGTTTGACTTGACGGCTCTGCCATCAGGAGACGGAGCCTCGGGAGAAGGCGAGCTTTCAGGGTCCAGACCAGGGGCGGGTAGGGGGAGGTGGCGGAGGTTCTTTCCAACGCCAGGCGCTCTGATAGGAAATCCGAAGATGGGGAGTTTCCAAAGGAATACCCCCTTGCAGGCGGGACTGGAGCAGTGCGTCGAGCGCACCGCTGGTCAACAGCGTTCGTTCCACTGGCCAAGCCGGGTTTCCCGTTTTGATCATCTCCTCGATTCCGTTAAGGAGGAGCGTAAAGTGGGCACCGGGCCGTCCTTCCTGGGTCCAGAACTGGCAGGATTCGATCGTTCCGTCGGCATATTGCCAGGCTCCCGCCCATTCGCCTGCCGCTCCGTTCAACTCGATTACGGCGGCTTGGAGGCCGTCCGCATAGTTCAAGAGGAAAAGGATCGGCCTTCGGACCGCTTGTTGAAGCGGACGGGAACCGTTGAGATGGCGGGGCAATCGGTTCCAAGCCGCCTGAAACAGTTCGGGAGGGACCCGCCCTTGAGCCATCGCCTCCCAGACGGCCTCATTCGTGAGGCACTGGACCGACGCTATTCCCGTTTCGCCGCCCTGACGTTGCTCGGCCAGCGCTTGGACTGCTTCGAGCGCATGGAACCCGTAGCTGTCTGTTGCGCCATAGGTAATCATCACGATGGCCTTGAGAAGGGTACCCCGCCGAACATCGGCGGCCGGTTTTCGCCACGTGACGGGAATCGAACTGCCGGCCATGAGCGGAATGTTCAATGCCTGCGCTTCGTCGTAGATGGCTTTGGCATCGCTCCAGTTGTCGGCCAGATGCTTGTCCATAAAAACGGGCACGACGCGGCCGGAGCGCCGGAAGACGGCGACGGTTTCATCCCAGAACCGGCGTTTAGGATAAGCGGTGTTGCCGGTGGGAGAGCGGGGGTAGTCGCCGTGTTCGGCGATGAGAAGCACGCCTTCTACGGCAAGGGTGGCACCGCCGAGGGTCAGCGTCTCGCCAATGGTATTGAAAATTGGGAACTGATAGGCGGCGGATAGGCGACGGCTGATGTCGTTGGAGGGGAGTTGGTCGGTGTAGAGAGCGGCCAGTCTGAGAGGGGAGATCTCTCCTTGGCCGTCGAGGGTATAGGTTTGGAAGAGGCGGCTGAGGATAATATCGGCGTGGGCGTTGTGGCGATAGACGGTCGCGGCGGCTGCGACGGGGATGGGGACGCTGGGGTCTGGAGAGGGGACGGAGGGGAGGGTACAGCCCCCCGCCCCCAGCAGAAGGAGGGTACCCAGCACAGGGAGTTGTCGGCGCACGGATTTTCCTTAGAGTCGTTCCGGGCGGCCGGATCGGATACTACGGGCTTCGGCTTCCACGAGCGCGATGGAGAAGGCTGCGTCGGCGGGTGTGACCGTTTGAGGTCGTCGTCCTTGCCGAATGCACTGAAGGAAGTAGGCAATTTCATATGCATAGCCCATTCCGGGGCGGAGTTTGACGGGGCGAGACTTTCCCTGGCGGACAAGGCGCAGGGGTTCGGGGGTGTTCAGGTCGTAGACAGCCGTTGCGTGTTCGAAGTTGACCGTGTACTGCATGTGGAAGCCGAATCCTGGCGCCATGGCCCATCCGCCTTCGGCCGTGACAAGAGGGATGTCGTCGTAGAGGTAATGGGTCATGACGTGGTCGACGGCTCCTGTGAGCTTCGAATAACCGCGGCTGAAGACGGCATTTGGTTTTCCGAAGCAGTAATGGACGAAATCGGCATCATGAACGTGCAGGTCCAGGAGAGCGCCTCCGCAGGCTTTCCCATCCAGGAAGAAGGGGCGACCCGGATGGGAGGCGACACGGCGGAAGTGGGCGGCAAGGACCTTGCCGAACGTTTTCCGTTCGATCGCCTGTTTCAGCCAATCCCATCCCGGCCAGAACCGCATGCACATGGCACACATAAGGAAAGATGCCGCCTGATCCGCAACGCGGGCCAATGCGTCGGCTTCTTTTGCCGTACGCGCGAAGGGCTTCTCCACCAGCACGTGTTTGCCGGCCTTCAGTGCGGCCATGGCCAGAGGGGCATGGTGCGGAGTAGGAAGGCAGATGTCCACCAATTCGACCTCGGGGTCGGCGATCAGGTCATAGGCATCGGCGTATTTCCGAAACGTGCGGAAATCCATTCCGCCCTGTGCCTGACCGCGAATGTTGCCGGCCGTTACCGTTCGGCCTTCGCGTCGTTCGAGAATGGGATCGGCCACCGCCACCACCCGCGCGTCCTTTCGTTTTGCGTAGACATCCAGATGGGTGATGCCTATCGAACCGACACCGGCAATTCCGACCTTGATCATAATCTTGGCCTCCTCATTATTGTAAAGGGTCAAAGTGAGTGATCCAACGTCCCTCGCGTTCGACTTGTGCGATGGATTCCGTTGATCCACGAGGGTTCTTTGTCGTACGGTAGACGCATAGGAGGCCATCATGACACGAAGAAATATGGAACGCAAGGTCATCCGAAAAGTGGTGGAGGGGGTGTATCGCCATGAGCGATGGTGAAGGGGTTTTTCTTGGCAGCTCTATGGAAAGGGATGGATGAGGCCCTTTTCGTTTCAACAGATGGTTGCCGAAGTTCGCCGTGCAATCCGGGGGGCTGCGGCGGTGTTTTGGTTTTTTCGTTTGCCTTACATGCAGAGGAAGAAGATCAATCGAGTGAGCCGGGTTTGAGCGGGGTGGACGCATGGCACGGGCGGATCGGCTGGGCGGTCACTGCGCCCATCGAGCGGATGGATCGTTTTTTTCCGATAACCGGTTTGAGGAGGAACCCCGCCGGTCTCGGCTTCATCTTGTCGTGGGTGGTCGAGCGGAGGAGGCGAAGGGGGTGATGCTCGGGACCGATGTGCGTTATCGGGTGGCGCTGCCTCGGACGGAAAAGCGGCTTCAGCTTTTTCTAAACCAGGTCTTTGAATTTGAGGAACCGGCCGACCCGGAAGCGTTGCGGGAAGCCTTTCGAAAACCTGATCCGGATGTTGGGCTGCAGCTGTTGATTCCGTTTCGGGCTTCCGTGAGCTCCAGTGTCGGGGCGGGAGCGCGTTTTGGGAATCCGCTTTAGTTGTATGGCAGGGTTCGGGCCCATTACCGGAAGACGTTTGCGTTTTGGGAGATGGGAATCAGCCAGCAGGTGTTATGGTTTACGTCGGACGGATGGGCGGCGAGGAGCGAGGTGCGGTGGGATCATCCGATGGAGGGTGGTTTTCTTTTCCGATCCACCAGTCGTGTGGAGTGGGAGGAAACGGAAAAAGGGATTGCGCCTTTTCAGCAGTTTTCGCTCTTGCGGGAATGGAATCCACGGACGGCCGCGGAACTGGCGGTGTCGGGCTTGTGGCCGAATGTTCCGCATACCGACGAGGCGAGCTATCGGCTCACGGCGACGATTCGGCGCCAAATTTATCGGCGGTGGTTGTTTCTTCACATTGTGCCGGAACTGGAATTTCCCCAGGTCGGCGGGTATGATCCGACGTTGCGCGCCACCCTTCAGATGGAGGCCATTTTCGGCGATCCTTGAGAGGGGGATTTGCCGGGGGAGTTTTCGAGCCTGGCGAATCCGGCAGAGACCTCGGCGCCGGGGTTTCGATGGTTGGGGTTGGCCTGTGGCGCGGCACAATTCCGGGCTGGTACGCTGCGGGGAGTCAAAACAGAGCCCGAGACGTTTTTCGGGCCGCGGGTGAAGCGGGGCTGCCGTTGTTAGAAATGGATTGCGGCCGTTACGAGGTTCTCGGGGTTCAACATTCGTTGCTGAAAATACTCACGATCCGATCGGGCGACAAAGCCAACGTGCAGTTTTGAAGAGGGGGGCCGGTACCAAAGCGAAAAGGAGGGGGGAGTACAACAGGAACATGCGAGCGACCATGATCGGTTAAAATGGCCTTAACTTTCTGGTGGAATTTGCCATTTGCGCTGTCATACGTTTCCGGTCTCCGACTTTCTTTCTTTCTTTCTTTGCTGTTCCAAGGAACGGGTCAAGCCGGCGGTTGGTGCAATTCGGGCGGACGGCTTGACTATCCGGTTTTCGCCTTACACGTCGTTGTTTGCAACCCGTAAATAGGGAACGTCGGATGTCTCACACTTTCAAAAGTGTGAGACGAATAACAGGTCAAACCGTTTTCGTTTGAAAGGGGCTATTATCTTGGGTTTCGTAAGGGGAAAGAATTCTGGCTAACGGCAAGTGCGACGGAAAAACGGTTACGGAATGGGCGGCAGCCATCCCCTTCTGGCTGCTCGCTCAGGGTTGGATGGAAGATGTCCTTTTTTTCGCTCACCGCCGCCGAAGCCGGTGAGTCCTCCCGCAGGTCCCGGACGGAATCCCGGGGGGGGGGTGAATGCGTGTGCCCCTTGAGCAAGTCTTCGAATTCTTGAGCCTGATTGAAATTTACTCCGGTGAATCGTGCGACCGCTTTCGGAGATTGGGGGCGGATCCCGACTTCGAGTTGCCGGGTTTACCGGTTTTTGTCGTTTCAATTCCTGTATCCGGTCCCAAGCCACGCGATCGTTGTATCGTTGGTGCCAGGCGGCCCTTTTCATCCGCACGTTCGGCTTTCTTTCCCGCACGCGATATCGTTGTGCCCTCCGCAACCGATGCCCAAACGCGCGCATATATCTTGTTGCGTTTTCAAACAACCATCGCTATCCTGTTTTCTCGAACCAATGAATAGGCATGAGATCCAAACTATCACGCGCGTCATGAAGGCGCTCAGCAGTCCGATTCGGCTTCGGATCGTGCACGAGCTGCAGCAAGGCGAGCGGTGTTTATGCGAATTGCAACCCCTGTTTCCGCGGCACAAATCCACGTTGTCTCGGCATATCGCGTTGCTGAAACGGTTAGGGCTTCTCACGGAACGGCGGGAGGGGGTACGGCGGGTCCTGCGGCTACAGGTTCCCTGTCTTGTGAGGTTCGGATCCTGCCTGGGGAAGGCGCTTCAACCGTCTTCGCCCTTCAAGGGGGAAGGGAAAGGAGCAAGGCGATGAACCAGGAATCGGGGCGTGAGCTGAAAATTTTCGCGGGTCTGGTTGGTCTGTTTTTGCTGCTCTATTTTTTGCCGGTGGAGACGGGTCGCTTTCAGGGGGCGTTGATTGAGGCCTTTAAACTTGCCCGTTGGTACGCACGGGAGCATGTCTTGCTCTGTCTGGTACCGGCTTTTTTCATCGCGGGGGCGATCGGGGTATTTGTGAGCCAACAGTCGGTCATGACATATTTCGGGCCGAAAGCTCCGAAATGGCTTTCTTATTCCGTGGCTTCTGTGTCGGGCGCAATCCTGGCGGTCTGTTCTTGCACGGTGTTGCCTCTTTTCGGCGGCATTTACATGCGTGGAGCGGGTTTAGGGCCCGCCGTCGCGTTTCTCTACTCCGGTCCGGCCATTAACGTGTTGGCGATTGTGCTGACGGCGCGGGTTTTGGGGTGGCAGTTGGGTGTGGCTCGGGCGATAGGCGCTATAGCGTTCAGCGTGATCATCGGTCTGTTGATGCATGGAATATTTCTGAAGGAAGAGCGCGCCAAAGCCGCGGCCGCGCAGGATTTGATCCTGGGAGAGGAGGAGGGGCCGAGCCGTCCGTTGTGGCAGGTTGCACTTTATTTCTTTTCCATGGTGGGGATCCTGGTGTTTGCCAACTGGGGCAGACCCCTGGAGACGGCGGGGCTTTGGCATGCGATTTTCAAGGCCAAGTGGACGCTGACGGCTTTTTTCGCCGTTTTGTTGGGGGTTTGTCTCTGGCGCTTTTTTCGAGTGCCTGGGAGGTGGATTCTTCTCGCGGCGGTTCCGGCGGCTCTTCTATCGGCCATTTTTCCCGCCTATCCCGGCATTTCCTTTACGGCCGGTGCCGTCGGGCTAGTCGTGTTGACGTATGTTGCGGGAGAGGAGTTGACGTTATGGCGGGATCAGACATGGAGCTTTGCCAAGCAGATTCTCCCCTTGCTGTTTGGGGGGGTTCTTGCGGCCGGCTTTTTCCTCGGAAGCCCGGAGGGTAAGGATGCGGGAATCGTACCGAATGTTTGGATTCAAGCGCTGGTGGGGGAGACGCCTGCGACGCTTGTTTCCCGTTTTGTGGGTGAAGGGCACCCCGTGCCGGGGTGGCTCGCCTTGATCTGGCCCGTTTGGACCAATTTCTTTGCCTCTCTTACAGGGGCTTTGATGTACTTTGCGACGCTGACGGAAGTGCCGATTCTGCGCGGCCTTTTGGACAGCGGGATGGCGCAAGGACCCGCGTTGGCGCTGCTGCTGGCCGGGCCGGCACTTTCCTTGCCCAACATGCTTGTCATCAACTCGATCTTGGGGCCGCGCAAAACCCTGACGTTTATCGCGTTGGTCGTGGGCATGGCCACGTTTTCGGGATTGATCTACGGAGTGATCGTATCTTAACCCCCCGCAATAGAGGAGAGGAAGTTCGTCATGAAAAAGATTCAAATCTTGGGAACGGGATGTCCGAAATGCAAGCTGTTGACGGCGAACGCCGACGCTGCGGTGAAGGCGCTGGGGATCGACGCCGCGATCGAGAAGGTTGAAAAGATTCAAGAGATCATGAAATTTGGGGTCATGATGACTCCGGCGTTAGTGGTGGACGGCGAGGTGAAGAGCGTGGGCAAGGTCTTGAGCGCGGACGAGATCAAAAAGCTGCTAATCTGACGGGCAAGGGCGCCTGGTGAAGGAAGGGAAGGCCGCCGGGTCTGGGGAAGAAGAAGTCAACACCTTCCTGTGCAGGCGCGTAGGGGACTCCCCGCACGTGCGTCCCCATAAGGGTTTTCATTCTTAAGACGCCCCAATCGCGGACGTTGGGTAAGGAGGGCGGTATTTGGCGATTCGTAAAAGAACAAAGCCTTCGTTTTCCCTGAGCGATCGGGAGGGATGAGAAGGGGAGGGGAAGGGAAGGGACGTGGGGAACAAAGCTTGCTTCGGGAGCGGCATCGTGCATCTCAGAGTACGCCAAGAAAGGATGTCCCCCTTTCGCTGTTTTTATTGCGGCCGAAACTCGGTCGTTTTATTATTACCGAATAATGAAAACGATAAGGCTTCTCATTTACGGGTTCGTTGCCGCAATGGCGGCGCAAGCCTGCGGGGGGGAGGCGGAACCGAAGGGCAAATTATTACGGATCGCGATTGCGCCCCCTGCACCGTTGGAAGGAAGGGTGTCCGACGCTGGGTTGTGGGCGGTCGCGGTTTCCGTCTGGTTGCAAGAGGCGCTTTCGGCTGTAGAGAATGCGGAAGTGGTTGCATCTGAGCGGGCCGCGTTGATTTTTGAAACGGTCACGAGCGCGGCATGGCTGGGTGCGGACCGCGATCTTAGGGGGGCGTTTTCTGGGTATGAACCGATTGACGTCTTGATTGTCGCTCGGCCTGGAGTTGTCGGGGGCGAACTGACCGTGTGGAAGGGGGAGGGAACGATGCGGCTGACGGTCGAGCGTCCGACGACGGAGCGGCTTCGGGCTGCGGTGGTGCAGGCTGCGAATTTTGTGGCCGATCGGCTTTTCCTGGAGGGGGAGCGCCGGAATGCCCTCATAGCCGTGCCTGAGATGGATGGGGAATCGCTCGGCGTGCTCTTTTCTGCGGCTCAGGTATCGGCTTCCTGGCCGCACAATCCTGGCGAGGCGAAGCTTATTGCCTTGCAGCCAGTTTGGAAGAAATATCCTTCCCATCCGCGTGTCTGCGCGGAGGTTTTGCGGGCCGTTACGGCGCAACTTGCGGCGCAACGGCGGGACCAGAGTTACACGCCGACGGCGGTCCAGATAGGGCGGATGGCATTACCGCCGGTTTTGGGAACCCCTTACGAAGAATCCGCATTGGCGTTGGTGCGTCAGGATCCCGCGGTTTTTATTCCGGAATTGGAGCGGGCGGTTCGCGATCTCATGAAGCAGGCGGCCGAGGGAACGCTGGGCGCCGCGTTGGATGCGGTGTTGGAAGGGCGGGGAAGTGGAGAGCAGGCGTCACAGGATCCGTCGTCGGTGTGGGTCTCCGGGGGGTACTCACGCGCCCAGCAGTTGGGCGCCGTCCGGTTGCTGGCGCGCGTGGAGGATTCTGCTGCGCACCGGACGATTCAAACGCTTGTGCGGCATCCTGATCCTGAGGTTCGGGGAGCGGCGGAACCGCCTCGGGCGTTGACCGAGGGAGCGAGCGATCGGTCCCTTTCTTCTGCTGAGGCGTTGATTCGAGAGGCGCAGGATCCCGAAGAGGCGGTTGCCGCAAAAGCTCGACGGTTGCTTCAGCACCGGCTACCGTCCGATCCTTGGGAGCGAACCGCGTTCCGACTTCGGATAGCGCATCCCTTGGAACGCGAGGCGATAGTGGAACGCATGGGGCAGGATTTCTCGGACCGGGCAACGGCACTGCTTTCCGAAACGGCGGCTGAAAATCCGGATCCTCATGTGCGGGCGAAAGCCCTTCGGGTGTTGGCCGGGAGGGACGCAGGGGTTGCATGTCGGCTGGCGGGCGAGGCGCTGACCCGACGGCCGGGGCATCGGTTGGAGCGTCTTTATGCGGCGGCCGTGTTTCTCGATTATGCGGGTGCGGATCAGGTCGAGGCGATCCGCAGGCTTCTTGCCGAGGAACCGGAGCCTGCGATTCGGGAGTTTCTCGCAGCGGCTCTGGCGCGAGCGGAGGGGCGGCCGCTTCCCCCCGGAGGGGCCGCGGCGCGGAAGGTAGGGGGGGCTCGGAATCTTGCCTGGTTGTGTGGAATGGGACTGGAGGCGGCGCAATCGCCGTTTGATGCCTATTATTTGCTCAGCATGCCCGGCGATCTGGAGCGTTGGCGTGGCGTTCAAGCGGCGGGGAAGATCGTTTTTGTGCGCCTCACGCCGATTGGTCATCCCGGTTTGGCGGCGTTGAATCGGTCCTGGCGGGACCGATTCTGGCTGGCGCTCGAGCGGGAATTGACCCCTGAGCGGGTGTCCTTGTTGGACGGGATTGTGCTGGGAGAAGAGACGATGACGATGGCGCCGGAGGGGTTGTGGGCGGATGGCTGGTTCCTTTTCTGTGAAGAGATGGGGTTGGACCCTGACCGCATTCGGGGAGAGCCAGCGGCCTTGACGTCAGCGGAGACTCAGCGTTGGAAAGAGTGGGCTTACGAAAAGAGCGTCGAAGGGTTCAACCGCATCGTGGACTTTGTGCGTCTTCGCTGGCGGCGGGAGCGGCCCGGCCTTCAAGTGTGCACCTTTCTGCCTGGCGAGATCGGCAAAACAGGGCCGAACATTCGGCGGTGGCAGTTCGACGTGGTGGGAATCTATGATTACAAATGCGATCAGCGCATGGCGGCCTTCAGTCTGGTTCGCCGGCTTAAAACGTTATGGCCGGATCGTCCCGTGCTTTGGTTGAGCCTAGGCATTGGCGGGTACGAAATGAACCCGGTATGGTTTACGCATCGGGCGCCGGAACGGCCGTTGGCGACTCGCCGCATCCGCGCCTATGCCGACGCGGTGGCCGCGTGGCTGGCGGGTGCAGACACCGGATGGTTCAGCACGTGGATTTTCGTGGCCCCTCGTTATCAGAAAGGAATGCCGCTGCGAGGGGTGCAGGTCCATTTGGAAGACTTGTTTCCGGAAAGTCCCATGCTGGAACGCGCCTTGGCGTATGCCTTTCAGGGGGCAGAGGAGATGGAGGAGATCCGAGGAGTTCGAGCTCCCCGCCCGGCGGAAGGGCTTCCGGTTTTTGAGGACGAAGGGGCCGGCGAGGATATCGTGAAGGAACTCGCGGAGGCATTGGAGGGCAGAGATCCGGAGGGGGATCGGCGCCGTTTGCTGGCGGAGCGAAAGGAAAGTCTTCGGCGGGGATTCTGGTTGTACCGGCACTATTTGGAAGAATGTGCGCGGGTGTTTCGGAGTCTACCACGCCTTGCCGAACAGGGATCGGCCGCATTGGCCGTTCATCCCGGCGTGAGCGTCTGGACCACGCCGACGACGCCGAATCCTCTTGTGCCGGGGCATGCGCTTTTGAATGGGTATGATTTTGCGGACGATGAGCGGCAGTTGGTCGAACCGGGTACAGATCTTTCGCGTTATCGGATGATTCTCCTGCACAATCCGAGTTCGTTGGAGGGCGCCGTTGGGGATGCCGTGCTGCGTTGGTTGAGAGAGACCGAGGGGATTCTTTACTTGCATCGGCCGGGGGAAATGCCGGCCATGCCATGGGGGGAGGAGATTGAATGCCGCAAAACGGGGCGGGCGGGCGGGAAAACGCTCCCGGCGTTGTCGCTTCAGGATGAAGAAGGAAACTCTGTTGAAGTGAAGGGCGCGGTCCTGGGAGCGGTGATGAGGGTACGGGGGGAGCGGAGTCGGGTCCTGTTCCGTCGGGGGGGTGATGCGGTACTGGTCCTTTGGGGTGATCCGGCGTTGTATCGAGGGCAGGTGATTTTGGATGGGGTAGAAAGCGCATCGCGGGATTATTTGGAGCGTCTTCGGGCGATTCTGAAAACCGTCGGAGGGGAGGCGGTGGATGGGCTTTTGGATGGACCGATTCTTCATAGCGTGCGGAAGGTGGGCGGCGTGACGGCGGCTGCGTGCAGCGGTTATTATCGGGATGTCAGCGAACGGGTTGCCTATAAGGGGGTGGATTTGTTAACCGGCGAGGCGAACCCTGAAGTGGGGGGTGGCTTAAGCGGCGCGCTGGTTGCGGACCGTTTTCAAAGTGGGCATTTGCATCTTGAGGACGGGTTTATGTTTCTTTCCGAGCATCCCCTGAACCGGGAGGTTCTTCAGAAGACGCCGGGGGGGTGGATATGGTTGGGGGGGGGATTGTTACGCGTCACACGGCAAGGGCCGTTGGGCGTTGTCCCGTTGGAGGGACCGCCGTTGCGATCGGTCGCGGTGGAGGAGATGGGGCGTTGGCTGATGGGGGGGAAGCCGACGGGGGTATTGATTTTGTCCCCTGGTTCGACCGACGCTGTGTGGCGGGTTTATGTGCGGAGCGAGCAGCCGGTTCGAATTGAACCGCTGGAGGGGGAGGAACGATGAAGAAAAGAAGGGCTTCGACTCTTTCCTTGAAATACGGTGCGGCGCGGGGTCTTTACGAGCGTGGGGAGCATCCGCGTTTGCTGTTGGATCGGAGGGATGTATCGACGTTGCGGGAAATGGCGAGGCGGGAACCCGGCAGGCGGATCATGGCCGCGCTGCGGCGCAAAGCGGAACGTTTAGGCCGCGAGTTGGAGGGAATCGGGGACTGGCGGAGCATGCTGCGGGGGGACGGTTCCTGGCAATCCTTATCGGCCCGGTTGGCCTTTTGCGCAGCCGATCTGGGGATGGTGGCGCTGCTCGATGCCCACGATGGGATAGCGGCTTTGCTTGGGCGGTTGGTGCGGCAGGTTGCGGCCGAGGGCTTTCACGAGGAGGCGTGGAACCGGGCGCGGCTGCACCTCTTTCATTTGGCGTATCCCTTTGACTGGCTGTGCGAGCGGTGGGATGCCGATGTGCGGCGCGAATATGCCGCGTCGGCGTTCGGCGCTGTCCAGCAGACGGTTCAAAGGCTTGGGGACCGTTTTTATCTGAATGCGGGCGCCAATATTCCCGCAACCTGGATGCTGGATGCGCTTCGGACGTTGCTGGCGATTCGGGGTGAGAGCGGGAAGCCCGATGAGGAGGAAGACCTGCTTCAGGATTTGATTCGGCGATATGAGGCTTCCGTCCATGCGACGGCCAACGCGCGAGGTTATCCGGAGGAAGACATCGGCTATGGGACGCTGATTTGGAGCCGGCTGGTGGAAGCCGGCGAATTGCTCCACCGGGCTGGGGTTTTCGATGTGTATCGCGCGAGTCCGCCGTTTGCCCAGGGCGGGAGGGCCATTCTTCATTTTGTTCAGCCGTGGGGGGAAGCCCTTTCCAACACGGGCGATCATGGGGATGATTTTCGGGATCGCGAGCTGGCGCTGGGTCGTCTGGCGGTGCGGCGCCGCGATCCGGCGCTGATCTGGCTGCTTCGGACTCTTTCCTACGCGCACTTTTCGACGGGGGCCAAGCCCGCGCCGATTCAGGATGAGGAAGTTTCTCTTCCGGGCGGGGGGCAGACGCCGGCGACCTATCGTTCCCTGTTGGTGATTCGCGAACTGGGGGAGGGGTTGCCGCCAGGGCGTTGTCGGATTCCGACGGCTTTTTGCGATCCGCGACGGGGGATTGTTTCCTTCCGGTCGGGGTGGGGGGCGGATGCCATCCTAACGGTTTTCGACGGATCGCAGCGGTCGCCGGCGGCCCAGGGGCATGCCCATGCCAGTTGCGGGCATTTTTCGATTTCGGCCCTTGGCGAATATTTCAGCATCGACACGGGGCGTTACGGGAACGAGCAGGATCAGCATAGTGTTTGTCTTGTGAACGGCCGGTCGGGGAGGACGATGGACGGCCGATGGATTGCGACGAAATGGCCGGGTCGGTTGACACTTTGCGAGCCGAGTCCTTTTGTTGATTTGGCGGGGGTGGACAGTTCCCATCAGCACAACTGTTACTGGGCCTGGCGGCATCTGGGGCTTGTGAAAGGAGGGCGTCCGTACGTTTGGGTGGTGGATGATCTCAATGCGTGCGATGATTGGGCAGAGTATCATTGGCTCGTTCAGACGGCTCCTGGGAATCGGATCGAGATTCATGGGGAACGGGCGGAGATTATCGGCTGGCGGAAGGGGAATCGGCTGGACGTTATGCCCATCGTTCCGACGTGGAAAGTGTTTCCGAAGCCTCACGAGTGGGAATGGACGCAGGATGAGGCGGGGTCGAGCGCCTGGAGGTATTTGGGGGTTCCGGAGCCGATGGAGGAGCGGGTCCGGGCTTTGCAATCCAAGGTGGCGCTTTATCGGCGACCCGCCGACCTGGTGCATGGGCCTGTGTATGTTCGGCCGCGCCTTATCGGGCGCGCACGGGGGTATAATGGACGATTTTTGGTACTCCTCATTCCTCGACGCCAGGGGGAACCGCCGCCGCGTGTCACACCGTTGGCGGGGTTGCCGAATGTGTTGGCGGCCCGGATTGAATGGGCGGAAGGGACGGAAGATCGGATCGGCGCGGCCTTTGAGCATCGGCTGATCCAGGCGGAAGGGATGGACGAACGGGGGGCCTTTGCCGTAGTCCGGCGCGTGGGGGGGAGGCAGCGGTTTCGTTGGGTTTGGGGTTGATCAGCGGGGAAACCCGCGCGGGTCGTGGGTGAAGGGGGTCGTATCGGACGTCTCGAGGAGGTGACGCAGGATGCGTTCGCGGAACTGGCGAAGAAGTGGGGCGTATTCCGGTAAGGGCGCTCGGTTGATCAAGGCGTCGGGGTCCTGTTCGAGGTCGTAGAGTTGTTCGAGTCCTTCCGGCCAATAGACGAATCGGTAACGCGGTGTTCTTAAGGAAACGCGACGGGTTCGCAGTTCGGGTTGGTTGTCGTGGAGGACGTTTCGTTTTTCATACCAGCCCCCTTTGACGAGCGCGTGGGGGGTTTGGCATTGGGTTTCGCTGAGCGAATAGCCGCTATGGGAGAATGCGGCGTCCCGACCTTCCTGGGGTAGGGGGTTGGTCCCGTCGGGCAGGAGGCTTCGGGAAAAGTGGGGATGGGAGGAGCGAACGCCGGCCGCATCGAGAATGGTGGCATAAAGGTCGAGCAGTTCCACGACGCCGGCACGGACTCTTCCGCCCTCAAGTCGGCCGGGGACGCGGGCGATAAGGGGCACATGGAGGAGGCAATCGTCGGTGCCGTGGTTCCATTTTTCCACGAGGCCGTAATCGCCGGCGAAATCCCCATGGTCGGAAAAGACGAAGAGGGCGGTTTGATTCCAGAGACCGCTCATTTGAAGTTGTTCGATGATTCGGCCGAGCAGGTGGTCGGTCCGGGCGATCATGCCCCAGTAAACGGCGCGGATTTCGCGCCGGTCGGATTCGGCCAGTTCCGCAAGACCGGTGCGTTGGTAATAGAGGGGGTAATAAGGGTCTTTGCCTTCGAAATGAGGGGGGATGGGCGGGGTGACGGCGGCTCGGTCGTGGAGGGAGAACCAGGGCTCTTCGACCGTGTAGGGGGGATGGGCGAAATGGAGGGGGAGGAAAATGCAGAAAGGTTGTTTCGGGGGATGGGCGATGAGGTTCAGGGCGGAGTCCACGAAGGCGGAATCGCTGTCATGGCATGGGGAAGGCTCCCGTTTTCCCTTGTAGAATCCGGCCTCCCATTTGGGTTCGGGCGGGGTGAGGAAACGGGGTTTATCGCGGGGCGTGACTCGGGGTTTCCATTCGTCGAGGGCGAGGGGGACTGCGTCGGGGGCCAGGGCGTCGTTCTTGCCGAAGCAGGCGGTGTAATAGCCGGCTTCCTTCAGGTCGCGGAGGAGGTTGTGTTCGTGGGCGTGCAGCAGGTGGAGGAGGGAGCGGTGGCCATGGGTATGGGGGTAGAGTCCGGTGAGGAAGGAGCAACGGGAGGGGGTGCAAAAAGGGTTTTGGGCGAAGCAGCGGGTGAAGGAGACGCCTGTTTGGGCGAGGGCGTTCATGTTCGGCGTCTGGGCGCGGCCGGCGGGGGGGCCGAACACGGCGTCTGCACGGATGGTTTCTGGTGCGAACAGGATGAGGTTGGGTCGGTCCGGGCTCATGCGGGTTGGGGAAGGATTTCTTTGAGGCGCGAGGTATTTCGGCGGTGGAGTTCCTGGGCGTAGGCGGCCGCGGAGAAGGGGGTTTGTGCAACACCGCTTTCGACAGCGGCTTTTGCGACGGCGAGGGGGACGGTTTCGAAAAGCCGGCGATCGAACGGCTTGGGGATGATATAGCCGGGGCCGAAGGCGAGGTCGGGTTCCTCGTAGAGCGCTTTGACTTCTTCGGGGACGGGTTTGCGGGCCAGGGCGGCGAGTGCTTCGGCCGCCGCGCGTTTCATTGCGAGGTTGATCGTGCGGGCGCGGACATCGAGGGCGCCCCGGAACAGGAAGGGGAAGCCGAGGACATTGTTGATTTGGTTGGGGTAATCGGAACGGCCGGTGGCCATCACGTAGGGGTTGCGGCCGAGGGTTTGGGCCACTTCCGCGGGTGTGATTTCGGGATCGGGGTTCGCCATGGCGAAGATAGCGGGGTAGGGGGCCATACGCTGAATGTCTCGACTTTGGATGCAATTGGCGGCCGAGACGCCGATGAACAGGTGGGCCCCTTCGAGTGCGTCGCCCACCGTGGCGGCGGAGGTATGGACGGCGTGTTCCTTTTTTTTGCCGGAGAGGTCGGTGCGGCTGGTGCGGAGCACGCCTTTTGAGTCGCAGAGAAGGACGGAGTCGCAGCCGGCGGCCTTGAGCATTTCGGCGATTCGTATGCCGGCGGAGCCTGCGCCGTTGATCACGACGCGGAGTTCGGAGATATCCCGTTCGCAGAGTCGGGCATAGTTCAGGACGCCGGCCAGGGTGATGACGGCGGTTCCCCACTGGTCATCGTGGAACACGGGGATATCGAGGCGTGCGTCGAGGGTATCTTCGATTTCGAAGCAGGCGGGGGCGGCGATATCTTCCAGGTTGATACCGCCGTACATCGGGGCGAGTGCGGCGACGTGTTCGACGAGGCGTGCGGGGTCGGTTTTGCCGGTGTTCTGTCCTCCCAAGCGGCAATGGTTGAGGGGGACGGGCCAGGCGTCCACATCGCCGAACAATTTGAAGAGGACGGCTTTTCCTTCCATGACGGGGATGGCGGCTTCGGCACCGAGATCCCCGAGGCCGAGGATGGCGGTTCCGTCGGTGACGACGGCGACGAGATTGGAGCGGGCGGAATAGGAAAAGAGGGCGGCAGGATGAGCGGCGATTTCCTTGACGGCGAGTGCGACGCCTGGGGTATAGGCGAGGCAGAGGTCCTGGAGCGTGGCCACCGGCTTCCGGATTCGGAGGCCGATTTTGCCTCCAAGGTGGTAGCGAAGCACTTGTTCGCGGTCGATGGGCATGGGAAAATCCTTTCGAACGATATTCTACTGTATCCGGGCGTCTAGGAATTGGCCAGTAAAAACGGGTGGGGCATGAACGGGAGGAATGGACGGAGGGGCGGGGCTTCAAATGGCCCATAGGGAAGGGGGAATGTGGGGGTTGGTTCGTTGCGTGATTTAGGAGGGCGGGAAAGAGAGGAAGGAAGGGCTGACGGATACGATTGAGGAAACGGGGCAAGCGAAGCGAGAAGGCGAACCGTTGCGATGGAGCGCTGAGTCTGCGTCAGGGGTATTGAGGCTGGTCCAATTCGGGTTGGAACTGCGAGAGATCAAAGCGGCAGACATTTTGCGCTCCCTGGCCGAGGATGCCCGCATTTGCGGGGTGGTCGAAGGTGTAGAGGGGTTTGCCGGCGGCGAGGAGTTCGAGGGCGAGGGCCTCGATCTTGCTGCCGGGCGCGGCATGAGGCACGAGGACGGCAGCGGCCAGATCGGCGACGAGACGGTTGCGGATCACGGCGTTTTCGGCGGTGACGCGGCGGACGTTGTCCTTGAAAGGGGAGACGATCAGGAGGCGCCCTTTGGCCACGGCGGGGCGGCAGTCCACAGGCTTCGCGGGGATCCGTTGGAGCAGGCCGCGGGCCAGGCACCAGATGACCGGATGCGGGGATCGGAGCAGGATGCGCAGGCACTCCTGCTCCATGGGGGAATGGAACCCGCTGATGACCGTGATGCCTTTGGCGCGAAATCGCTGGGCCAAGTCGTAGGTGTCGAGGATGAGTTTGCCGGGGCAGTGGGCGGAGCACAAGAGCGCGACTTTTGGGCGATCCATGATGGAAGGGTCGCCGAGGAATCGCAGTTGGGGCTTTTGCGCAATCATGAGTCCATCGCGCCCTTGCACTGGGGATAGCCTGAACAGCCCCAAAACTGCCTCCCCACGCTCTTGCCGGCCTTGGCTGTGCGCAGAACCATGGGTTTGCCGCACTGCGGGCAGGCGGGAATGCGATCGGTCGGATCGGACGGATCGGCCTGATCGCGCTGCCGCCGCTCCCGCTCGGCCAGGCGCGCGACGGCCAGTTGTTCGCTGTAGCCGCCGCCCTCGACGAACTGCGTCTCCGCGGCGGCAATCTGCTGGTCGAGCAGGTAGTTCGCTTGGTTGATCAGGCAGATGAGCGCGTTGGCGCGCACGGCCGGGTCGGCAGCCTCCAGCCACGGGGCGTAGAGCGCCCAGCGCTCCCGATCCGTCAGATCTGTCAGATCAGCCTGATCCGCGCGATCTCGCTTGAACCGCCGCGGCACTTCGCGCACGGCCTGCGCTTCCGCGCCGTCGGGTGCCCACTGCGCGAGATGCCGGTGCCGCAGGAAATCCTCGAAGTCGAGCAGCAGTTCCTCCAGGCTCGACCGCGCCACGTTGAGCAGACGCAGCTCGGTCTGCGACGAGGTGGCCGACGCCCGGCTGCCCTCGGCGATGTTCTGCCGGCCCGACCGCGCCGCCTGCACCATCTGGTCGGCCATCCGCGAGCGCGGATCGAGAAACTTCTCGCAGAACCAGTAAGTGGCGTCGTAGATGATCGTGGCGGTCTGGAAACTGGCGGTCTTGCGGTAGCCGCCGCTGGGCCGCAACTTGCGCCGGCCGTGAGGCTTGGGCGGCCGATCCGCCGGATTCGCCTGATCTGTCCGATCCGTCATCGCTTTGCCCCCAACTTGCGGGAGGCGGCGATCGCGACAATGGCGTCAAGCTTTTCCGTAATCTCAGCGTCTAACGCCCCCTTCGGCACAAACTTCGCGAGTTTGTAGTATTCGTTCTTTCGAAGCACCAGCGGGACACCGAGTTTCTCTGAAAAGGCCTTGAACAGCGGGTCCAGAAAGTCGTCGGTGGCCTTGATGTCTGGCGACCAGGGATCAGGTTTCCCGAGTGTTTTCAAGGCGGTGGTAACCTCGGCAATGGCGTCCTTCATCGCATCGAGGCGTTGTTGGCGTTCGGCGTGCCCGAAGAGATCGTCGGAGACGCCGGATGTGGCATAGGCCTCCAACGCATTCTGGCTGCACAGATAGTTCTCGATCTCGCGTTTCGCCCACTGCAACTCGACCAATGGCGTTCCGCTTTGAAGTTCCTTATCGAGCCGGTCGAAAATGGCGATGCCGACCAGGTCGCCCTTGGCTTCGCGCAGACCGAAGAAATGCTCGCGAGCGCGCTGCGGCAAATTCGTTGCCACCGGATGCAGAAACGGCGCGGCAAGATGCTCTTTCGCCGGATGGTCCAGGGTTTCGGCGAAGACACGCAGGATGTCCAGATCGGTGTTGTTTTCGAGGTATAGCACCCAACCCTTCTGTTCCGCCTGGTAGTACTGATCGAATCCGATGTCGGCCAATGCCTTTAGCAATTGGCTGCCCTTGTCGTTGATCGTATGGGGCCGGCCGACAAAGGCTACCACCCGACCCCGCCTGGCCGCTTCATTGAGCACCACTTCCGAATGGCTTGCGGCGATGATCTGGGAGCCTTGCGTTTCCGCGACATCCGTCAGCAGGTTGAAGATTTGGCGCTGGCGCAGAATCTCGAGGTGGGCGTCCGGCTCATCCAGAAGCAGGGCGCTCTTCGGGTTTGCGTACAAATAGGCGAGAAGGAGGAGCGTCTGCTGCAATCCGCGGCCGGAACAGGAAATGTCCAGTTCTTTGCCGTTCGCGTCGCGGTAGGCCATGGTGATCTCGCTGCGAACGGGGTTCAGGCTCGGAGCAAGCAGTTCCACGCCGAAGAGCTCGCGAATATGCTTCACGACCGACTTCCAGCCCTCCCCCCCCGAAACGCTCACGTTATGGCACAAATTGCGCAGCACCTGGGCTGTCTGGCCCTGGCCGACCAGAACGCCGATTTCCCCGGCCTGTTTGACGAATTCGCGATCAGCCAGACCGGACATCGGTGGCAGATAGGCGATGCGGTGCTCCACGGCTTGCGGAGGCACGGGCATACGTTCCGGGTTTTCTCCCGTACCGGAGCGAAGCGCCCGGCAGTAGAACGACTCCTCGTTGGCGTAGTCGAACTCCAGGCCGCAAACCCATTCCTTCCCGGCTGACAAACCATGAACGACGATTTCGATGCGGACATTGTCGGTGCGCTGTTTGCCCTCGGAGCGGGAAATCTCGCGGACATGCAGGTCTTTCCAGAGCAGCAACGCGCTGGGAACCGGAAGGGCCATCAAGTCGGTGCGGTTGATGGTCACGCCCGGCCGCTTCTTCGGCGCTTTTCCGCCGGCGCCATACGCGGCAGTCCACGCCCGAAGACCGGCATCCCACAACGCCAGCGCCTGCAACGCCGTTGTCTTGCCCATATTATTCGGGCCGATCAAGACCACCGACTGCCCCAGATCGACCGTGGCCTCGTCGAACCGCTTGAAATTGCGCATGATCAGCTTGGTCAGCATCTCAATCCTCCTCGCCGCCGTCGCGGCCCATGCGGTAATGGATGTCGTCGTTGATGATGAAATCCGGTTTCATGGCCGTGTCTCCGGTAATGTCCCCAGACGCAGCAAGTTCCGGAACGTGTTGAGCGTTTGCTGCTTCATACTTTCCTCCACCAGTGGGAAGGTCGTGAGAATGTAGGCGAATTCCTCCTCGGTCAGGCCGTAGAGCTGCGCGACCAGGGCGTCGAGTTCGGCGCGGAGCTTCGCCCGCTCCGCTGGATCGGTCGCGCCGACGCTCTTCGCCGTTGCCCGCCCGCCGAAGATCTCTTTCGCCAACTCGTCGAATTCCGGCGTCGTGCAGATCAGCCGCGCCGCCCGCTCCACAATCGGCCGAAACGCCGCATCCGCCGCCGTCAGGCGGGGGACGGGGAGACCATAGACGAAGAAAAAAGATAGATGGTTTGTGACACGAAGACGCAATAAATAATCCACGACGAAGCCATTTAGCACTGCCACGCAATAGCAGCGTTCATAATGTTCCAGATTGCTTGCGGTCACATTCTCAAGGCTAACGGTATGCGGGCAAAAAACATTGCGCGGCAAAATAGTCATAATCATCCCGCGTTCGTTGGTTGAAGCTGCGACATCACGAAACGCAAGACGATACTTTTGGTAGTCCAACAATTGTCCTTCGTCCGCCTGCTTTCCAAGCAAAGCTGTTCGCGCCTCCTTCTCGTCGAGCCAGTATTTAGGTTGCCCCCAGTTCGAGCAGAACTGATGAATCATCTTCCCTTCATAGAGCGGCAGTCGTCCGGGGCCCGGCTCGGTTTTGAAGAGATGGCTGTCGTTGGTCATGTCGAACTCGCGCGTGAATGAGACGTTCCACTTGCCTTCGAGACGTTCGCCGAGCAACGGGAACTTGAGCATCTTCTCGGCGATCCGGACGTCCATCGGAGTCTTGAACTCCATGACGGAGAGGGAGTCGGGGGCGAGGCGGCGGACGAGCGGCACGGAAATCTCGATGGCGCCTTCTTGCGGGAAGCGGGCGAGCTCCGCCACATCGTGCCGC
>CALHRZ010000030.1 GCA_938038445.1 uncultured bacterium | reverse complement strand
GTTGAGTTGTACTCTGGGGATGTTCACGCGGTTGATCGCGGGGGACGAGGTTTTCGTTGCCCCCGTCGGTGGGCCATACTCGGAAAAAATCGGACGTCGAACCGGGCAAAGTTTCGAGAGTGTGGGGTGCAGGAGATCCCGGATGTTGAGGGAGGGACTCCCAGGGGCACTCCGTCCAAGGCCACGGGAGGGCATCCAGGGTGAAATCGGCGAACAAGTTCCAGAACTCTTTCATGACAGGGGCTTGGGAAGAGGGGGGGGTGGCTCTGGCGGAGAGGGGCTCATGAGGGCAAGATCCCATAGGCCCAAAAGGTTCAGATCGTCGAAGGCGCGTCCCATTGCGGCAAGGTCGGTATCGGTATACTGATCCTCCAGCGGGACGCGTTCGACCCAGAGCGAGTGAGGGTGGGACTGATTGCCCAGAAGGGCGACTCGAAGCTTCGGAACGGGTTCGACTTTCAGATTGGACCCCATCATCAGGTTGCCAAAGAAGACGATCGACGGGAATGGGTCCCCCGATGCGCTGAGGGTTCGAGGCGGCAGACCGCTTTTCCAGCGATAGTCGCTGAAATCTTTGCCCCCGATGAAGAGTTCGCCCCGGTATCCTTCGATTCGCATGGTGGGTTCCCCGTCCGCGCGGCAATGAGATCGGCCGCCGGTCCAGGTGATCCGGCCGGGCGGTTGTTCACGCGAGCCCGAAAAACGGAACATAGCCGCGGATTGTTCGTTATAACAGTCGCTCATGGTGATGCTACTGTTATCTCCGATATCCACTGCATAGAGGGCGTCAACGTCGCAAGGCGGGACACGATTCCCAAAAATCCGCTCGTGCCGCCGGGGGGGTGGTATCCTCGGACGGTCAAGGCTCCCTCATGTGCCACACTGGCGAAAATCACCGAACTGGAGCAGTTCTGGATTCGCAGATTGCCTTGGACATGGCGAAGCAGGACCTGATCTCCGGCACCGAGATCACGAAAGACAATTCCCTTCTGGTCTGGCTGTTTCTGATAGGCGCCGAAGGTCCAGATGCCCTCCAAAACCATCGAAGAGCCACCAGGGTTTGAGGTATAAAGAATGTCCACGGCATTCGACATGCGGCCGACGTTGTGGTGCCCGACCATCATGTTTTCCAGCACAAGGTTTTGGGGCTGGTGGATGGAGAGAATCACGCCATTTTCTGGACCGTCCCATTTCAGGCGTGTTCCGAAGCCGCTGCCGGCGCCGCCGACAAAGTAATTGCTTCCACCAAGGGTCAAGGTTTGGGTGATGCGGTAGGTGCCGCGGGGAAGGTAGGCGATGGCATCTTGGCCGTAATGGCGGGCTGCGTCTATTGCAGCCTGAAGCGACTGGGTGTCGTCCGAACGGCCATCGCCCTTTGCCCCAAAATCGCGCCGGGCGTCGAACATGCGGCGGGGGATTCGAACGGTGGACTGGAGGAAACGTTGTTCGGTGGACCGAAGGAGGGGAGAACGGGTTCGGGCCGAGGGAAAAATTTCATACAAAAGAGTCCCTGAATTCGTGGAATAGAGGAGGCGGCCGGGGTCGGTCGAATTATTGGAAACGATGAGACGCTGTTTTTCGCCCGTTACGACGACTGCGGGACTGCCGGCGGGGTCTGCTTCGAATCGGCTGTCGAAAAGGAGGACCGGCGCACCTCGAATCTGAAGAGCGCCTTGGGGATCGGTCCAACGAGTCACGCGGACATCTTGGATGGCGAAGGCTGCGGTTCCACTTTCGAAACGGATAAAGGTACGTGATCCGGCTGACGTGACCCTTCGGACGGAACTTGCATGGTGAGGTTGCGCCACGATATCGGCTTCCCGGTTATTGGCGAAGTGGCTGTTACGAAGCATGAATTGGCCGTTTCGGCCCAGGAGGCCGATGTCATTATCACGGAATTCGCAATTGACGAGGACAAAGTTGTAGTCGTTGAAGCGTGTAAAAGCGATTCCGCGACGGTTGTGGGCGAAGAAACAGTTGTCGAAAATTGGTTCTGCCACGGCTTGAAGGCGGTTGGGGTGGACCAGAAAGCCGGCGTTCGTAAAATTAAGGAATGCCAGATCGCGGTAGGTGGATTCGGTTTCGAAGAAACGATTTTTTTTGAGGATTCCCACGGCGGCGATGTTCCGTCCGTCGAAGACGATTCCCCGAAAATAGCTATAGGAAACGCCATCCGGATGAAAGAGCGCTTCCCCCTCCGCTCCGTGCCAGACCAGCCGTGTGGTACGGCCATGGCCAAAGACTCCCACGCCTTCCATGCGTCGGGCTTGGGCCAAAAGAAGCGTCTGGGAAATTCGATAGGTTCCGGGAGGGAGATAGAGGACGCCGCCGTTTTCCAATTTGTTGAGGGCGGTCTGAATGGCCTCCGTATCATCGGTTTGGCCGTCCCCGATTGCTCCATACTCTCGAACGTTCAGCCAATCGGAACGAGGTTCCCAGTCGAGAACGGGCAGAGGGGGGTCCACAGGGAGTGACGGCTGCGGTGCCGCCAGGGGCAGGGCCGACGGAACGACGAAACCCAAAAGGGAACACACCCACCGTGCGAGGAATTCCACAGAACGTTTCATTCGATAATCATTAGCGGATCACCATTAATGTTCCTTTTGGGGCAACCGGGAGCATTTCGCCGGTTGTCACAAAATGAAAGGCTTTTTCCGGGGTATCGCTGATTCTCAGCGCGTCGAAGCGGGTTCTGGGCTCGTCCCCTCGGCGTAGACCCAGGCCGATCCTTGTGATTTGATCGATTTCCATGTCGTACTGGGTGGAGATAAGGGTTGGCGTTCCCAAGTTATTTGTTCCGTCCGAAAGGTTTGGATTGATCCACAACGAGACCGTGTCATTTGTGCCGATGCCATGGAGTTCGAGTTTGGCCAGAAAAAGATACAAATTCTTAAGTTTAAGCGCCCCTTCCGGACTCTCCACATTGGTTCCCCCGATTTGGATTCTCAGCTTGAGATTGGTTGCGACACCCAGGTAGTTGCTTTTGTTTTGAAAGAAGACGCGGGCTTCCGATTGGTTATGATTGGCAGAAGCGAAGAGAAAACTGATCCACACGGTTCCTTCAAGTGGTGTTTCCAAAGAGCGCCAGGAAACGTTATCGGCATTTGCACCGTAGGTCGCTAGACCGCAATTGGTTCCGGAGAGGTTTCCTGTGTTTTGGTAGCCGTTGGTAACGAGCAGCATGTTTGTTCCCGGGCTATAAAGGGGACCAAAAATAGCGTTGGAGGGGTCGTACGTTCAGAGATTCGACCAACCGGTTCCGCTTCCCAGATTATGGAGGGCCACATTGGAGGGGAAGGCGCCCAAATTGAAATATTCGCTGATATAGTTTGTTCTGGCGAGGAGGGAGGGGCTCAAGAGCGGCAATAGGAAAAGGGCCAAAGCCGTTGTGCGGAAAGCTTTTCCAATCGAACCGATGTGCCTTTTTATCACCGAATTCCATTTGAAAAGAAACTTCTTTTAGGCCTTTACTCTTTTATTCTAACGCTGAAGCCAAGAGGGACCTATGGAAAAAATGGCGCCCGTTATGGATTTTTCGGTTTTGTCCCATGGCGCATCCCGATCAAGGCGATCAACAATGTCTTGAATGGTGACACGACCTCGTGTAGTGTTTCGGCCCTAGTAACGGGAGAGTTCTGATGAGCGGGCAACTGGCGGTGTATGGCGGAAAGAAAGTGGTTCCCGAGGGGACCTATAAGAAATGGCCGCCGATTGACGAGACGGATCGGCGGATGGTCCTCGCTTCGTTGGAAGGGGCGAATCATGCTTACGGGCCGAACTGTCAGGCGTTGGAGAAAGAGTTTGCGGCATGGAATGGGAACGCCTTTGCGATTACGACCAACAGCGGAACGGCGGCCCTTCACATGGGCGTCGCGGCCGTGGGATGTGGGGCGGGCGATCACGTGCTGGTGACCGCTTACTCGTGGTCGTCCAGCGCTACCTGCATCATCCATCACAATGCCATTCCTCTCTTTGTGGACATTGATTTTGAGACCATCAACATCGACGTCAACCAGATCGAAGCGGCGATTACGCCGCGGACTAAAGCGATTATCGTTGTGCACCTCCACGGGTTGGCCGTCGATATGGAAAAAGTGATGGCGATTGCCCGAAAGCACAACCTGAAGGTCATTGAAGATTGCTGCCAGGCGCATGGGGCGCGGTACAAGGGGCGCAAGGTGGGCACGTGGGGCGACTGCGCCGCGTTCAGCTTTAACCAGAACAAATGCCTTTGCTCCGGCGAGGGGGGCATGTTTGTGACGGATCAAGAAGAGATCTACAAAGCGGCTCGCCAGGTGTGGAGCTTCGGGGAGACGCGATCGCCGGCGGAATCCCGCGACTATCACGCCTATGCGCTGGGCTGGATGTACCGGAACAACGACCTGACGGCGGCCTTCGCGCGGGCCCAATTGGCCAAATTGGACCGCTATATCGAAGTGCAGCGTCAAAATGCGGCCGTATTGCTCGAAACGCTGCACGGAACGCCGGGGCTTATCCTTCCGACGGAGCCGGAGGGCCATTTCCACAACTGGTACAACTTCACCTGTCGCCTCGATTTTTCCCCGATTGGTTGGGCGGGCGACCGATCCCGCTTCCGGGATGCGGTCATGGTGGCGATTCAGGCCGAGGGGGTTCCGGCCGGGACGTGGCAGCGCTTCATTCTGCCGGCCATGACCGTGTTTCAGGCGAAAAATGCGTATGGAAAAGGGTGTCCGTGGCACTGTCAAGGTGCGGCGGAAGTGGACTATTCGCCCGAGCGTTTTCCCGTGGCCCAGCGGCATACGGATACCCATTTTGGCATGACCGTTCCCCTTCGAGCGCCCCAAGGCCCTGAGGCGGCTCGCTATACGGGCGAAGCGATTCGGAAGGTGTTTGAACGCATTCGTGAAATTGATCCCGACCGAATTCTCAAGCCCATGCCGTGAAGTTCAAGCCAGATTGGGAGGAAGCGAAAGCGCGGTTGAGCGCGCTTTGGAACGGTAAGCAATTGGATCGCGCCTGTGTGGCCGTTACGGCTCCCGTTTCCGGACCTCCGTGGCCTGTTCCTGCCTCCGCGGAAGCCAAATGGCTTGACCCGGCGTATGTAACGCAGGAGGCCTTGACGGCGTTGGGTTCCCAGTGGTGGGGAGGGGAGGCGGTTCCCTCCCATTTGATCATGGGGGGCTGGGTGGTGCATTTTGGAGCCGCTCCCCGGTTTTCCGAACGAACGATCTGGTTCGATCCGTTTTCCGACATCTCCTTCGATCGGCCGCCGTGCTTTCGGCTAAAGGACTCGGATCCGTGGGTTCGCCGTCATGAGGCGGTTTACCGAAGCGTCGCCCAGGCAGCGGGTTGGGACGACTTCCTGTTGGGCCAGCCCTGCCTGCTTCCCGCCTCCGATATCCTTTCCGCCTGTCTGGGAACGGAACGATTTCTCGAAGCGTTGGTATTGGAACCGGAATGGGTCGAGCAGGCCTTGCGCCAAATGAGTGCGGCGCTTTTGGCGGAGAAACGCCGATTACGGAAACGGGTCGAACCCATACATGCCTTTTGGTATGGAGTGGCCGGTTGGATGCCCTTTTGGGCTCCGAACCCCTTTTTATGCACCCAGTCGGATGTTTCATGCATGATGTCACCGGAGCATTTTGAGCGCTTTGTGATGCCGGAACTCTTGGCGATCGGCGAAGAATATGGAGCGATATGGTACCATCTGGACGGGCGGGAAGCGCGCCATCATTTGCCGCGGCTTCTTTCCCTGCCGACCCTTCGGGTGCTTCAGTACACGCCCAGTCCGAACGAACCGCCGAACGGCGTGGCTCATTTGGAGTTCTATCGAACCGTCCAAGCGGCCGGTCGGATCCTCCACCTGAACGTGATGCCGGATCAAGTGATTCCTCTGGTAAAAAAGCTGGACCGGGCTTTTTTAATGCTCCAGACTCGGGTGAACACCGTGGCCGAGGGGGAAGCGTTGTTGAAAATGGTAGAACGACTGTCCTGATCCGGAAGCGCGAGAGGAGGAAAGAGTGAAGGCGGGATTTGCGGAAGTGGACATCACGCCCGCGCTGGGAACGCGGAAAATTGGCTGGCTGAAGGAACTGGTCGGAACGAGCGTGCGGGACCCTCTCTTTGCGCGTTGTGCGATTTTTGAAGAGGAGGGGGAATCCGCGGCCTTGTTTCAGCTCGATCTTCTCTGCATCCGGTGGAGTCAGGTGGCCGAACTTCGCCGGCGGATCGAGAAGCGATATGGATTTCCCGGAGACCGTATCATGATTTGTGCGACGCATAATCATGCCGGACCTGCCGTGGCGACCGTGGGCGATTCCCGCCGGGACGAAGCCTACCTTGCCGTTCTGATGGAGCGTTGTCTGAACGTGTTCGAGCTCGCATGGGCGAACCGCCAGTCGGCGCGCCTGGGTTTTGGCCATGTGACCGATTTCAAGCTTGGGCATAACCGCCGGGTCGTGATGCGGGATGGGACTGTTCGGACCCATGGAACTTTTTCCGATCCCAATGCTCTTTGCCTGGAAGGGCCTGTGGATCCTGAGGTGGCGGTTCTGGCGGCACGGGATGCTTCAGACCGTTGGTTGGGCATGCTCGTTTTTTTTACTTGTCATCCGACCCATTTAGGCGACGGAGAGGTTTTTTCGGCCGGTTTTCCAGGGGAATGCGCGCGGCTTCTCAAGGCCATGGGTGTTCCCGTTCCCCTCCTCATCAATGGGGCGGCAGGCAACGTGCATACCCAGGATCCCGTTCGCGGTCAGGGGCTTTCTCTCGAAGAGGCGGGAAAACGGCTTGCGGATGACGTTTTGGCGGCGGTCGGAGGTCTTTCGCTTTGGGAACGATGGCGGGTGGACGGCGCCTCGACGGTTGTTGCCCTTCCGTACCGAGCAGTGACCCCCGATGAACGGGATGGAACCCTTTCCGGGGCGCAGCGTTTTGTGGATCCTGCGATCTACGATCGGGCCATGCCCAGGCTGATCGCCCGAATCCGGGAACGAAAAGAGCAACCGGCCGAAATTCAGGTGTTACGAATTGGCGAATTGGCGATCGTTGGAATTCCAGCGGAATACTTTGTAGAGTTTGGGCTTCGGATCAAACAGGAGGCATTTCCTGCATGGGTTGAGATGGCGGGGTTCACGAACGGCATGGTCGGTTATGTGCCAACCAAGGAAGCCTTTAGACGTCGGGGCTATGAGACGACGCTGGGTCCTCCCAGCCGTTTGGCGCCGGAAGCAGGGGATCAGATGGCCGATGCCGCCATACGTCTTATCCGGTTGTTATGGGAAAAAAAATAGAGAAGCGCGGAAGTGGACAAGAGTGTTGAAAAATAATAATATGGTAGCTGTCCGTTATGTTGGGGGAGCACCATGAAGAAATTCCTTTGTATGATCGCCTGTTTTTGGCTTCTGGCGGAGGGTGCTGGGGCTGCTGAGATCGAGCTGATGACTCCTGCGGATTCCACTATCCCAGCCGGATCCGTTGGGAACATTTCCGCAGGAAACGAATCCTGGATTGTACGTTCGGGGCGGGTTCAACTGGCTCCGCAATTGGACAGCCGGTTGGGTTCGGTGTCCGATCGGGATGTGTTGAAGCTTGGGCTGTTTGCGGCGTCTTCAGGGGGTTCAGGCAGCGGGGTGGTTCGCGTGGAAGTCCGGGGAATGGTGCGCCGAAATCCTTTTTCCGGCGGTTTTGTCGTTGCGGGAGCAATTCCGGGGAGCGCCCTTCAGACCGCCCTCTTTACGGTGGTAGGGGACCGTTTGATGGCGACGATCGAGGATCTCGAAGCGAGTCGAATTTACCAGATCGTGGGCGATCTTCAGACGGGGGTTGGAATGGTCACCGAGATTGACCGGCGGAAAATGCCGCCCGCGCTCCACCTGCCGCCTCTTGTTCCAGGCGTTGAAGAGCGCAAGGGGGAGGAAACGCCATGAAGCGGGGAAAGGGGCTTTTTGTCAGGCTTTTGATCGGTTGGCTGGCGGCGACGGCTGTTCTTCAAGCGGAGACGATTGACATCTTGATCGTCTTTGACACGACGGGCCGCGCATGGGCGCAGGGGAATGGAGGGATGCAAGTCGTGGCCGAGCATGCGGTCAACCGCATTAATCAGGCGATGCAGAACAGCGGAATTGATTGCGAGTTTCGATTGGTTCTTGCTACCAACGTCGCCTACACCTACAACGGCAGTCTCGAGGATGCCTTGTTGGCTCTTCGTAACGGGGCGGGGGAAATGGATGCCGTTCACGGCTGGCGGGAAGCGTATGCGGCGGATGTTGTGGCCCTTCTGGTGGATACGGGTTCGGCTTATGGTTGGGTGGGTCTTGGGTACCTCTTGACCTCCCCTGCCGGTCAGCCGGAAAATGCCTTTACGGCCAATGCCATCCGTTCGGTTGCGATCTCCCATACCCTGACCCACGAGCTGGGGCACAATCTGGGGGCGCACCACAGCAAGTTTCAGTCGTCGGATCCCGGTCCCAACTGGTATCTCAACTCCTATTCGGCGGGATGGTATTTCACGGGGTTGAACAACACCAAATACCATACGATCATGGCGTACAACAGCGACGGGTATGGAGGGTTTTACCAACCGGCGCCTCTCTTTTCGACGCCGTTGGTCCTTTACCAGGGGGTTCCGGCAGGTCATGCCCAAGATGGAGACAATGCGCGCACGATTCGGGAGACCCAGGCGATTGTTGCGGGGTATCGTCACACGCCCAATCAGGCGCCGTGGGCTCCAGTGTTGATCAGTCCCGAAGATGGCGCGGAAAATGTCTCCATTACCCCCTTGTTGGTTGCGAGCGCGTTTTTCGATCCCGATGGTCACGAACATGCCAACAGCCGTTGGCAGGTGGCTCCGAACTCCCAATTTCTGAACCCGGCATGGGACAGCGGTTCTCAAGGGGCGGCCAGCACTCAGGTCCAAGTGCCGGCCAATCGGCTCAAATACAAGACACGCTATTACTGGCGCGTTCGGTATCGCGACAGCGGCGGTGCATGGAGCCCGTGGTCCGAAACGCGGCAATTCGTAACCGAAAACGCGCTGGGCCGTTATATTCGGATCGAAGGCGATTTGAATTTCGGAACAGTGAATACGGGAGACAACGCGACGCGGCTCATGACCATACACAATGATGGGTTGTCCGCCATGGCCGTCCAGACGATTCTCTATCCGATCGCCTTTCAGGGAAATTGGGCGGGAGGGATTATTCCGGCCAACGGTTCGCAAGGGGTTTGGGTAACGTTCACCCCCACTTTGGAGGGCAATTATGGCGGCGCCATCCGGGTGCTGGGCGATTGGACAGAGGGAAACAATATGATTACCTGTTCCGGGCGGGGCCGTTTGGTGCAATCCCGCGTGCTCAGGATCGAGGGGAGCCTGGTTTTTGGGGCGGTTCCGATCGCAAAAACGGCGGTACTGCCCATTACGCTGTACAACGATGGCAACAGCATTCTCACGGTTACCGGGATTCAGTTTCCGCCGGGGTTCATGGGGGACTGGACTTCAGGTCCCATCTGGCCCAACGGTTCGCGAACGGTCAAGGTTACCTTTTTGCCGATGATGCTCGGGCTTTACGACGGGACGATCACGATTCAATCCGATAAAACGGCGGGTCCGGAGACAATCCCATGTTCCGGCGAGGGAGTGCAGAAAAGCGCTTTGGCTTCAGGGCTCATCCAATTCGCCCAGGAAACCCTGTGGGTGGAAGAAGGAAAAACGGCGATCGTGCATGTCCGACGGGTAGGCGGATCGGAAGGAACGGTTTCGGTACGATATAAAACGGTCGGACGTTCCGCCCAACCGGGTGAAGATTATCTTCACCGCGCCGGGGTTTTGACGTGGCAGGATGGGGATGCGTTGCCGCGGAAGGTCAAGGTTCCGATTCTAGCGGATGGAATCGCGGAGCCGTCGGAACAGTTCAAGGTGCGGCTCTTCGATCTCAACGGAGCTGAATTCGGTGATCCGTCGGTTGCTACCGTTTGGATTGCCGCGAACACAAAGGGCGGAACGGCGAGTGCGGGGTGGAAATCGGGTGTACTTGCGCCGGATGGTTCGGTTTGGCAGGAACGCGTTTTCCATGGGCCCGGCGAACTGGCATTTGACTGGCGCATTGCTTCCCGCAGTGTGCATGCCGAGTATTTGTTTTTTGTTAATGGCGATGTACGAGCGCGTTTGGCGGGGCCGACGGAATGGAAGTCGGAGACCTTTCGACTGCCGGAGGGGACGTTTACCGTCCGTTGGTTGTTCCTGCGAGACTCCTTAGACCCGGACGGGCTTGGGCTGTTGGAAAGGGTCACCTGGAGATAAGGACAGGGCAGCAAAGCGGGGATCAGGACTTGTCCCCAGTTTCTTTCGTTATCTGGCTTAAATGGCGGTTGAGGGCGGAGCTGGTCGGCGGCAAGGTGCGGATGAAGATGGCGAGCGGACAATTTTCATGCCGTTCGCACTCATGCTGACAGAATGCGGTCCGCACCTCCGATGCAAAGCGGTCGAAATGTTTTTGGAGAAAATCCTCTGTTGCTTTCTGTTCCCCGACGTCATGTCCTTCCCGCTCGCTCAAGTACCACTTGTTTTCGTCCAGGGCCTTTCGCAGACGAGCTCGGAATTCATTCATGTACCGCTTAAACTCGGGGCAGGTGATAGGACCATTATTCATAATTATAGAATAGCACAAAGTGTCCGGAAACACTATAGTGAAAAAGAATGCGAGTCAAGAGGGGGATGGAATCGTGACGGGACGCCGTTTGGAAGGGCAAGAGAGCGCTTCATTCCTGTTTGAGGTTTCCTGGGAGGTTTGCCGGCAGGCGGGGGGGATTTATACGGTCCTACGGTCCAAGGCGCCGGCGATGATCCGAGAGTGGGAGGATCGTTATACGCTGATTGGTCCGTGGGATCCGGTTCAGTCGCCGGCCGAGTTTGAAGAGACGCCTGTGCCTCCTCTTTTTCGGAAAGCGGCGGCGGTGCTCGAATCGCTGGGGTATACGGTGCGTCACGGCCGGTGGTTAGTAAGCGGTCGTCCGCGTGTGATTTTGCTGGATCCTGCTGAAACCGCCCCGCGCCGGTCCGAGATCGAATATTTCTTTTGGGAGCATCATCGGATCAGCTTACTTGGCGCCGATTCACTTGCCCATGAGGCGGTGGCCTTTGGTCATCTGGTCGAGCTCTTTCTTTCGGCGGTGGCAGCGGAAACCGATCCCGGCCGAATGATCGCCCATTTTCACGAATGGCAGGGGGGGGCAGCCATTCCGGAACTTCGACGGAAGCAGACGCCGGCCGCGCTTGTTTTTACGACGCATGCCACGCTTCTTGGCCGCTATTTGGCCATGCACGACCCCTGGTTTTACGACCACGTCCCTTTTGTGGACTGGGCGGCGGATTCCCGCCGCTTTCAGGTGGAGCCCCAGGTGCTGATCGAGCGCGCCGCGGCCCATGGCGCCCACGTCTTCACGACGGTCAGTGAGATTACGGCGTTCGAATGCGAGCATCTGATCGGCCGAAGACCGGATCTCATTCTCCCCAATGGTCTCAACATTCAGCGGTTCGCGGCGGTTCACGAATTTCAGAACCTTCACCGGTTGTACAAGGAACGCATCCATCAGTTTGTGATGGGCCATTTTTTCCCCGCCTATTCGTTTGACCTCGATCAAACGCTGTATTTCTTCACATCCGGCCGGTACGAGTTTGTCAACAAAGGGTTTGACCTGAGCCTTGATGCCATGGCGCGGCTCAATGCCCGACTGGCAGAAGCGCGAACGGCTAAGACGGTTGTTTTTTTCATCATCACCCGCCGGCCGACTCGTTCGGCGGATCCGGCGGCGCTTCAGCAGCAAGCCGGACTGCAAGAGATTCGGCGAACGTGCGAAGCGATCCAGATGCAGGTGGGCGAGCGTCTGGTGGCGGCCGTGGCGGAGGGGCGCAATCCCCGGCTTGATGATCTGGTGGACGATTATTGGAAACTGCGTTTGCGAAGGATGGTATTGGCCTGGAAAAGCGGGCGTCTTCCCCCGGTGGTGACCCATGTGCTGGAGGGGGAGGGGGACGCAATCGGGGATCGCATTCACGCGTTGGGCCTTTTGAACCGGCCGGAGGAGCGGGTCAAAATCGTATACCATCCCGACTTCATCTCTTCGACTTCACCCTTTTTCGGGATGGATTACGATCAGTTCGTTCGGGGTTGTCATTTGGGTCTTTTCCCCAGTTTCTACGAGCCCTGGGGATATGCGCCGTTGGAAGCCATGGCGCTGGGCGTCCCCGCCGTGACGAGTGATGTCGCGGGATTCGGCAGTTATCTTCAGAGCCATTTTCCGCCGTCTCGGAGGCGAGGGTTAAAAATCATTCAGCGGCGTTATCGTTCGTATGCGGACGCGGTGGAGGAATTGGCGGGCTGGTGTTACGAATTTACGGAGCTCAGTCGCCGGCAGCGGATTGCTCTGCGGAACGAAGTGGAAAGCGAATCGTTCCATTTCGACTGGAGCAACTTAAGCCGTCATTATGACGAGGCCCATCGCCTGGCGCGGGAACGGGCATTTGGAGCGAGCGTTACGGTTTGAACAACTCCCGTACTCGGCCGAGATTTTCGGCGGACGAAAGCCACAGAATCGTCCCTTCCGGGGCTTCCAGCGAAACCATACGGTTCTCGATTGTTTCCGAATATAGGGTTTTCCGTTCAGAAATGCGGCGGATTCCCTGGCGGTCGGCCAGCGTCAGGATCGCTTCGGGCTCCGAAAGCCACCGCCGATCGACGGGAAAGCGATGTCGGACGACCGCGTTGCGGCCTTGGCATTCCGGGCAGCGGCCGCTTCCGTGGCAAACGGGGCAGTGCTGAGTGCCCTTACAGGCTGGACATGTTTTTTGGCCGTCGCAGACTGGGCAAGGCTCGAGATAGCGTCCTGTTCCTTTGCAGACTGGGCAAGGCAGAATTCGACCGACGCCCTTGCAGGTTGCGCATCGGCCGGTGCCACCGCATTTTCCGCAGGGAATCCGGCCCGTACCTCCACAATTCGAACAGGGTGTGCGGAGGGAATAGGTCGTGCCTTTCGCTCCTTTGCATAAGAGGCAGGTATACCGATCGCGGGTTCCATCCGCTCGCAGCATCCCCTCTTTGTACCCAAGGCCCTTGCAGGACGGGCAAGGTACGAACCGTTGTTCGAGAGGTCCTTCCCCCGTTCCTTTGCAGACCGGGCATTGCAGGGTTCCCCGTCCGCGGCAATCGGGACAAATCCCGGTGCCGTTGCAACTTGGGCAGAGACACTGCAGGCACGGTTTCCACTCTCCGCCCACGCCCTTACAGGCGGGGCACAGACCGGTGCCGGAACAGATCGAGCAGATGCCTTTTCCCTGGCAACTGGGGCAGAGACCATCCGAACACGTGACGCAAAGGACCGCGAGATGGAGTGTTAAGCGAAATTCGGACGGCAATAATTCTTCCCAGAAAGTACGGGACCGCTCGCCTTCTCCGAGGAGAGCGTTGAGAGCGCGGAAGGTGGCCTCGGCCTGGATCAAATCGCCTTGTCGCAGATGACGGAGATAATCGCGGAAATAGTTGGAGACGCGAGCTTCCAATTCTGCGCTTTCTTTTTGGACGGCCGGAGGATCATTCGATGGCGTGGCGGTAGAATCCGAATGCCCGTGAGACGCATGATCCGCGGAATTATGGGGATCGGGCTCTTGCTTCGAACGCGAGCAGCCGGTTGCCGATGCCAGTCCCACGGTCAAACCGAGCAAAAAGAGGAGAGACCATCGGACCCCCACACGCTTTCTTTTGTTGAAAGAGGACACAGCAACCGGAAATAGCATGGGCTACAGTATAAAGGAATCCGAGGGGATAAAGCAACGGTGGAGGGTGAAAAAATCAAGGCGAAAGCTTCTCAATTCGCCAACGGCGGAACGGAATATCCTCATCGAGGAGAGTTGTTGCAGGTTCTTCCGAGAGATCGAGGGCGACGCGATATCGCCCAACCGCTCCTTCGAAGTCTAGCGCGATGGTGTAAAGCGTCGAATTGGGACGCCCTTGACGATTAAGCACGGGCCGGACGCGTACGGTGCGAACGGCGTCGCATCCAGAAATATCCAGGATGGCGAGAAAAAGGGTATGGGCGGTTTCTCGGCGACGAAGGACGAAGGGGACGGGATCATCCGGGCGGTACCCCATGCCTGTGCCGACAAACAGTTGGGTGCCGTCTTCATCGCCGGGGGTCCACAGGTGCCAACGTTTTCCGTTCGGTAGTGCAAAGGTGAAGACGGGAATGGCATTTGTATACAAGCCGCTTCGGATTCGGGTGAGGTGGTTATAGCCGTTTTGTTCGCCGAGCGGTTTCAAGCGGCGCTGAAGGGTGACGGGAGGCGTCAACTCGCCGCGGGCATGAAGGATCCAGTCCATCGTTGCCGTGTTCGCCGCGTTGACGGAGAACGCGTCCACCAGAAAATGGTCGGTCAGTATGAGGAAACGGCGGAGGATGGCGCCGGGATAGGCGCCGCGGGATTCCGCGAGAGCCGCCACCCCTTCCGGTCGCTCTTCGAAATAGAGCAAGCGGCCGGCATCCGGCGATTGATTTCGCTGATTCAGAACAACCGTGTTGTGTGCGATCGTTGTTTGAGCCCACGTTTGATAGGGGGGGGCGCTGGGACGGATGAGGCCGGGGTCGAGAAGGATTTCCTCACCCATGGCATAGAGCGCCAGATTCAGTTTGGCGGGATGGCCGTGAGGATCTCCGCGCGGACCGTACTTCATCATTGCGCAGATCGGCGAGCCGTTGCATCCAGGGCGGCGCAACACGGCGAGGCCGATGTTCATAAGGTTTGTGCTGCCAAGGGCGGCGGGGTCCGCCCTCTCCAGCCCAGGGTCTCCGAAGTAGTCGGCGGCCCAGCGGAAATGGGTTCGGTACTCGGAGAGAAGGACCGGGTTGCTATCATGGACGGCGTGGAAGCGGCCGTCCGGAAAAGCCATTTGAAGTGGAGCCGTCCACATGCTTTTCAGACGGGAATTGTCGGTGAACGTCCATCCGACCTGTTGGGCGGCATCCAATGTATGTTGAAACGCCTGAAGGGCATAGAAATGGTACGCGATCGAGCCTTCGTGCCAGAGGCCGTCGTCGCTGACGCAGGTTTCCAATTGTTTCAAAAGCCCGCGGGGTCCATACACGCCGTGGCGCAGCCAATCTGCATGGCCGAGGGCGAGACCGACGGCCGCAAAGGCGGCATTGAACCAGGTTTGGTGATTATTCTTCGGATGGATGAACTGTTCGAAGCGACCGATCTCCTCCAGGGGCATTCGGAGCTGTTGGGATTCGAAGAGCGCCTGTTCTTCTGGGTTCCAGGATGGAGCATCGGCCACGAGGTCATAGATTCCGGCGAGACGGATCAAACTGGAGGCTTCGTCGAGCAGCTGGCTGTAGCGTCGTCCGCCCGTGACCGCCAGGGTGCCTCGACGTCCCCAGCGATCATGCCGGGTATAGGTCGGCCAATCCCGTGCCAACTGGAGAAGGGCTTCACGGATCGGCGCAAAAAATCGTTGGTCTTCCGATAGGGACCATGACCGTGCGAGGGTTTCGAGATCGGATTCGAGAGACAGATATAGTTTTGTTCGCCAGGCGCCGATCGTTCGCTCATCCGAATATCGCTGTCCGCATTGGGGACAGCGATGAAGGGTTTCCGATTCCGCGCGGAGTGGCGAACCGTCGGCGGGACAGGCGTAGTAGAAAATCCAGTCGCCCTCGCCATGCGGAATCCGGAGACCGCGCGCAAGAATTTTCTCCGCCTGTTGAAGGAGGGCGAGGCGTTCCGGTTCGCGGGCGGGGTCCCGGCGAAAGGATTCCAGGGAAGCGGGAGTCCAGAGAAGGCGGGGACGCGGGGGGAAAACGACTTCCTCCTCGCTTCGGCCGGTTTTCCAGACGGCGAGAAAAAACAGCAAGGCCGGAAGAAGGCCGCTTTTCATCAAGGAGGCGCCAAAAGAACGAACGGCGCCCACGGAAGATTCCGTAAAATACCGTAAAGGAGGATGCACAGAATGGCAATCCCGAAATAGCGGCCACTAAGGAGTTGCCGGACATAGGGGGGCGGTGCCAAGAGGAAAGCAAGAATGATGACAGGGAGCAAATTGAAACGGAGTGCCTTCAGCGGATGTCCCTGGGAGAGAAGCTGTAACGCGCGCAGGCCCCCGCAGCCGGGGCAGAGGAGCCCCGTCAGACGGTGCAGAGGGCAACCGGGATAGAGGCGCAGAAGAGAGGGGAAGAAGTGGAGCAACAGTAGAAGCGCCGTGAGAAGCCACAAAAAAAGGGTACGCCCGGAAGGGAAGAAATTCTTCGGCCGATGGGGAGCTGGGGAATCAGGAACCGGCGGGGGTTCACTCATGGTTTGGAAAAGGCGACCGCAAGGGAGGCCACGCATCGCGGGGGAAGCGTCAGCCGAACGCTTCGACCTTCCAGCCGAAGGGAGTTCGAAGGGATGGGACGTTCCAGAAGGTCGGTCAAGTCCGCCTTGGTGGGTTGTCCGAGAGGGGAGCGGGGGTCTGGGGTGATCCGAATTGGCGCAGGCCGATCGGAGGCGTTGAAGAGGTGAAACACGAGCCGATGGTCTTCCTCGGCTTTTTTGACGCCGGTGATGACGACCGATTCTGTTTCGACGTTGAGGAAACGGCCGATGGGGTCGAGGAGGCCCTTTTGCAGCCCTGTTCCGGTAAAACGGAGGGGCCGGTTGAAGCGTTGCCCTTCCCGGATGGCGTCGGCCGGCGTTTGTCGGCCGGTGAAGGGAAGGAGGGCGAACTGCACTTCATGACGGCCGATATCCGGCCAGGGGTCGGGAGAGTAACTTCCGCGGAGGAGTGAAATCCGGAACGTTTGTTCCTCCAGCGAGTGGCCGTATTTACAATCGTTCAGAACCAGGCAGCCGGCCGGGGTTTTGCCGATCCGTCCGTTGAGTTGTGTCCACTGTTGGGAAGGAACTTCCTCTCGTTGTCGAAGGGGGCGTTCGATGCAGCCGAAGGGGATATCGTAGGTTGGGGTGAGGGCTTCGAGCGCGAGGGGCAGGGCAAAAGAGAGTGTGGGGACACCGGTCTCTTGACTGCCGCGTTGGAACCATTCGATTTCGAGTCGGATGTGAAGGCGGGGGTCGCCGATGCGGAGTTCGGTGGTCATGGTGACGCGCGATTCGCGCACGGCGTATTCGGCGACGAGGGAGGCGCGGTAAGGGCCGCGAAGACCGGCGGCGAGTTTAACCAGCCGTGGATATTCCGGAGGCGCTCCTCGATGACGGATGAGCCAAGCCGACATGCCGCCGGGCCGTTCCCATTCGAGTTCGAGGTTGGGCAAGGTCTGCGGGTTATGAATCCAAGCGGGACGGCCTGAGGAAGAAGCGAGCAGGGACAAGCCTCCCGTGCGAGGGTCGAGGGCCGCCTGGAGGAATTCATTTTGGAGTCCGGCCGGCGCTCGTTCGTATTCGAGATAGGCGCAATGATGGATCGGCAAGGTTAGCACCGCTCCATCTTTTGGGGGTGTGGCGGGGGGAGGGGCGTCGTGTTCTTCGACCACGACCGTCGCGTAGCCGAAGGCCGGCGCTTCGACGGGAAAGGAAAGGGCCGCGAATTCATGCCCCCAGTAATTTCGACGTTCGATGACTTGGGCGGGGAGGATTCGACCGTCCGGGTAGCGAACGGAGAAGTGCCGTTCGCGGAATGGTTTCACGCATGGAGAGCGCGCGCCTTCCCACACCTGAACTTCCGCGATTTCCTTTCGGGCAAAAGCGCAGGGGTTGAAGAAAACGAAGGGGTGCCATTGTCCTTCGTCTGCGGTGGCGGCATGGGAAAGGCCCGCCTCTTCGCAGATAAAGCCGACGCCGGCGCCGGCGGGGGAGGGGGGTTGACGCGTAGGCGCGCCGCTTTCCTCTCCCACAAGAGGGGCAGTCGAGACAGCAGCGGCCAGGCTCTTAAGGACCTGGGATTCGATGGGTGTGGATAGGGCGATACTCTGTTGGTAGAGGCCGAGTGCGTACGTTCGGGATGCGGCAACACAGGAGCCGGGCAGAATGTCATGGAACTGGTTGAACAGCACATTGCGCCATGCAGCTTCAAAACGGGCATTGGAATAATTTCCGTGGCCGGCGAACGACGCAAGTGCGGCGAACGTTTCGGCATCTGTCAGGCGGTTTTCGCCATAGCGATTGGCCTTTTTGATTGTGGCCTGACTGGTGTAACATCCCGCCAGCTCGAAATTCAGTTCGCCACGGAGGACGGGAACCGAACGGGCCCGCGGTTCGACCGTTTCGAAGAATGTTTTAGCCGTTGAAAAACGGATGCGGGGAAAGATCGGCCAGGCGTCGAGTTCCTTTGCCTCTTCAAGATCCCGACGGGTGGGCCCCCCCCCATGATCGCCGACGCCATAGACGAACATAAAATCCTTTAAGCCGGTTTCCCGAGCCCAAGCGGCAAATGAGGTATGCAGGGCGGGTGAAATCTTGCCGTTGTACGCTCCGGGTGCGTGGGAATCGTTTCGGACCAGAACGCGGGAGCCGTCGGGTCCTTCCCACCAGAAAAGCCAGGGTTTGGGGTTGGTGTGGGTACCTGGACGGTGGAGATAAACGAAACGGACGGCGGAACGCGCAAGATAGGTTGGAACTGTCGCAGCGTGACCAAAGGTGTCCGGGGACCAGAGGATTGGGACCGCTTCGGGCTCGAGGCCGAAGAGGCGTTTCATATAACGGCGGGTGTAGAGAACGTGTCGGCAGAGGCTTTCGGGGCCTGTCATATTCTGGTCGTTTTCCACCCAGTGCGAAGCGGCGACTTCCCATCGCCCTTCGCGGACCCGGTGGGCGATTTGGGGCAGCAGATCGGGGTGGTGTTGCTCTACGATCTCATAGACCGAGGCTTGGCTTTGGGTAAAACGAAAATCGGGATATTCCTCCATCAGGCGCAGGACAGAGGAAAAGGTGTCGCCGGTGATTGCGACTGTTTCGGGCCAGCCCCAGAGCCAGTTCATGTCGATATGGGCATGGCCGACGCAATGAATGGTACATTGTTTGGCAAAGGGCGAAAGGGGAGCCAGAACCCGTTCGATGGTTGCGCAGACCTGGTTGAGGGCGTACGGGTCGGCGGTATCGGCCGTTACGGCGTGCGCCTTTTTGAGAAGTGGCCGCCAAGAGGAGGCGCGGCGAGGGAAGAGGGTGCAGAGGTTTTCGGCGAAGGCGAGTTGGTGTTCGATCCGTTCGAGCGTTCGGCGGGCGGATGTGATGGACTGGGAGGCAAACAGGGGAGGGGGAATGGTGTTCATGTTTCTTTTTTATGTTCTATGTTTAGAGTTGTCAAGGGTTGAAGAGCACGGGAGTGGACGAGGGAATGGAAAAGCGGGTTTGGCTCCAAGGAGGGCGGGGAGAGGCGCGATGCGGGGGGTCCGGACGTTTCTTCGGCCGGGGGATCCGGCATCCGACTTCGAAGCGCCATGATGGCGCCTGCTGCAATCGCCCCGGTCACGAGCGCGGAAAGCGCTCCCACTTTCAGCCATTCAAAAAAGCGGATTTGGGTGCGAGCCTGTTTTTCCAACATGCCGAGAGCGACGATATTGGCCGTTGAGCCGATCAAGGTGATATTGCCGCCGAAGCAGGCACCGAAGAGGAGGGCCCACCACAGGGGGGCGACAGCCAGTCCGGCCGTTCGGAATCCCTCGATAATTGGCGCGAAGGCGGCCACGAACACGACGTTGTCCACAAAGGCGGACCCGATTCCCGAAAGGGTGGTGACAAGAGCCACCAGCAGATTGTAATTTGAAGAAGCGGCTCCGACAAAGCGCCGGGTGAGCAGGGGGGCGATGCCGCTGTGTTTGAGCGAGCCGGCGATCGCGAAGAACATCATGAAAAAGAGGAGGGTCCACCAGTCCACCGCGTGCTCGACGTAATGGCGTGCGCGGTCCCGACGGTAGAGCATGACGAGGGCGGCGCAGAAGAGGGGCGCAAGATAGAGGACGGCGTTTCGTTCGAGGCTGAGACGGGTTTCCGCCTGGTGATGGAAGGCGATGCAGAGGATTGCGGTGGACAGGACGACGAGGCTCCGGCCGACCGGAACGGCCACGGCCGGGCCCAAGGCGTCTGTGGCTCGGAGCGCTTCGTTGAACCGGCGGAGGGAATGGCGGAAGACAAGGAAGGAGAGCAGGATGTTGGCCAGGAGGCTCAAGAACATGACGGGGAAGGCCCAGCGGAGGAAATCGCCGAAGGTGAAGCCGGCTTTAGATCCAATCAAGATGCCGACGGGATTACCCACCATGGTGCCGGCACTTCCGATGTTGGTGGCGATGACGGCGGCGATCATGAAGGGGACGGGGTTGAGTTTGAGGCGATGGCAGACCTGGAAGACCAGTGTGCCGATGATGATGATCGAAGTGACCTCATCCACGACGCACGCCAGTAGAGCCGCGACGACACTGACGACGGCTAAAAACCGGCGGCCTGACATTTTGGGAAGCGAGAGAATGGACTGGACGACCCAGGTAAAGAAGCCGAGATCTTCGAGGCATCCCAGAATGATCATCATTCCTACAAGAAAAAGAATGACGGGAAGTTCGGCCGATTCGATGTACTGCTCAACCGTCAGGGAGCGCGTCAGGATCAGCACGCTGATGCCGAGGAAAGCAATGCTGAGTCGCAGATTCCAGAACAGAAGGGTGCCGAGGATGGCGGAAAGGAAAACGCCGGCCGAGACTTGTTGATGGGTATCGAGTCCAACGTATCGTCCGGCCCAGGCCAAGGAGACGCTGAGAAGGATTAAAAGGGCGAGGCGCCGGGCAAACGAGCAGCTGGCGGGTTGGGAGGCAACAGGGTCATTGTGAGGCATAGTTTATTCCCAAAACAGTTTGCGGACAAAGGCCGAAAGGTTGACCACCCCTACCAGCCGGTTGTTCTCGATGACGAGAATCTGGCGCCGCTCGTCTTTGAGGAACAGTTTGGTCAGCTGGGCGGCAGGCTTGTCCGGGGCGATCGCCAAAACGTCATTCCGCATGAAGTTGGAGATGGGGGAGTTGAACTCCTTTTTAAGGAGCTCGGCAAAGGGCTCGAAGCGCAAAACGGTGGAAAGATCTTCCATCCAGAGCAGGTGGGGCGGCATGGCCAATCGAAGAATGTCTTCAATGGCGATCGACCCACGCACCTCGCCTGTGCTGTTTACGATGGGGAGATCCATCACATGATGCAGGCACATTTTTTCGATGGCCGTTCCCAGGGTATCGTTTTCGCGCAACACGATGGGAGAACGGTTCATCAGGTGGCGGACGAGAAGATAGTCGGGCATACGCTCTTCGGGTGCCGTGAGGAGCTCATACACCTCGTCGGCGGTTTCGGCCCCAATCAGCCGACCCAACTGCTGGGGAGTTCGGACGGTGCGAGTTACGGCGGCGAGAATGCGGAGCATCAGGTTGGGATCGTCCATAGGACCCAGCAGCAAAAAGAGAAGCCGTATCGGCTCTGGACTGCCCGGAAAAGGAATTCCGGTCGGCGCGATTCCGACGGCGAGAAGGGGTCGGTCGAGATCGGCGAGCCGGGCATGGGGGATGGCCACATGTCGTTCGATCACGGTCGAGATTACTTTTTCGCGGTTCATGACCGCGCAAACGGCCTTGTCCATGGAAAACCCGCCATGGCGGCCATGGAGGTGGGCGAGCAAGCTTCGTATGGCGGCTTCGGAGGAGGACGCCTGCATATTCAGGCAAATATCTTTCCGGTCCAGGAAAGCGGCAAGGGTTGATTGAGAGGCGCTCATGGCAGGATTTCCTCAAACTTTCCATATTACGCATTTCGTCTCACGCCTTCAAGACCATACGGATGCTCGACCGTGACGGATTCCTCATCGAATCTTTGGAATGGGAAAAAGAGGAACGGGGATGAGGGGCAGTGATGGTAGTGGCATATAGAAGAGAGCCTATAGAATAGCCGGCGGTCCAAATCGCACACTGAGGAACCCTTTCGTCTGTTCACTGATCGGGAGGGTTGAAGGCCATACGTACGTGTCCTCAAAGTTTGCAAGGCCTTTCACCCGTTGTTGCCGGAAGCGGGGGGGGGTTATTTTTGGAGGAGGAAAAATTTCGGGGTGAACGTTTTTCGAGAGGGGGAACTCATGTTCCTAGCCGTGGGGCATGGGCAGAGAAGATGAGCAGTCTCAACCGAAACCAACTGTGTTGCGCCGAACAAAGTGGCGGATTTGTTCCGGTTCTGTTTTTGGTGAGGAGGGTTTTTGCGGATTCTTCGGAAAAATTTTCCTCGGCCTTTCTTTTTTTTCTTTGGTGGAGGTGGGTGATCAGTGGAAAAGGCCGAACGAACGGGATAGGGATGTTGTCTCACACTTTCGGAAGTATGGGACGAAGAAATCCCGTTTGGGCAGCGTCCTCCTCAGCGAGGAAGGGGGGCGAAAAAAAGGATGCGGTTGCCGCGTTCGGCAGCTCCCCCTTCTTGGAATAGGCTGGAGGACGGTTCGAACCAAGGAAGCGAGAGGCGTTATTCCAGATCGCGGTCGGCCAAGGCGGATTCGGACAGGCCGAGGAAGTGACCGAGTTCATGAAGAAAGGTCCGACGGACTTCTTCGCGAAAACGGCAGGGATTTCCATCCGCCTCGTTCCACAGGTTTACCAGATACAAGGTCATTCGCGGCGGCAAGGTTCCACAGCCTTCCTCTGTCAGGTCGGGCCCTTCAAAAAGGCCCAATGCGTCCGGTTCTACCCCTTCGGATATTCGGATCGAGTCGGGTGCCTCTTCGAACAAGACCGTGAGATTCCCGATACGGTGTGCGATCGCCTCGGGCAACGTTGCGCGTAGACGTCGAATCTCCTCTTCCGCCCACTGTTGCAGCCGGAAACGGTCGAGAGAGATCATACGCCGAAGGGATGCAAAAAAAGGCCGGAGCGGAGTTTCGGTTCGAACCAGGTGCTTTTGGGCGGCAAGGTTCGACCGGCATCCGCAATGGCCATGAGTTGTTCGACCGTGACGGGATGCATGGAGAAGGCGACGGCTGCTTTTCTTTCATCCACCCGACGGGCCAATTCCGGGTTGCCGTGAATTCCACCAACGAATTCGATACGCGGATCAGTCCGTGGATTTTGAATCCCCAGGATGGGCGCCAGGACTTGATCCTGGAGCATTTGAACATCGAGCGATGCACTCGGGTCGTTGCCTCCTGGCGGTGGACGCAGTGTCAGGGCATACCATTGACCGTCCAGATACATGGCGCAACGGCCGGGCCGGTCCGCCGTCGGGCCGGGTGTTTTTTCAACGGGTAATCGTTTGCGGAGAACGGCGACGAAATCTGCAACCGACTGCCCCTGAAGATCGCGAACCAGCCGGTTATAGGGGAGGATACGCAATTCGGACGCCTGGAAGAGTACGGCGAGAAAACGGTGCTGCTCGACAGGGTCCACGGGTTGGGAAGGAGGAAACGAAACCTCAGCGATTCGAACCGCAGCGGCTGCCCGGTGATGGCCGTCTGCGATATATACACGGGGAATCCGATGGAGAATCGCGGCAAGTGGGGCAGTTTCTCGGATGGCCCAGACGGTATGACGGACCCCATCAGAGGCCACAAAATCATACAGGGGGAGATCGTTTTCCAGCCGCGTGAGGAAAGCGGTCAGATCGGGAAGATCCCGGCAGAGGAGGAAGACGGGTTCATCGTGGGTTCGGAGGGCGGCGATATGACGCATTCGGTCCTCTTCTTTATCCGGCCGTGTTTTTTCATGGGTTCGGATATGTATTTCGTAATCGGCGGTTTCGAAACAGGCGGCAATTCCGCGCTGAGCGTGTCCTTCGCGGACGAGGCGGTAAGCGAAAAAAAGGGGGTTTGCCTCCGGGAGCAGGGCTCCCCCGCGAAGGAGCTGATCGAGCGCATGGCGAGCGGCCGCATGTTGACATTCCGGGTTGTCGGCCGTTGACTCGGGCAGTCCTATTTCGGGGCGGGTGACGTAAAAAAAGGAGTGGGGAATATTCCGCGCAAGCCGTTTGGCCTCGTCGGTTGTGACGACATCGTACGGCGGCACTGAAAGCGTGGGGGCCCTGTCGGGCGAAGGGCGAAGGGCACGGAAAGGGTGGATGTGCACCAAGCGGCTCCTTTTTTCTAAGAGAAATACCAAACGGGAGCCGTTTCGCCAAGCGGGATTCCCTAGTGTTTCGTAACAGGCGCAGCTTTACAACGGCGGACTTTCTCTAGGAGTTCCTCAACCCGCTTGGTTGAAACAAATGGCCGGATGAAGGGCGAGCTGCGGGGGAGTCTGCGGGTCGGTCAAGCGCAAAAACCGGAGGAACGCCGCATGGCGATGTCGGTCGAAGCAACCGCCAATGACCGTGCCATCCAGCACGTTCAAGGCTGCAAACAGGTTCGTTATGCCATGACGCACATAGTCGTGGGTCATCGTTCCGCAAGGCCCGCGTTTCATCGGCACTCCCGGCTGAGTCCGATCCAGCGCCTGAATCTGGGACTTCTCATCCACGCACCACACCAACGCTTTATCCGGCGGATTCAAGTACAGTCCCCCGACGTCGGTGAGCGTTTCGACAAACTGCGGGTAGCGGGAGCGTTTGAATGCACGCGCACCTGGTGCGGCTGCAAGCCGTGGGCGTCCCAAATCTGGGCCGCGGTCATCGGATGGACGCCGAACTTCGCCGCCAGGATTTGCGTGCTCCAGTGCGTCTCATCCGCCGGCGTCGTCTGGAGCGCGGCGTTCCTGATCGCCTTGACCAACTGGGGATCGGGTCGCTGGGGGCTGTCGCCCCGCGACGCGTCCCGCTTCAGGGCGGAGGGTTCCCCCTTCGCAAACCGATGGGAGCAGCCTTTGTGGGCTCGCAGACCGATCCGCGAGCGCACGGCGACGTCCTGCGGCGTGGTCGGCGCGCGGACCCACGCCTCCAGTGTTTACCGTTGTTCGAGCGTCAGGGGCAATGCCGGTGCTGGTTTCGACATGCCGCTGCCATAACACCGTGCGGCATATTGTGATTATATGTGACTCTACGCTAGCGGCCCGGCATGGTGATTTCCACGCGGCCGGAACGGGTGCGAAGATTGGTGACGGTACCGTCGGAGATGGCGACGGACCCGTGGTCGGATTCGATCATCAGTTCGCATCCGCCCAGAAGGAGGAGCAGAATTCCTACGAACCATGGGCGCAACATTCTCACCCATTAAGTATACTGCGAAGGCGGCGTTTGAGGAAGATCAAAGGGTTTCCAGTGGGCAGGGGCGCAGAAATCTGGTAACGTATTTCGGATGCGCGACTATCCATTTTTGGGCCAGACGTTTCGGTGCGAATGTGGGAAGACCCATTTCGTTCCCGTTCGGTCCATCCGGTATGGGAAGGGAGCTGCGGAGCAGGTCCCTTATCTTTTGAAGGAGGGAAAGGCGGAGGGATCGGTTAGCCTGATCGCCGACACGCGAACCTTTGATGCGGCCGGCGAGGGGATTGTGGCGGCCCTTGCACGTGCGGCTGTTTCGCTCGCTGGGGTTGTGATTCTACCGGATCGCCCGGGAGGAGATCCCGTTTGTGATGATTGCACCAAGGCATGGCTGGAGCGGAAGGTGCCGGAAAACACAGCAGTTCTTTTGGCGGTGGGAAGCGGAGTGGTGAATGATCTGACCAAATGGGTCGCAACGGACCGAGTGTTGCCGTGGATGGTCTTTGCGACGGCGGCCAGTATGAACGGCTACACATCCGCGACCATTGCCCCGGCCATTCGGGGGGTCAAGCGGGTGGTGGATGGTCGAGCGCCATTTGCGGTTGTTTCGGATCCCGAGGTGTTGGCTGCTGCGCCGTGGCGGTTGACGGCGGCGGGGCTTGGCGATGTGCTGGCCAAACCGGTGAGTCTCACGGACTGGAGGATTAATGAGATTCTCTTTGGGGAATATTATTGCCCGTTGTGTGCTCGTCTCATTACCGAGATCGAGCCGGCTTACCGGGATCATCCTGAAGCGCTGGCACGGAAGGAGCCGGTGGCGTTGGAGGGTCTTTTTGATGCGCTGCTGTATTCCGGTCTTTCGATGACACTGGCGGGAACATCTTTTCCTGCCTCTGGCGGGGAACATATGGTTTCCCATGCTTTGGACATGAAGGCCATGGCGGAGGGGGGGGCGCATGATTATCATGGGCGGCAGGTTGGACTGGGAACGCTGATTACCGCCGCGTTGTACGAGAGGCTGTTGGCGATGCAGGGGCCATCGTTCAAGGCGCGTGTGGAGGAGACGGATGCCGAGTATTGGGGGCCTCTTGCGGCGGTGGTGGAAGAGGAGCACGCGGAGAAACGGCGGCGGGCGGTGCGGGCGGTGGAGCGGTTACGGCAGCCGGGCGTTTGGGAGGCCATTCGGGAGGTGATCGGGAACGCCGGCATTTCCGCTTTGAAGATCAAGGACTGTCTTCGTGCGGCGAATGCGGCTCATCGACTGGAGGATATCGGTTGTTCTCGGGAGGATTTTGTGGAGGCGTTACGGCACAGCCATCAGATTCGCTCGCGCTTCACGGTGTTGGATCTTGCGCGTGCGGCGGGAGTTTGGCCGGAACTGGCGGAGGAGTTGACCGAGCAATGGCTTTCCTGAGATTTTTGGGGATGCCCGTTTGGGCCGGAATCGTCTTGCTGGGGGTTGGGGGGTGTGGCACGTTGCGTCCGACGGGGGTGGAACGGACGGCCTTGGCGCACAGTTATCTTGAACGCGCGGCGCGGTTAGCGCGGTCGGGGCAAACAGAACGCGCGGCGGCGGCGGCGGAGATGGCCGTTCAATTTGATCCCCACTATCTACCGGCCCGCTTGTTTCGGGGTGCATTTTGGTTGCAGGCGGGGGAGGTGGAGAAAGCGCTGGAGGAATATGAGACCGGCGTCCGTCTTGCGGCGGGGGCGATGTCCACACCGGCGGCGGATCGCGCGGTGGCGTGGGCGGGGCGGGCGGCCTGTTATGCGCGTTTAGGCCGCTGGGAGGAAGCGGCGGCGGATTATGCGGAAGCTTTGGTTCTTTTTCCGGAACAAGCCGATTGGCGGTTTGAACTGGGCAAGGCTCTTTTCGGGGCGGGGCGTTTATCGGAGGCGGAAGAGGCATTTTCCGCTGTGTTGACAGGGGATTCGGAGCGGACCGGGGCGCGGGTTTGGAGGGCGGAAAGCCGGTTGGCCCAGGGCAAGTACGTTGAAGCGGCAGACGATTATATTGGGGTGTTGCGGGAACGTCCTGAAGAAGTGGGACTTTGGCGGCGGTTGGGGATCGCCCTTCTTGAGGCGGGGTTGGCGGCGGAGGCGCGTGAGGCGCTGGAAAAGGCGACGGTCGTGGAGCCAAAGGAGCCGGCGGTTTGGACAGCGTTCGGCATGACGTGCGAAGCGACGGGCGACGATGCCGCCGCCTTTCGGGCCTACCGGCGCGCCCTGGAATTGTTGCCGGAGTATATGCCGGCCAAGCAAGGGGAACAACGTGTATTGGAACGCGCACAGAACAGGGAGAATCGGTGATTGATTTACATTTTCATTCGGTATTTTCGGACGGCGATCGGACGCCCGAGGAACTCGCGGCGCAGGGACACACTCAAGGGCTGACCGCGATGGCGCTGACGGATCATGACACGACGGAGGGGGTGGCCCGTTTTCTGGACGCATGCCGACGGGAGGGGATTGGGGCTGTTTCCGGGGTGGAAATCAGCGCCGAGTACAATCCGGGAACGCTGCACATGCTGGGGTATGGATTTGATTTGGCGAATGAATCCCTTCAAGAGGCCTTGATCCGGATTCGGGATGGGCGGAACAGCCGGAACGTCCAGATCATCCGGAGGCTGCAGTCTGCTGGCTGTGCGATCACGCTGGAGGAGGTGGAAGCCGAGGCGGGAGGGGATGTCGTGGGGCGGCCGCATATTGCGCTGGTATTGGAAAAAAAAGGGTATGTGAAGGACAAACAGGAAGCATTTGACCGGTATTTGGCGAAAGGGAAACCCGGCTATGTGCCCCGGTTTCGGTTGACGCCGGAGGACAGCATCGCGTTGATTCGGCAGGCGGGGGGCGTTGCGGTTCTGGCCCATCCGTTTTCGCTAGAACTTTCTGCTGACGCATTGCGTGAACTGGTCCATCGCTTGGCTCAAGCCGGGTTGGGCGGCATCGAAGTCTTTTATTCTGAGCACAATTCGGATCAGATTCGGCAGTATGGGTCATTAGCGGAGGAATTAGGGCTTCTGGTGACGGGCGGATCCGATTATCACGGCCGGGTGACGCCGGATTTGAAGCTAGGGAAAGGGTTCGGCAATTTGAACGTTCCGGATGCGCTTTTTGTTCGGCTTCAAGCGATTCTCAACTATGACGGTTCCCGCAGTTGATGGCGCGCCGACCGGGCTTTATGTGCATGTGCCGTTCTGTGACGGCCGGTGCGGCTATTGTGCGTTTTATTCGGTGTCGTATGAAGAGCGGTTGGCGCGGCGTTGGCTGGAGGCCGTTCGGCGGGAGTACTTGCTTGTGGTGGAACGTGAGGGGGCGCCTTCTTTCGAGACCGTTTACATTGGAGGAGGGACGCCGACGGTGCTTTCGCTCCCCTTGTTGGAGGAGCTGTTGGAATGGATTCGGGAGCGTACGGGCGGAGCAAGGGTTGTGGAATGGAGTGTTGAAGCGAATCCGGGTTCGGCGACTTTTGAGAAGCTTGCGGGGATGCGAGATGCGGGAGTTACCCGGTTGAGTCTTGGGGTCCAAGCGCTCCAGGAGGCACGGCTGCGGTGGTTGGGGCGTCGTCACACCGTGGCCGAGGCGGAGGCGGCGTATCATGCGGCTCGGGAGGCGGGTTTTCGCAACGTGGGCGTGGACCTTATTGCGGGGGGGGCCTATGCGGGAAGACGGGAGTGGCGTGAAACGCTTTCGCGGGTGGTGGAGTGGGGTCCGGAACACGTTTCGGTGTATGCGTTGACGGTTGAGGAAGGGACGGCTCTCGGGAGCAACGCGGTATGGAAAGGAGAGGGCGAGGAGGAGGAGCAGAGGACGGTGCAGCGTCTACACGAAGCGGCGGAGATACTGGAGGGTGCGGGATATTGTCGATATGAGATTTCCAATTATGCGCGGCCGGGTTTTGCCTGCCGGCATCACGTGGCGTGTTGGCGGGGAGAACGGTATCTGGGATTGGGTCCCTCGGCAGCCTCCCATGTCGGGATGCGGCGCTGGACGAATCGTGCGGATTTAGACGATTATCTGAATCGTCTGGAGGCGGGAGCTTTTCCTGCGCGGGAGGAGGAGGAGTTGAGCGGGGCGACGAAAGCAGTGGAGCGGTTGATTTTCGGTCTTCGGATGGCGGAGGGGGTGGATTTAAGGGTGGTGACGCAAGAAGGGGGAAAGGAAGAGAAGGAACGTTGGCGGACGGTGTTGAAGCGATTGGGGGCGGGAGGATTGGTCGAGGGGGGCGGGGACCGGTGGCGGCTGACGCCGTTGGGGATGGATTTTGCCGATACCGTCGCGGTCGAGTTGATGCTTTGACTGTGCAACCGGAGGAGGAGAGCGAATGGGAAAGGACAGGCAGGAGAGTTTGTTTCGGGAGTATTTCGATTTGACGGGACACACGGCGGTTGTAACGGGGGGCACGAAGGGGCTGGGGCATGAGATTGCCCGGGCTTTGGCTCGGGCGGGGGCGCAGGTGGCGGTATGCAGCCGGCATGAAGAGGAGGCGAAGCGGGTGGCGCATGCGCTCGGGGAGGAAACGGAGCGAACCTGTTGGGGAGCGGCGGCCGATGTTGCAAGTGGGGAAGCGGTGGAAAAATTCATCGCAGGAGTTGTGGAAGCGGTGGGAGAGCCGGACATTTTGGTGGCCTCGGCCGGCATCAACATTCGGAAGCCGACGGAAGAGTTGACCGAGGGAGATTTTGATGCGCTGATGGCGGTGAACGTAAAAGGGGCGTGGTTGTCGGCCCGCGCGGTGATTCCTTTCATGCGGCGTCGGCGGTGGGGGCGGATTGTGTTTTTAGGTTCGATGTTGTCTTTCATTTCCATACCCGGTCGTGCGGGATATGCGGCGAGCAAGGCGGCGCTATTGGGGCTGACCCGGACCCTTGCGTTGGAGACGGCGGCGGAGGGCATATGCGTCAATTGTTTGTGTCCGGGACCGTTTGAGACGCCGATCAATCTTCCCGTGCTGCAAGATCCCGAAAAATATCGGGCCTTTTTGTCCAAGCTGCCCGTGGGGCGGTGGGGGAAGCCGTTGGAGATTGGGGGGATTGGGCTTTTTCTCTGTAGTCCGGCCTGTGCGTATATGACAGGGTCGGCGGTGGTATTTGACGGGGGCTGGACGGCCCAGTAACGGTTTCTGACGCTTTTGGAAGTGTGAGAGCCGCTTGGGGCCGGGAGCTTTGTGCGGGGGATCCGGGAGGGAAGGGTTGGGGAGTGGGGGAGGTGGAATTCCATAGGATCCTGTTGCTGCATGCGGTGGACGGGGGGGCGTAAAGCGCGTCGTGCCGAATGCTTTTACTCGAAGAAAAATGTTCGCTGTGAGGGGAATGGCAAAACGGCAACGGGTGGGCGTTCGACGGTTGGAACTCCAAGGGGAACGGAAAAGCGAAAAGGAAAAGCGAAGACGGGAAAATAAGCTTGCAAAAGGAAGAGCGGGAGGGTAGAACTCTCGGCCAACCGGAGAGCCGACAACGAGAGGCAAGCCCATGAATTATGATGAGTTTATCCAAGAACAGATCGAGGAATTGAAGCGGACCGTTGGGGATGGTATTGCGATTAACGCCTTGAGTGGCGGGGTGGACAGTTCGGTGGTGACGGTTCTTGCCCATCGTGCGCTGGGGAAGAACCTGTGTTCCTTTTTCGTGGACAATGCGTTGATGCGGGAAGGCGAACCTGAACGTGTGGTGGCGACTTTTGAGCGGATGGGGATTCCGGTGCATCGCGTTGATGCTCGCCGCGAATTTTTGGAGGTCTTGCGTGGCTTGACCGATCCGGAGGAGAAGCGCAACGCGATTACGGCCGCATTCTACCGGAACGTATTTCGCCGCCTGGTTCAGGAGACGGGAGCGACCTTTCTCCTTCATGGAACCATTCTGACCGACATTGAGGAGACGGTGGCGGGGATCAAACGGCAGCATAATATTCTCGAGCAGATCGGTATTGATCCCAAGAAGGCGTACGGTTACCGGGTTTTGGAGCCCCTCAAAACGCTGCGCAAGAATGAGGTCCGCGAGGTGGCGCGGCGGCTTGGGCTGCCGGACGCGATTGCCTTCCGGATGCCTTTTCCGGGACCGGCTCTTGCGGCCCGCATTGTGGGCGAGGTGACGGAAGAGCGGTTGGCGACGGTTCGGGCGGCGACGGCGATTGTGGAGGAAGAGTTGGCGGACAGCGGAGCATTCCAGTATATGGCGGTGCTGCTGAACGACCGGGCGACGGGGATTCGCCAGGGCAAGCGGGAATTTGGGCAGATTGTGGTGGTACGATGTGTGGAGAGCACCGATGCCCGCACGGCGACGGTATCCCGTCTTGCGTGGGAGAGGCTGGAGCGGATCACGGCCCGGATTACGGCGCTCCCGAACGTCAACCGTTGCCTTTACGACTTGACTCCCAAGCCCCCGGCCACGATCGAGTACGTCTGATTTTTTGCGAACCCCCTGTTGAGCTGGAGAAATTCATGTCACGTCGCGACGACATTCACACGGTTTTGATTATCGGCTCTGGTCCGATTGTGATCGGCCAGGCGTGCGAATTCGACTATTCCGGCACCCAGGCTTGCAAGGCGCTTCGTGCGCAGGGGTATCGGGTTGTGCTCGTCAATTCCAATCCGGCGACGATCATGACGGATCCGGTCATGGCGGATGTGACCTACATTGAGCCGCTCAACGTGGAGCGATTGACGCAGATTATTGAGAAAGAGCGGCCGGATGCGCTGTTGCCGAATCTGGGCGGGCAGACCGGCCTCAATCTTGCCTCTGCGCTGGCGAAGGCGGGGGTTTTCGAGCGGTTTGGCGTGAAGGTGATTGGCGTTAATTTGGACGCCATTGAGCGGGGGGAAGATCGTTTGGCGTTTAAGGAGACGATGCGGAAGTTGGGCATTGCAATGCCTCGGAGCGAGCTGGCCTATTCGGTGGCCGAAGCGGAAGCGATTGCGGCCCGGCTGGGGTATCCCGTGGTGCTGCGTCCGGCCTACACGCTGGGGGGGACGGGGGGAGGGCTTGTGTATAATGTGGAAGAGCTTCGGATTGTTGCCGAGCGGGGGCTGAAAGCGTCGCTGATTGGGCAGGTGTTGGTGGAGGAGTCCGTACTGGGGTGGGAGGAACTTGAAGTTGAAGTGGTTCGGGATGCGGACAATCGGATGATTGTGGTGTGTTTTATCGAGAACATTGATGCGATGGGGGTTCATACAGGGGATTCGTATTGTGCGGCTCCGATGCTGACCATTTCGAAGGCGGTGCAGGATCGGCTGAAGGAGTATGCCTTTCGCATCGTAGAATCCATCGGGGTGATTGGGGGTACCAACGTTCAATTTGCGCATGATCCGAAGACGGGGCGGATTGTGATTATCGAAATCAATCCCCGCACGTCTCGATCGTCGGCGCTGGCGAGCAAAGCCACGGGATTTCCGATTGCCCTGGTTTCGGCCAAGCTGGCCAGCGGGATGACGCTGGCCGATATGCCGTATTGGCGGGGGTCCAATCTGGCCGCTTATGAGCCTTGGGGGGATTATGTGGTCCTGAAATTTTCCCGTTGGGCCTTTGAGAAGTTCCGGGGGGCGCAGGATCGTCTGGGGACGCAGATGAAGGCGGTGGGCGAGGTCATGAGCATTGGCAAAACCTATAAGGAAGCGCTGGGCAAGACGATTCGGAGTTTGGAAATCGGCCGTTATGGGTTAGGGTGCGCGCGGGATTTTCATGAGAAGACCCTCCCGGAATTGCTGGAAGGGTTGCGGGAACCGTCCAGCGAGCGTCAGTTCATTCTTTATGAGGCGATTCGGAAAGGGGCTACTGTCGAGGATTTGTACCGGCTGACGGCCATCAAGCCGTGGTTTCTCCAGCAGATGCGGGAACTGGTCGAGCGGGAGGAAGAAATTCTTCGCTATCGGGGGGGGAACTTGCCGGATGCGCTGTTGATTCAGGCCAAAAAAGAGGGATTTTCGGACCGCTATCTCAGTCGTCTGCTGGAGGTGCCGGAACGGGATATTCGGGTGCGGCGAAAAGCGCTGGGATGCGTACCGGGTTGGCATGCAATCCCTGTCAGCGGGGTTGCGAATGCGGCCTATTACTATTCGAGTTATGCGGTGCCGGGGGAACTTCCGGTCAGCGAGAATCCCCGCAAGGTAATGATTTTGGGTGGTGGGCCGAACCGGATCGGGCAGGGGATCGAGTTTGATTACTGTTGCGTCCATGCCGCCCTTGCTCTGCGCGATTTGGGGTATGAGACGATCATGGTGAACTGCAATCCGGAGACGGTCAGCACGGACTACGACACTTCCGACAAGTTGTATTTCGAGCCGTTGACGGTGGAAGACGTATTGAACATCTATGAGCGGGAGAAGCCGCTGGGCGTTATTGTCCAGTTTGGGGGTCAGACGCCGCTCAACATCGCGCAAGAGCTTCAGGAGGCGGGGGTACGGATTTTGGGAACTCCGCTCGAAGCGATTCAGATTGCGGAAGACCGGGATCTGTTTCGTCAGAAGATGGCGCGTTTGGGCATTCCGATGCCGGAAAGCGCGATGGTTTCGACGTATGAGGAGGCAGCGGCGGCGGCGCGGCAGATTGGCTATCCGGTGATGGTCCGGCCGAGCTATGTGTTGGGGGGTCGGGGGATGGAAGTGATTTATGATGAGGCGATGCTTCGGGAGTATGTGGAACGGGCGGCCGGTGTGACGCCTGAGCGTCCGCTTTTGATTGACCGGTTTCTCCAGAATGCTCTTGAATGCGAAGCGGACGCTTTGGCGGACGGCCGCGACGTCTTGGTTCCGAATATTATGGAGCACATTGAGCTGGCGGGCATTCATTCCGGGGATTCCGCCTGTGTGATTCCGCCCGTGAGCCTTTCGGCCGCTCATCAAGAGACGATTGAGCGTTACACGCGTCAAATTGCGCGGGAACTGGGCGTTGTGGGTCTGATGAACATTCAATATGCGATCGAGAAGGGAATCGTCTATGTGCTGGAAGCGAATCCCCGGGCATCGCGGACGGTTCCGCTTGTTTCGAAGGTCTGTGCGCTGAACATGGCCCGCGTTGCGACGGAGATCATGATGGGCCGGACGCTGGCCGAATTGGGGCTCCGCAGACGTGTGGTGCCCTATTTTGGGGTAAAGGAGTCTGTGTTTCCCTTCGACAAACTTCCTGAAGTGGACCCTGTTTTGGGGCCCGAGATGCGGAGCACGGGTGAAGTTCTGGGGCTGGCCGACAATTTTGGGTTGGCGTTTTACAAGGCGGAGGAAGCTGCCTCACCGCCTTTGCCCCATGAGGGAACCGTGCTTATTAGTTTGGTGGAAAAGAATGAAGAAGCGCTGGAGATTGGCCGATCGTTCGCCCGGTTGGGTTTTCGGATTCTTGCGACGGAAGGCACGTGGAAATTTTTCACAGGGAGCGGAGTGCCGTGCGAGCGCATCAACAAAATGATGGAGGGTCGGCCCAACATTGCGGACGGCATTTTGAACAAGGAGATCCATTTGGTGATCAACACGCCTGCCGGGCGTAAAAGCATCACCGACGATTCGTACATTCGCAAAACGGCCATTCGATGTCGGGTGCCGTATATTACCACCCTTGCGGCGGCCCGGGCTGCGGTGCGGGGGATTGAGGCGGTTCGCTCGGGACGCGGCGGGGTGAAATCGCTTCAAGAATGGCATTCGGAAATTCGCTAGCACGGTCTATGGTCAGGGGGTGCGTTTTTGAACGATTGCGACGGGAGCCAGGAGGCCACCGGTTCCCAGCTCGTTGATGGAGAGGCGGGTGCAGCGGATCGCCAGTTGGTTGAGGGCACCCGGGCGAACGGCGGCGGTGGCGTCAAAGAGAAGGGGACGCGCATAACCGGTCCCTTCTTCCTTTCGGACGGTTTGTTCTATGCCTTGTGCGGTTTTTGCGGTCTGGAGGCAATCGAGGCGTTGGCCGTTGAGAAAGACGCGTGCCGAGCCATCGGTGGCGCCGATCCAAAGTCGGACGGGGGAAGCTTCCGGAAGGGCAGGCGCTGGGATGGTTGCGCGGTACCAAACGGTTCCCATGTACCCATGGAGACCGATGGAAGACCATGTCTCCATGGCGACATCCGTTTCCTTCCAATCGCGGTCATTCCATTCCGGGGTATGCCAGCCTTCCGTTTCTCCGATTTGGTTCTTATCGACCTGATATCGAAAGCGGCGAAGGGGAGGGGTGGGAAAAATGCGGTCGGCGGTTTCCTGGATTTGTTGAGCCTCCTTGAGAGTGAATCCGAAGAAGTTTCGTGCATACCCGCCGCCGATGGTGTGGGGAGTCCAGCCGACCTTGCCGAAGGCATAGTACGGTTGATATTCTTCTGCGAGCCTTTTGACCTGTTCCAGCCACGCATCGAAGCGATCTCCCAAGCCGGCCCAACGTCCTTCGGCCAGATCGGTTCTCCAGGACATATAGGATTCGAAGAGGGTGAAGGACTCGTGCGCGAGATTGACCCGGAATTTTTCGGCTTCGGTTTGGGCTGCGGCGCGGGCTGCGTCGAGAAGAGCACGGGCCTTTTGAATGCGCTCGGGCGTCCAGCGGCGGAGGTGTCCGTAACCGCAGCCGGAATATTCGGGCGTTTCGACCCAGACGCGGTCCACGTAATCCCAATAGGCCGCCATTTCGTGGCTTGCGGTGCCGTAGAAGAGGCGATTGACTTCGTCGTAGATGGCGTTGGGGTTTTGTTTGGGATTCCAGGCGAGGCGGATGCCGAGATACTGGGCGTGGAGGAAGGTTTCGAAGTTGGGGATGGTTTCGGGTTGCCAGAAGCGGCATTTTCCTTTTTCATAAATGAACGGCACGTCATGCGCCCATTTCTGAAGCATGGGGCAGGGGGAGAGGGTATCGGCGAGGTTAAAGGCGTAGAAATAGAAACTGGTCTGCTGCACCTTTTTGGCCCATCCCTCCACGATGGCGCGGAGATCGGCGTTATTGGGCACCTCCTCGAGATTCATGGGGTGGACGCGGCTGTAGGTGATGGGGGCGATTTGGGGGACGAGGATAGGATGCACGGGCTCCCGGATTGGCGGACGGGTATAGTTGGCATAGGCGAGAAAACCGAGGAGAAGTTCGGGGTGACGGGCGGAAACCTGTTCTGCGATGCGGTTTGCGAGGACAAGAAAGCGGTCGGTAATCGAGTTGGTTTGGCAGGAGGGGTCGAAATCGCCGGCGTCCAATGCGCGGTCCTCGGGGGATTCGTCGAACTGGATGCCATCGTCGGGGGATAAGGACCAGGAGGGGCGTGGGTTTTTTTCTTGCAGTTCATTAATTCGGGCCGCGATGGCATTGGCGAGCGCTTTGTTATTCCACTTGAAGCGGCCGGGGATGGGGCGGCCGTCGGCATACTGGGCGATCCAATCGGGGTGTTGTGCGAGTTGATCGTTTGTGAGGTAGGCATGTTCGAGAGCGTGGCCTGCAGCGAGGAGGAGCCCTCCGAGGCGGTTTCGGCGTTTGAAGGCTTCGTCGGCATACCAAATGCCGCGGTAGGTCGTGTAAGGGGCGAGTTGCTCATCGGTTGGGGGGATAGCGAGGGGGTCTCGGTGGGGGAGGACTTCTCCCATGGGGCCGGGCATGAACCAGCGCGCGTCGAGGCGATCGAGCAATTCGTACACGGCATAACTGGAGGCGAGATCGGATTCGCCGTAGAGTCCGATGCCCTTTTGGGGGTCGGCGACAAAGCGGAACGCTTGCTGGAAAGGGGCTGAGATGCCGACGGTTCCGAAGACGGCTGCGGCGGGCGTGCCCACGCGGATGATGAGACGGCCTTCCAGTTCGGCCGGGCTGGGGTTGGAGACGACGGGGAACGGTGCGCCGCTGATGAGTTCCAGGCATCGGGAAAGATCCAAGATGGAATTGCGCAAACGTCGGCGCTGGTTTTCCTGTTCTGTTTCGGGGGTCGGAAGTCGGCCCGGGCGGTCGGGTGCCAGAACGGCCGGGTCTGCGAGAATGACGGTGGAGGATTGGCCGTTGGAGGCGAGGAGGAGATTTCCGGCGTGGGTGGAGGGTAGAGCGGTGAGCAAACAGAGAGTGAGCAGGGGAGTTGTTTTCATGTACCGACACTAGCAACGAAGCGACGGAAGAAAAAGCGAAAAGGGTGTCGAGGCGGTTGACGTCCAATGGCGTGGGGGATAAGATGCAGAGGATAAGAAAGGGAATGCGATGACGGGACAGAGGTCGGGAACCGGTTGTCTAACGGTTGCAATGGTTTTAGGTGCGGTTTTGGTCGCTGGAATGGCCGCATTGATCGTGGTTCTGGCGGTGTCGCCGGATGTGTCGTTTTGTGGGTCAGGCGGGTCGGGGTTGTGGCGTGGGCGTCGGGGTGAACCAGCGGGGGTGGATGAGAATCCGAGGCTTCCCCGCGTGTGGTCTTATGGGTCCGGCGAGGCCGTGGTGGTGCACATTACCGTTCGGGGTCCTATTCTACGGGAGATGGGAGGGGGGCTGTTGGGACGGGCGAGCGATCCTGTTGCGGGCACTTTGGCTTGCATCCAGGATGCGACGGTGGATCCGGAGGTTCGAGCGATCCTATTGGAGGTGGACAGTCCGGGGGGAGAAGTGACGGCCTCGGACCAGATTTATCGGGCTTTGCTTCGGTTCAAGGAAGCGCGAGCGGGGCGCAGGGTGGTGGCGTTGTTGGGGGACCTTGCGGCATCGGGAGGGTATTACGTGGCTGTGGCGTCCGATTATATTGTCGCCCATCCCACGACCCTGACGGGGAGCATAGGGGTTTTGATTAGCACCCTGAATGTGAAGGAGTTGGCGGACAAACTGGGGATCCGGGATGTGACCATCAAATCGGGCGAGAACAAGGACACGTTGAATCCCTTTCGGGAAGTACGGGAAGGGGAACTGGGCATTCTTCAGGCGGCGGTGGATGAGATGCATGCGCGGTTTATTGCGCTGGTGGCCCGCGGGCGTGGGTTGAGGGAGGAGGAGGTTCGGGAAGTCGCGGACGGACGGATTCTGACGGCGCGTCAGGCGTTGGCCGCGCGGTTGGTGGATCAGATCGGCTACTGGGAGGATGCGCAGGCCAAGACGGCGGAATTACTGGGCGAGCAGTCGGTGAAAGTATTTCGCTATGAGCCGCGGCTGACGTGGCTCGAACGGTTTTTGATGGCCAGGGTGGGCCGGGACTTTTGGAACGCGCTTTTGGTGCCGCCTTCCCCGCGGTTGATGTATTTATGGTCGCGGTAAAGGAAGGGGTTAGCCTTCGAATCGGTTGAAGAAGGCCCGTTTTTCGAAAGGCAAGCGTTCCTTGGGCGGGGGCATTTCCCCGGCGGGTTTGCCCACGGGAAGAAGGATGCGCGCTTCCCATCCTTCGGGGAGGTGGAGCAGATCGGCGAGTGCCTTTTTGATGGAGGGGGAACGGAGAGCGCCATCGAGCCAGACGGAGGCATAACCGAGCGCAGTGATGGCGAGGAGCATATTTTCCGTTGCGGCTGCACAATCTTCCACGGCGAAGGAGCAGGCGTTATAGACGGGGCGAGGGTCCATAATGCAGACGATAAAAGCGGGGACGGAGGCGAGGAAGGGTCGGTTGACGATCTGTTTGATGGCGGAGAGGGGTATAGGGTCGTCTACGATGACGAAGCGGGTGGTCTGTGCATTGCACCCGGATGGGGCGAGGATTCCCGCTTGGACGATTCGGCGAAGGTCTTCGCGGGGGATCGGATCAGGGCGGTAGGGACCCCGGTAACTTCTTCGGTTAGCGACGGTTTCGAAGAATTCCATATGCACTGCCTTTTGAAAAGAGCGGAGCCGTCCGCCGGGTCAGCGGACGGCTCCGGGTTTGTTGATTTTCTTCAGCGGGAACGGCTGCCGCGGCGGTTTTCCCAACCGCCTTCGGAGGGTTCCCGGTCTGCTTTGGGGCGCGCCTCGTTGACACGGACGGCCCGGCCGCAGATATCGGCTCCGTTCAGTGCCTCGATGGCTTTTTGGCCTTCTTCGCGGTTCGGCATCTCGACAAAACCGAAGCCGCGGGAGCGGCCCGACATTTTGTCCATGATTACCGAGACGTTAGAGACGGCACCGTATTTTCCAAACGCATCACGAAGGTCTTTCTCCGTTGCGCTGTATGAGAGATTTCCGACGTAGATATTCACCGCTTACAACTTTCCAACACGGGTTATAGACACTGGGGAATTTCAATCGTCTGATCGCTTTTTCTTGCCTCTCCCTCCTTGTCGAACCATTCCTTGTTGTGGACAAACCACCCGGCCTAACCCGGGTGCCGGATTTATCCACAAACCGTCCTGATGCTAGAGCAAGGGCTTTTGGGGATGCAACAAAAAAAAACGACCTTCTGTCGATTGGGGGAGGCGGCGGGGGGGTTGGCTATGGAAGCGGAACGGTTTTGGGTCGTCTGACGAAGGGGGAACGCGGTGGGGTGGGAATTAGGGAAGGAGGGAACGAACGAAGGCATGCATGGCTTCTTCTTGCTGTTCGATGGAAGCGACGAGGGCGAATTGGGTACGGCATCGGTCCAGGTTATGCGTGGGGCGGGCGGTTTTGAAGTAGAGATCACCGAGGAGGTAGTCGGTGAGAAAGCGGACACCGATTTCAAAAGTGATCAACTTGCCGGAAAAGGCGAGGTGGTCGAGTTCGGCGGGGGTCAGGCTGTTGCCGGCGGTTTGGAGGTAACCGGAGGTCAATTCGCGGAAGAGTTCCATCCGCATTTTGACGCGGGAGAGGTCGCGTTCGTCTTCCGCCGTGGTGCTGGTGCAGGTGCGGACCATATCGCCGAAATCGTAGAGGGAAAGGCCGGGCATGACGGTATCGAGATCGATGACGCAGACTCCTTCGCCGGTCTGGTCGTCGAGCAGGACGTTATTGATTTTGGTGTCGTTATGGGTGATGCGTTCGGGGATCAATCCTTGGTGGTGGAGTGTGAGGAGGGTTTCGGTCATGGCCTTGCGTTCCAGGCAGAAGGCGATTTCGGCACGCGCGGTGGCGGCGCGGTTGCAGGGATCCTGTTGGATGGCCCGTTCGAGGGCGGCGAAACGGGTAGGCGTATGATGGAAGAAGGGAATGGTTTCCTGGAGGCGGGGGCTGGGAAGGTCGCGCAGCATCGCTTGGAAGGTGCCGAACGCGGCGGCGACTTCGAATGCCTGGCGGGGGTGGGTTATGATATCATGGGAAGAAGCGCCTTCGATGAAGAGGTAGGTGCGCCAGTATTTTCCCTCGGGATCTACCCAGTAGGAGCGGCCGTCGGAGGCGGGGACGAGGGTCAGAGTTCGGCGATCCAGATCGGGTGATCCGATTTCCTGCAGTTTCTGCCGGAGGTGGGAGGTGACACGCGCGATATTATCCATGATCAGCGGAGGGTTTTTGAAGACCCGGTCGTTGATCCGCTGGTGGATGAACCGGCGAAGGCCGTGAGGCGATTCGTACTCCGCCAGGAAGGTGTCGTTGATATGGCCATTTCCGTAGGGAACGGCTCGGAGCAACCGGCCGGGCAGACGGAATGCGGCTCCGACGGCGTCCAGCGCGATGTGGGGGGAAGAGGCATCACGCATGCGAAAGGCTCCTCATCATTGCGGGCTAAAACGAAAGGAGGATACGGGAGACGGAGAAGAAAAGGAAGAGGCCGGTAATATCAACCAGTGTGGTGAGGGCCGGGCTTGCGATGATGGCCGGATCCCACCTGAGACGGACAGCCAGGAGGGGGAGGAAGGCCCCGATCAGGGTGGCCGAAACGACCTGGATGGCCAATGCCAGTGAGACCGTGGCGCCCATCCGCAAGAGGGAGATGGGGGGGGGAGATTCGGAAGCGATATAGTAGATCCACACGCGGAAGAAGGCTACTACGGCAAGAACACCGGCCAAAAGGAGGGACACTTTGAGTTCCTTGAAGAGTACACGGAGGAGGTCGGATGATCGCACTTCGCCGAGTGCGAGGGCACGGACGACGAGAGTGGCGGACTGGCTGCCTGTGTTGCCGCCCGTGTCGGCCAGCATGGGCATGAAGGCGGCGAGAATGGCGAAACTCATGAGGAGTGTTTCGTAGCGTTGAACGATGAGTCCCGAGAACAGGCCGAGGACGGCGAGAATGAGGATCCAACCCACGCGGTTGCGGAAATGCTGGATCGAAGGCGTACGAAGGTATTCACCTGCGCGGTGTTCGCCGCTGATGGCCATCAGTTTTTCGACGTCTTCCTGCTGTTCCTGGCGGATGACGTCCACGGCATCGTCGTGCGTGACGATTCCGACGAGTTGTCGTTCCGTGTTGACGACGGGAATAGCCAGGAGGTCGTATTTCTCGATCTTACGGGCCACGATTTCCTGGTCTTCGTTCAAATCTGCGGTAATGACATCCGCGTGCATGATGTCGCGGACTTTCTGATCGGGCCGTGAGAGGATCAGATCCTTGAGGGAGACGAAGCCGACGAGGCGACTTTGCTCATCGGTGACGTAGATATAGTAGATGGTTTCTTTAGAGGGAGCCTGGATTCGGATCTGGGCGAGCGCCTGTTCGATCGTCATGTCGGGATGCAGCGTCGCGTAATCGCTGCTCATCAAGGCGCCGGCGGTTCCCTCTTCGAAGCTGGCGAGGCGGCGGATATCTTCACGGTCGGCCTTTGCGACGAGAGGGAGGATTTGATCGGCAACGGTGGGGTCGAGATTTTTGACCAAGTCGGCGCGGTCGTCGTGGGGGAGTTCCTCGAGGAGGCGGGCCATGGCCTGGCGGTTGGCCTCGCTGGCGAGCTCGACTTGGCGGTCAAGATCGAGGTTGGAAAAGATGGCTGCGGCATCTTTTTTTGGAATCGCGGCGAGGAAGCGCCATAAATCTTCGTCCTTGAGGGCGGCGACGAACTCGGCCATCCGGGCGGGATGGATTGCGTGGACGATTTCTTCAAGCGTTGCCCGATCGTTCGCGTCGAGCAGTTCGAGGAGTTCGGGAACGATGAGAGGATTTTTCATCGGCGGGGCGGCAGCGGCTTAGGTTTGCGGAGTCCCACCCGTGGATTCCAACCGAGATTCGGGGCGGGCAGACGTGCTTCGACGGATTTCCGCCAGTTCTGGAGGAGTTCGTGAAGGCGGGCGGTCGTTTCGGGTTTGCGTCGGGCGAGGTTGTGGTTTTCGGAAGGATCGTTGCGGAGATTGTAGAGTTCGAGACAGCCGTCTTCGAAAAACTCTATGAGTTTATAATCACCGGATCGGACGGAAGAGCCGGGGGTTCCTCCCTGGTTGCCGTAGTGGGGGTAATGCCAGAAGAGGGCTTCCCGTGGCAGATGGGACGAACCGCTCCAGAGGGGGAGAAGGCTGAGGCCGTCCCGGTGCTGGGAGGGGCGTGCGTCGAGGTCAGCGGCTTCGAGAAAGGTGGGGTAGAGATCGGGGCTCGAGACGGGTTCGGAAGAGCGGAGACCGGGAGGGATCCGGCCAGGCCACCACAGAATCAACGGGACACGGACTCCGCCCTCAGCCATCCAACCTTTTCCTTCCTTGTAGGGCGCGTTGCAGGTTGGAGAACCTTCGGCGGTTGCGAGTCCGCCGTTATCGGAGGTGAACGCGACGAGCGTGTCGTGTTCGATTCCCTCTTCGCGGAGGGTGTCGAGGAGACGGCCGATATTCCAATCCATGTTCGCGATCATGGCGGCATAAATGGGGTCGGACTGAATGCGCCGGCGTTTGACGCGAAGATGGCGTTGATGCATAGCTGGAAAATGTTCACCGATTTCGAAGGGGTTGATTTGGTCGAGTCCAAGGCGAGCAGCGCGGCGGCTCCATCGGCGGATCGCGTCGGGTTTGGCCTGAATAGGGGTATGGACGGCATAGTGCCAGAGATTGAGGAAGAAAGGCTTGTGGCGGGGGCGTTTACGGATCAGTTCAATGGCCCGCGCGGTGAGGTAGTCGGTTAAATAGGTCCCTGGCGGGACTTGGAGATCGGCGAGGGGCTCATTAGGCCAAGGGGCGAAGTATGTGTGGGGAGCGCCGTCTTTGCCGCCTCCGATATTTTGGTCGAATCCGTGGTCTTGGGGAAGGGATCCGGAACTTCCAAGGTGCCATTTTCCCACGTGCCAGGTGGTGTATCCCGCATCGCGAAGGGCGCGGGCCAGCGTGTATTCGGATCGGGGAAGCTCCTTGAGGTAGGGGGCATCAATCAAGCGGCCGCGGCAGGGATGGAGTTGTCCGCCCCAATCGATCCAGTCGGTGATGCCGACAGCGGCGGGGTATTTACCGGTGAGGAGGGAGGCGCGGGTGGGTGAGCAGACAGGGCAGGAAGCATAGGCGGCAGTAAACACTATTCCTTCTTGGGCCATACGGTCGAGGTGGGGCGTTCGGTAAAAGGAGCTGCCGAGGCAGGAGAGGTCCCGGCAACCGAGATCATCTATCAAGATCAGGATCAAATTGGGGGGCGTGCGGGGCATATGAGAGCGGTCAGGAAACAAAAACGGGATAATGGTACGCCGATCCATTTCGGTCAAGAGAAATTAGGGCCATCCGGTCGTCGCCGTTGGGAGAGGGGGGGTGCGAAAGGGAGTAGGGGGATAGAGGAACCGAGTCTTGGAAGCCGGTATGAACTTGCGGGGGCGAGGTCTTTTGCCACCGGGTGGCGGGACTCCCGATAGGGGATGGCGCAGGCTATGAAGGGTAAACCCGCCTTGAATCGTACGGAGTCATGGGTTGGCGTTGTTTGCGTTCAATTGTTCTTGGCATTGACGGTATGGACCGAATGGATTAGGATTAGAAAAAGGCGAAGGGGGGAAGGCATGTTGCGCTTTAATCCTGGCTATAACACCTTTGATTATGACTCTTACACGGTCCTTTTTTCGGACGTGGAAGAGCCGAATCTTTTTCGGCCGCTTTTTCCTTATCACGAAGTGCCGCGGATTGCCTTCAATCATCGGCTGGTGCCGATGAAAATGCCGAAGGAGATTTGGATTACGGACACAACATTTCGGGACGGCCAGCAGGCGATGCCACCTTATACGGTGAAGCAGATTGTGGATCTTTACAAGATGCTACACCGGTTGGGGGGGCCCCAGGGTGTGATTCGGCAGGCCGAATTCTTTCTGTATTCGCATCGGGATCAGGATGCCGTGCATGAGATTCTTTCGCTAGGCTATCGGTATCCGGAGGTGACGGGGTGGGTCCGAGCCACGAAGAAGGATCTGGCGCTTGCGAAAGAGATGGGTTTGAAGGAGACGGGAATTCTGACGTCCGCCTCCGATTATCATATCTTTCTGAAACTGCGCAAAACGCGGCGGGAAGCGTTGGACGACTATCTGGGCGTTGTCAAGGATGCGCTGGAGGTTGGGATCATCCCGCGCTGCCATTTGGAAGATGCGACTCGGGCCGATTTCTACGGGTTTGTCGTTCCGTTTGCGTACGAACTGATGCGGCTGGCCGAGGAGAGCCACTCGCCCATTAAAATCCGGGTGTGCGACACGCTGGGGCTTGGCGTTCCCTATCCGGGCGTGTGTATGCCGCGTTCTGTGCCGGGGCTGATCTATGGGCTCCAGTATTATGCGGGGGTTCCGAGCGAATGGCTGGAGTGGCATGGCCATAATGACCTCTTTTTGGTGACGGCCAATGCGGTGACGGCGTGGCTTTACGGGTGTTCCGCCGTCAATGGGACGCTTTTAGGGCTTGGGGAACGCACCGGAAATCCGCCGATCGAAGCGTTGATCGTGAATTATCTTCAACTTCGTGGAAATGAGGCGAAGGTGGACACGACCGTCATTACGGAGATTGCCGAGTACTTCGAGAAAGAGTTGGGCTACCCGATTCCGCCGCATCAACCGCTGGTGGGGCGTCTCTTTAACGCCACGAGCGCCGGCGTGCATGCGGATGGGCTTCTCAAGAACGAGGAAATCTACAATGTATTTGACACTGAAAAGCTGCTCCGGCGTCCGATCCAGTTGGCGTTGACAGACAAAAGCGGTCTGGCGGGCATTGTGCTTTGGGTGCGGCAGCATGTGGGGCTGGGGGAAAAGGAGCCGCTGACGAAGGAGCATCCGGGGGTTCGGCGGATTTACGAATGGATGATGGAGGAGTATGAGAAGGGGCGCATCACCCAGATTTCGGAGGGGGAGATGGTCGCGCAGGTTCGGTCGCATCTGGCCGACTGGTTGAAAGAGAACGGATATGACCTTTAGAATTCGAATCTACGGCGATCCGGTCCTGCGCCGGAAGGCGCAACCGGTAATGGAGTTTGGTCCCTTTTTGGCGCAGGTGGCGCGGGAGATGATCGCAACGATGCGAGCGGCGAAGGGGGTGGGTTTGGCGGCGCAGCAGGTGGGGCTCACTCTGGACCTTTGCGTCATCGAAATTCCGGAGGGAGAGAAAGAGGATCGTCTCCCTGCGATGCCGCTGGTGCTGGTCAATCCCCGGATTGTGGCGCAGGCAGGGGAGGCATGTGGGGAGGAGGGATGCTTGAGTTTTCCTGGGATTGCGGGGCCTATCACGCGGGCGGAAACGATCCACGTGGTCTATCAGGACGTGGAAGGTGCCAAGAGGGAAGTTCAGCTGAGCGGTCTGGCCGCACGGGCGGTTCAGCACGAAATGGACCATCTGGCTGGCGTTTTGATTATTGATCGGTTTTCGTCTGCACGGCGGGCGGGGCTTCGACCGGCGCTTCGGCGGCTGAAGTTGCAGGCGCAGGAAGCGTCGGTGGGGTAACGTTGCCGGGGGCAGTGGGGTGGGGTATTGATTCCTTTGAAGAGATCGGCGTGGGTTGGAGACGGGCGCGCTCTTTTTTGAGCAGTTCGCGGGCGAGGGCGCGATAGGTTTGTGCGCCGGATCCCTGCGGATCGAACAGGATGATGGGCTGACCGAAGCCGGGGGCTTCGCTTAGGCGGACGGACCGTGGGATGACCGTTTCGAAGACTCGCTCGCCGAAATGGCGGCGGACTTCCGCGACGACCTGTTGTGCGAGATTGGTGCGGCCGTCAAACATGGTCATGACGATTCCCGCGATTTCCAACGTTGGGTTGATGCCGTTCTGGCGGATATCGGCCAAAACTCGGTCGAGAGTGCTGAGTCCTTCGAGCGCGTAATACTCGCATTGAAGGGGGATAAAAAGCGCATGGGCGGCGGCGAGGGCGTTCATGGTAAGCAGGCCAAGGGAGGGAGGGCAGTCGGTCAGGATGAAGTGGTATCGGTTTTCGTCGGCGAGGGGGCGGAGCGCGTCGCGGAGGCGGTAGAGGGGGCGATCGAGGCGAGCGACTTCGATTTCCGCGCCGCAGAGATCGGTTTCGGAGGGGACGAGATCCAGACGGGGGACGGCGGTGGGTTTGATTTGGTCGCCGAGGTTTTTTTCCCCGAGGAGCACCTCGTAGAGGCTGCCGCCGGGGATTCGTTCAAAGCCGAGTCCGCTGGTGGCGTTGGCCTGGGGGTCGAGGTCGAGGAGGAGCACGCGTTTATGGAGTTCAGCGAGGCAGGCGGCGAGGTTGATAGCGGTCGTTGTTTTTCCAACGCCTCCCTTCTGGTTGGCGACCGCGAGGATGCGGGTCATGGAGTTTCTCCGGCAGCCTCGGGGTTGGAGCGGACGAGGGAAAAGAAGCGATCTTGGTATTCCTCGAACACGCCGTATTGTTGCAGTTTGCGGGCGAGGGGTTTGATGAGCCGGGGATTACGGGCGGCGGCGAAGAAATCGCTGTCGAGTTCTTCGCGGACGGCGCGCGGAAGGCCGCCGTCATCTTCGAGCAGTTTCCGCCGGGCGAGATCTCGGACGTTGCCGGGGGCGGAGTAGCGAATGACATCGGCCATGAGTTTAATGAGCGAGACTTCCCACGGGTGGTCCACTCCTGCGACGACAGCGGTCATGGGATGGGGGCTTTTCCGGGCTTGTTCCACAATCTGAGGTTTGATTGTTTCGAGGGTTTCGTGGACGAGGTGTTCTTGAATCTCCTCCTTGCGGATGTGAAAACCGTAGCGCAGGATATGGAGGTCCTGCGTATGCTCGCGGAGCCATTGGACGTAGGCTTCAGCTTCGGGGCCGAACCCTTCAAGGATGGCGTTGGCGAAGGAGGCGGGTGTGAGGATTTGTGGCTGGTAGGCCTGGATACGCCCCTCGCGGATACGGGTTTGACGCACGGCATCCATAGGCTCGCTCAGCATGTGGTAGTATATGATCGTCGAGCCAAAGGTTTCGAGGCGGCGCACGGGCATCAGAGGGATTTCCGTGTTGTTGACCGCGTACCAAAAATCGAAATCGCCGGTTGGAATTCGTTCGCTCATCTCCTTTAGGATACCAAAAAGAGTTGCGGGGCGCAATGTCCTCTCGAGGGTTTTGTGGAACACGGAATGGACATAATATCCCTCTGGCTTGTATCCGGTGTCTGGGGAAGATGGGGATTCGGGCGTTGAGAGAGAGGCTGTCTGCCCCCAGGGGGGAAGGGCAGAGACGCAGCCCTTGCAAAAAACCGGTTGACCTTGGCCGGGATATGGAACTGAATCCGCTCGTCGCGTTCAGGGGCGGGCGCAGCAGTGTTTGAATTTACGGCCGCTGCCGCAGGGGCAGGGGGCGTTTCGGCTGGGGGGTGAAAGTTTGGCCGGCAGGAGGGAATCAAGAACCGCCCGTCGCTGTGCGCGCTCGTGACGGATCTCCTCAGCCAGTTTTGAGAAACGGTCGGCCGTGTAAGCGAAGAATCGTTTCCACCCTTCGCAGAGATGGCTGAGCTGACGAGGTTCGGGGGTTTGATAAAACCGGTGTTTCAGGCAGTCGCCCTGGCAAAGGTCGAGCCAGGGGCAGTTTTCGCAGGCAGGATGGCGGCGGGTCTTGGAGAGGCCGAACTCGCGATAGACCGGAGAGGCGAGGAGTTCCTCCCACGTGTGGGTCATGATGTTGCCCAGTCGGAGGCGCGGTTCCGCGAAGAAGTCGCAAGGATACACATCGCCGTTATGTTCGATCATGAAATACTGGCGGCAATCTTTTCCCATGTGGCAGACGTTGGGCCGCCCCTCGGCCATTCGGTAGAGGATGGAATCGAAGAGGCGGATTGAAACGCGGCGCGTATCCTTGGGGTACCATGCGTCGAACAGATCGCAGAGAAAGCGTCCCCAGAGTTCGCCTGTGAGCGCGAACGGGAGGGGTTGGCCCATGGCGTCGAACTCCACGCAGGGGATATATTGATGGAAAAGGAACCCTTGGCTGGTGAGATAGCGATAGACTTCCGTAGCGCGGGAAGCATTGAGGGGGGTGACAAGCGTGAGGATGTTGAATTCGACGTGGTGACGACGCAGGAGTTCGATGCCGGCGATCACGCGTGCATGAGTTGGCTGCCCGCCGAGGGTTCGGCGATGGGCATCGTGAATCTCGGGCGATCCGTCGAGGCTGATCCCTAATAAGAACTGAAACCGGGCGAAATGGGCGGCAAGTTCCTCGTTTAAAAGGGTGCCGTTGGTTTGGAGTCCGTTCGCCACCACGGCGCCCCGCCGGCCGTGACGCTGCTGCAGTTCGGTGACGCGTTGGAAGAAGGAGACCCCCAGGAGGGTGGGTTCCCCTCCCTGCCATCCGAAGGCGTATTGGGGTTGGGCGGTGGCGAGGTAGGAGGCGACGAGCCGTTCGAGGACTTCATCGGGCATACGGGGGTTTGGGGTATCGGGATACAGGGCGGATTTTTGGAGATAGAAGCAGTAATCGCACCGGAGGTTGCAGTCGGCTCCAGCGGGTTTGACCAGGAGTGAGAATGGAGAGAAAGCAGCGGAAGAAGCCATAGTTCCAAGATAGCATTTTGAAAAACTGGACGCCAGAACGGAAAATATGGCATTCTCATTCAGAGGAAGGGCGTAGACGGATGCGGACCGATATCCCTCAAAAGCAGTATGGGATGTTTGTCACGGCGGATTTTTTGTGCCGTCTTTTTCCGCGCCGATTCTGCTATGCGGTAGGGATGCGGCTGGCGGACGCTTTTTATCGTTCCGACATTCGCGCTCGAAAAGCGGTTCGTGCGAATCTGAAACGCGTTTCGGCCTTTGCGAACTGGGAGTGGGGGGAGCGGGAGGTGGAGCGGAATGTTCGGGCGGTTTTTCGTGGTTTTTCGAAATACCTTGTGGACTTTTTCACTTTCTCCAAGCTGACGCGCGAGGAAGTGGGGGATTTGCTGGAGGAGACAGCCCGTGCCCGTTTGACGATGCTTCAGGGTCTCAAACGGGGGACGTTGCTGGTGACGGGGCACATCGGGAACTGGGAGGTGGGGGGGGCTGTATTGGCCGCCCTGGGGTATCCCATAACGGCGGTTGCGCAGTTGCATGGTGTCAAGAAGCTGGACAATCTTTTTTTGAGCTATCGGCGGAGGCGGGGGATTCACGTCGTCCCGTTGGGGTTGACGGTGGTGCGGCATTTGATCGAGGTGTTGCAACGCGGAGAGTTTGTTGCTTTGCTAGCCGATCGGGACTATACGACGCGCCATCAACCGGTGGAATTTTTTGGAGCGCCGGCCTGCTTGCCGCGGGGGCCAGCCTGGTTGGCGAGCCATTATCGGGTTCCGATTGTTGGGGTTTTTCTGTTGCGGGAAGAAAACGACCGTTTTCGTTTCCGGGTTTATCCGGCTCTTAACGAGGGGGGGGAGATGAGCGAGGAAGCGATTCACCTTCGGATTCGAGATATGCTTCAAGCGATCATTTTGGAGGCACCGACGCAGTGGTTCATGTTTGAAAACTTGTGGGAAGGGAATCCCTATGGCAGCGGCTATTCCGCAGGGTGAAAGGAACCGAGTAACGGAGACGGACGGTCCGCATGTTGAAGTATCCGAACGGGTGGGCCGGGCGAAGCAGAAAGGATGCGTGCTGATTCCTGCCTTTAATGAAGCGGGGCGCATTGGGGAAGTGGTCCGCCGGGTTCGGGAGAAAGTTCCCTTCGTTCTGGTGGTGGATGATGGTTCCCAGGATGGAACGGTAGAGGAAGCGCGGGCGGCGGGAGCAGAAGTTGTGCGCCATGAAACGAACCGGGGAAAAGGCGTTGCGCTGGCGACCGGTTTTGGCCGAGCGCGCGCCATGGGATTCGACTGGGTGATCACGATGGATGCGGACGGCCAGCATTCTCCGGACGATCTGCCGAAGTTCATCGAGACCTATGTGCGAACGGGTTTTCCGGTTTTGGTGGGCAATCGGATGGCCGATGTAAGGGCGATGCCGATTGTGCGGCGTTGGACGAATCGTTTCATGAGTTGGCTGTTGAGCCGGGAAATGGGGCAGTATGTGCCGGACACGCAGTGCGGGTTTCGTCTGTACCGTGGGGATGTCCTGCCGTTTTTGGCCACCGCGTCGCCGCGGTTTGCGGCCGAGTCGGAGGCCTTATTGCACATCTCGGCATTGGGGTTGCGGATCGCGCCGGTTCCGATTTCGACGATCTATCTGGAGGGTCGGGAAAGCCACATTCGGCCTGTGCAGGATACCTGGAGATTTTTTCGGATGTTATGGGCGTATCGGCGGTCGCGACGGCCTCAGCCGGTCCGGAACATCTGACCGATCCGTCGTCCCAGCAAGGCCGTGGCCCAGAGCAACGCGGCGCCGAGGAGGAGCATGGCCCAGGCGCCGAGGGCCGCGGCGACGTTCACGCCGTTTTCGAGCGCGTCCATTAGGGTATAGATTGCCTTGGTCAGAGGATAGAACCGCTCAGCCTGAGCCAAAATGAGGCTGTCCGAAACCTCCAGCATAGAAAAGGCGAAGCAGAGGATGGCGCCGGCCAAGAGGTTGGCGGAGAGAAGGGGAAGCGTGATGCGTTGGACGATTCTCCAGGGCGAGGCGCCCAGGTTGGCGGCGGCCTCTTCATAGGTCAGGCTGACTTGTTCGAGGCCGGCATGGGCGGCGCGCACCATATAGGGCAGGCGCCGGATGGAGTAACCCGCTGCGAGGAGAATGTAGGGATTGTGGCGTGGATCGAGGAGGGAGCCGCGGAAAACGGAACCAAAGGCGCCGAGATAGCCGAAGGCAACCACCAATCCGGGCACAGCGAGAGGAATCATGGCGAGGGCGTCGAGCGCATCTCTTCCCCACAAGCGGGTGCGGAGGCAAATCCAGGCGATGGAGAAGCCGAGGGCTGCGTCAAGAAACGTGGCGGCAAGGGAGAGACCAAGACTGTTGACGAGCGCGGCACGGGTCAGATCGGAATCCAACGCCTGTCGGATGAACGCGAGGGTCCAACTTTCCGGCAGGACGGTGAGGAACCAGCGTCGGCTTACGGCGAGGAAGAGGATGCTGAGATGAGGGAGAACGGCGACGAAGAGGAGGGTCGCGAGGGCGAGCCAAGCGAGGATGCTTCCCAGGGGGCTGAGGGAAACTTCCGTGCGGGAAACGCTCAGGCGGCCGAGTGTGGCCACCTGCCGATGACGGTTTGTGGCATATTTTCCTATCCAGAAGCCCAAAGCGGCTACCAGAAGGACAAAAACAACCTGAGCATATGCGGCGGGATTGGAGCCGATTTCGGCAACGCCGTCGTAAATGAGGACGGGAAGCACGCGGCGGACGCCGAAGACGAGGGGGGTTCCCAGTTCGGTGAAGGACCAGACGAAGACGAGCGTCATTCCCGCGAACAGGCCCGGTGCGGCGAGGGGCAGGGTGACTCGTCGGAAGACCCGGCCGGGGGTTGCCCCGAGGTTGAGCGCGGCCTCTTCCAAGGAAGGGTCAATATTGGCCAAAGCGGCGGAAAGATTCAGAAACAGGATAGGGAAGAGATGAAGGGATTCGAGCACGACGATACCGAGGAGGGGTTGAGCGCCGAACCAGTCTACAGGCTGGTTGGCGAGTCCAAGGCGCATGAGGAGTGTGCTGATGGCGCCGGCTCGTGCGAAGAGGATTTTCATTCCCACCGCGCTGACGAAGGGGGGGAGAATCATGGGCAGAAGAAGGGCGGCCGAAAGCGGCGTTTTGCCGGGGAAGGTATGGCGGGAAAAGAGCCATGCCAGCGGAAGCGCGATAGCTGTTGTGAGAAGGGTGACGAGAAGGGCGAGGAGGAAACTGTTGCGCGCCGCTTCGCGAACGGCGGGATTACGGAACAGGTTGACGATGTAAAAGGGGGTGAAACCGCGCGGATCGCGGAACGCGTTTTCAAACACATGCGCCAGCGGCCAAATCAGAAAGAAGCCCAGGTAGGCCACGGTGGCGAGGACGAGCAGTTGGACGGGTAATCGGAGGCGATTCACGGTGTATGGTCCGGCAGGAGGATCGTTTCGTCGGGGGAAACAAACCACGGGAGTGTTCGTCCCGTCTGGAGAGCGCGGACGGCTTCTGGGCGATTGAGAACGACCGCATGGAGCCTTATTTCGGCGGCTTCCATTTGAAGAAAGAGAAGGGAGCCCATCATGCGGGAGTGAACAATTCGGGCTTCCAATCGGTTTGCACGCCCGGCCGGCTGTGGAGGGGATTCGACTTCTTCAGGCCGGAGATGCTCCGGGCGGATCATGCACAGGGCGGTGCGGGAAAGGGGAGCGACAGCTGTGGCGTACCAGGAGCCGAAAGGGGTGGAGATTACGACGGGGCCGCTGGGCAGTGAACCGTCGAATCGGAGGGGGAACAAATTCGCCTCGCCCAGGAAGGAGGCGCAGAAGGGATTGGGGGGGCGGTGGTAGAGGTCGGCGGGGGTTCCGAGTCCCAGAATGCGGCCGTTTGACATGACGGCCATGCGGTCGGCAAGCGAAAGCGCCTCCGTTTGGTCGTGGGTGACATAGACGAAAGTGATGTCGGTACGGGCATGGAGCGCGCCGATTTCTTCGCGCATTTCGTGGCGGAGTTTTGCGTCAAGATTGGAAAGCGGTTCATCGAGGAGGACGATCCGGGGGTTGAGCACAAGGGCGCGGGCGAGGACGACCCGTTGCTGTTGGCCGCCGGAGAGCTGCCCGGGGCGGCGGTCACCGAGTCCTTTCAGTTCTACGAGGGCGAGGGCTTCCTGGACGCGGCGGGTGATTTCGGAGCGGGAGATGCGGCGTTCGACGAGGCCGAACGCGATATTTTCCGCGACGGTAAGATGGGGCCACAGGGCGTAGTTCTGAAAGACCATTGGTGCGCCCCGTTCGTGGGGGGGACGATTTGCGATGTCATGTCCCTCGAACAGGATGCGGCCGGAGTCTGCTTTTTCGAGGCCGGCGAGAATTCTGAGAAGGGTGGTTTTTCCGCATCCGGAGGGGCCGAGGAGGAAGAAGAGTTCGCCGGCTTGAATATCGAGCGAAACGTTGTCGAGGGCAACGACCGTGCCGAAGCGGCGGGAGAGGTTCTGAACGGAAATGGCGTGGGGGGTCATGGGCGTGGGGGTTCCGGTTGAGGGTGAAGCAACGAACGGTACCGGTGATCGGCATCGCGGGACCAGCGTGCGATCGTTTCTTGACGGAGTCTGGGGTTATTCCATTGTTCGGCAAGGTCCAGCAGTTTCTCTTCCGAAATGGGGGGGTCTGTCAGGAGGGAGACTTCGTGGGGCAACAGGCCGCGTTGAATGATCGCTTCCCAAGCGCGACGGAGACCGGCGTGGGCATCGAGGAGCCAGGCGCCGAGAAGGTCATTGAGGATATTCCAGCGTTTCGATCCTTTCAAGCTGTTGTAAAGGAGCGTGGCGGGCATGGTATAGGGATTGACGGCCGGTGCATTCGGTTCGTCATAGAGCTCGGGGCGGACGGGCATGCGGTGAAGGGTGAATCGTTGGCCGTTGACGCCGGCGGGTTGGAAAAGGAGTCGTTGACCTTCGGGGGAGAGAACGAACTCGATAAAGAGGCGGGCCAGATCGCGTTGAGGGGCGCCGCGGAGCTGAGCGATGGGATCGGCGTTGACGACGGTTTGGCGGGCGGGGAGAACAAGGGCGAGCCGGTTGTCGCCAACCGCTGCGATGACCGTTTGGCCGTACTGATCAATGACCATACCGGCGGCGATATCGCCGGCGGCGACTTCGCGGGGGACGGTGCCGCCACTTTCGCCAAAGGAGCGGACGTTGGCGCACAAGCGGGAGATGAGGCGCCAGCCGTCTTCGAACCCGAGGGCTTGAAGGATGATTTCGTAGCACATGTGGACAGAGCCGCTGGAGCGGGGGTCTCCCGAACCGATCCACGAGCGGTATTCAGGACGGGCGAGATCGGCCCATTCCCTGGGCTCAGGCAATCCGAGCCGTTCGAGAAGCGGGCGGTTGTACAGAATGCCGAAGCTGCTGAGAGCGACGCCGAACCAATGGCCGGCGGAGTCCCAGACGGGGGAACCGGCGACTTGGGGAGGGATGTCGGCGAGGGCTTCGGGAAGGGGGGAAAGGGGTTCGATCCAGTTCATGCGGACGGCGGCGAGGTAGGGATCAATGCCCCCCCCGAACATGAGGTCCACCCCGGCGGAGTCGGGGTTTGCCTGAAAACGGGATTCGATTTCCTTGAGCATTTTCGAAGTGCCCCCGACATCCAACCAGATCACGCTGGCCGAGCGGCGGTAATTTTGACGGAGCCAGTTAGCGAACGCACGGCTGTATTCAAGACGCACTTCACGGCGGTGAGGCGAAAGGATGCGGAGCGTTTCGACAGGACCCGAAGGGAGCGTCGGCGAAGGTTCTCTGGCGCTTCGGCACATCATGCCGATGTAAGGGAGCGCCGCAATCGTTAGAAAAAGGAGGCCTGTCCAAGTCGCGCGCAAGGGAGTGTCAAAGAGGATCCTCAGGTTTCCGGGGGTGCGTTGCCGCTATCAGTTTCGGCGGTTGGGAGCGATTCGATTTTTTTCAACGGCACTTCCTCGAGAACCTTTCGCAGTTGCTCGAGGCGGAATCCGCTGGCGGCGACATCCACGAGAAATCGGTCGTTGAGGAGCAACTTGACCTCGGTGCCATCGCCGGTCTGTTTTTCATAGAGGCGATAGCCGCGCCAGGTTGTCGTTCGTTCCAAGCCGTCTTCGGTTTCCCGGTCCATATCCATATTAAGCATGAAAGCGGCGCCGGCGGCCAATACACCCCGCATGGAGCCGGAGTCGATCAGCCGGATCTCGATGGAACGTTCGCCGGTTTCGTCGGCATATCGGGCGGATGCCTGGCTGATGCCCATTTGGGTCTGCCCCTCGAGCGAACGCCGGGGAAGGCCGGCGGCGGTCGAGGGAAGGATCTCGCGAAGGGCGCGGAAGTTGACGGGGTGAACGGGAGCGCTTTCTGCGGCTGCTGCGGCGCGGTTCATGGCTTCCATCGCCTTGGCCATTTGGGGGCCGGCGACGGGAAGTTCGCGTTGGATCTTCTCCGCGGCGTCCTGCAGGGAACGGGCGCTGTCGCTGGGGGGCGGGGATTGAGGTTCTTTTTTTCGGCCGCAACCGGCCATCAGCGCAGTCAAACAGAGGGCGAACAAGAACAGTTTCACTTTGGTCCTTAGGGTTTGGAATTCGTTGCCGGGATCTTTTTCGCTTATTATGATAGGGCATCATCGGGTTTGTCAACGGAAGGAATTTGTTCATGACGCAGCGAAAAGGAGACGAACGGTGGAATCTCGTGTTAATAGTATCGGATGATCATGGACGGGAAGCTACCGGATGCTATGGGAATCCCGTGGTCCGCACGCCCAATATGGATGCATTGGCGGCGGAAGGGGTTCGATTTGAGAATGGATTTTGCACAACGGCTTCCTGTGCGGCGAGCCGATCGGTCATTCTGACCGGTTTGCATAATCATGCGACGGGAACGTATGGTCACACGCATAGCGTGCATCATTTTTCTTGTTTTTCCAACATTCAGACACTCCCTGTGATGCTTCGGGAAGCGGGTTATCGGACGGGCCGAGTGGGGAAGAGGCATTACGCTCCTGAGGCGATCTTTCGCTGGGATTGGGAGGAGCCGGAGGGCCGATATGGGCGGGATGATGTCCGGATGTCCGATGCATGCCGGCCTTTTATTCGGGGGGAGGAGCCGTTTTTTCTGTACTGGTGCAGTTACAACCCTCACCGGTCGGGGGAATGGGATGAGCGGGATTCGAATCGGCCGAACCGATTTGGGAATCCAGCAAAATCTTTCCCGGGGGACGAGGAGGCGGAATTCGATCCGGGTAAAGTCGTCGTACCTTCTTTTCTGCCCGATATTCCTGCCGTTCGCTCGGAACTCGCGCAGTATTACCAATCCATTGCCCGGCTTGATCGAGGGGTGGGACGGTTGATGGAGATTTTGAAGGAAGAGGGTCGGTACGAGCGGACGGTGATTCTCTACATTTCGGATAATGGAGCCGCATTCCCACAGGCGAAAACGACGTTGTATGATCCGGGGATGCGACTACCGTGCCTGGTTCGGGCGCCGGGAATGCGGCGCCGGGGCGCGGCAACGGATGCGCCAATTTCCTGGGTGGACATTACGCCCACACTACTGGACTATGCGGGCGCGAGGGTGAATTATGCCGCTTTTCATGGGCGATCGTTTCGACCCATCGTACAAGGGGAGTCGGATGGATCCGATCGGGAAGGGGTATTTGCTTCTCATACCTTTCACGAAATTACCAATTACTATCCGATGCGCGTATGGCGGACGCGCCGCTACAAGTTCATTTGGAACATTGCGTGGAAGTTGGACTATTCCTTTGCGAGTGATCTTTGGCAAGCGGCCTCCTGGCAGGCGGCGTTAAAGCAAGGGCTGAAGCAATTTGGCGCTCGGTCGGTGGATGCCTATATTCACCGTCCGAAGTTTGAGCTTTACGACTTGGAACAGGATCCTGACGAGGTGGAAAATCTGGCGGGGCGGACGGAATACGCGGCTCTGGTGGCGGAATTTTCAGAGAGAATCCGCGAGTTTCAGCGGCAGACAGGCGATCCTTGGCTGCACAAATGGGAGTACGAATAAGCCTCCGGCAGGCTTATTGGACAGTGAGTTCGTTGGACCAGCCCCAGCGGCTCCATCCTTCGCGACCGCCGCGGATTCGAATCGTGTGGCGCCCGGGTGTTTCCGGCGTCCAGGTCCACAGTTGGGGATCGTCATCTCCTGCTTCTTTCATGGTATCGTAGACGGGGGTATCATTTAGAAGGACTTGGATTTGATACAGGTTCGCATGGGGGACAGAGGTCCAGCGGACTATGCAGCCTACCCCCCTTTGGAGGGGAGCGAGCCCAGTGGGTTCGAGGATCGTGGGGGTTTCAAGTGGTGCAAGAGAGAATGAGATTTGCCGCCATGGACCGACCCCGTCGTTGTTTCTTCCCCTGACTTTCCAGATCAAGGCGGCGTTAATATCGTCGGCGAAGTTGTATCGTTTGACGAAGGTATAAACCGTTTTTTCAAGCAGGTCGTCGGTCGCAAGCCATGGAGAATTGCGCAGTCGGGTATTACCTTGCCAGATTTGAATTTGGAACTGTTGTGCAACGCTACTGGGATCCTGCCAACGGAAAGGGAGTTCGCGGTGGCCGAGGGAAACGCCGAGGGGATTGAGGGGTTCAGGGCGACCGGGAACAAGGATCTGGAAATAGTCCACCGACGTATAGCCGGGGATGTGGCCTTGGTAGTCCGTGACGGACCACCGGTAAGCGCCTGTTGGCAGATTGAAGGCGGGTTTCCAGAAGGGGGTGCCCTGTGGGGGTTGGGGCAGCCATTTGGTGAAGATCTTTTCGTATTGCTGCTCGGCATGGTTGTAGAGGGTCAAGCGAACCCTGTATCGAGTGGCGCCGGGCTGACGTGTCCATTCAAAGGTACGCGGGGGATTGAGGCGCGATGAATTCTGTCCGGGGAACATTTGGCGCCGGACGATGAAGGTAAGCGGATCGGACCATGCGCCGTTGCCGAGCGAGTTGTGGCCTTGAACGAGAAGGGTGTAGTAGCCGGGGTGCCAGGTGCGCGAAAAGGTGTGCCGGGGTGTTTTGAGATTTTCTGCCTCCGAAACGACCGATCCATTAAAGAGGAGTTTAAGGCGGTACGACAAGGCTCCTTCAGCAGCCGTCCATTTGATGGGGATGGCCTGCCAGCCCGGGTCGAAGAGGGCTCGGTCCTCAGGGGACACGATGAGGGGTTTGCCGGGGACGCCGATTTGGAAAGAAAGGAGAGGCGACCATTTGCTTGCGACGTGGAAGGAAGGGTTTGAGGGGTGGCGGCGGATTCCCCGGACGCGCCAGGAGTATGCTCCGGCGGGGAGGGCGTCGGGGCATTTATAGGCGAACCCTTCTTTATCCGCCGCGGCCTCGGCTCGGGAGAGGCTGTAGGAGGCGAGGAGATTTTCACGCTGATAGAGTTCAATCCGAAACTGGTTGATGTTCGGGTCGTCGGCGGTCCATCGGAATCTGGGACGCGATGGGACGGCGTCGAGGCGGGTTTTGGGCGAAGAGCCGGTGGGGGCGTAAGGGGGAATGAGGAAGGATTGGCGGGCGGACCAGGGGGAGTTGCCGTTGGGCCACCCTTCCTTGACGCGCCAAGAGTAGGAACCCACGGCGAGTTCTTCGTCGGGTGTCCAGTGGGTTGAGGCGACGGAAAACGCGGGAAGCTTTTCGCCGTCTCGCGTGATTTCGATCGAGTAACGTTCCGCGCGGGTTTGGGTCCAGCGGAATCTGGGGGATCGGCTGGCGAGCACTCGCCCGCGGGGGAAAAGGGGTTCGAGCGTGAGGATGGAAATTTTGCGATAGCGGATTCCGTTCGACCAATAGACGAGGTGGACGTGGCCGAATCGGTCGGTTGTAGCAGCGGGCGAGCGTCCGGCGGCGATATCGAGGGGGTGGGAGACTTGGCCGGTTTTTGAAAGGTAGGCCATTTTGATGCGGCCTCCGGCGGTCCAGAATACGTAGGAACCGCCGGCCGGGCCTGGGGCGGGTGTGAAGGCAGGCCCGTGACGGACTTCTCGGTTGGCGCCGATTCCGAGGACGATTAGTCGATCCGAGGGAGCGATCATTCGTTCGCCGTTCCAAATATTGGCGCACACGACGCCGTTGAAAACGCCGCCCATATACGCGACGCGAGGATCGGAGAGATCAATTCCGAGGCCGGGGTGAGAGAGATCGTCGCCCATTTGTGGATAGACGCGGTAGTTGGCCCATGTGACGGGGGGCAGTCCGGCGAGGTAACGGACCGAGTTCTGATACTTTGCGTCCAATGCCGAGTATCCATTCATGCAGGTATGCCAAATTCCGTCGGGATAATCCACTTTGGCCGATCCGAAGCGGGG
>CALHRZ010000029.1 GCA_938038445.1 uncultured bacterium | reverse complement strand
ACGAACGGGAGGCGCCAGGTTCCGAAGGTGGCGACGGTGGCAGTGGGGGGGGTGGCGAATTGGAGGGAGAGGTGGGTTGGAATACGAAGGGGGCGAACAAAGGGAGGGGGATTAGGGAGCATGGGAGCCTTATTTCTGGTTGAAGAGGGCGATCAGGCTGGAGGGGTGGGTTTTGACAATTGTGGTGGGAGGTTGATTTCCCCGTTGGCGGAGAAAACGTTCCAACGTATAGGGGGGATGCATGGCAGGAAAAGAGAAGCGGTGGGGAGCGGTTTTGAGCAATTGAGCGGCGTGGAGGGCTGCGGAACGGATCTGTTGACGGGCGTCACGAGGGGAGAGGTGGAGCGCTCCCAATTTAGCCTTGCGGTAGTCTTCCGCGCTGAGGGCGTCGAGGCCGTCGGGAAGGGTTCCGTTCTTGACCGCTGCGGTGAGGATACCGGGTGTCAGCGTTTCGGCTTCTTGGGTGAAAGCGGCTTCGCCACAGGCGAGGATAGAGCGGACGCCGAGTTCCATTGCGCAGAGAGCGAGGGCGCCGAATTCCCCGATGGAGAGGCCGTTCACCCGCTGATCGCACACCTCGAAACCGCCGGTATGAGTGAGATGGGAGAAGGGGGTACCTGCTTTAGCGTGCTGGCCGACCCAACCGATCCCGTCGAACGTGGCGTCGAGGCCAAAGGGGTAGGGGGCCGTGGAGTCCCAACCTCGGAGGAGTTGCGAACGGGGGTCGAGCTGTTCGGGGTCGATGCCGCCTGAGCCGTGGCCATCGGCGACGACCACTTTGGTGGCGCCGCCTGTGAACAAGCCGTCCACGGCGGCGTTGACTTCTTCCGTGAGGAGGCGGCGGCCCTGGTCGTAGAATCGGCCGGAGGGCAGGACCCAGTCGTCGTGGTTCAGGATGCCGGCGACTCCTTCCATGTCGGTCATGAGAAAGATCTTCATTGGAATGACCTCAAGGAGAGGGCTCTGCCCATAGGCGATGCAAGGCGTTGACCGTTTCGAGCGCGAGGATGCGGCCGCCGGACGGGCCGATATGGTTGCTGGCGGGCACCGAACCGTAGCCGCCGCCGGCCAAGGAACGGGGACTGGGGACGTAGGTGCCTTCGCCGGCGAGCTGGACGAGGAATGTTTGCACCGCGGGGCTTCGTGCTTTGATATGGCACCCGAAATCGAGGTAGTATTCGAAGGGATTGGTTGCGAACGCGACGGGACCGAGTCGGACGGCGTGGATTTCGTAGCGTTCGCTGGTTTTTCCCTGTTGCTGCAGGTCGTAGCGGACCAGGACGCGCTGATGCCATTTCATGCGGCGAAAGGCGGCGCTGGCTTTGACGTACCATCGGGGTTCGGTCCGTAGGGCGGGATTGGACTCAAGGAGTATTTGTTGATGCTCGAATTCCTGGCGCAGCTTTTCCATCTCTTCTCGTGCCCGTTCGGCATCGGCGGTGCTCAATTCATTGAGGGGCAAATCGAGGGTGAGGATTTCGTGACGGAGGCAGGGAGTGGAGACGGGATCGGTTTCGATTACGGGAAGAATGGAGGAGACGGCGTCAGCGATTCGGACGGCGATTTCCTTTCGAAGCGAGCGTCCCGTGAGTTGCCGCATCCGCTCGGCGGCGGCTTTGTCGTAGAGTGGGCGGGGCGATTGATCGCCGGCGGCGCTGCATTGGGGAAGGATGAAGAGATCGGCGCCGAATCGGCGGCGGAGTTCGATGCGGGTGTCCTGCCAATAATCGGCGCTGATTTGGAAAAGGTGTTCATCCACTTGGGAGGGGCAAGGAACATTGACCACGAGGCCTGTTGGGCGTCCCTTTGCGTCGCGGGTGGCGAGGAGATTGAGGCTGTGGTCTTCGTAGCCTTCGATGTGGCTGAACTCGGGCGTATTGGTGTCGCCGTACATTGTCGTTCGGCCGTGGACATTGACCCAACGGCGGTTTCGGCCGATCACGGCGGGGGCCTGACCGAAGAGAATCTCGCCGGGGCTGCGCCGGCTCCACGCTTCGCGGATGGCGTGGGCGATGCGGCCGGCGATGAAGGCAACGACTTGTTCGGTTGGCATGGCGCCGGGAATGGGGATGCCCGAATGGGCGGAGGATTGGATTCCGTTGGGGTCGGGAATTCGGATTTCGGGTCCGGTATGCGTATGGGTGGCATGGAGAATGATGTTTTGGGGATTCAGGCCGGGAAGGGAGGCGCTTCGGCTTCGGACCTCTTTTTGGAGGGCGGAGGAGATGGCCACCAGATCACAGGAGACGAAAAGAGCGTGATGCTCGCCGTTATCCAGGGCGAGAACGGTAGCCGTGACAGGGTCGAGAACGCCTTCGGAGAGGCGGGAATACAACTGGCCGGCGAGGAAGGCGGGTTGGGGTGGAGTGATATCGGTTTGGGACCAGCCGATGAGGAGAGGGCGGACGGAAGAATTCATGGTATCCCCTTTTTGTTTTTACCGTATCGCCAAGTGGGGGAAAAAAGCAAGTCTGGGTTTGGAAAAACAGTTGAACCGAGTCGCCCTCGAGCAGTATATTAAAGTCATGAAACGACGGGTGGGCATAGGGAGTGCGTGGGCACCCCAGTGGGCTCGGGTGCGCAGGCTGAACTTGCGAAGGGGGCTGACGCCCGGTTTGCGCGGCAGCCCCACTTCGTGGTTGGGTTGACGGGTTTGCGGGATTGTTCTTTAACCGTCTTCTGACGCGGAAGGTTTTTGCGGTCGGATATTCAGAAAGAGATCGAGTCATGAACGCGGATTCATCGGCACATCGGCGGATTTATTTTTTCGACACGACACTGCGGGACGGGGAGCAGGCACCCGGCTGCAGCATGAATCTTCGGGAAAAGTTGACCGTTGCCGAGCATTTGGAGTCCTTAGGGGTGGATGTGATCGAGGCAGGGTTTGCGATCGCGTCGCCTGGGGACTTTGAAGCGGTTCGGGCTGTGGCTCGGGCGGTGAAGGGGCCGGCGGTGGCCAGTCTAGCCCGCGCCCTTCCCAAGGATATTGAGGCGGCCTGGGAGGCGATTCGGGAGGCCCGTCATCCGCGGATTCACACCTTTTTGGCCACTTCCCCGCTCCACATGCAGCACAAGCTTCGCATGACGCCGGAGCAAGTGTATGCCCAAGCGGTGGAAATGGTCCAGTATGCGCGCAATCTTTGCCCGGATGTTCAGTTTTCGCTGGAAGACGCCACCCGGAGTGAAGAACCGTTTGTTTATCGGGTGGTCGAGGGGGTGATTCGTGCCGGGGCGACGGTGGTCAACATTCCCGACACTGTTGGATACGCGATCCCGGAACTCTTTGGGCGGTTTATCCGGGGCATCCGGGAACATGTGCCGAATATCGGACAGACGATTTTAGCGGTTCATTGTCACAATGATCTTGGACTGGCGACGGCCAACTCGTTAGCGGCGATTGTGGCGGGTGCCGATCAGGTGGAGTGCACGGTGAATGGGATTGGGGAGCGGGCGGGCAACGCGGCTCTTGAGGAGATTGTGATGGCTCTTCGCACGCGATCGGACTATTTCCGGGGGATTGTATGCGGCATCGAGACCACGCGCCTCTATGCGGCGAGTCGCTGCGTGGCGTCTGTGACCGGGTGCCGGGTTCAACCGAACAAGGCGATTGTAGGGGAAAACGCATTTGCGCATGAGGCGGGCATTCATCAACATGGGATGCTGATGCATGCGGCCACTTACGAGATCATGACGCCCGAATCGATCGGGCTGCCGAGGAGCCGGATGGTCTTGGGCAAACATTCGGGGCGGCATGCCTTTGACACTCGGCTAAGCGAGCTCGGTTTCCAGTTTGATGAGGAGACGCGGGCGACGCTTTTTGCCCAGTTCAAGGAATTGGCCGACCGGAAAAAGACTGTATCGGATGCGGACATTGAAGCGCTTGCGCGGGGCATGCAGAGTCGGCCGCGGGTGGAACGGGTGAAGCTTGACCGGTTTATCGTGAATTCGGGGAACACCATCACGGCGACCAGTACCGTCCGGTTGATTCGGGATGGAAAGGTGCTTGAGCATGTTGCGATCGGCGATGGGCCGATTGACGCTTCCTTCAAAGCGATTGAACAGATGTTGGGGGTTCCGTTCACGCTCGAGTCTTTTTCGCTGGGCGCGGTGACCGGGGGGGAGGATGCCCAAGGGGAGGCGACTGTGAAAGTTCGGTTTGGGGAGCGGCTGGTTAACGGCCGAGGGCTTTCCACGGACGTAGTGGAGGCCGGCATCCGCGCGTTGTTGGATGCTGTGAACGTGTATCTTTCGAGTCAAACACCTTAGGGAGGAGAATAGGCAAGGAGTCTTTGGAATGAATTGGTTTGAACTGACCGGTACGATTTATCGGATTTTCGAGACCCAGACCTTTCCGAGTGGTTTCACCAAGCGGGAATTTATCCTCCTTACGGATGACTCCTATCCTCAGAAGGTCCGATTTGAATGTCTGAAGGAGCGATGCGCTTTGCTGGACGGCGTGAGGGAAGGGGATCATGTTTCGGTTTCCTTCCGCATCCGGGGGAGCGAATACAACGAGCGTTTTTTTGTCAACCTTCAAGCGCAGGAAATTGTTCAGACGGGGGTGGAATCATTGGAGGAGGACCGTGGGAAGAAGGCGCCTTCGACCGGGGGGGAGCGAGACGCGGAGGATTCCCAACCGCCGCCTCCCGAGCCGGGGAAGGAGGAGGAGGACTTGCCTTTTTAGAGGGGGAAGATGTTCGAAGGATGGGAGGAGAGGTTCGATGAACGACGTGAAGGACTTATGGCCGGTTTTTCGGAGTTTGGCATTGAGGACCCGCACCATCCGGCGGTTTCAGGAAGACCGGCTGGTTACGGAGGACACCCTTCGGGATTTGGCGGATGTGGCACGTCAGACCGCATCGGGCGGCAATAAGCAGCCGTTGAAATATGCGATTTCATGGACGAAGGAGAAAAATGACGTCATTTTTCCTCATTTGCATTGGGCCGCTTATTTGAAGGATGGGAAACCGCGGGAAGGCGAACGGCCGACGGCGTATATCCTCATTCTGCTCGATCATGGAATTGCTGAATCGGCGGGGTGCGATCATGGGATCGCCGCCCAAACGATCCTTTTGGGTGCGAGGGCCATGGGATTGGGTGGGTGCATCCTGGGCGCCGTGGATCGCGGGCCCTTACGGGCTATGCTGAAGATTCCCGAACGTTATGAAATTCTGTTGGTTATCGCTCTCGGCTGGCCGAAGGAAAATGTGGTGTTGGAGGAGATGGTCGAAGACCGGATTGAGTACTGGCGGGATGAGGAGGGGGTTCATCATGTTCCGAAGCGGCCGCTGTCGGAAGTCCTGTTGCCCTACTGAATGAACGGCCGGATTAGGAGCGGTTGGTGCGGCGATCGAGTTCCACGACGGAGCCAGTTTCGAGGGCTTGATCGGCGGCGAACACCATTCGATGGCCTGCGATGGAATCCTCGAGGGGCGTTGAGGAAATCGAGGGGGGTTCGCCGCGCAGGATGTGGAGAAAGTCGTCCACGAGGCGAAGGTCGCCGCCGCCGTGTCCACCGAAGGCTCCGGTGGTATCGTCGTGGGTTTTGAGATCGAACACGATTTCCGCGGTTTCCCGACCGGGCGCGGGATCAGGCACACGCCAGGTGAATCGGCCGTCTTCGAGGGCGCCTTGGATCTCGCCGCGGGTTCCGATCAGGTGGATGGATCGGGAGGGTTTGGCGCATCCTCCGACCATATGGAGGGTTGCGGTGGCGCCGTCTTCGAACTCGATGAGGACGGACTGATGATCCACGACATCGGCCCCGCATTTCCAGACGCATCGGCCATAGGGATTATCCTCTCGGAGCGAACGTTCTTTATCGGCGAGCGTGGGGTTGGGGATAGTTTCCAGCGCATCCCACACATAGAAGGACCACCGGTTGGGGTGGTGGAGATAGTGTTTTCGGGCGGAGTAGAGGCAGTCGGGCTCTATTGGGCAGTCGGTCAAGCATCGCGTACCGGAAGCTGGAGGCGTTTTCCGAGGGGAAAACTGAAAGTTGCTGCCGAACGAGGCGACGCGGACGGGGGCAATGCCGCTCTTCATCCAGGCGATCAGATCGAGGTCGTGGCAGCATTTCGCGAGGAGCATTGAGCTTCCGCAGACCGATGGCCGGGCCCATTTGCCGCGGAGGAAGCCGACGGCGTAGTGGTGGTAGGAGACATGTTCGACAAGTTGAAGGTTGAAAATGTCGCCGATCGCTTTTTCCAAGACTTTCTTGCGGATGAGGGCGTAGAAGGGTGCGTAGCGGAGGACGTGGCAGACGGCGAGCTTTCGGCCGGTTCGTCGAACGGCCTCTTCGAGTTGTCGAAGTTCCTCTTGGTTCGTGGCGAAAGGTTTTTCAAGCAACACGTCGTAACCGGCTTCGAGAAGAGGGAGGGTGGTAGGGACGTGTTGATGATCCATGGTGCCGTTGATGGCGAAATCCGCGAAGCGGGGAAGGGCGGCGAGTGTTTCTGCATTTTCGAATTGGCGTTCGGGGGGGATATGGAACCGTTGTGCCGCCATTTGTCGGCGGTGCGGAATCGGATCGGCAACCCCGACGATACGGAGTTGGTCGGGGTGATGATGAGCGAACGAGGCGTAGATCATGGCGCGGTGGCCGGCACCCACAATTACGGCGCGCAGGGGGGCAGTCATTGGGTTGTCTCCGAGGGAGGTGGCGTCAGGGAGCTTATCCAGGTATTGAGGTCGGGTGGGTGAAATGTTGCGAAGGCGTGTAACAGGCGGATGGGGTCGGATTCCACGACAATCATGCGCCGATGGTCGGGCGCGAGAAAGCGCTCGGCGGCGGCGTGGTCCAGAAAGGCGAGCAAGGGGTCGAAATAGCCTGCGACGTTGAGAAGGCCGCACGGTTTCGCATGCAGGTTGAGCTGGCTCCAGGTGAGGATTTCGAACAGTTCGTCGAGCGTGCCGAGTCCTCCCGGCAGAGCGATGAAGGCGTCGGCGAGATCGAACATGGTTTTTTTTCGCGCGTGCATCGAGGGAGCGACGATCATACGCGAGAGGCGCGGGTGCTCGACATTTTTTCCGCGGAGGGATTGTGGGATCACGCCCCAGACTTCTCCCCCGGCCGCGAGGACGCTTTCGGCCGCCTCATTCATTAGTCCGACGCAACCTCCGCCGGTGATGAGACGTATTTTCCGTTCGGCCAGGAGCCGGCCCAATTGTCGGGCGGCCTGGGTGTAAACGGGGCGGCGCCCCCAGCTTGAACCGGCGAAGATACAGATGGAAGAAAAAGGGGGTTGACGGTTCTGGCGATCGTGGGTGGCGTCCATCGAAAGAAAATTGCCCTTCAGGCACGATCGGACGATAGCATGGAAGGGCGGAAAGGGCAATCGATCTATTTCGACCGTGGGGCACGTCTTGCGCTTGACGGGGTCGGGTATGGACTCCATAATAGCGATGGGGAATGGGTGATATGCAAGAAGAAAACGTCAAGCGCCCTGGCGAGGATCGCGAAGCCGAAATCTGGAATGCCGTTTCTGCTTTCGAACGGGTTCTCGAGGTGCTTCCGGACGATCGGACTGCTCTGGCGACCTTGGTGGATGCCTATACGCGCCTGGGCGATTTTATGAGGGCCCGTCAATATTTGAAGCGTTTGGCGGAAGCGATTGTGGGGGAGGGGGATGTGGCGGCTGCGAAAGAGCTTCTCGGTCAGCTTGAAGCCGGGGATGCTACGGATCCGGCGCTTGTTGAAATTCGGGAGCTGCTTTTTCCATTGATTCAGTCCAAGTCCTTTGCGAGCGCTTCGGCAGAATCGGCTGTTTCTTCGCCGCTTTCCGTGCATCGGCCCAGCATTGCGAACGAAATGGCGTTGGCCTGGGATCTCCATCAAGCGGGCGAACTGACGGCGGAGGAGTATTCGAAGGCGGTTCAGGATCTGACGGATCTATTTTCGAACACGGCCGATCAGGGGCTTGTTTCGACGCTCCACGTTTTGGAGATGCGCGGGATTGGACGGATGGAGTCTATTCTGGGTTTTGTCGCCCGGAAAACGGAGATGCCGTTTATTCGGCTATCCGATTTCGAATGGAACGAAGAGGCGACGACCCGACTTCCGATTGAGGTGATTCAACGGGCGGGGGTTTTCCCCTTTGAAAAGCTCGAGGGGGATTTGCTTGTGGCTATTCAGAATCCATACGACAAGGATCTTCTGACTTGGGTGCAGCAAGTCACAAGTGCTCCCTGTCATTTTTTCATCACGCCGCCGCAGGAATTTGCATCGGCGCTCGATCGGCTGGTACAGAAAGCCAAGGAGGGCAAGAAAGGTTCTTAGCGGGTCGATTCCCCGACGCGGAGCAGCTTTTCTTTTCCCCTGTAGCGGAGAACGGCGCCCTCTTCCGTTACACGGATCAATTCGATGCCGTTGACGGTTTCGCCGGGTCCGACGATGCGGTTATCGAGACGGGCGGAGAAGGCGGAACCCATTTTGATAATGCCGGTGACTTTGACGGGCGGCCAGAGGATCGGTTCTTCTTCAGGTGGCGATTCGGTGTGTGGAGGAGGGGTGGCGGGCAGAGGAGG
>CALHRZ010000028.1 GCA_938038445.1 uncultured bacterium | reverse complement strand
GGACTGCCGGAACGACAGATGAGAAATCTCAGGATTTACGTGGCGCAGAGGGAAGGGAGGCCATAAGAAGGGTGCCGGCGGTGCCCACGGTGGCGGCATAGAGAAAACCCATCGCCGGCGCAATCAAGGTATAGAGTAAACCCACGATTGCACTCGAAATGAAGTCGCCGAACCCGTTGACCGCTCCCAACAGGCCGAAGGCCGTTCCTCCGATATCCGGCCCCACATAATCCCGTACGGCCACTCGCTCCATGGTGTCTTCCCACGCGATAAACACCCCGGCAAGCCCGAAGAGAACGGCAAACCATGCGAGTGAGGGAAAAGCGAATGCAAAACCGAGGAACGTGACAACCGCCACGGCATATCCGCAGGCAAGGTAACGGGTACGGGAGAACCGATGGCTGAGTGCGCCGATCGGAAAAGCCGAGAGCGCATAAACCAAATTGCGAAAGGTATAAAGAAGAGCGGCCCAGCGGGCGGCCTCCAGAGCGCCAAACTTTGGTTCCAGGACAGCCGTCGCGCGAAGAATCATCAACGAGGGGGCGAAATCGGCGATCCCGAACAGACCGACCGCAAACAGGAACCGACGGTATTCGCTTGGCATCCGGCGCAATGTCCCCCAGAGCCGGAGGGAATGATTCGGTAAGGCTACTTTTTCGTGTGCCAGGCTCGACAACGCCACTACAGCCAGTAGGCCGGGAACGAGGGAGACGAGGAAGATCAGGCGGTAGGGGCCACCAGGAGCATGAAGAAGTGCGGCGAACAGGCGCTGGGCGATACGGTGAATTGAGGGGTGCGAACGGAGCAAGGTCAGCAAGCCAAATGCCGTCAGGGGGCCTGCCACGGCGCCCAACGTATCGCCCGCGCGGTGGAAACCAAAGGCCTTTCCTCGGTCCTCAGATCGGACCGAATCGGCGAGCATGGCATCGCGCAGCGGCCCTCGGATCCCACGACCCAGCCAGGCAAGGAGACGGCCAATCAAAATTGTTGGCCACGCGACGGCAACGGCGAAAAGCAGATGGGCGACGGTGGTCAAAAAATAGCCGATAACCGTCAATCCTTTGCGGCGGCCGATCCGGTCGCTATGAAATCCCGACGCCAGCTTCAGGAAACTGGAAAGAGCATCCGCCGTCCCCTCGATAAACCCCAGTGAGGCGGCGGTTCCGCCGATGGCCCCCAGAAAGGGGGCCAGAACGGAAGTGCTCATTTCGTGGCAGAAATCGCTGAGAAAGCTGGTCAGTCCGAACGCGAGGACATTTCGGTTCAGCCAACGCGATGGGAGTGACTTAGACAAGACCCTGGTCCAGCATGGCATCAGCCACTTTAACAAAGGCGGCGATATTGGCGCCAACAACGAGGTCGCCGGAGCGTCCGTACTCCTCGGCGGTTTTCCAGCACTGCCGATGGATATTGACCATGATCTCCCGGAGGCGGCGGTCCACCTCCTCACGGGACCATTGGAGCCGCATCGAATTTTGGCTCATTTCGAGTCCGGAGACCGCCACACCGCCGGCGTTCGCAGCCTTGGCGGGTCCGAACAAGACGCCATGGGCTCTATAGAGGTCCACGGCTTCGGGCGTTGAGGGCATATTGGCACCTTCAGCGACGAGCGTGCACCCGTTTTGGAGCATGGCCTTTGCATCCTCGCCGTTGATTTCATTTTGGGTGGCACTGGGAAACGCGCAATCGAAACAAGTCACCTGCCACGGCGTTGTATCCGGGAAAAAACGGGCGGATTTGAAGCGTTCCGCATACTCGCGAATCCGGCCGCGTTGAACGTTCTTGAGTTCCATGACAAACGCGAGTTTTTCCTCGGTGATTCCTTCGGGATCCACAATCGTTCCGTTCGAGTCGGAAAGCGTGATGGGCTTGGCGCCCAATTGCAGAAGCTTTTCCACCGTGTACTGGGCCACGTTGCCCGATCCTGAAACCGCGCAGACCTTGCCGGCGAGCGATTCGTTCCGCGTTTTCAGCATCTCCTCCGCGAAATAGACGCATCCGTATCCCGTCGCTTCCGGTCGGATCAGCGAACCGCCCCAGGCCAGGCGTTTGCCGGTCAGGACACCCGTAAACTCGTTTCGAATTCGCTTGTACTGACCGAAAAGGAACCCGATTTCCCGCGCGCCGACGCCGATGTCTCCCGCGGGGACATCGGTGTCAGGCCCGATATGACGGAACAGTTCCGTCATGAACGACTGGCAGAAGCGCATGACTTCATCGTCGCTTTTTCCTTTGGGATCGAAATCGGACCCGCCCTTCCCACCCCCCATGGGGAGCGTCGTCAGCGCGTTCTTGAAAATCTGCTCGAAACCGAGGAACTTGAGGATTCCGGCGTTGACGCTGGGATGGAAGCGCAAACCGCCTTTGTAGGGGCCGATGGCGGAACTGAATTCGATTCGGAACCCGCGGTTGACGTGGACGCGGCCCTGATCGTCTTGCCAGGGGACACGAAACAAAATCTGGCGTTCGGGCTCCACAATTCGGTCAAGGATGCCGGCCCGGATGTACTCGGGATTTCGGTCGAGGATGGGTTCCAGGCTATCGAGCACTTCGCGGACGGCTTGGAGAAACTCGGCCTCTCCGGGGTTGCGGTTCGAGACGCGTTCGAGTGTGTCTTGAATAGATTGTCGGGCTTGAGACATGAAGGAATCTCCAGATAAAATGCCAATCGATCAACCTGTCTAAAATAAGAAAAAAATGACGAGGTGCAAGGAAAAAAACAGGAGAGAAACAAGACCCGACACGGCGTTATGTGTGGAAGGGGAAAGGGAAACGACGGAAAAGGTCACCCTTTCGAGAAGAAGTCTCGCCGTGGGGCGAACGGATCACCCCTTGATTATTTCCGCGAGCCGGGCGACCGATTTGCCCGCGTTTGAAGCGGAATGGCTTCGGGAACGGCTGCGTGCGGGGTATGCGGATCGGCGGAACCCTTTCAACGGCCGTTTGGATCGGATTGCCTTCGATCGCGCCCGGGTCTTCGTCTTTTGGAGCAAGAATCCGGCCCCCCTTCTTCCATTGCTAACGGAGTGGGATCACCGCGGGATTTCGACCATTTTTCATTTCACACTTAACGACTACGAACGGGAGGGATGGGAGCCGGGTGTTCCCCCGCTCGAAGAGAGGATTCGGACCTTTGAACGGATTTCCGAACGGGTAGGAAAGGCGCGCGTGATTTGGCGATTCGATCCCCTGATTCTATCGGACGGGGTGACGATTGCCGTGCTTCTGGACCGGATTGCGGCCCTTGCCGATCGAATTCGGAGATGGACGGAAAAACTGGTTTTCAGTTTTTTGGACCTGGAGCGTTATGGGCGGGTTCACCGCCGGGTTGCACGGGCGGATCCTTCGATTCGGGAGTTTCGGGAAGAGGAACAGCGTTGTTTTGCCGAGGGTCTGGCACGCCTCAACCGCAGCTGGGGCTTGCAACTGGCGACTTGCGCGGAAGTCGGCGATCTATCCCTTTACGGCATCTCTCACAACCGGTGTGTGGATGATGTTCTCTTTCGCCGCCTGTTCAGTGCCGATCATCGGCTTATCGAAGGGTTGGGACCGCCGGGTTCTACGCCAAAAGATCCAGGGCAGCGATCGGCCTGCGGTTGTGTGAGCAGCCGAGATATCGGTGCCTATCGGACCTGCCGACATGGTTGCCTTTACTGTTACGCCCGATGAGGGCGATTATTGTTAGAGATTGAAAAAGCCGCGGCATTGTGATAACCCTACCGAATGAAGGAGTGAAAGGCATCCTTGAGCGCAGACGACATTCAACAGAACCCGAGTTCCCTCAATCCGTTAGAACTGACTTTTACGCCGGACTGGATCAAGAAGCCTCCGGTTTCCATCAGGGGGCGAGTGCGGAGTGAAACAACCTCCTCGCCCGGCGGCTCTTCCTCCGCGCCGGTTGAGGAGAAAGAAGAGGTGGCGGAGCGATCCGACGATCGCCGGCGGTTTCGCCCTTCCCGTCCCCGGGGGGGAGAGCGGAGAGAAGAACGAGACGGGGGACGCGATGGGAAGTCCGATCGCATGACGCGCAGGCATGGAGAAGAAAGGGTGGAGGTTCCTTTCGAAGGCGCGATGGCCGCAGCAACGCGGGAGGACCGTTCGGCAGAGGGAGGGGCTCGGGGCGATCGGATCCGCTTTTCCCGTTCTCCTGAGCCTCTCCCGGATCTTGCGGTTTCCTTCCTGCCCGAGAGGAGTGGGCTGCATCTCGTAGCCCGACGCATTGCCAGTGCCGCCTGCGCCTTCCCTCTCTTTCAAATTGCGGCTTTTTTTCTGAATCAGCCCGATCATCTCTCGGTGCGTCTCTCGCCGACCCCTCCGGCGTCCAACTCGGAAAACGAAAACGGAAGTGAAGAAGAGAGGACGGATTCGGACCAATCGGAAAACAATCCTCCTGTCCGCCAAGCACAATCCCCTTTGCCCCCTCCGGTACTGTTTCAATGTCAGATATGCAAACAGGTTTATCAGGATCGGGGGCGTGTATCGGCCCACGTGTTCCAGCAGCATTTCGACCGTTGGTATCGGAAGGAAGAGCAGGAGGTGGAACCGCCCAGCGGACACTTTTCGTCCGTGGCCCGGTGCCCTTTTTCCGGCGAACTGCTTGGACCGCCCAATCATCATGCGTTCGAAGAACGGCTTTTGTATCTGCATCGGACGCGGTTTTCGCACCTCTCCCTTGAGGAATACCGGCGGCGGCTTGAAAACGTCCGCGATCCTGCCCTGATCGAAGAATGGCGAAAGATGGCGAGCCGCAAGACGCGATATTTTGTTGTGGCCGCTTCGGAAGAACAGTCGCCACTTGAATCGATCGAGAAAGTGGAGCGTCATTTTCAGGAACATTATCTGGCGGACAGCATTCGGGGGGGAACCGCTTTGACCATTCCCGGTCCGGTGGCCCATGCGCTTGATGATCCGGCTTTGCGGCGGCTGGTGCAAGAAGCCTGGCGCCGCGCGATGCGTTTTCCGCTTCCGCTCTCCATCACGCTGCGTTTGATGTTTCGCCACATGGGGCTGCACATTTTCAAGACGGAGGACGGGACGCATTATGTCACGGCCATCATGCCGTCGCCTCTCGATCCGGAAGGGACTGCTCCGGCGGTGCGGGAAATTCTTGAATTTCTCGCCGCCCATCCGCGTGCGACGCGATCAGATCTGTTGGGGGCGCTGCGCGCGGGCGAGGAGCCCGACTCCCCTGGCGTGCGTGAACTGACGGCCCAGCTTCACTGGCTTCGCGAAAAGGGGCATGTCATTGAGTTTACCGGCGGAGCGTTTATCCTGCCAGGTTCGGCAATTCGACGAGTTCAGCCGGCACATCCGGAAGAGCGTCGGGAAAATCGGCGACCGAAAGCGGCGGGAGAACGTCGGCGGAGGGAAGGATGAGGCGCTTAAACCCAAGGGTCCTGGGTGGGGGTCTTCTTGCGCTTTTGCTTCTCGTGCTGATGGGTTTTCCGACCGGTTTGGGAGCGCAGGAAGCGGGCCGTGCTGAAGCGGCTGACCGACCGAACGATCCTCTCCAGAGGGAACTGGATTTCTGCCAGGGACTTGTCGGGTTGCGTTTTCCGGATTTCGCTTTAAAGATTTTGGACCATCTCGAGCGGGAGAATCCTGCGCAGAAGGCTCGAATTGCGCGGGTTCGCGTGGCGGCGCTGACCGCCCTGGGGAAGGCGGAAGAGGCGCGCGCGCTGATCCGCACCTTTCCCCAGGATCGGATCGACACACTGGCCATGCTGCTTGCGTTGGGCGACCAGCTCTACGCGATGGGGCGGCTGGCGGAGTCCCGCGCGATCTATCGGGAATTTTTTGCCCGTTTTCACAAAGAGGGACCCCCTGCTCAATGGGTGGAGTTTTATCGGGAGGCGGCCTACAAATATGCCCAGATGATGCTTCTGGCCGGGAATGAAAAGGAGGCCATGGAGGCGTACGATCGGATTCTGAACACAAAACCCGAGTCCGAACTCGAACGACGGCTTCAAATCGAGATTGCCGAGATTGCCTTCAGGTTGGGCAAAGCCGCAGAGGGGGCGGAACGGCAAGTCTTTTTCAATCGAACCCGCGAGCTTTGTCGGAACGTCCAGTGGGGAGGGGTGGATCTTTGGTTTGGGCAGTCGGTTGTGCTCCTTGCCCATTTGGAGATGATGGAAGGCAAGCCGGAAAAGGCGCGAGAGACGATCCAGACCTTTTTACCCATGCTTCGCGAATTGGACGACGCGCTTCGGGGCGCGAATTATCCCATGAAACTGAGCCCCATGGCCCAGTGCCGGTACCTTTTGGGAACTCTTTACGAGGAGGAAGCACGCCGGCTGCTTGCCGAGGGCAAGCGGGCCGAGGCGCAGAAGGCTTTTTCGGAGGCGCTGACTCATTTATTCAATGTGTTTGTCCGATATCCGGACTCCAGTTGGGCACCCGAATCGGGGGCGCGGGCCGAACGGTTAGCGGAGGAATTGAAAGAGGCAGGTTTTCAAGTTCAATTGCCGACCATTGACTTGAAGCCGGTGATCGAGGCGCAAGTCCGCGAAGCTCGGCTTCAGTTTTCGCAGAACGATTTCAAGGCGGCAGCGGCCAAGTATCGGACGGTGCTCAATGTATTTCCCGAACGGCCGGGCATGGCATCTCTGGTGGGGGAACTGGCCCAATGTTATTTGAATCTTCAGGATAAACTTTACCTGCGGGCCGTGGTTCAGGAACTGACCGACCGTTACGGCCCGCGGCCGGCGCATCGGGAGGAGGCCGGAACCGCGCTCATCCGTTTGGTGGCCGCGGCGGAGGAGATTCAAGACTTCGAATCGGCCGACACGATCAGCCAGGTTTTTTTTGATCGGTTTGCCGATCATCCCCAGGCGGCGGCGTTGCTCTTTCGGCGGGGGGAGGAACGGTTTTCGAAGGAGCAATACGATTTGGCGTTGGACTACTTTTCCCGGATTGTGGAGGTCCACACGAACGCCTCGGTCTGGCTTCCGGCTCTCAATCGGTTAGCGTCCTGTTATTCCAAGTTGGGGGACTGGACGAATGCTGTGGAGATCTTGCAGCGGTATGTTACCGAGGTTCCGGTTGGGGCGGCGCTGGCGTCGGGCCGGTTTCGTCTTGCGGAGGCCTATCGGAATCTCGATCGGCTGGAGGAGGCGATTCGAGAATATCAGAAATTGGTCAAGGCATTGGTAGAAGAGCCGCGGAAATATGCTTCGAATCCGGATGAAGAGCGCGCCAACCAGATGCTGCTTGAGCAGGCGATGTTTTGGAAGGCATTTTGTTACTCGCGGCTCGGCGATCCGCCCGAGAAGAAGCCTCTCTATCAAGCCCGTGCGGCGGAGGAGTATCGGGCGTTTTTGAAAGCCTTTCCCAAGTCCGCCCTGGGGCCGAATGCGTTGAGCAGCCTGGGAGTTCTTCTTCTGGTTCTCAATCGAGGCGACGAAGCGGCGGCGGCCTATGAACGGCTTGCCCGGGAATACCCGGATTCCGAACAAGCCCGCAATGCCGTTTTTGCGCGGGGAGCAGCCCTGCTGGAAATGGGGGAGAGGGAGAAAGCGGCGCAGGTCTTCCAGGAGATGTTCAATCGGCCGTCGGCCTTCACGGCGGCCCAATTTTATCAGGCCGGGCGGGTCATGCTTGAGCAGGGGGAGATCGAAACGGCCGTTCAGTCCTTCCGGCAGGCTGCCCAGACGGCAACGGAGCCGGCATTGAAGGAAATGGCCCATTTTTCGTTAGGCGAAGCGATGGCGCGGAAGGGGGATTGGACGGGTGCAGTCAAGGAACTGGAAACTCTTTTTACGCTCAATTCCAATACAGGCTACATGATGCCGGCCGGCTTTCTGTTAGCGCGTGCTCACGCGGAGCTTGGGAAAGCCGCTCCGGACGAACGGACACGGGGATTGCATTTCAATGCCGCAATTCGTGCGCTCAATCGGGCGGGCCGGGTAATTCAGACGCCCGAAGATCGGGCGCGCCGGGACCTGGAAACGGCATCCCTTCAGCGTTTGAAAGGGGATACGGATGGCGCGTTGGCCTCTTATCAGCGGCTGGTGCTGCTGGGGGACGTCCAGAATCCGAAGGTTCGTCCTTACATCGAGCAGGCATTTGAACAGGTGATGCCGATGTTGGCGGAGAAGGGGATGTTTCAGGATATGGTGGACAATGCGACGCTTTATTTGGAACAATTCCCCCGGGGGCGGTTGGTGGCGCAAGCCCGACAATGGCGGGCCGAAGCGCAGCGTCGGCTGGCGCTGGCGGGAGCGGCGGAGCCGCCCTCGCCGGGCGGTGAGAGGGATGAGCCGGTGCCAGAAGAAGGCGGAAGGCCATGAGAAGAAAAAAGGACAAACCCATGACAACGAGAACTTCTCGGCGAAGAAGGGAAATCGTGCTGATTGGAATGATCTTAGCAGCCGGCGTTGCGCTTGGCGATCGGGTTATCTTCAAGGACGGCACGATAATGGAGGCGGTTTCGATCCGATTTCGGGCCAGCACTCAGGAGTACATTGTTCAGACCCAGCAGGCGACGGTTCCCATTCCGGCGGCGCGCGTGGAACGGGTGGAAGTTCCAAAGCCCCCTGCGTTGGACCAAGCGATGGCCGATATTCGGTCCGGAAAATACGATGCGGCGATTCCCGTGCTCGAAAAGATTGTGCAGGACTATCAGGGCCTGGAGTGGGACAACCAAGCGCGGGACGGGCTTGGGATGGCGTTTCTGGGCAAGCGGGATTTCCGGCGGGCGCTTGCCGTTTATCGCGAACTGTTCACGGCGTTGCCGGCGGAGCGAATTCCTCTCGCCGTCCGCCGCCGATACTGGCAGGCGCTGCAGGGGGCTGAGCAATATGCGATTCTCAAGCGGGAGCTCGACGACGCGATTGCGAAGGCGCCTCGGGATGTGGCGGCGATGGCTCAACTGATGCGGGGCGATATGTACGCGGCCCAGGGGCAGAAGAATGACGCCCTTTTGGACTATTTACGGACCGTGATTCTCTACGAGAAGGAACGGGAAAGCCGGCCGGAAGCGCTGTTCAAGGCGGCGAAACTGCTGGAGGAATTGCGCGATCCCCGCGCCGCCGATCTTCGAAAAATGTTGACCAGCGAATTTCCGAACCATCCATACGCTCGACAGGTTTCGGCCGGTGGATGAGAGTGTGGATGCGGAGAAAGGTTTCCATGGACGAAAGGAGCGAGATGCGATGAAAGATGGATGGCGGATCGGCGGGTTGATAGCAGCGGCAGCACTAGTCCTCGGCTGGCAAGGCGAAGGGATGTCGCTTCGGGCGCAGGGAGAGGAGATCGGGACGGGAGGCGGTGCGGCTGCGGCAGCCGAAGTAACGACCGCGAACTCAAAGGCCGAGGCGGCCCCGGCGTCTGCTTCGGAGAGCGGGGTAAAGCGGCCGGAGGGGGCCAAGCGGCCGGGGTTTATCAGTATTGTGGTCAGCAGTGGTTTTGCGGGGATCGTTCTTTGGTTGGCGCTACTCGTCGCTCTGTTCGTGGGCATCTATTTTGTGGTGGATGGCATTCTCCTGCTTCGGGTCGGTCGTGTCATGCCCCCCACTCTGTTGGCCAAGGTTCGCGAGGCGATGAGCCAGGGCGATGTCGCCTCGGCGTTGGAACATTGTCGAAGCGAACCCTGCCCGATGGCAAACATTTTGACTGCCGGCTTCATGCACGTTGAAGAGGGGTTTGATGTGATACAGGAAGCCATTGGTATTGCGGCCGACTTCGAGAGCGAGCAACTCATGCAACGGATTCAATATCTCACACTGGTCGCCTCCCTTTCGCCGATGCTGGGGCTTTTGGGAACCGTCCAAGGCATGATTTATGCCTTCTTCACCCTTGCCATCGCCGGCGGTGGCGCCGCCCAGACAGGGCTTCTTGCCTTGAACATCGGGCAGGCTCTCTACACGACGGCCGCGGGTCTCAGTATCACGATTCCCACCATGTCCGTGTACCACATCCTCCGGAACAAGGCCAACAAGATCATTCTGCGGATGCAGGCCCATACCATGGAGCTGATCAAGGACCTTCGGAACGTCGAAGTAATGTCGGAATAATTGTCCCCTAGCCGGGGAGGCTCGCCATGGCCAAACTCGTCCAATCCGATTCCCAACCCGACATGACCCCCATGATTGACATGGTTTTCCAGCTCATGATCTTTTTCCTGGTGACCATCCAGATGGAGCGGGACATGTTCGTGGAGGATATCCGCCTTGCCAAATCGCGCCATGGTCCCGAGATCAAAGACAAAGTGCCGGGGACAGTCGTCATCGAGGTGGATGCGAAGGGCCGTATTTTCATGGGGCGGACGCTTCTTTCGACCGAGATGCTTCGGTACCTTTTGCTGGGGGCGGTCAATCGGGTGGGGTACAATATTCCAGTCCAGATTCGCGGTGATCTTCGGACTCCGCACCGTGACATCCGCAGGGTGATGGATGTCTGCACGGAGGTTGGGCTGGTTCGTCTCCAGTTTGTGGCAATCCAAAAGGAAGTGACTCAACGGTGAGGGCACGCACATGAGGCGGAGCCGAAGGAAACCCGAGGAAGAGACCCGGCTGGACATGACGCCGATGATTGACTGCGTCTTTCAGCTCCTCATCTTCTTCCTGTTCACCATCAAATTCGAGGACGTCCTGGCCCATTTGGACGTCAGCCGTCCGTCCCCGGATCCCAATGCGCCTCCCCCGGAGGAGAAGATCGAAGAGATGGTGACGATTGGCGTTTTTACGGACGGGTTTACCCTGAACGAACGGCCGATGACGCCGGCGACGCTCGATCGGATGTTGAGCCGTTTGGCCCGCTACAGCAAAACCCAGACGATCCTGATCAAGTGCGCGCCCGACTCGCCTCACGAGCGGTTGATTCAGGCGCTCGACCTGTGTTCGAAGAACGGCCTGACGAATTTAAACGTCCTGAGTATGTAACGTCTAAAGCGTTGCGAGCGGGAACGGCCGTGTAAAGGAAACGGGATGCCGGAACGGCGCATCCAGATTCTGCCCGATGTTGTGGCGAGCCAAATCGCGGCGGGCGAAGTGGTGGAACGGCCAGCGTCTGTGGCCAAGGAGCTGATTGAGAATGCCTTTGATGCAGGCGCACGGCATGTCGAGGTCGAGTTCCAGGGGGGGGGGATCAAGCGGCTGGCTGTTTCGGACGATGGTTGCGGAATGAGCCGCGATGATGCGTTGCTGTCCGTCGAGCGCCATGCCACCAGCAAAATTCGCACCGTGGAGGATTTGGTCCGAATCTCGACACTTGGATTTCGCGGTGAGGCGCTGGCTTCGATCGCTGCCGTCTCCCGATTTCGGCTTGTGACGCGGCCGATGGACGCGGAAAACGGTACGGAGATTCAGATGGCCGGCGGCAAGCTGCTCGAAGCGGGCGATTGTGGCGCACCGTTCGGCACCCTCGTTGAAGTCCGGGATCTATTCTTCAATGTGCCGGCCCGGCGCCGGTTTCTTCGGAGTCCAGAAACGGAAGGAGGCCATTTGCGGTTGTTGTTTCTTACGTTGGCGCTAAGCCGGCCGGAAGTGGCCATGACGCTTCGGGCCGATCAACGGTTGGTATATCGCCTGGCGGCTGGCGGGGATCTCGGTTTCCGAATTCGAGAGGCCTTTGGGACGGAATTCGCATCGGTATTACGTCCAGTGGCCTGGGAGTCGAAGGGTATTCAAGTGGGAGGCTATGTAGGGATTCCCTCGGCGGGGAGGCCCGATCGTGCCGATCAGTATCTTTATGTGAACGGCCGGGCGGCGACGGCTGCGGTTCTGGCCCGAGGAATCCGGGAAGGATATCATACCCTGCTGCCTTCCGACCGGCATCCAATTGTCATTCTGGAAATTCGGCTTCCGCCCGAGCAGGTGGACGTCAATGTCCATCCCAACAAAAAGGAGGTACGGTTTCGAAATCCGGACGCCGTCCGGGAAGCCCTCGCACTGGCGGTTCGGGCTGCTCTTGGAATTTCACCTGATTCCACAGGGATTTCCTTACCGCCCCTTCCCGCAGGTCCGAAGGAGCCGTCCCGTCCTTTTTCCCGTGCGCTTCCCATATTGGATCTTCCGCCGCCGCGCTCGTTTCTTTATCCTCGTCTTCCCCTGTCGCCTTCTTCCCCTTCGTCTTCCGATTCCGCGCCCGCGTCCGAAACAGCAGGCGAAGGGCCGGCGGTTGAAGGAGGCAGAGAGGGACCTTGGAGTTGGTGCCGGGTGCTGGGGCAGGCGGGTTCCTTGTATGTGGTGCTGGAGACGGAGGATGGGCTTGCGCTGATGGATCCTCATGCGGCGCATGAGCGGGTGTTGTTCGAGCGGTTGAAAAAGGCCGTTGAAAATGGCGTCATCGAGCGGCAGGGGCTTCTGGCTCCCGAAATTGTGCCCCTTTCTCCTTCCCGCGCGGCGGCATGCAGGCGTTTGACCGACGTGTTGAATCGGATTGGTTTCACGATTTCCGATTTTGGGGGCGACGCATTTGCGGTTGAAGCGTTGCCTGCGATGATGGGGGCCGTTTCTGCGGCCCGATTGATTCCCGATCTTTTGGCGGAACTGGAAGAAGGGGAGGGAAGCGGCCGTCGTGGGCGATGGGATGAGGAACAGGTCATTGCAGCGGCCTGTCGCGGCGCGGTCAAGCAACGGGATCGACTTACGATGGCCGAAATCGAGCGGCTGGTGACGGATTTGGCACGGACCGAACTCCCTTATACCTGTCCTCATGGCCGTCCGACTATGATCTTTTTTTCCTGGCGAGAGCTTGACCGACGATTCGGGCGAAGCGGCTGACAAAAACCTCTTGCACGATGGGAGGTCGTATGTTAGCGTGAAAGTTGAAAGGGGTTATCGCGAGCGACCTGATTTCGACCCATGAGGTGGCGATGAACGGGGCGATGCCCAATCAAGTCCGGCCGGCTACGATTCTCATCGTGGACGACATGCCGGCCAATCTCCAGTTGCTGGTCCATTTCCTCCGATCCGAAGGCTATCGGGTCCGTCCCGTCACCAGCGGAATTGCGGCGTTGGAACTCGTCTCTCACGTCCGTCCGGATCTGGTTTTAATGGACGTGAGCATGCCCGAAATGGACGGATTTGAAACCTGCCGTCGCCTTAAGGAAATTTCGGAGATGCGCGATGTTCCGGTTGTTTTCCTGAGTGCGATGGGAAATCTTTTGGACAAGGTACGCGCGTTTGAAGTGGGGGGGGTGGACTACATCACCAAACCCTTTCACATGGAGGAGGTGCGCATCCGCATTATGACGCATTTGCGGTTGGCGGCGTTGCGTCGGGATCTCGAGGAGAAATGCCGTCAACTTCAGCAACTCGAAACGATCAAGGAGCAATTGGTTCATCTGTTAATCCACGATCTGCGAACGCCGCTTTCCAACATTTCTTCCGCGCTCGACCTTTTGGCGGCGAACGTTTCTGCGGAGGGTTCAAGCCCTCTCTTTGCGGCCCGCGAAGCCGTGTTGGTTCTCGAACATATGATTGCGGATATTCTGGATGTTTATAAAATGGAGTTGGGGGCCCGGCTTGTCAATCTGCAGGAGAGTTCGGCTGCCGAGGTGGTGGGGCGGGCGCTTCAGATGATGGGGACGCTTCTGAAGCGTCACTCGTTTGAAGCGCCGGCGGTTCCGTCGGATCTTCGGATTCTCTGCGACCATTTTCTCACTGCCCGTGTGCTGATGAACCTTCTGCACAATGCGGTCAAGCATACAGCGCCTGGGACTGAGATTCGATTGCTCGTGGCCGATAAAGGGGAGTTTGTTCGGTTCGCGATTCAAGATCAGTGTTCTGGGCTGACGCCGGAAGATGAGCGTCGTCTATTCGAAAAGTTTGGTCGGATCGAATCGGTGACGGCCGGCACGGGGCGGAATGTTTCGGGGCTTGGTTTGGTTTTCAGCCGGATGGTGATCGAGGCGCAGGGAGGCGAAATCGGGGTCCGCAACAGGCCGGGTACAGGCTGCGAGTTTTGGTTCACGGTTTTAAAACCCAAACGAGGCTCGTCCGAATCTCTCCCATGAGAATCCCATGGAGTCTGGTTTTTGTGATAGTGGGTGTTGCGGTGGTCTCACCTTTTGGTTGGGGAGAGGAGGGGGAGCATTCTTTCTTCGATGCGGATTGGGAGGAGAGAGAAGATTGGATAAAGCCCGAAGAACGGGCATGGTTGGAGTCCACGGCGGTTCTTTCCATGGCATACAATACGGATTGGGCGCCGTTAGTATACCGGGAGAGGAAAGGAGACGTCGCAGGGGTCGCCCGGGTATGGCAGAGCCGATTTGAGCGGTTTCTTGGGATTCCGATTCGCGCGGTCACGACAAGCACCAAAGACTTGATGACCCAGACGGAGATGGAAAAGGTGCATATCGTGGCGGCGTTGGAAAGAACACGAGCTGCGGAAAAACGATTCCGTTTTCTGCCGCCACTCATACGCACTCCTTTGGTTGTTGTAATTCGAAAGCGAGATGCGGAGACGTTTCGCCCCGGGCCAAGTCTCCCGAAGATGCGGTTGGTTGCCGATGTTTCCCATCCCAGTTTTGAGGGCGGATGGCGCGATTTATTTCCTGAGCTTCAACCGCGGCCGGTTCCGTCGCTCCAAGAATGTTTTAATATGTTGCGGCGCGGGCAAGCCGACGCGGTGATCGGGTACGAGGCGGTTCTTGCGCCCGAGGTGGAATACGCTCGTCATTTCACGGCGATCGGCTGCTACTTGCCTTATGTGGCATCGGTCGGAATGGCTGTACCCGTCGAGTATGATCGGTTGGCGGACTTATTGACGCGGATTTCGGACATCACCTCCGACTTTGAGAAGGAACGGATGATTCGAAAGGCAGGGCCCGTCTCGTCCCGTTCAATCCCCTATCCCTACATTTATTCATGGACAACCCTTCTGCTCCTGATTCTACTCTTTTTTGCGCTTTCCTCCTTTCTGCGATCCGCTTTCTTACGTGCGCGGTTGCGCCTCGAGGAGGAGCGGCAGACGCGTCTTTTGATCGCTCGCGATGAAGCGGAAAAAGCCAACCGGTCCAAAACGATCTTTCTGGCCAACATGTCGCATGAAATACCCCCATGAATGCCATTCTCGGGTACTGCCAGTTGCTCGATCGCGATGCCAATCTCCCGAACCGGGCGAAAGAGCACATTCGAACCATCATGCGAAGCGGTGAACACCTGTTGGATCTCATCAACAACGTTCTCGAAATTTCCAAAATCGAATCGGGCCGTGCGGACGTCACGCGAAAAGTATTTCCCTTGCGGGAATGGATCCAGGATCTGAAAGCGATGTTTCAGGTTCAGGCGCAGGCGAAGCGGCTCGAATGGAACGTCACGATTGCACCCGATGTGCCGGATCGCATTGTGACCGATGACGGCAAGATTCGGCAGGTCTTTATCAATCTGGTCGGCAACGCGATCAAATTCACCCAGCAAGGATCGGTGCAGCTTCGCGTTTGCCGCGCGGAGGGGGCAGATGGGGCTCCTTTGATTCAGGTTGAAATTGAAGACACCGGTCCCGGCATTCCGCAGGAGGATCGCCCGCATCTCTTCCAGCCATTTTCTCAAGGAAACGGATCGAACTCCCGGCAGGGAGGCACGGGGCTTGGGCTTAGCATCAGTTTTCGCTATTTGGAATTGTTGAAGGGGCGCCTTGAATTGGTTTGGTCGGAGCCCGGACGCGGCACGCTGTTTCGGTTTGAGTTCCCCTACGAGGAAGCCGGTCCGGATACGGCGGAAGAGATTGTTCGCCAACAGGAAACGGCCGATGTTGTCCGGGTGCGGATGTCCGACGGCCGACGGGCGCGGGTTCTTGTGGTGGACGATGAACCGATCAACCGTCAGGTCATTGTCTGTGCGTTGAGTTCACTGGAGATCGAGGCGATCGAAGCGGAAAGCGGGGCGGAAGCCTTAGCGGTCTTCGATCAACAACGGCCCGATGCCATCCTGATGGACATCCGGATGCCGGGCATGAACGGTCTGGAAGCCACTCATCGCATCCGTCAGCGGCCGGGCGGCGGAGTCGTCCCCATCATCGCCTTGACGGCGAGCGCGTTTGAGTCGGACAAGGCGCGCATCCTCTCGGCCGGGCTTTCGGGATATGTTCGAAAGCCATTCAAGCTACCCGATCTTTTGACCGAACTTCAAAAGACGCTGCCGCTCGAGTGCGAATTCCGAAGAGCGGCCACCGATCTCGCGGAGGACCTTCACGGGATTCGAAAATGGCCGGCTTCTCTTCGCGCATCCCTTTTCGAAGCGGCCCGCCTTGCCGACCTGGATCGGTTGGAAGAACTGTTGGCCCAGATTGAAGAATCCCCGCCCAAAGCGGCTCTTCGATTGTTGCTGGATACGTACGACTACAAGGGGATCATGGCCGCCGTTTGCGATCCGGCTGAAATCGCTCCAACCCCTCGAGCGTCACCTTCTTCCGACACGTGAGCACGGATCGAGCCTGTTCCTGAAGACTTGGACCCTCGCTGAAGCGGTTTTTTGAACGGACGGTTTCGCCACTTCCTTCCAATCGAGGAGCAAAAGTCCCTGCAAGGGGTTTCAACGCAAGCCCCCGATCGAGGGAAACGGAATGTGTTATCCCGCGGTCGGCGTCAGGTAAGCACGAGTAAATCGGCGGGGATTTTGCCACAATGCACTCCGTCCGCCGTACACCCAATGGGCGATCTCATGACCGGCCGGATCCGCCAGAACCAGCATCCAGTCGAGACCGATTTCGGATAATGGAGTTTCAGGAAGTGGAAGTCGAATTTGGACTTCCGCCCCGCGGTCAGTCCGGCGAACCCGGAAGTCCATTGCAACAGGACGTCCGGACCGGCTCCGAACCGCGCCGGGTTCCTTCAGGAATAGAAAGAATTGTTCGACTCCTTCTTCATATACGTTGGCCGCTGCAGCGGCCGGTGGGCGGAGGTCCACGAACATCTCCAAGCGGCCACCAACAGGATCGGGTCCCGATGAGAGTCCATGGAGGGGGGAATGGATTTCGATTTGTGCTTCCAGGACCCGTCCAACCCGTCGGAGCGCAATGGACCAATCATGCCGGGAAGATTGTTCCGAATTCGTCAAGATGTTTGGGTTCAGACGTGCTTCATGGCGACGCCAGATGTTTTCGGGAACGATGAAAAACGGGATCGAAAAGGGGATCGTCCGACATTCCGTTTGCCGCTGCAGAACCAGCGTGCCGCTCAGCGTTCCCAGTCCGTTGGGGACATGAAATGTGACGGGGGCTTTTCGGGTGCCCTCGGGAGGAAGAGGCGTACGATTTTCCTTCCGGATAAGAGCCCGGCCGTTTCCTTCCATCTCAAAACGGAAATGCAGGGGCATGGGGGTGGAGGTAAAATTCCGGAGGAGCACCGTGCCCCGGAGATCTTCGGCGCTTTGGGCGTCGTTCAAAAACAGCGTGGCGCCGAAATCGAGCATCTGCGCATCGAGTTCGCTCATGACGCGCCGGAGGAGGGATGGAATCGCGAGTTTCTGGGGGCATTTGGGCAGGCAGGCGCCGCACTCGATGCAATAGGAAGCTGGGCGCGACAGCCCTGCATAGGCGCGCCGGGCAACCGGTTCCAAGCCAAACATTTGCCATTCATTGTAGAGGCGGAAATTTTCAGGAATGTCCACTCCCTTGGGGCAGGGCATACAGTAGCCGCAGGCTGGGCAATGGATGCCGAGTCGTTCCCGAACCCGGGCCAGTTCTTTTTCCAGGGCCGCGATTTGCCCGTGAGTGAACGGTTCCTTGTCGGAAACCACAGCGGCATTTTCTTCGAGCTGTTCAATGGTGCTCATGCCCGAGAGGGCGACGTGGACGGCGGAGTTCGCGAGAACGAAACGGAGTGCGGCTTCCGGCGTTGAGGCGGCTTCTCCTTTGAGCAGGTCGCGGATTCGGTTGCTTGAGACGCCGAGGCGGCCCCCGCCGATCGGGCCCATGACCACGATGCCGATTCCGAGTTGGCGGCACCGATCCAGCGCGGGTTCCAGTTCGCGGAATAAGAGGTTGTATTGCACCGTCAACACGTCGAAATCGCCTGTTTCTGCAAGCCGGATAAGGGAAGCGGGTTGGTCGTGGAATGAGGCGCAAATGTGGCGGATCAATCCCTCTTCTTTGGCTTTGCGCATCAGGCGCATTTTTCCTGGCATGCGAAGGTGTTTTTCGTAGGTTTCCCAAGTGATTCCGTGAAAATGGTAAAGGTCAATGAAATCCGTCCGGAGAAGGCGCAACGATTCTTCGAGCTTCGCCCACCACTCCGTATCGTTGGCCGAGTGTGCGGGGTTTTTGGTGGAGAGGACGATCCGGTTCCGGATGCCCTCGAAGGCTTCGCCCAGCACGCGTTGGCTGTCGCCTCGGCAGTAGCCGACGGCGGTATCATAATAGGTGATTCCCAATTCGAGGGCTCGATGCAGGAGGGGAATCGCCAGCGTGCGGTTAACCCGGCCGTCTTCTCCCATCGGGAGTCTCATGCAACCGAAGCCGAGACGGGAAACGATGGGGCCCTTTGCGCCAAGTCGAATGGTTTTCATTCAATAGCCCAAGTCCCAGTGAGGTTCGATGTCAGCGGCATTGGTCTCGCTGATGATGACATCGGTTTTGAGGAGTTGATGCAACGAGGTGGGGACCAACGGCGTGACGGGTCCATGCCAGATGAGTCGAGTGATGAAACGTTGCCAGGAGACGGAAGTGCCCGCTGTTGTGATGCCGCTCATGTCCAGACGGTAGCGGGCGGCTCGAACCTGGGCCGGCCCGATTGTGAACGCTTTGGGAGGGACAGCAGCCAGATCGCCGCTCATGCCGAAAAAGCCATGGAGAGAGTTTTGAGCGATCGTGAAAGGGCTAAGGGTTACGATTCGGGGTCCGAGCGCGAGCCATTCCTCGAGCGAAGCGGCGGCAAACTCGGGCGCGTCCGGTTCGATAAACGCAAGATGGCCCGTCCAGCCGGGGCCGGAATAGCAAGCGTCCGCACCGCCTACGTCCTCGATGCGCTTGCCGTATTCCGCGCAATTCCGGTTCGTGGGGCCGACGATCTGCCGTTCCGGGGGACGGAGTTTTGGCTCCAGGTTTTGGTAGAAGAACTTTTTGAATGAATACATGAAGCCGAATTTCCATGTTTCTGGTGCGATTCGGCCATCCTGATCGGCATATTCATCCATGATGAAGACCCAGAGGTTTCGGCAGGAAACCTGGAACCGGTTGAGGAGGGCCGCGAGCTTGATGTATGTGTGGGCGGGGTTCGGAAGAATCAACACGCAGCGGCGCCCCGCATCCATCGCCGTTTTAATGCGGTAAAACATATCGGTCAACCATGTGAACTCCATCATGGAGTCCGGGAGGACGCGAATGTGGAGATCCGGGTTGGGGTGGCGCGTGATTTCGCTGCGTTTGATTCGGCGGATCCGTTCGAGGACGCGTCGGTCTCGGAACGGAACGAAGGGGGAAGGTTCATACACGAACGGATGGGAACGGGTCATGGAGAACCTCCTAAAGGAAGAGACGACGCAGGGTTTCGGGCGCGTGAGGCGCAAGGAGGCCGAGCGGAATATCGAACAGGGTTAATGCGCCCGAATGGCCTCCGCGGTGGAGACGATGAACGGCGCGGGCGCTGGCTGCGAGAACTCCAGCGGTGAATTCAGGGTTGGAGCCGAGTTCCAGATGAAACTCCATTCGTTGGGGAGTTCCGGATCCGGTGGAACCGAGCCGAATGACCTGACCGCCATGCGGCATTCCGGCGTGGCGGGTTCGGAGCACGGATTCGGAAACGAATCGGACGGTCGTGTGGTAATCTGCGAAGTAATGCGGCATAGTTTTGATGGCTTGCTCGACGGCGGTCCGGTCCGCGCCGGGCTCGAGGGCGACGTAACAGAGCCGCCGATGCTTTTGGGTGGAGCTCAGGCCGCTTCCTTTGCCGGCTCGTACGGCTCGAACGGCTTCCGGAATCGGAAGTGTGTACTGAACGGCATGTCGAACACCGGGGATGCGGCGGATGGCGTCGGAATGGCCTTGGGAGACACCCGGTCCCCAGAACGTATGGGTTTCGCCTTCTGGGAGGACGGCTTCGCCGAGCACACGGAGCAAGGAGAAGAGTCCGGGGTCCCACCCGGAGCAAAGGAGGGCCAGGGTGCCGGCCTTTCGGGCGATCTGATTCACCTTGCGGAAATGCGCGGGAATGCGGGCATGGGTATCGAAGCTATCCACTACGTTGAAGGCAGCGGCCAGTTCTGGCGTCTGGCGGGGGAGATCCTTGGCGGAGCCTCCGCATAAAATCAACACGTCGAGCCGTTGTTTCCAGGCGGCTAGATCCGCATACGGTCGAACCGGAATCGACGCTTGGAGATTGGAGGGGTTCCGGCGGGTGAAGATGGCGGTTGGTGCGAGGTCTCGGGTTTTCCGGCAGGCCGCGAGAACTCCGCGGCCGAGGTTTCCATAGCCGACAATTCCAATACGGATCTTTTCGACGCGCATAAAATTCCTTTCGTTTGTAAAAAAGGGATTATGAAACCCGATGTTCACGCCGTCAAGGACAGCCGGCGCTTTTATGTTGAGAGAGGCGCGTCCCGTGTTAGAATGCGGGGATCGTTGGAACAGAGTGAGGTGGGCCATGACCGACTCGAAAACGAAATCGAGTGGCGGCGAACGGTTTATCGAGGAATTCGGTTGCCTGGTTTTCAACCACAAGACCATGCGCCACTATCTTTCGGAGAAGGCATTCGAGACGCTGCAGAGAACGCTGGTCGGTGGGCAGACGCTGGACCCATCCATTGCGGACGAAGTGGCGGACGCCATGAAGACTTGGGCGATGGAGAAGGGGGCGACTCATTATTGCCACTGGTTTCAGCCGCTGACGGGTGCGACGGCCGAAAAACAGGAAGCCTTTCTTGCTCCTGACGGCGAGGGGGGGATGATCGCGGCGTTTTCCGGCAAGGAACTGATCCGTGGGGAACCGGATGCCTCCAGCTTTCCGTCGGGCGGGTTGCGCGCGACCTTTGAAGCCCGGGGGTACACGGCATGGGATCCGACGAGTCCCGCCTTTCTTCACCAAGAAGCGGGGACGACGGTTTTGTGCATTCCGACTATTTTCTGCAGTTATCATGGCGAGGCGCTTGACAAGAAGACGCCCTTGCTTCGTTCGCAGAATGCGCTGGCGGATCAATTGGAACGTTGGGGGCGCCTCTTTGGCGTGGTCTCCATTCGCCGGCCTCGGGCGACCTTGGGAATTGAACAAGAATATTTTCTGGTGGATCGTCGGTACTTTGCGGCGCGGCCCGATCTGGTCCAGACAGGGCGAACCCTCTTTGGGCGTCGGCCTGCCCGGCATCAGCAGATGGAAGACCATTATTTCGGCCACATCGAACCCCGAGTGCTTGCCTTCATGAGCGAAGTGGATCGGACCCTTTGGCGATTGGGGGTTCCCTCCAAGACGCGCCACAACGAGGTCAGTCCGGGGCAGTTTGAAGTGGCGGCGGTTTTCGAAGAGCAGAACCTGGCGGTGGATCACAACATGCTCACGATGCAAGTGTTGAGGGAAACCGCCGAGCGTCATGGGATGGCCTGTTTGTTGCACGAGAAGCCTTTTGCGGGGGTTAACGGCTCCGGCAAGCACAACAACTGGTCGGTGGACGGTCCTGACGGACGCAACTGGTTTGCGCCGGGCCATACGCCGCATGAAAATGCCGCGTTCCTCACCATGATTGTGGCTGTGATGAAAGCGGTGGACACCTTTGGATCGGTTTTGCGGGCCACGGTGGCCACGGCGGGAAACGACCATCGGCTGGGGGCGAATGAGGCGCCTCCAGCCATCATGTCCATTTATCTTGGCGACCAGCTTTCGGACATCATGGGCCAGATGGAGCGGGGGGGCAATGCCCGAAGCAGTAAAAGCGGCGGGCGCCTGACCCTTGGCGTTTCGCTTCTTCCCCCCCTTCCGCGGGACGCGACCGACCGCAACCGCACTTCCCCTTTTGCCTTTACGGGAACAAAATTCGAGTTCCGGGCGGTGGGGTCGGGCCAGAGCAGCGCGGGGAGCAACGTGGCGTTGAATACGATGATGGCTTGGGCCCTTGATGAAATGGCGACGGCGGTTGAGAAACGCATGGCGAAAGGCGTCACTTTTCAGACGGCCCTTCAGGAGGTCCTCCAGGCGGAGGTTCGGGCCCATAAGAGGATTCTGTTTGATGGGGACAACTACAGTGCGGAATGGAAACGGGAGGCGGCCCGCCGGGGACTCCCCAACATTTCCTCTACTCCGGCTGCGCTGAAGGCGTTGACCACACCCGAATGTGAAGCGCTGTTTGCGAAATACGGTGTCCTGACGCCGCGGGAACTCCATTCCCGCTATGAGACCTACCGGCACGCTTATGAGCAAACGATTGCCATGGAAGGCGTTTGCGCCGTCCGTATGGCACGGACCCGGTTCCTTCCTGCTGCCCTGGCGCATGTCCGGGAGCTTTCGGCGTTGAGGGTCGGGTCGGGAGCCGGTCGTCGTTCCGCTCTTCGCCGTCTGCTGCGGGAAACCGAGGTTTTGATGGAACAGCTCGCCGCTGCAGCGGAACGCACGGACGGGGCGGTGAAACACGGCCATTCCGAGGCGATTCTGGAAGGCATGGCCGCGATGCGCGAGGCGGCAGACGAGCTCGAGGAACGGGTCCCCGCCTCTCGATGGCCGGTGCCCACCTACGGAGAAATGTTGTTTCTGCTATGAACAAGCGATTGCAGCGGAATGCAACCATTCGAAAGGCACACCTGTCCTTTGTCAAAATGGAAGGGCTGGGAAACGACTATGTGTATCTCGACGGGTTCACGCAAACCGTTCGAAATCCCTCCCGCCTTGCCCGCGTCATGTCCGACCGGGCTTTCGGAGTCGGTTCAGACGGTCTCGTGTGGATTCTCCCTTCGCGTCGGGCGGACGCTCGGATGCGGATGTTCAATGCCGATGGCAGCGAGGCCGAGATGTGTGGCAACGCCATCCGGTGCGTCGCGCGGTACCTCTATGAACGGCGGGGCATTCGTTCGAATCCCCTCACGATCGAGACAAAGGCGGGGATCAAAACAAACCGGTTGACAGTTCGGAGCGGCCGTGTGGCGGCGGTCTCGGTCGATATGGGGTCGCCGATCATGAATCCAGAACGGATTCCGGTGGTGGCGGCATCGCATCGCCTAACCCTCCGGGGAAGGGAGTGGGTCTGTGTTTCGATGGGGAATCCCCATGCGGTAACCTTTGTGGAATCGGTGGAGGCAGCCCCCGTGCAGAGCGAAGGACCTCGGATGGAGCGCGATCCGGTTTTTCCGAAGCGTTGCAACATTGAGTTTGCCGAGGTGGTTGACCGCGGCCGCATTCGCCTGCGGGTATGGGAGCGAGGGGCGGGGGAGACGATGGCGTGCGGAACAGGGGCTTGCGCCACGCTGGTCGCGGCGGTTCTGAACGGTCTTTCGGATCGGCGGGCCGCGATCGATCTGCCCGGCGGAACGCTTCAGATCGAATGGCGGGAGGCCGACGGGCACGTATGGATGACCGGTGCGGCGGAATTTGTGTTTGAGGGAGTTTGGTTAAGAGATTGAAGTCATGAGCATATTCATCCAGGAACTTTTTGCGGATCGAATCGGAGGTCGGAAGTTTGGTCAAGAGACAGTGCTTTACAAGTTTGAGAAGATTAAAAGAGCCCGTCGGGAAGCGGCGGAGGCTCATCCAGGCGTTCCGATTATTGACATGGGGGTAGGAGAACCCGACCAGATGGCCGATTCGGGGATTGTTCGACGGTTGGCGGAGGAAAGCGCGCGGCGGGAAAACCGGGGATATGCCGACAACGGCATCCGCGAATTTCAGGTTGCAGCCTCAGCTTATATGGCGCGCGTCTTTGGCGTGCGGGATCTTGATCCCGACACCGAGATTTTGCATGGCATTGGCACGAAACCCATCCTTGCCATGCTTCCTCAGGCCTTCATTAATCCGGGCGATGTGACGCTGATGACGGTTCCGGGCTACCCCGTCTGTGGGACGATGACCCGTTGGCTGGGAGGAAGCGTTTATTCCCTGCCGCTGCGGGAGGAAAATGGGTTTCTGCCGGATCTTGAAGCCGTACCCGTCGAGGTGCGGCGCCGGGCCAAGCTCCTCTATCTTAACTATCCGAACAACCCGACAGGTGCCGTTGCCGATGCGGCATTCTTTGAGCAAGTGGTTTCTTTTGCCCGGCGGCATGGGATTGTCGTCGTGCATGATGCGGCCTATGCGGCGTTGACCTTCGATGGGTACCGGCCATTCTCATTTCTTTCGGTACCGGGTGGCCGGGAAGTGGGCGTCGAACTGCACAGTCTTTCGAAAGCCTTCAATATGACCGGCTGGCGGTTGGGGTTTGCGGCGGGCCATCCGCTGGTCATCAAAGCGTATGGAACGGTCAAGGACAACCAGGATTCCGGCCAATTCAAGGCGATTCAGCTTGCGGGAGTGTATGCGCTGGAACATACCGAATTGACCGAACAGACGGCGGCTCGTTATTCCCGGCGGCATGATTTGCTGGTGAAGACCCTCCGAGCGCTTGGGTTTGCGGTGAAAAAACCGCGGGCTTCTTTTTATCTGTATGTACCGGCACCCCTGGGAATCCGCGGCGGTCCTTCTTTCGCCACGGCGGAAGATTTTTCCCAGTGGTTGCTTCGCGAGAAGCTGATCTCCACCGTGCCGTGGGACGACGTGGGCCGATATGTGCGGTTTTCCGTGACGTTTGAGGCCGATACGCCCGAAGCGGAGGAAGCCCTTATGGCAGAGGTTCAACGTCGGCTCGAGGGGATCGCGTGGGAATGGCCGTAGGTCCAATCCAACCGCCGCCCAGCACTTCCTCTCCAGAATAGAACACGGCGGCCTGTCCGGGCGTGACCGCAAACTGGGGGTGCTCAAACAAGACGGCGACCCGTCCATCCGAGAGCGGTTCCCAATCGGCGGGCGCGGGTTCGTGGCGATAGCGAAGTCGGACTGCAAGAGGCGTTTCGGCGGGGGGAGGGTGGGCCGCGATCCAGTGGACTTCTTCGACCATGCAAAAACGGGAAAAAGCCTGTTCGCGGCGGCCGACCCACAAGCGATTTTCTGGGGGATCGAGGCGGATGACGTAGAGGGGCTCCGGACGGGCGCGGCGTCCCCCTATGCCGCTGCGTTGTCCGATTGTATAGCGATGCAATCCTTGATGGACGCCGATGGTTTCCCCATTGAGCGTCACAATAGGGCCGGGCCGTGCGAGGCCGGGGAAGAAGCGCTCGACAAATTCCGCATAAGTGCCGGGGGGAACGAAGCAGAGGTCTTGACTTTCCTTTCCGTTGTCCGGGATCGGCAATCCTCGCTGATGGGCGTACGGGATGACTTCTCTGCGTTTGAGGAGGTTGGCGAGGGGGAAAAGGGTGCGGGACAGCTGGAACTGAGAAAGGCGGTGGAGAAAATAGGACTGGTCGCGGGTATGATCGCGGGCCCGGAACAGGCGAGACAGGTGGCCTTGTCGTTCGATGCGTGCATAATGACCGGTGGCGAGAAAATCACAGTCGAACTCGCGGGCGCGTTGCAGGAGGAGGCCGAATTTGACCTGTTCATTGCAAACGATACAGGGGGAAGGGGTTCGGCCGCGGGCATATTCGCAGGCGAAACGGTCCACCACACACCGAGCAAACAAGGCGTACGCCGAAACCACGATATGCCGAATGCCCAGGTGCCAGCAGACCCGCTCGGCCCGTTCAATGTCTTCTTCCGAACAGCATCGGGAGCCATTGTTCCACAACCGGGCGGTCAATCCGATGACCTCGTATCCCTGATCGAGGAGAAGGGCGGCAGCAACCGCACTATCTGTTCCCCCGCTCAGGGCGGCGGCGACGCGAGGACGGCTGGACGATCGAACCATCGGTGGGGTTCAGAGGATGGCGCCTTGCTCGATTAAGAGACGGCGAAGTGCGGCGGCATCGATTTGACGGGGCTGGAGATTCTGACGGGCGCATGAGGCGGCGGCAACGCCGGCCGCTTGGCCAATCGCCATGCAGGGAGCCATCACGCGGGTGGAACCGAGGGCGTCGCGGGAGGCGGAAATGCAGCGACCGGCGGCGAGGAGGCCGTCGCGTTTTTCCGGTACCAGGCAGCGGTACGGAATGGTGTAGGAACGGCCGGCTTCCAGATGAATCATGATGCCGTCCGGGCCGTCCGGGTTGTGAATATCGATTCCATAGGCATTCCGGGCGATGCCATCCTCGAACTCCCGGCCTTCGAGCACATCCTCCCGGCATAAGGTGTAAAGTCCCTTCAGCCGGCGCGTTTCCCGAAGGCCGATGTGGGGAGCGGATTGGATCAAAAAGACATTTTCGCAGCCGGGGATGTTGCGACGGAGCCACTCGAGAAGTCCCATGACCTGACGGCGCGCCTCGAGTTCGGCGCGGGTGAGGGAAGCGGCATCTGTTGCATCGCCCGCGACGCGGGTTGCGTTGAAGTAGTATTCACCGGGGCGCTCGAGAGCAAAGAGACCCGGCCTTTTGGGGCAGGGGAACGTTCCCATTTGAAGCGCCTTTTCGATCCGACGGCGAGCGTCGGAATTGAATCCGTTCGGCCAGAAGGCGATTCCGCCCGCGGTAAACGTGAGCGTCATGGGCTGGAGGCAGCCGTCGGCCTTTTCAAATGCGGCGCCCGAGCGGGCGATTAAGTCTCCGTCGCCGGTGGCGTCCACAGCGATTCGGGGTTGGATGGCCTGACGTCCTGATTTGTTTTCGATGAGGACCGCATGGAGTTGTTCGCCTGCGAGAGTGGCACCGACGACAAGGGTATGGAGGAGGAGGCGGACGCCGGCTTCTTCCAACAGGGACTGAAGGACGAACTTGCTGATTTCAGGGTCCTGGCGGAAAAAGGGACCATCGCCAGGGGGTCGGGGACTGCCGCCGGCGGCGCACAGACGGTTGGCGTAGGCTTGTGCAAAGCCGCCGATGATGAGCCGCCGGTGGTCGGTGTACTGGCGGACGTTCCGGACTCCGCCGGCGGTCAACATGCCGCCCAGAAAACCATGGCGTTCGACCAGCAGAACGGATGCGCCGGCGCGGGCCGCGCCCCACGCGGCGGCCGCACCAGCGGGTCCTCCGCCGGCCACGAGCACATCCGGGTGGGCAATGACAGGAATTGAGCGGGAAGGTTCGCTCACGGTGTGGAGCATGGCGTTTTCTCGGCGGTGGGGATTGGGGAGTGACGGAGCGCTTGCCAGGGGAAAAAGTAGGCGGCATAGATCACGGCATATACGAGGAAGGAATCCAGCTTTAGAAAATGGGCGAACGCGAAGAAGAAAATGAGAAAATGCATGCGAACAACGTTTTTATAGGGGGCAAAAAAAGGGTCCGGGACATTGTTCGGTTTCGGGGAATCGGAGGGGTTGAAAAGTTCGACGAGAAAGGCGGGGCGTTCATTGGGGACGCGAGGCGCCACAGCGCGGAGGGATTTCAACAGATGGTGGCGTTCGGCCATAAGGGCGGGAATCAGAAAGTAGCCGTAATGGGGAATGACCGAGCGAAAGGCAAATGCCCAGAGGCGCAAAGGGTTCACGAAGGTCACCATAATCTTGGGAGCGGTGATATCGGGTAGGGGGAAGAATAGGGCGAGAAAGGTTGCATGTCCGGCGTGGAAACCGCAGAAATGGAGGGAAAAGAAAACCAGGAGAAAAAGGCCGCCGCCAACGGTCATGGCGAGGAGGGCCATCTTGGACTTCGGGTCTGTTTCCGAGGTGGAAAGGGAATGGAGAATGGCTACAACGCCCCCCGCAATGGTCGCGAGAATCGTGAGGTAACCCAGCACGAGACTTCCGAGCCAGAGGGTCCAGACGAGGTCACGTGCCTGCCATCGGAAGAAGCGGGCGAGTCCAAGCCCGATCGCGAATGCGAGAAGATCGGGCCACGTTTCCCGGAAGGAGGGCATCCGCCGGAATGCGCATAAAAATGGGAAGCGGGAGTACAAAGGAATCAACGGAGGGGACGGATACGAACCTCGATTTCCAAGTTATTTTGGAGCAGTTTGACAAGGGTGGAAGGATCGGTATCCCCGTAGTGGTAAGGGTAAAGGACACGGGGTTTGAAACGGCGGGCGGCCTCGGCGGCCATTTCCGGTGTCATGGTGTAGGGGAGGTTCATGGGGAGAAAGGCGGCCGCAATGGGGGCGAGGCGATCCATTTCAGGAATTGGTTCCGTATCGCCGGCCATATAGAAGCGCAGACCGCCGAGAGTCACAATGAAACCGGCCCCCTCGCCTTTGGGGTGGAAGGGGCGGCCATCGGGCCGTTTGTGGAGGGTGTTATATGCGGGAACGGCCTCGACGACAACGGGGGAGACGGTGTGGGTAATCCCTGCGTTCAAGAGGACGGCTCCAGGGATTTTTGCGGCGGCGGAAGGACCGGCCAGCACGACGGTTTCCGGTTTGCGAAGAAGTTTGAGGGCGGCGGGGTCGCAGTGGTCATAGTGGTCGTGGGTGATCAACAGAATGTCGGCTTTGGGGAGACGTTGCAAATCGCCGACTTCCGTCCAGGGGTCGAGGTAAAGATGGATGTTTTGGAATGCGAAGAGCAGGGAACCGTGGCCAAGGAAGGCGATCGTGACGTCGCCGTCTGCCGTGGGAAACCGGTCGGCGGGGAGTCCGAGATAGTTTGACTGCGCCTGGGAAAGCCCTGCCAGGGCGACGAGGGTGAAGAAGCTCATGGGTTTCTCCGATTTGGCTGAACGCTTCTCATCGTAATGATCGAAATGACTCTAAAAAAGTTAATTTTTTCGGGTGCCTCTTGGAACGGGCCGGCGAGGGCAGAGTGGCGGCGGAAAGAAGGGGACGGAGGGGCGATTTAAAGGGCATCCGGTGCCGGTTGAAACCGGCAACCCATACGGTTTTGCGAATGATTTCGGCGCACGCCGCCCGACCGGCGAGTGGAGCAAACGTTTGGAATAATGGAAGAGATTGTCGGCTTCGCTTGACGGGGAAATGGGAACCCTGACACAATAACGCGAAACCGTGAAAGAGGCAGGAATGGCAGAATCGACGTCGAATGGGACACGGCCCGCCTTTGCGGGGTTGGCCGAAGCCGCAGAAGAGATCGCAGCGGCGCGCCGATTGGTCGAAGCCCTTTTGCGGCGGAAAGACTTGTCCGCTGCGCAGGCGGAGGAGCTGCGTCTGGTTCTGGAGGATCTGGCCGCTCTTCCGCATCGGCTTCCGGAAAATGGCTGCGATATCACCCTTTCGACCGGTTATGGGGATGAAGACATCGGCGGAACCGAATTTCACACGTTTTATCTAGACGATACGCGGTTTGAGCTTTCCAGCGGGGGCACCTCTTGGAGTGCGCCGGTGGGGGAGGAGGATTTTATTGACGGCTACCGTTTTATTGCGGAAGCCAATGGCGGCGTTTGGCGCAAGATGCCCGTCGGTCCCTGGATTGCGGAAATCGAGGCCTGTTGCACCGATCCGCAATACCGCCTCGAAATGGAGCTTTAAACAGTGACGCGTATGCCGGAGTGCCGTCTTATGAACTCTCTCATTTCTTACGCGCTGGCTGTGATGGGTTCCGCCATGGGCGCGGACCTCGTCCGTGAAGGCAAACCGTTGAGTCGGATCGGTCATCCTGCCGATTTGCGTCCCTTTGAAATGCAGGCGGTTCGGGAGTTGGTGGACACGGTTGAAAAGATGACGGGGGTCCGGCTGGAAGCGAATCCTGTTCCGGACGGAGGGGAGGAGACTTGGATGGGGGAAGAACACAAGGCGGGGCGCCTTCCTATTCTGATCGGCCGCTCGGCGGAAAACGCGGTGGCGTCCGAATGGAAAGAGACGGGGAACGTTCGGGGCGCCTTTGTGCTGAAAGCGGGTTCGGAGGGCGTTTGGATCGCGGGGCTTGAGGAAGGCGTCTATTACGGAGTTTTGGAATTGTTGGAACAGGCGGGTTGTCGTTGGTTTATGCCGGGTCCTTTGGGAGAAGTCATTCCCCGTCTTTCCACTCTGACCGTTCGCGCACAGACGACTCTTCAGAAACCGTCTTTTCCCTCGCGATGGTTTCAGATGCCCGATCGGGACTGGCAAATGCGCGTACGATGCGGCGGGGACGTATTTGCCGGTGCCCACGGCATGATCGCACCTCCGGTCAAAGTCAACACCGGCACGGGTGCGTTGGAGCCTCCCGAACATGCGGAATACTATGCGTTGGTGAAAGGGAAACGGACGTCGCGGCAGCACTGTGTCTCCAATCCCAATTTGATCGAGTACATGGCGAATGCGATCATTGAGAAGCGTCGAAAAGGAGAGGGTCCTGTCATTGGGTGTGGGCCGAACGACGGGGGCGGTTTCTGTGAATGTCCGAACTGTCAGGCGCTTGATGCGGGCGATTTCGATCCCTTTTCCAACGAGCGCTCGGTGACCGATCGCTACATTTGGTTCTACAATCGGGTGCTGGAAAAAGTTCTGCCGGAATTTCCCGATACCAAACTGGCCTTCTACATTTATCACACCTATATGCGTCCGCCCCTCCGGGAGAAGCCTCATCCCCACATTCAGGGGGCACTTGCCCCCATCGGGCTGGATCGCGTCCACGGCTTTTCGAATCCGGTGGCCCCCGAGAAGAGTTATGCCCGTTGGCTTTTTCAGGAGTGGGGTAAGATCATGCCTGAACTCTATGACCGGGGGTATTGGAGCAATTTGGCGTGCCCGGGCTTCACCTTTATCATCATTCACCGTCTTCGGGATGAGATTCCTGCATGCTACGACTTGGGGGTCAAAGGGTGGCGGGTTGAAACGTTTCCCAACTATGGACCCCAGTTCCCATCCATGTATGTAGCGGCCAAGTTGATGTGGAATCATCGGGAAAACGTGGAAGCGCTGCTTGAGGACTGTTTTGAGAAATTCTTCGGACCGGCGGCCGTTCCGATGGGGTCCTATATTCGCCTCATGGATGCGGCGCTGCGGGATGCCGACCACTGCACCGGTTCCTCCTGGGATATGCCGTGGTTCTACCCGGCGCCGCTGCGCGCTCAAGCCAAGGCGTTGCTGGAGGCTGGACGGAGCCAGGCGAAAGGGCAAGGGATCTACGAGGAGCGTGTGGCGGTTATTGCGGAGTCGTTCGAAATGACGGAAGCGTTCATTGCGATGCTGGAAGCCCGCGTGCGGAACGATTTTCCGGCGGCCAAGGATCATCTGGAGAGATGTGACGCGCTGGCGGAAAAACTGATGGCCATTTCACCCGTGCCCATGCTTTCCGCGGGGCGGCACAGCACCTACGTCAACTACATGCGCCGCTTTTTCCGTCCGGCGACCGAACAGGGGTTTCGGCGCGTGACGGGGGGCAATGAACTCATTGCGGCGGCGGAAGATGAATGGGAATTCCAGATTGACCCCTTGCGGGTGGGGGAGGACATCGGACTTTGGCGGGCTGGGGTGACGGGTGGGAACTGGCAGCGGATCAAAACCTCCAGTTCTTCCTGGAGTAATCAGGGACTCCGGTATTACAAGGGGTTGGCGTGGTATCGGCAAACGTTGACGGTGCCCGGCCGATTCATCGGCCGGCGGATCTTTTTGTGGTGCGGGGGGGTGGACGAGACGGCAAAGGTCTGGATCAACGGCCAAGTGGCGGGGATCAGTCCTGGCGCTGCTTTTTATCCGTTTGAGATGGAGGTCACCGGGTTGGTGAGGGAAGGGCCTAATCGAATCGTCTTTTGTGTGGCCAACCTCGTGGTGAATGAGCTGGGGACCGGCGGGATTGTTGCGCCGGTGCTGCTCTACGCGCCGGGCGATCCGGAGGCGAAACCGGAGAACGTGCGGGATCTCAAACCCACCTTTCCCTGAGCGGGTGGAGAACGAACCGAATGAAAAGGCGACGTGTCATTCAGGTTGGAACCGGCGCGCGGGGTGTCGCGTATCGCGATGCCGTTGCGTTTGATTTTCCCGATTCTGTGGAACTCGTCGGCTTGTGCGATGCGAATCCTGGCCGACTTTCCCTCTACCAGGAGGAACTTCGGGCCCGCGGCCGTGAAGTGCCCGGCGTCTTTCCGGATGGGTTGGAAGCGCTTATTCGGAAACAACAGGCTGACCTTGTCCTCGTGACGAGCATGGACAGCACCCACGATGAATATGTCATTCGGGCTCTTCGGGCGGGGTGCGATGTGATCTGCGAAAAACCGCTGACGACGACGGCGGAAAAGCTGAAAATGATCTTGGTGGCGATTCGGGAAACGGGTCGGACGGTCCGGGTAACCTTCAACATGCGGTATTCGCCGGTTCGCATGCAGGTCAAGCGGTTGCTGCAGGAGGGGATCATTGGCCGGGTGCGTTCTGTCGAGTTCCGATGGCTTTTGAACATTCGGCATGGGGCCGATTATTTCCGGCGCTGGCATCGGAACAAAGCGAACAGCGGCGGCCTCTTGGTGCACAAGGCGACCCATCATTTTGATGCGGTGAACTGGTGGATTCAGGATGTACCGGTTCGAGTTTCGGCCACGGGAGCGCGGGTTTTCTACACGCCGGAACAGGCCGAGCGCTATGGACTGACCCGCCGAGGCGAACGGTGCCGAGGCTGTCTGGAAGCCCGTCGTTGCCCTTTCTTTTTGGATCTCGAACAACACGCCGATCTCCGGCGGATGTATCTTGAGCAAGAAGGATATGACGGCTATTTCCGAGACCGTTGCATTTTCAGTTCCGCCATTGACATCGAGGATACGGTCGCCGCCGCGATCGAATACCGATCGGGGGTTCGCATGTCCTACGGTTTGACGGCCTTTTGCCCCACGGAAGGCTATGAGATCGCCTTTAATGGGACAAAAGGGCGGCTTGAACACGGAGCGAGGGAAAGTTCATCGGTCTTCGGTGGGGGGGAGGCCCCTGGTGAAGTCCATGGGTTGACCCTCCGGGTTTGGCCTCATTTTGGTAAGCCGTTTGCCGTTACGCCGGAAGAAAGCGCAGGGAGCCACGGGGGGGGCGATGTTCGGCTGATGCGAGATTTGTTCCGAGCAGATCCCGGCCCGGATCCGCTGGGGTTGCGGGCCGATTGGCGGGCGGGCGCCTGGTCCATTCTGACGGGGATTGCGGCGAACACGGCCATTCGGGACAATCGAGTGGTCTCGATTGAGGAATTGGTTCCTGATTTGCCTCTTCCGGATTACCCGCCGGCACCTGCCTGGGATGCGCCGATTTCTCTCCCGGCGGATTCCACCTCTACTTCGACCTCCTGATGAACGCCCCATCCGCTTCTTGTCCTCTTCGGCTCGCCATGCTGGGCATGGTGGAAGGGAATGGCCATCCTTATTCGTGGAGCGCCATCCTCAATGGGTACGATGAAAAGGCCATGGCCGCCTGTCCTTATCGGGTCATTCCTGACTATTTGGGCCGGCAGCCCAAGGAGACCCTGGGGATTCCAGGGGCGCGGGTGACGCATATTTGGACGGACCAGCCGGAAGACGCTCGGCGCGTTGCGGCCGCCACGTTCATTCCGCATATTCTGCCGCGTCCGGAGGATGCGGTGGGCGAAGTGGATGCGGTTCTCATCCCTACCGATCGAGGCGAGGAACATGTGGCCCGTTGTCAGCCCTTTGTCGAGGCTGGGTTGCCGGTGTTTGTGGACAAACCGTTGGTGGACAATGCAAAGGATCTGGCGGTTTTCAACCGCTGGGTAGCCGAGGGGCGGCCGATTCTGAGTTCCAGTTGCATGCGGTATGCCAAGGAGTTCCAACCGTTTCGCGCTTCGACCCACAACTTGGGCGAACTGCGGTTTGTTTCGATTACGACGCCCAAGAGTTGGGAACGATACGGCATTCACGCGTTGGAGGCGGTTTATCCTATTTTGGGATCTGGATTCGAAACGGCTCGCCATACCGGGCGAGAAGGCCACGATATTGTTCATTTCACCCATCGGGCGGGGGCAGAGGTTGTGGTGGCGGCCATTTCGGATATGCGGGGCGGTTTCGGCTTGCTTACGCTGGCCGGAACTTGGGACCATGCTCAGGCCGTTTTTAATGATACGTTTTTCGCCTTCAAGGCGCAGCTTGAAGCGTTTGTTGAATATGTCCGAACAGGAAAACGGCCTTTTCCGTGGGCCGAGACAGACGAACTGATGCGGATGCTCATTGCGGGCCGTCTGAGTCGGGCGCAAGGCGGTGCGGCGATCCCTCTTTCAGAGGTGGCGATTTGCCGTTGAGAAACGTTGTCATTCAAGGTAAGGTATGAGCACAAAGAGAAATGGCGGGCACGTGTTATGAAGCCGGCGAATCCAAAATCATGCGGCGGGTCAAACGCTGTTGCCATTTGCCGCAAGTCGGGGCTCAAGGTCACCCGTCAGCGTGTGGTCATTATCGGGGAGATTTTAAAGTCCCGGAATCACCCGGATGCCGAGACCCTGTACCGTCGGGTCAAGCCTCGTCTTCCCGATCTTTCGCTCGATACGGTTTATCGGACGCTTCGCACTCTCTCGCAAAAAGGGCACATTATGCGGCTCAGCACACCGCTGGACCGTGGGCATTTCGACCCCGATCTTCGCCCTCATACCCACTTTGTCTGCCGACGCTGCAGCCGCATTTGGGATCTTCCGGTCGAGACGGCTCCTTCTCGCGACCTAATGGAAGCGGCGGCATTGGTGGGGCAGATCGAACGGGTGCAAATCACCGGGGTCGGTTATTGTCGGGATTGTGCCCATGATTCGGAAAGGAAACCGACACCATGAGTTCGATGACGAGTGTTGAAAGGGTTCACGCTACCTTGAACCGCCGCCCTGTGGATCGGCTTGCCGTTTATGAACACCCGTGGGAGGAATCGTTGGCCAAATGGAAGAAAGAAGGACACCTGGGGGAAACGGAGGATGTGGGCGAGCATTTCAACCTGGACCTTCGGCAGGGGGGTTGGCTGAAATCCGTCGCCAATCTCGACTTTCAGCCTGTCACACTGGAGGAGACGGAGGAAACCATTCTGACACTCGACGGCAACGGAGCGCGGTTGCGTCGTCATAAGCTGCACGCTTCCACGCCGGAGCATGTGGGTTTTACCGTCACGGACTATGCCAGTTGGAAGGAATACGTGCGGCCGTTTTTGACGGGGCCGCTGGACAAACGGCGTATTCCTTTTGAGAGCTATCGCCAGGCGAAAGCCTTTGCGCGGGAAAAACAGCGGTTCTTCTGTTGGGGAGGTGTGGCCCCCTTCGAGCAGATGCACCCCGTGACCGGCCACGAAAACCTCCTTGCCGGAATGGCCCTGGAGCCGGAATGGGTCCGTGACATGGTCGATGTCTATACGAACCTTACGATCCATTGCCTGGAGGAGCTGTTTGGCGCCGAAGGAAAGCCGGACGGCTTTTTTTTCTACGAGGACCTGGGGTTCAAGGGGCGTCCCTTCATGAGCCCGGCCATGTACCGGGAACTTTTACAGCCTGGCCACAAGCGGCTGTTCGATTTTGCGCATTCCCTCGGTTGCAAGATCATTGTCCACTCTTGCGGCTATGTTGAACCCTTGGTGCCGGGGCTCATCGAAGCGGGGATGGATTGTCTTCAGGCGATGGAAGTCAAGGCGGGCATGGACCTGCGTGTCCTCTTCAAACGGTTTGGCGATCGCATCGCCTTTTTCGGCGGACTGGATGTTCGGACGCTCATTGCCAACGACCGGCGGGCGATTGATGAAGAGATGGACGCCAAGCTGATTCCGCTTCTCAAGGGCGGCGGTTCTTATATTGTTCACTCGGACCACTCCATTCCGCCGGATGTGGAGTACGATACGCTGGTTTATTTTCTTGAACGGGGGCGTCGAATGCTGGAACGAATCTGAGTTTTTGTGAAGAATCCTGCCTTTTGAGGAGAATCCCATGCCGAACTATTCCTTTGCGCTCAAAGCAATTCCCGACGAGTTGAAGAACGGGCTTGCAGCCATTCGGAAAGAGTTTCCTCAACGGTTTCGCAGCGGACGGGGTGCCATTCCGCTGGTTTTTCAGCGGGATTCGGCCCTTGGTCCCACGTCGCTTTCGGTTCAACAGGAAGACGAGAAGGTCACCGTTCGCTACGGGAGTCGTTCGACGGCCTATCGCGCTCTGGGGCGGCTTTTCGCTGCGGAATCGGTCGAGGATCTAACGTTTGAGGAAACCTCTTCGTTTGCGATGCGCGGCCTCATGGTGGATTGCAGCAGGAACGGGGTCATGACCGTGGAGGCGGCGGAAGCCTTTTTGCGCCGTTCGGCGCTCATGGGCGTCAACATGATGATGCTTTACACCGAGGACACCTATGAAGTGCCCGGCGAACCGTTCTTCGGTTATTTGCGGGGGGCCTACACGCGGGACGAGCTGAAACGGCTGGATGATGCGGCGGATGCTCTTGGGATCGAGATGATTCCTTGCATTCAGACGCTAGCCCATCTTGAGCAGATGCTGCAGTGGGATCCGAATTTCAAGTACCGGGATACGGCCCACATTCTTCTCGCTGGCGATGAGGAAACGTATGGGTTGATCCGCCGACTTCTCCAAGCGGCCAGTGCGCCGGTCCGCAGCCGCCGGATTCATGTGGGCATGGATGAAGCCCATGGACTGGGGACGGGGCGGTTCCGTGAAAAATTCGGCGAGCAGCCGCCGTTTGAGATTATGAACCGCCATTTGGCGCGGGTTCGGGATCTTTGCCGCGAGCTGGGCTTGCGTTCTATGATCTGGAGCGACATGTACTTCCGGCTGGGCTCCAAAACGCATGCCTATTACGATATGGAATGGGCGATCCCCGAATCGGTGGTGAAGGAGATTCCGAAAGATGTCCAGTTGGTGTATTGGGACTATTACCATGCGGATGTCGAGACCTACCGGAAGATGATTGGATTTCATCGGCAGCTCGGCAGCGAACCGGTGATGGCCGGCGGGATTTGGACGTGGTCTCACCTCTGGTGCGCGTTGCCCTGGTCTTTTACCGCGATCGGGGCCTGCATGGAAGCCTGCCGTCAGGAGAAGTTGTCCGAGGTCTTTATGACGATGTGGGGCGACGACGGGATGGAAGTGGACATCTTCAGCGCGCTGCCCGGCGTTCAATATTTCTGCGAGGAGGCGTTTGGCGCTTCGGATCCCATGGCGGCGGCTCGCAAACATTTCCGCGGCAGTTGCGCCGCGGAGTTCGATCCCTGGGTGGAAGCGGCTGGCGTGGATTCCAATCCGGCCATTGCGAATCCGGCGATGTCCCAAACGGCTCTTGGGCGGGCCTTGTTGTGGCAGGATCCGGCCCTTTCGATCGTGGATCCTGTAGTCGGGGAGACCGATCTGCGGGATTGGTATGGGGGGCTTGCCCGGAAACTTTCGGCCCGTGCCCGTGCGGGGGGCATGGCGGCGCGGTTGGCTTTTCCGGCGGCGATCGCCGCTGCGCTCGAGTTTAAAGTTCATCTGCGGCGCGATCTTTCCCGTGCGTTGGCTCGGCGGGACCGCCGCGCGTTGAAGCGGCTGGCGGAAAACGATTTGGCGACCGCCATCCGGCGGGTCGAGGCGCTTTGGAAAACCCATCGCAGTCTGTGGATGGAGACTTACAAGCCCTTCGGGTGGGAAGTGATGGACGGCCGGTATGGCGGACTACTCGCGCGGCTCCGGACGGTGCAGCATCGCCTTGCGGCTTATCTGAGCGGCGACCTTCGATCCCTTCCGGAGTTGGAAGCAAAACTTCTCAATCCGTGGGAAGGCCGATCTGCCGACCACTTATTCTTTTCCTATAACCGGGTCAAAACTCCGAGCTGCATCAAGTAGCGATCAGAGAGTCGAAACGAAACGACGGAGATTGGCCAACCCCACCCGAAGGCCGAGGTTGGGGTCTTCCATCCCCTCGAATTCAATTGAAACCACGCCGTTGTAACCGGCTTTTTTCAGAATTCGGAGACAAACCCCGACCGGGACGTCGCCGTGGCCGATGATGGCTCCGCGGAGATACCGACCGGCGCGCGATTGGAACCATCCTTCGCCGGGATCGGGGGTGGTGCCGTCTTTCACGTGGAAATCCTTGGCATGGACGTGGTAGGCATAGGGCGCCAGGCGGCCCACGGCCGTATCGGGACTTTCGTCTGCGCACAGAAAATTACCGATATCAATCAACGCACCGAAATTCGGATGGTTGACCCCGCAGATCAAACGTTCGACGCGCTCGCTGTCCTGGCAGAAAAAGCCATGGTTTTCCACGGTGGTGCGAATTCCCCGATCGGCTGCAAACTCCGTAACGGCCCGACATCCCTGGATGAGGATGGGAAGGGCATCGGTAAAACTCCGGGCGCCTTTTCGGTCGGGGGGGAAACCCGAGGTGGCGTCGTGGCGCATGACGGGGCATCCCAGAATTTGCGCGACGCGCACTTCGTCTTCGAGGCGTTTCGCCTCTGCTTTCCAGTCGCCGCCCGAGCCTCGAAGGAAATCGGCGCCGATTGTGTAACCGGCAATGGCGAGTCCTGCTTGGTCGGCGGCCTCTCGGATCTTGGGGGCGAACGTGAGAGGCGTTTCGCCGGGAGGCAGTTGGAAGGTGGAGAATTCCAAGACATCGAACCCCAGTTCCCGGGCTTTTGAAGGCACGTCGAGTTGGGAAATGGCTCCTGAACGTACAAGGCGGCTGAAGCTGTAGGAGCTGACACCGATTTGCATCTGCGGTCCTTTCAAAGGGCAATGTGGAATGCTACTGAAGAAGGGGTAATGTTGCAAGGCGAAAGGGACATTTGAAGGGAGTTCCCATTGACAAACGCCGTTGCCCACATGCTTTAGAAAGGGGAGGCAGAAGGTTTGTTTTGCGGGGGGCGGATTAAGAGGAGGGGGGGTTGAATTTTAATGCCGTGGAAGTGGTCTCTCCCTGGGCGGGGGGGACGGAGTTTGGGAGGATGCGCCGGAGGAGAACAAAGGCGGTCAGAAGAACAACCGTGAACCCGGCGCCGGCGGCGGCGCGACGGGCGGGTGTTTTCGGGATCGATCGGAGGGATAGAACCAACGAGGCGTTTGGTTGAATTGCCATGGGTCTTGCGGCGACAAGGCGGACACCCTCCTCGGGCAGGGCAATGCGGATAGCCGGGGCCAAAGGCATTGCCGCCTGCTGCTGGCTGATGATTTTCTCTGCCAACGCCTGGAGAGCAGCGGTTTCCTCACCGGGCAGACTTTGTTCAAGTTTTCGGACGAAATCGGGGGTAAAATTGCCCGCGTTGAAACCGGAAGGGACAGCCGCCTGGGAAGCGGTTTCTGTTGTGGCCGACTTCTCACGTTCAAACTCCGCGCGACGCTGTGCCAGTCCCACCAGCGCCTGCTGCCGGACCAGGTTCAGATACTGAATTCGGGCATCTTCGTTATAATCCGCTTTTCCTTGGGTCAGAACGACAGCCTCTTCGAGCGCTTGCCGTGCATCGCGTTGGGCTCCTTTTTGTTGGAACTCCTCCCCCCGCGCCAGCACCACCTTCGCTTTTTGCAAGGACTCTTCATATTGCTGAAGGCTGGCCTGACGGTAGCGACTCAGATTGTAGGGCAGAACCGACCGATCCTGTTGCCGGGGCGTGAAATCGCCGCCGACGCCCCAATACAGACGATCGGATCTCATGTACAGGACCCAGGTGACGTTATGGAGGGGAAGATCAAACGCCGGGGCGGGGATCTTTCTCTCAATACCTGCGGGGTTTTCGCTTGAGTAGAGCACGTGGACGGTTGTGGCTTCTCCCTCCGGCGCGCGTTCGAGCGGAATCCGATAGGCGCGTCCCTCTCGCGAAGGACGGCTTACTTTACCATTGACGAATACGGACCAGAGACGATCCGTCGCGCCGGGGAGGGTCATCGTGAGGAAGCGTCGGTCACCGACCTCGATTGCGAGGGAAGCCGTGGTGAGCAGACGGTTTTGTTCGCCCACGGCGGACTCCAAGCGGACTTCCCGTACGCGGGCGGGAAGAGTTTCCGCCGAACCGTGCCGGAGGATATCCAGTGTAAGGCGGTAATCGGCGATGACAGCGCGGTAGGTCAGGATGGCGTCGGAACGATCGCCGGCTCCGAAGTCTGTGGGAATGGCGCGCGAATCTTCGGGGTTTAATCCAACCTCGTCGCCTGCGGGACGGATTTGCAGGCGCTCGGAGGCGGAGATCGTCAACCACCCCTTGGGGTTTTCCGCATCGAGCGGGCGGAAGGGTTCGATCGTGAGGCGTCCCTGCGCGGGATCGAAGGGGCGCTGGCAAGCGAGGCGGAGGAGGAGGCGCTGTTCGGCCTTGTTGACGAGTTCAATTTGCCAGATGCCGGCGGCGGGATCGGCCTCGAAGACCTTGGCGACGCCCCGTCCGGAGACGGAGAGGGCTATTCCCGGCTTGGGGGCCCGGATGCGGAAAGTCTTGGAGCCGGCATTTTCGATCGCGTAACGGATCCAGACTGTTTCCTGCATCGTGCCCTCTGCGAGATAAACGGTATGGAGCATTTCCGGTTTGAGGAGGGGGGCGAGCGTTTCGACGTTGAGTGTGACCGACCAATGGGGTCTGAGAATCGAGAAAGCCAGCGCACGGGGGTCCAACACACCCACTTCTCGGGGGTTGATTTCAAGAGCGCCATCTCGGGATTCGGTGGAGAGTCGGACCCCTCGTTCTGCGGAGACAATCCGCGTTCCGGTATGCTTTACGGCTTCGCGAACCGTGATGCGGGGTAGCCGGAGGGCCGACTCAAGCCCCCGGGCGGTTCGGCTAAACACGCCTTGAAGTCGGCGGTCACCGATCGCTTGTTTTTGGAAACGGACGATCGCCATTCGATTGGTTCCGTCCCACACGTCTTCCCAGTGCGAGACATCCGTCCCGGAAAGCGATTCGATCTCATACCCTTCCGGAGCGAGGAGGGTGACGGCAAACGCACCGGCGCGCGCGATGTGCAGTTCGAATTGGGCGGAGAGGACAGTCCGGTCATCGGAGATGGAGAGGGTGGATTTTTCTTCGACGCGGATTTCGGGAAGGACAGCCTCTACGCGCACCGTCATAGCGGCGGGGGGCTGGTGGTAGCGGTAGGCCCGTTTGAGCGAACGGGGAGTTCCTGTTCCTGCCGGTTTGGGACCGGGAAAATCTTCAATCGCAAGCGGGCTAAGGTGATCGGTGTTGAGAATGGAAAATTGAATGGAATCCGGTACGGCGAGGGCGAGAGCTCCCCGCTGGCGTTCGGCTCCGACGACCGTGAGCGGCGCGAGGGTGGTTTCGTAGGGCAGCCCATCCTGGGGAATTTGGAGCAGGATTTCAAACGTGGCCGCCCCGGCGAGGGGTTTCGCGAAAAGGAGTTCGAGGCGGCGGGAATCGGAATCGAACCGCCAGGTATCGAGTCCGGAGGCAGAGACTGCGGTGACACTGAATCCGGCGGGGATATCAAAGGAAAGCGTTGCAAGTTGTCCACGGGTAATTTGGAGAAGCGTTCGAGCGGTTAGTTCGGCGACGCCGGGTTCAAAGATCGCTGTGGTCAAAATTTCGGCCGAGAAGGCTGCTTCTTCCAGTTCCGTGCGCCGGGCGCGTGTTTTCCAGCCAAGGGTCGTTTGATCGGCAAGGGATGGCCGGAAGATGAGGCTGGTTTCGGCATCGGTTTCTCGAAGGGTTTGGTGTGCAGCGCCTTCGATCGAATGGAATTCGATCTGACGTTGAGGGACACGGACTTGAATTTCGGAATCCAATGCTTTGGCGCAGCGGAAGGCGAGGCGCCAATCGTCCGCCGCCGGGCCGGCAAAGGCGGCGGACACAAAAAAGGAGAGGTGGAAACGGTAAGATCCGGGGCGGTCCACTTCAATTTCCAGCGCATCGGTTTGGCGGAGGGGGCGGAGCCGGGGCGAGTCGCTTTGGAAGAAGGAGAGGACGGTGTTGGAATCCAACCCGAGGATGAACAGGCGGCCCGGCTGTTCAGCATAAAGGCGGAAGTGCGCCAGAATGGGAACAGCGGGATCGGCGTGGCGGCTCAAAGGAGGCGCGGAGATTTCCATGCGCATTTCTTCAAGCCGGATCGGCGGGGGCGCAGGAGGGGGTAGCGTTTCGGCGCGGGCAGACTCAGAGGCCGTTGTGAAAAGGAGGACGAGAAGAAGGAGCGCCGGGCCGGCGCCGTGCGTCTGGCCTTGGGGGGGTTCGATCGAGGGGGGAACGGACGGCGGAGTTTCCTCCGAACGACGGCGAAGTTCGCCGGCGTTCCATGCGGCGGAGAGAATTCGGAGAACGAGCCAAAGGGGAAAACCGGCGGCGGCCAGGACGGTGAGTATTCCGCGGCCGAGCGTCCAATCGGCCAGCGCGAGCGACAACGCCAGGAATCCGAGAAGGGCAAGGAAGGATGAACCTTTCCGAATCCATCGGGCAAGGAGGAAAAGCAGGAAGGCGGCAATCGGCCATGCGCCGAGGGTCCAGGAAGGTCCGACCGCGCCCGACCATACGGGAGTGACGCGGCAGAGTGCGTGAAGAGGTTCGTCTTCGGAAGCGACGAGGATTCGGCTGGCCGAGGTTTCGGTTTGTCCGGCTGAGATGGCGACCCGGGCCAGATAGGGAGTGGGGTCTGTTTTCCAAAGGGCCGTCGCTACGGAGCCGGCCAAAAAGCCGAGGAATAGCAGGAGGAGAGCCAGAATAAGGGCGGAGCCGAGTCCGCGGCGACGGGCGGCGGCGAACAGAAAGAGGGCGAGGCCGGCGAGAAGCGATGCGGCGGGGATGGCGACAAGCGGGAGACCGATTGTGGCGGCGGCCCAAAGGGAAGCCACGTTGGTTAGGACCTGCCAGAAGCCGGTTTCGACCGCGGCCTGGGGAGTCATGGAACCCCCGACCCACCGCAAACGCCATGCGTGGTCCGGAGCGGAAATGGTCCAGCGCGTGTAAACGGTGGGAGTTGTGGGAAACGTAGGCGCAGAAAACGCGAGTGTTGCGCCGAAACGGCCGAGGGGAGCGGATGTGGAAGCGCAGGTGATTTCCACTTGAAGAGGGGTGTTAGGATCCCGCAGCCGTTCGAGCGGAACAAGGATTGCGTTCTGGCCTCGGAGGGGAGCCACTTCACGGAGGGTCTGGTTTTCGGGAGCCGTTTTGACAGTCCAGAGTGTGACGCCGGAAGGGAGTTGGAAGGGAAGATACTGCTGCGAGGCGTTTTTGACGAAGGCTGTCAGACGGGTGAGAGCCTCGCCATTGCGGCTGAGGCGCGTTTCGATCGCGAGGTGGTCCACCACTTGATCGAGAAGCCGTTCGGTTCGGAATCGGGTGAAGGCAAATGCCACTTCGCTGCCGGGGCCGAGATGTTTATAGGCGGCGGCGACAGGGTTTTGGATCAAGAGGCTGTAGGCGGGAGGGATCTCCTCGTGGTCCAGGGGGATATAGGTGGGCGGGAGGTCCTTGGGCGCCACAACCAGGTGGGCTTCGCCTGCCAGCACGAGGTAGCCCACTTCATTTTCGGAGTCGGCGGCCGTCAAACCGCCGGCCCGGAAATCGCCCGATTCGTAATCGAGGGGTTGGTCAAACGTTGCGAGCAAAGAGTAGGAGCCCAGCACGCGTTCTTGGAGCACGATGGTCCAAAGGTCGCCTTCGCGAGACCAGCTTCGGATCGAGCGTCCGCTGAATTCCACGTTTCGACGATTGGAAGGGATTCGGACGCGCAGAGTACGGACAGGGGCGCCGCTGATAAAAAACGTGAAGGTAGCGCTTTCATAAAGGACACCCTCTCCCATCGAGCCAAGCGTAAAGATTTCTGAGTGAAGAACGGAGCGGGTTCGCACGACGCCGAGTTCGGCGGACCAGGCGGCTTCCCGGATACGCCAGGCGAGCTGGGCGTCGGGCACCCGGACTGGGACGGCGCCGATTTGCGCCTCCCGCAGTCCTTTGGTCCGGACGGCGGACAGTTGAAGTCCCTTTTCGGCTGCGGCGACCAGGTAGCCTCGTTGTTCTTTGGCGCCTGCGATGACAAAAGGCGGGAGGAGGAAGGTGGCGGCGTCGAGGGGGAGCGATCGTTCCAGCCGAAGTTGGAGAAGGGTTCGGCCCAGGAGAGGCGTTTTGAAATAGAGGTGGATGAGGCGAACGCCGTCTTGGTCCCGCACATCGTAATCGGCAATCGCATTGCCGACAATCGAAGCGACGGACCAGGCGGGATCGGTTCGGATTGTTGCTTCCCGCAAGGGGGCCTCGCGCACTTCGAGTTCCGATGAGACGGCGAGGGAGAGGTCGGAATCTCCGACGGTCAACACGAGGCGGTCTTCGCTTCCGTATTCGGGGACGATATCCTCGGCATCGAGCACAAGGAGGTACGGCAGATTGGCGTACTGCCAGGCGGTGGTGTACCGGTTTGGTTTGGGCCGCGGTGGGGAAGACGAATCGAGTTCTACGGTGGGGAAGGCGTATAAATCCATCTGGGTGAGGCCCGCTGTTTTGCGCAGGGAGAGTTTGACAGCGGTTTCGGCACCGACGAGGAGGAAACCGCTGGTGCGGAGCACGCCCAGGGGCTGAAGCACCGGGAGTTCGAAGGAACAAGGAAGTTGGGGGAGAGGTCGTTCGGCGCGGACTTGGAGTCGGTAAGCCCCTTCCCAGGGCCGTCGAAGGGTGAGGCGGAGAACGTGTTCCCCATCGGGGCGGGTCTCGAGGTGCCAATCTTGGATTTCAGGACCGGCCACTTCGGTGATGGGGACGCCGTCGGGGACTCGGATTGCAAGTTGTTGGATCGTTCCCTGGGCCACACGCCAGATGAAGAGGTGATCGAGCCGAAGAGCGCCGACGGTGGTGGAAGCGATGACATGGGCCTCGCAGGAGGCGACCAGTTCTCCCTCTGTCTTTCGGGGACGGTCTTTCCAACGGATCTCGACAGGGCAGCGGCCGTCGGGACCTACGGGCAGGAAGGCTTTTACAATGGGTCGGCCTTCGAGGTCCCGTTCACGGCTTGCCTGGACTCCGGAGCCCAACGTGATTTCGACATCGGGACGGTCGCCCTGGACCGTCAAACGGTGAATCAGTGCGGGGAGAAGAGAGAAGCGGAGGGTGCGAAAACCGGCATCGTTGTCTGCGGGGGTTCCGGCCGGACTTCCTCGGGCGACGAGTTGGAGATGAATCGAGGAAGGGGACGGCTTTCCGAGCCACGTGCGCCGGCCGGAATCGTACAGGAGGATCGTTTCATCCCGGGCGAAAAGGGTAGTGGAAGGGGGGCGACTCGCGGATTGGAGTGCGACCGGACCGGAAACAAGCGGCAGGAGGGAAGGTTCCGCAGAGGGAACATAGGGGCAACGAACTTCGATCCGCACGTTGTCGCCGTCGAGCAAGATAGTCGTTGCGACTTCATTGGGCAGGGAAAGCGGGGCGGGGAACGCGGGGAAGGGGAGGATCGAGGCAAGCGTTGCGGAGAGGAGGAGGCGTTTCATAGAGGACTCCGGTTGCACATCAGGGTGAACGGTTTTGAAGCGAACGGGCTTGTTCGACGAGGTCAAGCAGCTCCCACACTCGCGGGTCGAGGGAAAAGGCGGCTGCAACGGGCTGGAGCTGGCGGGTCACTTCGGCGAGACTTCCATCGGATGCGAAAGGGCTGCCGCGAAGGATTTCGGCGAATTCCGCGGCGCAGGCGGCGAGAAGGGTGGAAGGGGAGAGGGAGTTCACGCGATCTGTGGTCAAGGCAGAGGGGAGGGGAACGACGGATTCCACGATGCGATTGGACTCGACTTCACGGTAGCGGATTCGGACGGTACCGATGGGTGCATCGGCCGGTGCGTCCGGCGGGAAGTCGAGTTCGTAGAGGGCGGTCACGGACTGTCCGGCGCCGACTTCCCCGGCGTCCACGTGATCGTCCCGAAACTGTTCGGCGGTGAGTTGCCGGTTTTCGTAACCCAGCTGGCGGTAGAGTCGGACGCTTTCCGGGTTGAATTCGACCTGAATCTTGACATCGGCGGCGATGGTATGGAGCGTTGCGGCCAGTTGATCGATGAAAAGGCGGCGGGCTTCTTCCACCGAGTCGAGGAACGCGTAGCTTCCATCGCCCTTGTTTGCCAGTTGTTCGAGCAATTGATCGTGGACGCCACTGCGTCCGACGCCGTACACGGAGAGGAAGATTCCCTGTCGGCGGGAGTCTGCGATGAGGGCGAGGATTTCGTCCGCTGTCGTGCTCCCGAGGTTGGCAGCCCCATCGGAAAAGAGAAGGATTCGGTTGGAGGCCGCTGGATCGAATGCGGCGCGGGCGGTAGAGAAGGCAAGGCGGAGTCCGGCTTCCATGTGGGTGGACCCGGAGGGTTGGAGGGATTCGACGACTTGGAGGATTTTATTTTTTTCGGATAGGGGCGTGTAATCCAACATCAAGCGGGCCTTCGAATCGAAGGCGAGCAGGGCGAGCCGATCTGCGGGGTGGAGTTGGTCGAGGAGGAGCCGGAGGGAGTGTGTGACGAGGCCGAGGCGTTCGGGGGTGGCCATGGATCCGGAGGTATCGATGAGGATCGTCAGAAGGGCGCGGCGGTTTCCTTCGCGGCCGGTGCGTCGGGCTTGGACTCCGATGCGTAGGAGGCGGAGTCCTGGGCCGAAAGGGGAAGGGCCGCATTCGGCGTGGATGGCGAAGGCGTCGCGGAGGGGGGCGGGGTAGTGATAGTCGAAGAAGTTGACAAACTCCTCGACCCGGACGCTTTCTGGGGGTGGCCATTGCCCATTTCGGAGAGCGAGACGGGTGAGTGTGTAGGAGGCCGTATCCACATCGATGGAGAAGGTTGAAAAAGGTTGCCGAACCGTCTCGACGAAGGGGTTGAAGAAAACAGGCGCGGCAGGTTGTTCCTCGGCAGGGGGTTCCCTTCTGCTGGAGAGATCTCTTGGGGCCGCCTTACGGCTTCGGGAAACGCGGGATTCGTCATCGGCGGGAGGCGCTTGGGACGGAAGCGTGAGGGCGGAAGCCGGTGCGCCGAGTTTTTCCGTGTTTTCTCGGCTGGAGACCTCTGTCTTGCGGAGACGGTCACCCGAAAGATCCTTTCGATGGGCATGGGGGGAAACGGAGGGAGTGGGGGAAAGGGGCGAAGGACGACGCATCGGAGGAGGTTCCAAAACCATCTGCTCGACGCTATCCGCAGTCATCAACCCAACCGTTCCGTTTCCCGCTTCTCCTGCTTCTTCGGCGAACGTTTTAGGTTGTTCGGCGGCTCTTTTCGCGTACCGATGAGCGAATGTCCTATCGTCTTTTTCCGCATCCGTGTGGGAGGAACGACCCGATAGGGGCTGGGATTCCTTCTGAAGTGTTTGTGGACGAATCCCCCTGTCTTCCGGCGCCATCGGCATTAACTTCAGGGCGTCTCCTTCGTGGGGAGCAGAGCATTCTGGAATTGTGTCGGTTACTTTGACTCTTCCGCGGGACATGGAGAGCGAAGGAAGGAACAGAGAAAAACCAAGCACAACGGTGAGAAGAATAACAGCCACCGATGCAAGGGATGGAGCATACCGGGATGGGGTGAAAATCATGGCCGAGGAAAACCGGTCAAGCAGGCGGGCAACATGGTCGGAAAAGAGGAGAGGACGAGCGGCGGAGAAGCGGGCGGCTTCCAAGACGGCGCGGCGTTGGCTGGGATCCAATTGGGTTGGTGCAGGAATTTGTCCCAGATTGTTTTGAAGCAAGACAAGGTTTGTCCGCAGTGTTTCCGCCTTTTGACGGCACGTGGGGCAACGGGTGAGGTGAAAACGGATGATGCGTGAGAGCCCGGGCGAAAGTTCCCCAAGCGCATGGGCGGTCAGATGGCGCTGAACGCAAGCGCAGAGGCGTTTCATGGGGAACTCTCCGTCGAATGGGATTGGACGAGACGGGACAGTTTTTGGATGGCCTGGTGAAGAAGGCGTCCGACGGAACCGATGGGGCGGCCGGTAATCGTGCCGATCTCCTTATAGGAAAGGTTCTGTTGTAATCGGAGAAGGACGATTTGGCGTTCGGGTTCCGACAGGCGAGCGAGTGCCGGCTGGAGTTGCTCGAGGCGAGGGTCGTTTGACGTCGGATGGGGGGAGGGGAGAGAAGGGGAGGGGCGGATCATTTCTGCTGCTTTTTCATGTAAAACGGCGCGTCTTTTTTCGGCTCGGAGGAGGTCAATGGCGGTGTTCCACGTTGTGCGATAAAGCCAGGCGCGGAGGGCGGGAGGATCGAAGGGCAGGGGGAAGCCGAATGCACAGAGTCGGATGAAGGCCTGCTGAACGGCATCCTTTGCGGCATGGGGGTTGGGCAAAATGGAGGCGGCATATCGAAGGAGAGGTTGTTCGTAGGCGGCCATGACAGCTTTCATCTCCGCTTCCGCGGCATCCGGCCGGGAATGGGCGGTTCGGTTTACCGTTTCCATGGGGAGGTTCGGTCCTTCCCTATTCCTAATCATAAACGGTTCTCATCGCGCATTTCTTCGGGGGGGTTGGGCAGTTTTGTTAAAATTCCAATCCGAGCAGGCGGCGGAGAGATCGGAGACGGGGGGCGTATTGCCGTTCGAGGAAGAAAAAGGGGGGTGAGGGCCGCTGGTGGAGAAATTCGCGGCGGATTTCGCGCAGGGACCGGACGGAGGCTTGTTTTTGCCAAAGAGCGAAGAGGCGATGAACAGTTTCATCGTAACGCGCGGGACAAATTCGGCCGTGGGACCATTGGGTCCTCGGGGAGGAGTACCCCCAGCAGCGATCGCCCATGTTAAGAGGGCAGGCATGGCATTTTCGGACGGGCTTATTGCTCCGCCGGTTCATCGAGCGGATTGGGTTTCCTGTTTCAGCCAGTGGAGATAAGGGGGATGGCCGGACCGGAAGGGGAGGATGAGTATTTCGGGAATCTCATAGGGGTGAGCGGAAGCGAGGGCGGTCATGGCGGTCGGAGCGTGGCGGGCGGTAGTTTTTGCTTCCAGCCGGAATTCTCGATTTCGTTCGATCTGTCCTTTCCACCAGTAGTAGCTTTCGATCGGAAGGATTTGCACGCAGGCGGCCAACCTTTGCTGGAGGAGGAGGCGCGCGAGCCTTTTGGCGTCGGTTTTACGGGCGACGGTCGTGACGACCAGGGCGAACGGGGTGGCGGCTTTCATGGGCGGAATGATTCCTTTTCCCGCTTTGTATTTTGCGCGTTCTGCGGCATAATGCCAGAAAAAAGGGGCGTACGACACATGAACGCTTCTTCCGTTCGCGTGGCGCTCGTTCAGATGTTGATTCGGCCGGGTCGTCCAGCGGAAAATGGAGCCGTCATTCGACGCGTGATTGCGCAGGAACGAAACGCGGGGGCCGATCTGATCGTTTTTCCCGAATTGGCGGTGCCGGGTTATCTATTGGGAGACGAGTGGGAGCGGCCGGCATTTTTGCGGGAATGCGAGGCCGAAGGGAGGCGGATTGCGGAAGCCGCGCGAGGCGTGACGGTGGCGTTCGGGAATGTGGCGGTGGAGTGGAACCGGCGCAACGAGGATGGGCGTTCTCGGAAGTATAACGCTTGTTTTGTGGTGGAGAATGGGCATTTTTTATGTCCTGAAAATGGACTGGGGTTACCGTACGCGGTCAAGGCGCTTTTGCCGAATTATCGCGAATTCGACGACAGCCGCCATTTTTTCGATCTCCGAAAGCTGGCCCTGGAAATGGGGCGTCCGCCTGCCGATCTTGTGGCACCCTTCGAAACACGGAACGGCCGTTTGGGTTTTACACTCTGTGAGGATGCGTGGGACGCAGACTATAACTTTTCTCCTCTTCGGATTCTTGCGGCGCGGGAGTCCTTGATGCTCATCAATCTGAGCTGTTCGCCCTACACATTCGACAAGGCGCACAAACGGCATCGGGTTTTTTCGCGGTGGGCGGAGGAGACCGGGCGACTGGTCATGTATATCAACGGAGTGGGTGTTCAGAACAATGGAAAGACGGTGTTCGCCTTTGATGGGGGGACGGCGATGTATGGTCCTGGCGGTCGCATAATGAAAGGGCCGCCCCCGTTTACGGAGGGTGTTCTCCGGGTGGAGTGTCCGCGCAAAGCGCCTGAAAGGAGGGCGGGAGAGCCGCTGACGGTGACGCGGGATGGAGTGGCGGAGCTCTATCGGGCGATCGAGGTGGGCACGCGGGGGTTCATGGAGCAGCAAGGGGTTCGGCGGGTGGTGGTGGGGGTTTCCGGCGGCATTGATTCCGCGGTTGTTGCGGCCATTTATCGGCAGCTTCTGGAGCCGCGGGATCTGTTGTTGGTGAATATGCCGGGTCCGTTTACCTCTGCTCGGACGCGGCGTCTGGCCGCCGAACTGGCCTCTCGGCTTGGCTGTGCGTACGGGGAAATTCCGATAGGCGACTCGGTGGAAGCAACGCGCGGCCAACTCCACGGCTTGATGTTGCGCAGTGCAGATGGCGCGGTAGAGGAGAGACTTTTTTTAACCGAGCCGGTTATGGAGAACATTCAAGCCCGCGATCGCGGAGCCCGGGTGCTGGCGGCGGTTGCGGCGGCGGCCGGAGCGGTGTTCACGTGCAACAGCAACAAGAGCGAGGCGACGGTGGGATATGCCACGCTGTACGGCGACCTCGGCGGGTATTTTGCCAACATTGCGGACTTATGGAAGGGGGAAGTCTATGCCTTGGGCCGTTACCTCAATGAAACGATTTACCGAGAGCCCGTTATTCCAGAGGGAATTTTTGCGGTGACGCCTTCGGCGGAGTTGAGCCCGGCACAGAATGTGGAGGAGGGCCGGGGAGATCCGTTGATTTATTCCTACCATGATTGTTTGTTCCGCAGTTGGGTGGAGACGTGGGAGCGGACGACGCCCGAAGAAATACTGGAGTGGTATCTCGGGGGAGAACTCGAGAAACGGATTGGATATGAAGGGAACGTTCGCAGTCTCTTTCCTACGGCAGCGGCTTTTATTGCGGATTTGGAACGGTGGTGGAATCATTATCAGGGGTTGGCGGTTGCCAAGCGCATTCAGGCGCCTCCGATTTTGGCGTTGAAGCGGCGGGCGTTTGGTTTTGATCATCGCGAAGCGTTGCTCGGACCTCGCTATACGGTGCGGTATGGAGAGCTGAAGGCGCGGGCGTTGGGAGAGGAAAGGATCGCAGACGCGACGGAGAAAAATGGGACAAATGCGGACGGTGACGATTTTGATCCCGGCTCATAATGAGCAGGGGACCGTGGAGGCGCTTGTGGAGCGGGTGATCCGACAACCGCTGCCGGCGGAGGTGGGGCGCGACGTGATTTTGGTGGACGATGGCTCCACCGACCGCACGCCGGAGATTATGGAGACATTGCCCGGCATTTTTCCCGATGTTCCTGTCCGGGTGTTACATCGTGCCCGACGAGGGGGCAAAGGGGCTGCGATTCGGGAGGGGTGGCGTTACGCGAAGGGCGACGTGCTTCTCATCCAAGATGCCGATCTGGAATATGATCCTTCCGATTATCCCGCCCTCCTGGCGCCCCTTTGGGAAGGGCGGGCGGAAATGGTGATCGGAAGCCGTTTTCTGCGAGAAGGGGGGAAGGGATTATTGCCTCTTCAGCGATGGGCCAATCGTCTGTTGACGGGGTGGGCGAATGGGTTGACGGGTTTAAGGCTCACCGACCTGGAAGGAGGTTTAAAAGCGATGGGTCGGGAGGTTTATGCGCGGTTTATTCCGGTTTGCAACGGGTTTGATGTTGAGGCGGAACTGGTGTTTCGAGCGGCACGGATGCGGAGGGCGGGCGGCTTGCCGGTACGCGTGATGGAGGTGCCGATCTCTTATCATCCTCGCGGGTATGCGGAGGGCAAAAAAGTAGGATGGCGTGATGCGGCATGGACCATTTACCGAATGACCCGGCTTCGTTTCAGTATGTCGAGGGAAGCAGGAAGCGGCTTATCGCTGAACAGCGCTTGAAAGCGGATGAACCCTCATCATTTCCATTCGCGTTTGCATCGCGGTCCTTGTGATTTGGTCCCGAAAAGCGAAGGGGCCGAGCGGTCGTAAGCCATTGCCGTTTCGGGAGGGGGGTCTTCCGCCACGCCGTCGGGTGTTGTCGGGTTTTCCTTCTCTGGAGGTCTGCATGCCACCCTTCCTCGCAATCGGCTTTCGGCACAGAGTGCCGGAACTTGAGGAAGAGGATCGTTGGGGGGACTCCGTCCTCGGTGATATTAAACCTTGGAACCCGTTTTTGAAAGCGGCATGCATGCAGATTTTTGCTGGTCAAAAGGAGAGGGAGTACGCTATAGTGCAATTTTGTGGGATGCCGGGTTTTCTCCGTCCTGTTGGGCGGGGCCGGTGCCCCTCCACTGGCGCAGGGAGTGAATTCATGGATACGAAACGGCAAACTCTTGTCTTCGCGGCGGCGATCGGCCTTGCTTGTCTCGCTGCGGCGGGTTGCAAACGAGTCGAGACGTCATCGGCTTCACAGCCGTCCCAAGCCCAAACCAAAGGGGTGCAGAATCCTGCCGCCGTGATGGTAGAGGTCAACGGGGCTCAACTGACGCGAGGAGAGCTCGACCGCCAAGTTGAGGAGCAGTATGGACAGGTTGCCCCCATGCTGCCGGAAGCGCAGGCCGACGCCTTCCGCCGCCATGTCCGATCCCAAATAGTCGAGAATTTCATAGCCACGACGGTTTTGGAAAGCGAGGCTGAGAAGCGGGGCATACGGGTTACGGATGAGGACGTCACGGGGGCGATCGCCATGATCAGCCGCAACATTCCCGAAGGGATGACTCTTGAATCCGCCCTTGAAATGCAGAACATGACGATGGACGAGTTCAGAACCCGACTGCGCAAGGATCTCCGGATCAAGAAGTTGTTTGACGAGGAGATGGAGAAAGCCGGCGCTGTGACGGAAGCAGATATCCAGGCGTTTTACGAGGAGCACAAGGCTTCCCTTACCACGCCGGAGAATGTGAAAGCGCGGCATATCCTTGTGCAGGTTGAGGATGAAGCGGACGAAGCGACCAAGGCGCAGAAAAAAGAAAAAATCGAAGGGCTGCGCAAGCAGATCGAGGAGGGCGCTGATTTCGCTGAGCTGGCGAAGGCCAACAGCGATTGTCCTTCGGCGGCGCAAGGCGGCGTGTTGCCCCCGTTCGGCCATGGGCAGATGGTTCCTGAATTCGAGGAGGCGGCCTTCACTCAGGCGGTGGGAGCGATCGGCCCCGTCATTGAGACCCAGTTCGGCTATCACATCGTCCAAGTGATGGAACGTAATGCCGGCCAGACCCGTTCCCTCGAGGAAAGCCATGATCAAATTCGCGACTATCTCCGGATGATGAAAGGGCGGAAGATCATTTTGCCATTTATTGACACCCTGAAGGCCAAAGCCTCCGTGTACATTGATCCGGGCTTGGAAGCCGAACTGAAAAGCGCTCGTTCCGCCGGAGAGGCGGAGTGGGAAGAGGACGAGGAAGAGATTCCGGTGGAGGTGGAAGGGGGAACCGGGGCGGAGGAGGAAGCACCGGAAGTCCCTGAGAGGGCGGAATAAGGGAGCGGTGGGGGCTTCGCTTTTCATTTTCGATTTGGACGGGACGTTGGTGGATTCGCGGGAGGATCTGACGGCAGCCGTCAACCTCATGCGCCGAGAGTTCGGTTTGGAGCCGCTCTCGGTGGAAACGGTGACGGGATTTGTTGGGGACGGGGTTCGGGCCTTGGTTGAACGTGCTTTGCAGGACGCACCCCGCGTGGATCGGGATGCGGCTTTAGCTGTTCAGCGCCGTCATTACGCGGCCCATTTGGCTGACCGAACCCGCCCTTATCCTGGTGTTTGCCCAGGGCTGGCGGCGCTTCGGTCGGCCGGGCATCGCCTCGCCGTGGCGACGAACAAGCCGCAGGAAATGGCGGAGCGCGTTTTGGCGGCGTTGGGGATGAGCGCCTTTTTCCACACAGTGTTGGGCGGAGGCACGCTTCCTTTCCTGAAACCTCACCCGGGGGTGGTGGAGGAAATCCTCCGTCGAACAGGGGCTTCTCGCGAATGGAGCTGGATGGTCGGCGACCATTGGACCGATCTCGAAACCGCGCGGCGTGCGGGAATTCGAAGCGTTTTTTTTCGCTATGGCATCGGTCAGCCGGGAGAACATCCTCCGGATTTGTCGTTCGAGTCGTTCGACGATTTTGTCCGCCATTTTCTCAAGGGGAACGCCACATGACCTCTTCTTCTACCGTTTGGTTTGCTTCTGTTCGCGCGGTTCGTCCCGAAGCGGATGCGACCCTTCCTGCCAAGCTTCAACGACTTCTGCGGAAAGTGGACCTCGCCTCTCTGTGCAAAGGGCGCTGGACGCCGATTAAGATGCATTTGGGGGGGCGTCTCGGGTATTCCACGATTCATCCGCTATTGGTCCGGATGGTCGTGCAGGCGGTCAAGGATGCCGGCGGAAAGCCATTTGTGACTGAGGGGGGAATGGGAGCGGTCGCCGAGGCTGCGGCACGGGGGTACACGGCGGAGACGCTGGGCTGTCCCATTCTTCCAGCCGGTGGTCCTTTTGATCGGGATGTGGTCGAAAAACCCATCGGATTTAAGACTCTGGACTCGGCATCCATTTTTGGGGCGATTGCCCGCGCGGAGTGTCTGATCAACCTCTCCCACGTGAAGGGGCATGGGGACTGCGGATATGGCGGTGCCTGTAAAAATCTGGCCATGGGCTGTGTGGATGCGGCAACCCGGGCCAAGATTCATGCGCTGGAGGGGGGGATCGAATGGAAGAAGGATGTTTGCGTTTTCTGCGGACGTTGCGCCGAGGCTTGCGATACGGGTGCGATTAGCGTCAACCGGAAAGAGAAGCGATTTCGTCTTTTCTACCACCACTGCCGTTATTGCCGCCATTGCATCTCCGTCTGTCCAGCCGGCGCGCTTTCCATGAAGGATCGGCAGGGGTTTCGCGACTTTCAGGAAGGGATGGCTCTCGCGACACGGGCGGTATTGGAGCCCTTCCAAGCCGGGCGTGTGTTCCACATCAACATCCTAACGCAGATTACGATGTTCTGTGACTGCTGGGGGATGACAACGCCCCACGTTGTTCCGGACATTGGGCTGATGGCCTCGGATGACGTGGTGGCGCTGGAAACGGCGAGTCTGGAGGCGATTAAAACGAAGGATTTCCTCCCCGGATCGTTGATCGGGAAATGGAAATTAGGCCGGGGCCGTCATCTGTTCGAGAAGATTCACGGGAAAGACCCGTGGGTCCAGGTGCGGGCCCTGGAACGGCACGGATTGGGGAGTCGGAACTATACCCTGAAAGAGGTGGTATGAGCGGGGGGAAGCGGGGGATGCGAAAATGGGGGGACACTCTGGTTTTGGTGCTGGCAACGGGATTGGGACTGGGCTGGTCTCCGGTGGTGCCGGCGACGGTCGGGGCCCTTTTGGGGTTACCCTTGGCTTGGTGGATGGCAACCGCTTTGAGTTTTGCGGAATTTTTCCTTGTTCAGGCGGCGCTACTGTTTGTTTCCGTTTTGCTTTGCGATCGGGCGGAGCAACAGCTGGGGCGGAAGGATGACCGGCGAATTGTGGCGGACGAGATCGCCACCCTTCCGCTGGTGATGGCCGGTCTTCCCTTGAGTGATTTCCCCTGGCTGCTTGCGAGCGGTTTTATTTTGCATCGGGTTTTGGATATCCTCAAACCGTGGCCGGCGCGCTCCTTGCAGCGGGTTTCGGGGGGACCGGGTATTGTGCTGGATGACGCGGTTTCCTCGCTTTATGCATTGGCGCTTCACTGGGGGTTCTATCTGTGGTTTCGCATGCCGGTCGATCGGGGCTGGGCGCAGTTGATGGACGTGATTTCAGGCCGATGAACCGGCGCACCGAATTGCCGATCGAGGCCGTCCGGGAAGAGATTCTTTCGGGATGGCGTCATGATCGGCGCTGGGTTCTTACCGCTCCGGCCGGTTCCGGCAAATCCACCCGTGTTCCCGTTTGGCTGGCGGAGGGGATTATTTCTTCCGACCGCCCGATATGGGTCGTTCAACCACGGCGTTTGGCCGCCCGTCTGCTGGCGGCCCGTGTGGCGGCGGAACGGGGGGAACGCCCGGGGGAGACGGTCGGTTATCAGGTCCGGTGGGAAGCGGCAGTTTCCCGGCGGACGCGGATTATTTATATGACCGACGGTGTGGCATTCCGCCGCCTGCTGCAGGAAGGGGGGCGGGTAGCGGCCGGAGCGTTGATTTTTGACGAGTTTCATGAACGTCGGCTTGCCATGGATGCCGCGTTGGCGTTGGGGTTTCGGTTGCAGAAGACCTGCCGACCGGACCTTTTTCTGGGTGTTCTTTCGGCCACTTTGGAGGAGGATCGGTTCCGCCGATACTGGCCGGAGGCGCCGTTCTGGCGTGCTTATGGGCGCTCTTGGCCTGTGGAGATCCGTTTTCAGGAACGGTCGGTTGATTTTAGCAAGACCCCGTGCTGGGAGGCTGCTGCTCGGGAAGTGCTTCGAGAATGGGGCAGGGGGGAAGGGGGGCATGCCTTGATTTTTCTTCCGGGGGCGGCAGAAATTGGGCGCGCGGTGGCCCGTCTTGTTGATCATCCTACTTTGCAAGGTTCCGCCGTGTTTCCGTTGCATGGGGAGTTGCCTTCCGATCGACAAGAACGAGCCGTTGCGCCTTCCGACCGCCGGAAGGTCATTGTGGCGACGAATGTTGCGGAGACCTCGGTGACGATCGCTGGGGTTCGGCTGGTCGTGGATAGCGGCCTTGCCCGCAAGAGTCGTTTCGACCCTGTCCGTGGCATCAACGTGTTGGAACTCGAACCGATCAGCCGGTTTTCTGCGGAGCAGCGCGCAGGCCGCGCGGGCCGAACTGGGCCGGGGTTATGTGTTCGGCTTTGGACCGCGGAGGAACATGCGCGAAGGCTCGAGGCGGACGTGCCGGAAATTCGACGACTGGATTTATCGGAGATGACGTTGGCGTTTCGGGCGGCCGATTTGGACCCCATGAGGGACGTGGAGTGGTTGGACCCTCCGGCGGAATCGGCTATAGAGCGGGCGCTCCAGTTGTTGCAAGATCTGGGCGCGTTGGACGGCGGGGGGAGGCTGACGGAGACGGGACGCCGAATGGCGCGTTATCCGATTCTTCCCCGGTGGGCTCGGTTGATGGTGGAAGCGGAGAAGCGGGGTTGCGAACGGGAGGCGGCGTGGGCGGCCGCCTTAGCGGAACATCCTGTTCGAACGTTGCGCGCTTTTGTCGGAACGCCGGCACTTCGTCCAAAGACGCATTTTGTTCTGGCGGGTGTGGAATCCGATTTTCCCGAGTTGATCCGTTTATGGCGCGAGGCCCGCGCGGTAGGGTTTGATCCGTCTCGCTGTGGACGGTTGGGAATCAACGGGGGGGCAGCGCGAGAGGCAGGGGAGGCCGCGAGTCGTTACCTCGCCTTGGCAGGGAAGCCGTGTGGCCGGGGAGGAACGGAACCTCCGGAGCCGCCGGAAACGGATTCGGAGGCGATGGCGCTTTGTTTGCTGGCCGCGTTTCCCGATCGTGTGGCGCGTCGGATTCGACCCGGGCTGCATGGGTTTCAGTTGGCGAATGGCGTATCGGCTGTGCTGGACCCTGGGAGTGCGGCAAGGCATGCCGATTGGGTGGTGGCTGCAGAAGTGAAGGGAGGAGAAGCGAGCGGTCGGACGGAAGGGGTTCGCTTAAATCTGGTTGCGGCCATTCGACCGGGCTGGCTGGGGGAGGTTCATCCTGGGGCGGTTGCCGCTGCGGAGCGGCTGGTATGGGATGAGGCGGGACGTCGGGTGATGCGGGAAGTGACACGGCATTATCGGGAGCTGGTTTTGGAAACCGTCCGAGCGCCTGCCGCACCGTCACGGGAGGTTTCGATGCTTCTTTCGCGAGAATTATTACGAAAGGGGCTGGTTCCGGAAGAATGGCGGCAATCGTTCAAACGGTGGTGGGGGCGGATTCGAGTGGTTGCCGCGCTCTGTCCAGAGGAAGGATTCGAGCGGTTGGAGGAAGGGGCATGGGAGGAGGGCGTTCGCCGGCTGTGTGAGGGTGCTGTATCGTTGCAGGAAGTGCGTGAAAAACATGCGCGACCGACGTGGGAGGAGGGACTGGACGGGGAGCAGCGACTACGCTTGGAGCGTTTGGTTCCGAACCGGGTGGCTTTGGCGACGGGGCGCATGGTGACCGTGCACTATCCTGAGATGGGAGATCCTTATATTGCCGCGCGAATTCAGGATTTATACGGTGTGGAGCGACCGCCCGCGATTGCCAAAGGGCGGTTATGGCTTCTGGTGCACATTTTGGCACCCAATCAGCGACCGGTTCAGATTACACGGGATCTTGCGGGATTTTGGCGCGAGCGATATCCAGTCGTGAAGCGGGAGCTTCAGCGGCGATATCCGCGCCATGTTTGGCGTTGAAGGCTTCGATCAATTAAGGGGTATGGTTTCGCCGTAGGTGGGGACCCGGATTGTCCAACCGAGGTGTTGCCGGAGATACTGGGCGAAGTCCTGGGTGGAATCGGGTTCTCCATGGACGAGGAAGAGGGTGCGAGGGGGCTGTTGAAGAGCGCTTAGCCAGCAGAGAAGCTCTCGGCGGTCCGCATGGGCGGAGAGGCCGTGCAGGCGCCGGATGCGGGCTCGAACGGGGACCGTTTCGCCAAAGATCCGGACTTCGCGGGCGCCATCCACGAGGATTCGCCCCAACGTTCCCCGCGCCTGGAACCCGACGAAGAGAATCAGGCTTTCGGGACGGGGGAGATTATGGCGGAGATGGTGTTTGATCCGGCCGCCGGTACACATGCCCGAACCGGCGATAATGATTGCGCTTTCTTTTGTTTCGTTGATTTTCTTGGATTCGTCGGCGGTAGGGGTGGGGCGGAGTCCGGGGAAACGGCAGGGATCGTCGCCGTTCGAAAGGCGGCGGCGGGTTGCTTCGTCGAGGAGTTCGGGATGTTTCCGGAAGATTTCTGTCACGGCGATGGCCATCGGGCTGTCGAGATAGACCGGCATGACCGGTATTTTTTTATCCCGGACGAGCGCACTGATTCGGTAGAGGAGTTCCTGGGTTCGTTCCACGGCGAAGCTTGGGATCACGATATGGCCACCGGCCGCGCGGGTTTCATGAATCAGCCGGGCGAGTTCATCGTCCACTGTTTCATCCGATTCATGTTCGCGATTGCCGTAGGTGGACTCGCACTGGAGGTAATCGGCGAAAGAGAAGAGGGAGGGATCGTTGAGGAGGGGACGATTCCAACGGCCGACGTCTCCGGAGAAGAGAAGGGTTCGTTGAAAATCGGCGTTGTGGGCGAGGACCCGAATCATCGAAGATCCAAGAATATGGCCGCCTTCGAAGAATGTTGCGGCGGTTTGGGGCAAGGGGAGGAACTCCTTGAGATAGGAAATGGGGCGGAACCGAGTGCAGGCTTCTTCGGCTTCCTGGATGGTGTAAAGCGGCTCGTAAGGGTGGGGGGATTTTCGCCCTTCGCGGGCGTGTCGTTTTTTCTTGAAGGCGATATCTTCTTCCTGGAGTTTGGCCGAATCCAGCAAGACGAGCCGGGCGATTTCGGTGGTCGCTTGCGTAGCGAAGACGGGCCCCTGAAAACCGTCCTTGACGAGTTTCGGAAGGAGGCCGCAATGGTCAAGATGGGCGTGCGTCAGAAGAATCGCGTCCAGTTGGGCGGGGGGAACGAAAAAAGGTTGGAAATTACGATCGCGGAGTTCCCGTTCCTGGAAGAGACCGCAATCCACCAACAGAAGTTTATCGCTGACGGTCAGGAGGGTACTCGAACCGGTGACGTTGCCCGCCCCGCCCAGAAACGTGAGGGAAAACGGCATTCGAACGATCGCCCTTTCAGGGGAAGCGAAGGGCGATTTCCAATTCAGCTTCCCGCCAATATTCGGCCGGGTCTTTGCGGAAGCCGTCTTTCTCGGCTCGGAAATAGGCAGCGACTTGAATCATTTTGAATCGTACTTCGGGTGTAGGCGTTTGGGGGGGAGTGGTCGGCACATCCACTGCGGCGGTTTCCGCAGGCGCCGGGTTGGGTTGTCGGGGGGAACGGGGGCGTAACGGACGATCTGTTAAAACCTTTTCTTTCCTCACACGAGGCATGGGATACCTCCTTTCTGATTCGCTTTCTTTATATTTTAGGGATGTTTTGCCACAATGCAAGCCGAATGAATTTACTGTAAACAATGCAAAGCGATTGCGATCGAACATGGGAACAACTCGGCATGGAAAAGCCGCTTCGGATCATTTGGGGGGACAATCTTTCGGTATTGCGTTCGATGCCGGGAGAGTTGGTGGATCTGATCTACATTGATCCCCCTTTTAACACGGGGCGGGCTCAGCGGCGGGTATCGCTTCGGACGATACGGGACGAGGGGGGGGATCGTACGGGATTTCAGGGGCGGCGGTATCGGTCGGTGGTTCTAGGCGAGAACCGGTTTGAAGACCGTTTTGAGGATTATGAAAGTTTTTTGGAGCCAAGAATGCGTGAAGCGCGTCGCATTCTCAAGCCGGACGGAAGTCTCTTCGTCCATCTCGACTCTCGTGAAGTCCATTATGTTAAGGTGTTGCTCGACAAGATTTTTGGGCGCGACTGTTTTCTCAACGAAATCATCTGGGCATACGATTACGGGGGGCGCTCGAAACGTCGGTGGCCCGCAAAGCACAACAATATTCTTTGGTATGCGCGGGATTCACGCCGTTATCAGTTTCATCGGGAGGGGTGCGATCGTATCCCCTATCGAGCGCCTGGACTTGTAGGGGCGGAGAAGGCAGCGCAGGGCAAATTTCCGACGGATGTTTGGTGGATGACGATTGTGAGTCCGACCGGCCGGGAAAAGACGGGTTATCCGACGCAGAAGCCGCGGGCGTTGCTGGATCGGATTGTGCGGGTCCATTCGCGGCCTGGGGATTTGCTGATGGATTTTTTTGCGGGGAGCGGGACATTGGGCGTGTCGGCCCTTGCGTTAGGGCGGAACTGTATATTGGTGGATCACCATCTCGAGGCGATGCGCGTCATGGCCAAGCGGTTTGCGGGTCAACCGGTCGAATGGATCGGTTGGCGGCCGCCAGGGGAGTGCGGGGCAGGGTGTTGAGCGGGGGCAAAAACGAAGTAAAATAGGAATGGGCGGGAGGAGGTATCATGCCGGAATGGATTCGGGAAGGACGGCTGCCGATTCTCAGTTGGTGCCGGGAGATCGAGCCTGGCGCGCGGGAGCAACTGCGCCATTTGGCCGACCATCCGTTTGCCTTTCATCATGTTGCGGTGATGCCGGACTGCCATGAAGGGTATGGGATGCCGATCGGTGGCGTGCTGGCGACGGAAGGGGTTGTGATACCAAACGCGGTAGGGGTGGACATCGGATGTGGTATGGGAGCGGTGCGGACTTCACTGCGGGCGGAGGAGATCGACCGCGAAAAATTGAAGCGGTTTGTTCAGGCCGTCCGATTACGGATTCCGATGGGGTTTGAACATCATCGCAAACCGCAGGATGAGAAGTGGATGCCGCCGGTGGAGGGCGAGATGCCCATTGTGCGGCGAGAGTATGAGAGTGCGCGGCGGCAGGTTGGGACGCTCGGCGGGGGTAATCATTTCATAGAAGTTCAGTCCGGCGATGACGGGCGGGTGTGGCTGATGGTTCACTCGGGCAGTCGGAACATCGGCCTGCAGGTCGCGGAGCATTACAACCGAGTGGCTGGGCGGGAGAACGAAAAACGGGGGGAACGGCTGCCCAAGAACTGGCAGCTGGATTTTTTACGGGCAGCCGATGAGGAGGGCCGGCGATATTTGCGGGAGATGAACTATTGCGTTGCGTTTGCCAGTAACAATCGACGGCTGATCATGGAGCGGCTTCAGGAGATTTTTGCGGATCTTTTTCCCAACGTTTCATTTGGCAGTCTGGTTCAAATCGCCCATAATTATGCTTCGGAAGAGGAGCATTTCGGGCGGCGTGTTTGGGTACACCGGAAGGGAGCCACGCGGGCGGAAGATGGACTTCTCGGCATTATCCCGGGGTCGCAGGGTTCTCCGAGCTATCTGGTGGAGGGGTTGGGGAATCCGGACAGTTTTCGTTCCTGTGCCCACGGGGCGGGGCGGCGGATGGGACGGAACGAGGCGGTGCGGAGGTTGGATTTTGCGCGGGAGAAGGCCCTGTTGGAGCAGCAGGGCATCCTGCATTCCTTGAATCGGCCGCGCGATCTGGAGGAAGCGATGAGTGCGTATAAGGACATTTCGGAAGTGATGAAGGCGCAAGCCGATCTGGTGAAAATCCGAACCGAATTGAAACCGCTGGCGGTCGTCAAGGGTTAAAAAATGGAGATTTGGCCATGGGAGGAATTTGCTGTCGTTTCATTTTAGTCGGAGGGCTCGTGTTCGGTTCTGCCTGTTCGGCGGAAAAAAGGGGGGGAGAAAACGATTGGCCCGAGGAGCGGGCGGCGATGGTGGCCCTGTTGCGAGAATATGGCATTCGGGATGAACGCGTGCTAGAGGCCATGGGACGGGTAAAGCGTCATCGGTTCATTCCCGAACCCTATCGCTCGCGCCGGACGGCGTATGACGACAGACCTTGTCCGATCGGCTTCGGCCAGACGATTTCCCAGCCGTTTATCGTGGCTTACATGACGGAGGCCATGCAGATTCGACCCGGGGAAAAGGTGCTGGAGATCGGCACGGGTTCGGGTTATCAGGCTGCCGTACTTGCTGAGCTTGGGGCGCGCGTGTTTAGCATCGAGATCATTCCCGAGTTGGCGGAGCATGCGCGCAGGGTCCTCGCGGCGGAGGGATATGACGTGCAAGTGTTGACAGGCGATGGATACAAGGGGTGGCCGGAGCATGCCCCGTTCGATGTCATTTTGGTGACATGTGCGCCCACGGATATTCCGGAAGCATTGGTCATGCAGTTGGACGAAGGGGGCCGGATGATTGTTCCGGTGGGCGAGCGGCTCCAGCGGCTGGTCATTTTAAGGAAGGAAGGGGGGAAGATCCGCCGGAAGGAGGACCTTCCGGTTCGGTTTGTGCCGATGGTGAAAGGTGGGGAAAAGAACGAAATGCCATGAAGAAGCGGATCCATTTTCGCGTGCGGGGCCGGGTGCAGGGGGTATTTTTTCGATGGACGGCACGAGAACGGGCGCAAGCGCTGGGGTTGGTGGGTTGGATTCGGAACTGTCCGGATGGGAGTGTGGAGGGTGTTGCGGAGGGAGGAGCGGAAGCCCTGAATCGCTTTCGCGAGTGGTTGGAGATCGGACCGCCGGGTGCGCGGGTTGAATCGGTCGTGTCGGTGGAGGAGCCCCTCAAGGGTGAGTATATGGATTTTGAAATTGTGGAATAGGAGGAGGGGCGATGCATGCCTTCAGGGTTACGACCGAACGGCGGACGCAATTTGTGGATATTACCTCGCGGGTACAGGGGGCGGTGGAGTCCTTGGGGCTTCGGGAGGGGGTTGTTCATGTATTTGTCCCCCACACGACGGCGGGGGTTACGATAAACGAAGGGGCCGATCCGGGCGTGGTCGCGGATCTTGATGCGGCGCTTGAGCGGATGGTTCCGTGGGCGGGGCCGTGGCGGCACGGGGAGGGCAATTCGGCGGCCCACGTGAAAGCGAGTCTGATGGGCGCGTCGCTTTGTGTGCCGGTGGAGGGCGGCAGGTTGCGCTTGGGAGTATGGCAGGCGATCTATCTTTGTGAGTTTGACGGACCCCGGACCCGCGAGGTGTGGGTCAGCAAGGCGTAGGGTCTTTGTTTCCTTCGGGATGCGGCGGCGCTGCTCAACGTCTCGGACGCTACGATATGTGAATGGATTTTGCGCCAGGAACTGCCGGCGCACCGCGTCCATGGGCAATACCATTTTAATCGGGACGAACTCGTGGAATGGGCGTGCGCCCGTGGAATATCGGTTTCTCCTCACTCCGTGGAGGGGATGGCGGGGGAGCCGTCTCCCTCTCTTGCGGACGCTTTGAGCGAGGCAGGTTTTGCTGGCGAGGGAATCCCTGGGATCCACAGCGATAGGGGACGGTATTGCGATTCCCCACGCTCGGAACCCGATTGCGTTCCCGGTTGGGCGTCCACTGGTATCCTTGTGCTTTCTTCAACAGCTGATTTCCTATGGTGCGTTGGACGGGAAAGCCGTTCACACGTTGTTCACCATCGTCAGTTCCACGATTCGGAGTCATCTCGGGTTACTGTCCCGATTGTCCTTCGGCCTTAAGGGGACTTCTTTTTCGGAGGCCGTAGCCTGCCGCGCTTCCGCCGAGGAACTGTTGCAGACGGCCCGTTGGGTGGACGAGCAGGTTGCGTCATCCGGGGGGGAGCCAAGAGGGGATTCCTGATGACGGCGGCGTTATTTTTGGCCTGTTTGGCGGTTTTATTCTCAATGCATTGCTTGTGGGGTCGCGGGTGGGGATTCGTCCCGTGCCCATCGGTACGGTGTTGGGGGAACCGTGATGGGAGCGATTCTGGCCTTTGCGGCCGCAGGAACCGTGGCGTGGAGTGGCCGGCCGATGGTCATCCCAATACCCTGGGCAATTCCTTTCGGCTCTTTGTCCTTTGGGGTGGATCGACTTTCGGCTTTTTTCCTTTTTCCCATTGCAATGGTGGGGGGTCTGGGAGCCGTTTATGCTGGGGGTTATCTGCGAAGGTCGAGTGGCGTCCAGGCTCCGAGGTTCTTTTGGTTTTTTTACAGCATATTTTTTGCCTTTCTTCTTTTGGTTGTTACGGCACGGAACGGTCTGTTGTTTCTGATGGCGTGGGAAGGGAGGTCGTTGGCTTCGTTTTTTCTTGTGATGGTTGAGCATCGCGAGCCGACGGTGCGGAGCGCGGGTTGGACCTATCTGATTGCGGCCCACTTGGGGACCGCCTGTCTGTTGGCCCTTTTTATTCTTTTGGGAGACCGGAACCCCACTCAAGATTTCGAGGGGTTTGGGGTTTCGGGAAGGGAAGGGATTCGGAGCCTTTTGTTTTTGTTGGCTCTGATTGGATTTGGCGTTAAGGCGGGCATGGTTCCGTGGCATGTCTGGCTTCCGGAGGCGCATCCGGCAGCGCCCTCCCCTGTTTCGGCGGTGATGAGCGGGGTAATGATCAAGACCGGCATTTACGGGTTGTTGCGCATTATGATGTTTCTAGGAGAACCGACCCTTTGGCCGGCGTGGTGGGGATGGACTCTGGTGGGGCTGGGGGCGCTTTCGGGAGTGGGGGGAGTTCTCCTCGCGTTGGCGCAGAAGGATTTGAAGCGTCTATTGGCTTATTCCAGTGTTGAGAATATTGGGGTCATCAGTCTGGGGTTGGGGCTCTGGCTGTGCGGGGTTCGAGTCGGAAACCCGGCGATGGCCGCTTTGGGGTTATGGGGGGCACTCTTGCATGTGTGGAATCATGCGGTTTTTAAAAGTCTCCTTTTTATGAGCGCCGGCGCCGTTGCGCATGCGACGGGCACGCGGAGTCTGGATCGACTCGGGGGATTGATCCATGGGATGCCCTTCACAAGCCTGGCGTTTTTCGCGGGTTCGGTTTCTCTCTGCGGTTTGCCTCCCTTCAATGGGTTTATCAGCGAACTGCTTCTGTATGGGAGCGCTTTGGCCGGGATTCTCCAGCCGGAGGGGCTTCGACGGATCCCCGTTTTAGCGGTAGGGGCGCTGGGGTTAATGGGCGGTTTGGCCCTGGCATGTTTTGCCACGGCTTTTGGAATTGGGTTTCTGGGGCAAGCGCGCAGCGAGGAAGCGGCTCAAGCCCATGAAGTCTCCTTTTTGATAGCGGTTCCGATGGGGGTTGCGGCGGTGGTGTGTCTTGGCATTGGACTGATGAGCCCGCTGGCCGTGGCGTTTACATCGTTTGCGGCTTTCGACCTCATGCCGATCTTGCCGGGGGTGATTCGCGTGGGGGGGTGGGAAATCCCTGCTCTTTTTCAACGCATCCTGGTGGCGAACGTCGCGCTGTGTGTGATGCTGGTGGTGCTGATGGCCGCCCGTCGCATCCTCCTTTTGCATCGGCGGGTGGAAGAGTCCTCCACGTGGGATTGCGGGTATGCCGCCCCAACGGCCCGCATGCAGTACACGGCCTCCTCCTTTATTTGGGACATTCTTGCGATGGCTCGTGTTCTTCGGCCACGGGTAAAGGAGTGTCGGCCTTTGGGGTTGTTCCCCAGGAGCGCACGTCTGGGGACGGAAGAGCAAGACATTTTTCAGAGGTTATTTTACAACCGCCTTTGGCGAGGGATCGAACGATGTTCCGATCGGCTTCGCCGGCTTCAGGAGGGACGCAATCAGATCTACGTGTTGTATCTGGCGCTGACCGTATTGGCGCTTTTGCTGTGGAAATTGGGATTTTCGCAATGACTCCCGCCTTTTCGTTCGTTTCATTCGGCTTGGCGATAACATTATCGCCTTTACTGTTGGGGGTGATCCAGAAGACGAAGGCTTTTTTTGCAGGGCGCGAGGGTGCGCCCCTGATGCAACCGTACTTTGATTTTGTCAAACTCTTCCGCAAGGGGGGCGTTTACAGTCGAACAACCAGTTGGGTCTTTTGGGCGGGACCGATTGCCAACCTGGCCGCAGCATTGCTTAGCCTGACTTTTGTTCCTCTCGGGCGGATTCCCGCACCCGCGGCTTTTCCGGGCGATGTTTTCATGGTGGCCTACAGTCTAAGTCTTGGGCGGTTCTTGATGGTTTTGGCGGCGTTGGATACGGGATCTGCCTTCGAAGGCATGGGCGCCAGTCGGGAGGTCCGTTTTTCACTCTTGGCGGAACCGGTCTTCTTTGTGAGCGTTCTGACGTTGGCGGTTGTCACTCAGGGCGCATCACTTTCTGAAATTTACGGGACGCTCCCCCGGCACATGGTCCACCAAGGGATTTCCACCATCTGGCTGGCGGGGGGAGCGGTTGCGCTGGTACTGTTGGTTGAGAATGCCCGAATTCCGGTTGATGATCCCACCACTCATCTGGAATTGACCATGATCCATGAAGCGATGGTGCTGGACCATGGAGGCATAGACATCGGTTTTGTGCAGTACGGCGCCGCCCTGAAGCTGTGGATGTTTTCCGCGCTGGTGGCCGGGGCATTTTTCCCGTTCTCGAGTGCGCGACCCTTTCTCGAAGTGATGGGGGGGATCGGCGGGGTTTTCGCGGTGGCGGTGGCGGTGGGGATCGTGGAGTCTTCGATGGCGCGTTTGCGGCTGATCCGGGTTCCGCAATTGATCCTTTTGGCGGGTGTTTTGGCATTGATGGCTCTTCTGTGGGCCGCGAGGTAAAGCGATGACGGGGATTGTGGATTTTCTGATCGTTCTCCTTCTTCTGACCAATTTGCGGATTCTTGGGTCCAGTCGGATACCGGCCTGCATTTCGGCCGTGGCCCTTCAAGGTGTTTTGTTGGCGGTTATCCTGGTGAGTTTGTCCTCGGAGCCCCTATGGGGGGGGACCGCCGCTTTTGCCTTGCTTCTTTTGGCGGTCAAAGGGGTGGTGTTGCCCTGGCTTCTTCGGAGGGCGATGCGGGATGCGAGCGTGACTCGGGAAGTCGAACCCTTTGTGGATTTTTCAACCCTTTTGCTCCTGGGTGGAGGTTTGATGGGTCTCAGCTTTTTGATTGCGCGGCCTCTGCAGGTCTCCGCCCCGCCGAGCACGGAGAAAGGACTCCTACCCAGTGCGTTCTTTACCCTTTTGACGGGGCTTTTGGTGATTATCACGCGGCGGAAGGCGCTGACCCAGGTGCTCGGTTACCTGACGATGGAAAATGGCGTTTACCTGTTTGGGGTTTCGCAAGCGATTCGGGAACCGCTTTTGATCGAACTGGGGATCTTGCTGGATGTTATGGCGGCTGTTTTTGTGATGGGAATCGTCCTCTTTCAAATCAACCGCGAATTTGACCATATTGACACGGATCGTCTATCGGTTTTGAAGGAGTGAAATGAACCTTTGGATGGTTGTTGGAATTCCTTTTCTGTTCGGCGTGGCCGCCTGGACCCCATGGAGCCGGCCTGTGCGGCGGCTTCTGTTGGGGTTGGGGCTCTTGCGCATGCCGCCGCAGTGTTCGGGCTGTTCTTTTCATTTCCATCCGACGCTGAAGGGCGGTGGGTCGGGCTGGATTCCTTAGGGCGGATGTTTCTGGCGACGACGGCCATTCTGTTTTTGTCCGTCGTATTCTATACTTTAGGGTATCTTCGGCGGGAAGAAGGGCGAACAACTCGAGATCTTGAGGAGGGCTTTCTTTTCCGGAACGAGCCCGAAGGGATGTTCGTCGGCTGTTTGTTTCTCTTTTTGGCCAGCATGAGCCTTGTCTGTATCGCGCAGCATCTCGGGTTGCTTTGGGTTGCGGTGGAGGCGACGACGCTGGCGAGCGCGCCGCTCATCAGTTTTCACCGTCATCATCGGAGTCTGGAGGCGACGTGGAAATATCTGCTGATTTGCTCGGTCGGCATTGCTTTCGCCTTGTTGGGGGTGTTCATGCTCGCGGTAGCCGGCGAGGGACTGGTTCGGCTTCTGGCACTCCACGAGTTGATTGCGTCGGCCGGCGGGTTAAATCCCGTTTGGCTGAAGGCGGCCTTCATTCTCATGCTGGTCGGCTATGGTACCAAAGCACGGCTTGCCCCCATGCATACCTGGCTTCCCGATGCCCACAGCGAAGCTCCTTCGATGGTGTCGGCCTTGCTTTCCGGAGCCCTTTTGAACTGTGCGTTTCTCGCGCAGCTTCGTGCGCATGCCATTCTGCTGGCTGCCGGGCTCGGCATGTTCAGCGGGGGGCTCCTCATCGTATTCGGATTGATTTCCCTGGTTGTGGCGGCCTTATTTGTTGTACGGCAGGGCGACTACAAACGGCTGCTGGCGTATTCAAGTATCGAAAACATGGGCATTCTGGCCTTGGGAATGGGCGGGGGAGGACTCGCCGTTGCGGGGGCTCTTTTGCACGCTCTGAACCACTCCTTGGCCAAAGGGTTGCTCTTTCTCGTATCCGGCAATCTTTTAGCGGTGTTTCGCAGCAAGCGTATTGCCGATATTCAAGGGGCGTTATCTCTGACGCCGATCAGCGGTGGCCTCTGGTTGGGAGGTTTTTTTGCCCTTGGGGGACTTCCCCCCTTTGGCCCATTTCTGAGCGAATGGCTTGTGCTTAAAGGACTTTTGGAGAATGGCCGATGGGTGGCTGCGGTTTTTTTTCTGTTGGCATTGAGCGTGGTTTTTGCCGGCGTGATGCGTCATATTCTTCCGATGGCGTTTGGCCGGCCCTCCATGGCGGAAGGGCACGACGGCTCTTCGTCCTCGATTCGGGAACCTCTCTGGTCGATTCTTTCTCCCCTGGTCCTGGGGGCGATGGCGTTGGGGTTAGGTTTATTTGTTTCTGCCCCCCTCTGGCGTTTGATTCATCGTGCGGCCGTGGGTCTTGGAGGTCCTTAACATGAACCCGCCCATCTTGTGTTCGCTTCGAAATGGAGAGACGGCCGTGTGTTCCCAGGAGTCCGGGGTTTCCTTCGAACAGTTTCGGACTCTTCTTGGGAAAGGGATCGAAGCGGGCCATCGGCTTTCGGCCTTGTTTGTCGTGCCCGACGATTCGTTCGATGGGGCTCGACTGGTCGCCGTTTTGGCAAGGCCGATGTCTGGCGATTTGCAGATGATCGGCTGTGCCGTAGGCTCGTCTTACCCCGCTCTGACTCCCGGCATTCCCGCCGCGCACTGGTTCGAACGTGAGATTTTCGAACAGTGGGGAATTCGTCCTGAAGGGCATCCGTGGTTGAAACCCATTCGTTTTCAACCCCCTCGCTCTCGCTCGGGGGGCAGACCCAGCCTCCTCCTCCCGACCGTGGGCGTTACGGAGTTCTTTCGGGTGGAAGGGGAGGACGTTCATGAAGTGGCGGTGGGACCGGTTCATGCAGGGGTCATCGAGCCGGGCCATTTCCGTTTTCAGTGCCACGGGGAAACCGTCTATCATCTCGAGATTTCGCTCGGCTATCAGCACCGCGGCATTGAGCGGGCGGTCGGCGAAGGAAATTCGCCGCGCATGCGCCATTACATCGAGACGCTGGCCGGCGATTCAACCATCGGCCATGCCACCGCCTATTGCCGAGTCTTGGAAGGGCTTGCGGGGGTTCGCCCTTCTCCTCGAGCCGAAGCGGTCCGGATGATTGCGGCCGAACTGGAACGGTTGGCCAATCATATTGGAGACCTTGGCGCAATGGCGGGGGACGTGGGATTTCTTCCGGCGGCGAGCTATTGCGGACGCATTCGGGGGGATGTGTTGAACCTGACGGCCGAATTGTGCGGAAACCGATTTGGGCGAGGACTGATTGTGCCGGGGGGCACAGGATTCGATCTGGATCAAACGCTGGAGAGCGAACTGAAAAGACGGCTGGACGACATTGAAGCCGATGCCCTTTCGGCCATCGAGCAGTTGTTCGAAACGCCATCGGTTTTGGCTCGGTTCGATGGGGTTGGAGAGGTTTCCGAATCCCTGGCAAGGCAGATCGGGCTGGTGGGAGTTGCCGGCCGAGCGTCCGGACTGCCGTGCGATGTGCGAAGCGAATTTCCCTATGGGTTTTATCAGTTTGTCCACGTGCCGGTGTGCACGTGGGGAACGGGCGACTGTTTGGCTCGAGCTTTGGTGCGTCGAATGGAGATTCAGCAGTCGTTTGCCGCGATCCGAGCGCTGCTTCAATCCCTTCCCGCCGATCGTTCGCCACCGGCGGTCATGACGCTGGCTCCCCGGCGATGGGTGGCGTCATTGACCGAAGGCTGGCGGGGCGAAATTTGCCACGTAGCGGCAACCGATGATGAAGGGCAGCTTGCCTTTTACAAGGTGGTGGATCCGTCGTTTCACAACTGGTTCGGTCTGGCCTGTGCCATGCGGGACCAGCTGATTTCGGATTTTCCCTTGTGCAACAAAAGCTTCAACCTGTCTTACTGTGGGCATGACTTGTAGGAAGAAGGGAACGAACTTCCATGTTCGACATTCTGAAAGCTCGACTGAAACAAAAATACAGGACCCTGTCCTATCCGAAAGGACCGCCGCCCCCGTTGCCTGCTCGTTTTGCAGGCCGGCCTGTGATTGGGGGGCGTCCTTGTGACACGCGGTGTCGGCGTTGTGCGGACGCCTGTCCTGTGGGGGCGTTGCAACGGGAAGAAGGCCAATTTCCAACCCTCGATACCGGGAAGTGCCTGTTCTGCCGGGAGTGCCCTGGCGTTTGTCCGACCGGGGCGATTTCATTTACTCGGGAATTTCGGTTGGCCGCTTCAAGCCGTGAAAGGCTGACGGTTACCGCCGATTCGCAAGGCATTCCACCCGTACGGCATGAGATTGCGGCGACGATTTTTCGGCGGTCGTTGAAACTCCGACAAGTATCGGCCGGCGGCTGCAATGCCTGTGAAGCCGATACCAATGTTCTCACGACACTGGCTTGGGATATCGGTCGTTTCGGCATTCAGTTTGTGGCATCGCCCCGGCATGCGGATGGGCTGTTGATTACGGGCCCCGTCACCCGCAACATGCAACTCGCGCTGAAAAAACCTACGACGCGATACCGGCTCCGAAACTCGTGATCGCGGTGGGTGCCTGTGCCGTATCGGGGGGGCCTTATGCCGGTCATCCGAAACAACTCAACGGAGCCGCCTTGACCGTGCCGGTGGATTTGTATATTCCCGGTTGCCCGCCTCATCCTCTGACCATTTTGGACGGTCTTCTTCGCCTGATCGGTCGCCAGGGTTGAGTCCTGGGAGCGGGATGTGGTACGATGCGATCCGAGCGGGGATTGTCCCCGCAGGAGAGCGCGTTCCATGGCAAACCTTAATGTGTTGTCGGCTCGCTACGCCACCGCTTCGCTTAACGCGATTTTTTCCGAGGAGGGGAAAATCCTTGCAGAGCGTGAACTTTGGATTGCCGTGATGAAAGCGCAACGCGCCCTGGGACTTTCGATTCCGGAAGAAGCCATTGCCCGGTTCGAGGCGGCCAAAACCCGCATCAACCTCGCCCGAATTGCGGAAATCGAACGGCGGACCAAACACGACGTCAAGGCTCGGATTGAAGCCTTTGTCGAAGAGGCGGGCGCTGGGGAACACCTTCATCAGGGGATGACCTCGCGGGATCTGACCGACAACGTTGAGCAGATGCAAAATGTTCGGGCCGGTCGCATCATTCTTGGCAAGTATGCCGCCATTCTCCGCTGTCTGCTCGATCGCGCCGACACTTGGGCCGATATGCCCCTGACCGCCCGAACCCATCACCAACCTGCGCAACCGACCCTGGTGGGGCGGCGACTGGCCATGTGGGCGGAGGAGTTGTTGGAACATCTGTTGGCTTTTGAACGGTTGTTGGACGACTATCCGCTTCGGGGGATCAAAGGGCCCGTCGGCACCCAGTCCGACATGCTGGTTCTTCTTGGCAGCGCAGAAAAGGTCGAACAGATGGAACGAATGATTGCCGGGACATTGGGGTTCCGGAGGATTCTTGCGGCTCCGGGGCAGGTGTATCCTCGGTCATTGGATACGGCGCTGGTGCAATCTCTCGCGTTGCTCGCGGCTCCGTGCGAGAATGCGGCCAAGGGGATCCGGCTGATGGCCGGATACGATCTATTGACGGAAGGTTTCCAAGCGGGGCAAGTGGGGTCGAGCGCGATGCCTCACAAGATGAATACGCGGAGCGCCGAACGGGTGTGCGGTTTGTCCGAGCTGCTCAAGATGTATGCCGATGGCGCCTCGCGGTTGGCGGGAGACCAGTGGGAGGAAGGGGATGTCTCCTGTTCCGTCCTTCGCCGCGTGATTCTGCCGGACGCGTTTTACGCCTCGGATGGCCTATGCGAAACGTTTCTCGTCATTTTGCGGGACATGGCTCTCTTTCCCGCGGTGATCCGGCGAGAGATGGAACGGTATGGACCGTTTTTGGCCACGACGCAGTTTCTTGCGGCGGCCATTCAGGCGGGGATTGGACGGGAAACGGCGCACGAAGCGATTCGGCGCCATGCGGTTGCGGCGGCTTTAAGGATGCGGAACGGAGAGGAGCCGCGATTGATGGAAGCGCTGGCGGACGATCCGGTTTTTGTGAAAGCGGGGGTACGACGGGAAGCGCTTGAACGGATAGCGGCGGAAGTTCAAGTTGCAGTGGGGCGGGCTCGGGAACAGATTGCGGCGGTTCGCCAGCGTGCGGCGTCTTTTCTCGAGCGCCATGGCCAAGAAGCGGCTTACGAACCGGGGGATATTTTGTAACCAAGCGGGAATTCGAAAGGGTTATTCCGTGGCCATTCCCGACGATCAACGTTGCATGTTCGCCCTGCTGAAGTTCTTTGGCGATGAGAAACACCCCTCTTGAGATGCTGTGGACGTTCTGGCCGACGAGTTCCCATTTGGCCGACGCGGAACGACGGGAAATGCTTTCTAGTGGGCGAGAGGAATTGTTTCGTAACCGAGACCGATGGGCAAGGACGTACCTGAAGAAAGCCGGACTGCTTGAATCTCCGAAGCGCGGATTCCACCGAATCATTCCACGCGGTTTGGAAGTCTTGAAGCAAAACTTAGAGCGGATAGACGTCTCGTTTCTCGATCAATTTGCGGAGTTCGTGGAATTCAGGAAAATGCGGCAGGCAAGACCGGAAGAGGCTCAGGCACTGGAAGCAATGTTCTTTTTAGCACGTTCTGCCACAAAGCCCATTCGATGAAGTATGCGGTTTCGGAAAGGGAACTCCGATGATAGAAGATTTCCTGGCAACCTTCCGTGGACAACACAGTTTACGTTCGGTTTGGACTGCAGACATTTCGTATTGGATCAGCGGCCGCCAAGAGGACGGAACGGCCGACCCTCTCTGGTCGACCGAAGAAGGATACCTGAAGCTCCATCAGGAACTCGGGCTTATGCCGTATTATGATTACACACACTTTTGGGCCTGCGAACGGGTTTTTGATGCCAGCGTGAACACTCACGTTGAGACGGCTGGCCGTTGCAACCGGGTTGCCATTCACACGCCATTGGGGGACATGATCAGTGAGTCGAGCTATCTCCCCGAGAGTGCTTGTTGGGCGGTCACGCACCACTTTGTCAATACTCCTGCCGACTTGGATCGGCTGCTTTATCTTATGGAGCACTCTCGGCTTGAACCTCGCCATCTGGACACCTTTGCCGCACGGCAGAAGTTATGGGCGCGCTACGGCGGTTATCCCTCGTTGGCGCTTCCCCGCACCCCCCTTTCTGCCTTTTGTTACGAATGGGCGGGGCTGGAAAACGCCATCATGCTGCTGATGGACGAAGAGAGCAAAGTGCGCGACATTTTCCATCGTATGGAACTCCAACAGAAACCGATTCTGGATGTCATTTGCAGGTTGGCGCCGCCTGTCGTCCATTTCCCCGAAAATCTCTCCAGTGACAATTTCACGAGCCTCTATGAGGAATTCATGGCGCCGGTTCATCGCCACCGACTGGAAAAGCTTCATGCCGCCGGGATAAAGGCGGCCGTGCATTTGGACGGGACCATCCGCGGGCTGCTGCCCAAACTGGCAGCCGTTGGGTTTGATGCCGTCGAAGCGCTCACGCCGAAGCCTGTGGGAGACGTTGGGTTGGAGGAAATGCGCCATGTGGCGGGCAGCGACCGTCTGATCCTGTGGGGTGGATTGCCGGGCGCCATGTTCGCTCCTCCCTACACATGGGCCGACGTGGAGTCGCACTTGGAAAAGCTGCTGTCCTGTTGGGGAGGAACTCCTTTCATTATCGGTGTGGCCGATCAGGTTCCCCCTGACGGCGATATTTCGTATTGCCGACGAATTGCGGAAAAGATCCGGGGGACAACTTGTTAAGTCAGAGCCCCTTGTACCGGTTACGGATTCGGGCGTCGGGAGTGGCGATCGGCGAGAGGGTTACGGTTGGATGGGTGCCGTTTGCTCGTGCCCGGCCAGCAGCTCTCGAATGGTGATGGTTTGTGGATCCTTTAGGGCATCGGCGGTGGGAATACTTACATCGAGGATGCCGAGCGTGGCCGCCTGATACAAGGGGATCGTGCCCATGGGTGTTTGCACAGCGATCTCCAGGGGAACCGCTGCGCTGACGGGCGATCCGCTCTCGCCTCGCACCTCCACCTGCAAACGCAGCGTGTTGCCCTGTCGTTCGGCAACACTCACCTGGAGGTGCGCCACTGGCTCTGGGGTCAGAACCAGGACTTTCCATCCGCCCGGTGGGAGTGCGACCGCGAATCGGTAGCCTTCGCCATCGGGTGTGGTGGCGATTCGCTGGCCGCCGAGCGGATCATACACGACGCCCGGCAAATTGCGGATCCTGACATCGAACGTGTTTTCGCGATCGGTGTTGCTGTTATAAAGGAACAGGTACCGCGAGGCACCGTGCCGCATAAGGGTGTGCGCGGCGTCGGGATGTGTCAGCGTTACGCGCGGTTGAACCACAGGTGCGACGGCTTCACGCAACAGGGGAATGGCGGACTCGACGTAGGACTCGCGTCGAGCGCGTTGTTGGCGATAAAGGGCTTCGGTCGGTTGCGCGATGGGTCGCTTACCGGCGCCGATCTCCGCTACCCACGCGGAAAAATCCACCGGCAATATTTTGGCGCCCGAGATGGCGACGCGCGTGGATTGGTCCACAAACACGGCGCCGCCCTGCCGAATAAAGGCTTCCAAGTTATCCACAACGGCCTGGCGGCAGTATTGCAAGCCGGGAAGCAGGACGGCCCGCTTGTGGAACAGATCGGGGCTCAAGAGTTGTTTTTCGGTAACGAATTCGGTGTACAGACCGGCGCGTAACGCGGCGGGACCCGCCACATCACTGATTTGGATTGGCCACCAAGTACGTTCCGGGTTGGGACCGCCTTCGGGATTGGGAGGGACGAGGAAGTAGTTGTCAAAACTGTTCACCCAGAACCAGCCGGACAGCATCCAAAGATCGGAAGGTTCCTTTTCCAGTGCCAGGAACATCGGGCCAAACCGGTGCAACAGTTGGCCAAGCCGAGCCGCTTCCAGGTCGAGGGAATCCCGGCCCGGATGGTGCATATAGGGGGCCCAGAGATTGACGGCGTTCCAGAGAATGATCCCTTTTGCCCCGCTGCCCAGGCAGGCGCCGACGGTCAAGCGTAGGGATTCCGGATACATCGCCTTGTCCTCGGGCATGCGAAAAATGCCGATCAACGCCCACACGGGGATACGCGTGCGATGCGCGTCTTCCCGAAAATTGGCTCTTACATCCATCCGTTCGATGGCCTCGAGTTCGCTCTCTCTCCAGCAGTCCAGATAGACCTCCTCAATCAACACATCAAGGTTACCTTCCATACCCCCCGGATAGTTGGAGAGCAAAAAATCGGAACGAAGGGACCTGACGGCATCGCGCGTGGCGCGGTTATAGTTCCGAAATGCGTCCTGACGGATCGTACGGCACCAATGCAGCCAGGGATCGTCTTCTGGCGCCACGTACCCGGGTTCTTGGTAAACGGGGCGGGGCGCCTCTCGTCCGGTTATCGCCCGATAGTAGGCGTTGACCCATGGGCTGTAAGAGCCGATTCCAGGCTGTTTTTCGTAGGCATGTCGATACCCCAGAACCCAAGCCCATTCGTCGTCGTAAAAGATTCCGCGAATTTCCCTCAATCCCTCCGCCAGGGATACCCAGGACTTCAAGTCGTCCACGGCGGCCGCTACGACCTCGGGATTATAGGGGCAGGGGGAGGGAGAGCCGTAGAGCTGAGCCAAAGCCCCGGAAGGTTCCACTTTTTGGGCATAGGCTTCGGGATTGGCGATATGCCGGCGCACGGTCACGGCGGGATCCGGGTGGAGAAAGGCATACAGATTATTGGCGGCTAGCCCCCGGGCATAGTCCTCCAGAAACGCCCGCATTCCTGGGGCCCTTGACCCGCCTTGCATGACGATTCCGACGAAGCCCAGGTCGTGATAGTAACGAAATGCCAGATCCCGGATTTCCAGAGGCATGGCCTCATCCAACACATGGGCCAGGTAGGGGAAACGGTCATGCAACCACTCCTGCGGCAAGCGGGGGGGAGGGTTAAGAATCGCCGAATACGCGGCGAGCGCCTCGGTTTCTCGCGGGACATTTGGGAAATCCAAATTCAACGCCCAACGCATCACGCGGTCCCACAATACGGTTTCTTCGGGCCAAACGGGGTTTGAAGCACGTCCGGTTTCCGGGAACAGAATGTTTCCCCGTGGCGAGGCCATGATGCATACGACCCGACCGGTCTTGACGTTCCAACGAACGACCAGGGGTTGGCCGTCTTCCGTTGTGACGAGCGTTTCAGCGCCCTCTTTTGCTTTAACGGCGTGGTAAGCGTCGAACGGCCAGGCATTGAAGTCGAGACCATCCACCATCGGATCGGGAGTCGCGATGCGGCATCGCTGGGGCGTTGGCGTCCGACGAGCCAATGCGCGGAGTGTTTCGCCGTCCGGAATCTCGACAGGCAGTATTGCCGCCAGAGGCGACGTTGCGTACCCGATGTAACGGCGGTGATTCCCAAGTCGTGCATCGGCGGAGCCCAAGCGTTTGTGTCCGTTGCCGTAGCATGTCACGCCGCCGGCCATAATCAGGGCTCCGCCGTTTTCCACAAACTGAACGAGTCGGGCTGCGCGTGTTTCGGACAAAATGGTCAAATCGCTGTAGTAGGGATCCGTGCCGCGGGAGTCTTTAATGGCTGTTGGCACATCCCACAGGAGGACCGCATCGTAGGATTCGACCCGGTCGAGTTCCGTACCGGCCTGAAGCCAGCCTACCTGGGTTACGGCGAAATCCTCGGTCAGCAAACGTTGGGGGGAGAGATATCGTTCCAAGGTGAAGAGATAGGCTCCCATGCCATTGTAGTATGTGACCGCTTGGGTTTCCGGCGTTTCCACGACACACAGAACGCGATGCGGCTTTTCGGGTTGGTTCGCCCCCCACACGCCGGCTGCCGCCAATACTCCGGCCATTATCCACCGCCCTGTTCGCAAGCCGCCTGTCTTCATAGTTCTTGCCTTTCTCGATACCCGTCGAAATGCTCGCATGCTTTACTCCTTCTCCCTGCGATACCGCCTCAGCACGCGGTCCAAGTCGGGTTCCCAGACCACGTCGGGGGCCATTTCGCGTTGGCGCCGTATCGAGTCGCGGCCGGCCTGTTCAATCGCGGATTCGCTCCATTTGCGCGCGGCATCGAAATTGCCGTTGACCAGCTCTGTTTCCGCTTGGCTGAGACGCGAGCGAAGCATAGCCAGTCGCACACGGTCGGAGGGACTTGGGGGCTGCCAGGCGGTTTCCAACTCTGTGATTCGTGTGGCCAGAGCGGCGACGGTTGTTCGCGCCTGCGCCGCGGCAGTCTCATCCAACACAAACGTACGGCTGACTCGAGCCAAAACTTTTCCGTTGCGTTCGAAAAGAGCCGTTGCGGCGTAGAGACCATCCGGCCATCCTTCCGTTCGGAACGTGATCTCGCTGTGGGAGGCCTCGCCGGCGCTTAGGGAAGGGAGATCATCGTGTCGAACCGCTTTCGTTGCGCCGCTCGGATCGCTCACCGTGATTGTCACCCGCACTCCCGGCGCGGCTGCCGGCGCGGCAAAGGCGGCGCGCAAGACCACGGGGTCCCCCGCGCCGAAGCGTTCGCGAGGCAACTCCAAAGCTGCCGCCCCTTCATCCCTGCAATCGTCTACGCGTCCCAATCCGCGCAGAGCCCAGAACTCCTCGACAGCGGTCAAAGACCCGCCCGGTTCCACTGTGGTGCGGGGACCGAACCGTTCGTTGTTGTACCAGCCGGTATCTCCTGTACTTTCCATCGTGCCCGGCGGCGGTTCGGGGTGACCGGACCAGAAAAACACGCGGCTAGGTCCCGGGGGTTCGAGAAAACGATGCACGAGGGCTTCTCGCTCTACGGTGTCCACCATAGCGGACCAGCCGTCGGTGACGCGGTCGAAACTCAGACGCGGAGCTTCCGAACCTGGAATATAGCGCCGTTCGCGCAGAACGTCGCCGTCTTTCCAGAAGATGACGTCTTGCGCGTCGGCCTGAGTTCCGATGCGGAACTCGCCGTGGAGGCGTAGGACCATGGACTTTGGCCGGTCACTGGTGTTGGTTTGCCGGACGCGCACGACCAACTTGGAGGTTCCATGGGGCACAACCATTTGGCGCACAATATGCACGCCGTTTGTTTCCGCCTCGGCCTGCAGTCCGAGAGCGTCGGTTTCGTACAAGGGCTGGACGTTGTAGAGGATCCCCCAGAAGTCGCCGGGCCATCCCTCGGTGGGGCAGTCGCAGATGCCTCCATACTCGGCTCCAGGCCATTTGTCACCAGGTCCCAAATGGTAATTCCACGTTGCGGCATGCAGAGTGTTTTTTCCTGTGCTGCGCGGAATGAGTTCCACAATGCGTCCACCGAGGGCCGGGACGACCCCGACTTCCAGATGATCGGATAGGATTGCTAGACCGCGACGCCTGCCCGCATAAGTCCGCTCGACGATTCGGGGTCCCGAGGACTCCGGTTCTGCAAGCGCTCCGATGGCGATCAGCGCGAGCAGAAACCCTCTGCGAGTTTTCATGGTTGTTCCTCTTGTTGGACAATTTCGATCGTTGCATCTCCCGCCGGCACATGGACCCGGGACAAAGCACCGGAATACGTGGGGGTTACGATGTCTCCATTTACCCGAACCGTTCGGGTGAGCCACATTTGGGGAAAGAACACATCGCCGCCGCGTCCTGAGAATGCCACACGCGCAGTTCCCAAAATGGGGGGTTTTCCACGGGGGTTACCGGCGACGAACTCGCATGCCTTCACTTCCAGCTTCCGGACAGTCGCCGTAAGGCGCGCGACCAGGCGTTGCAGAAGTGTATCGTTGCGCGCGCCTGGCTCAAAGGTGTCGGAATGATGGGCGTGGCCATCGGAGAATAGATTTGCTCCCGCCACCAGAATCAGACCTGAGCCGAATTCAGCGAGAGCCGCGATTGGTCGTCCTTGATATTCCAGCAAGGGTTGCATCGGGGAGGTTAGCGTCAGGGGATAGCCAACGAACGTGAGATAGTCCAGTCCATCGAGCAGATTCCATCCCATCGCGTCCCGATAGTGCGCCACGCGGTTTTCCGGCGTGACGGCGCGTTCTTCCCTGAAGGGTGCGTCGAGGTCGGTGAATCCGCCCATGGTTCCGAGCTTCGTCACGCGGGTACGGTTTTCGATTCGTTCTCCGAGGGCAAAACCGAGATGCTCCCCGACCGCGTTGAAGTAGAGACGGTCGGCTTCTTCGGCCTGAGTTACGTTCAAAACGAGCACGCCGCCTTGTTCGATCCACTCGAGTAACGCCGCCATTTCGCGTTTGTCAGGCACGTGCGAGAGATGCCCGATGAACAACACCGCCAACGGCGCCAGTGTCTCGGGTGTGAGGCGTTTGCGGACGATTGTTTGGACCATGCCTTGTTGAACGACGAGCGTTCCCAGGCGGGTGAAGCCGGTGGGACGGAAATCTTTCCAGGTAAAGCGATCCGTTGAGTCCTCTTCCTCGAAAATACCCGCCTGAGGGATCCATTCGGGGCCGAAGATGGCATAGAATTCCGGTCGCCACGACTTGACGCCCCAGAGCCCTGGACCATCTTCGAACACACGTCGTTCAATCGGAATGCCGGAGCTACTCAGGCTGAAGCGTTCCACGAACGGCTCTTCGCGGTAGCCCCGCCGGTAGAGATCGCGCAGTAAGCCGTGATTCGCCATTTGGGCTTCGACTTCCACAATGTCGGCCCGATAGGGCCAGGCGGCGCGGAAAGGGCCCTCCTGAAAAACGACGAACCCACCGGATATATCGTACCAAAGTGTCCGCTCGTTGATGCCATCATTGTCACGATCGTAGACATAGGTGTCAAAATATCCGTCTTTGTTTTGGTCCGTATAGGTGAGGAAGAAGATGCCTTCCAGCCGTTTGCAGGCGGGTTGCGAAACGTCGCGATTGCCCATGAAGCGTCCTTTGCGGACGATGCCGTCGGGGAAATGGTACCACTGTTCCCGTTTCCACCAGTGGCCGGGCCACCCTGGCGGGTATGCGGCGGTGCCCCAATCTGCCCCTTTGAGGTGAAGCCCGCCCATGAGGGACGAATAGTACAGGAAGAAGGTTGCGCCGTCCGAATCCTCTTCGATGCGCTCTTCGTGGCTGAGCTGCCCGCCATACATGCCCTCGTTGCTCGATCCGAAACCGCCTTCCGGTGCGATGCAGAACCGGAGTCCCCGCAGCGGAAAGTAACGTCCTGTTGTGGTACGATACCAGGGTGCGTTGGGATAGATTTCGACAGCGTTCCCCCATTCGGGTCGAGGTTCCCATTTAAGGGGACCGCCGTCCCAAGAGGGGGGGTAGATGACGGAGAGCGCTCGGAAAGGATGCCCCCAGGGATCACGGTAGTCGAGAAGGTGTTCGTAGCGGCTGGGATGCAGGCGGTCCGCCTCGAGGGGATCAAGTTCCAGGGTCCAAGCGAAGCCGTTCGTTCGGCCGCCCAGATGCCCGAAGGTCATACGATCCACGTTCTCATTCGTCGTTTTCAAAAAAAGCCGCGCTCCCCTTGGAAAATGAGGTGAGACATTATCGGGGACGATCATATTGATATGCTCTTCGAATCCGATGCGCACATCGCCGTAGAATTTGCCGGCCTCGTAGGTTTTGTTGTACCAAGAGATATCCAGCTCGTTCATCATGAAGGAAAAACTGGAATCGAATACCGCCATCTCGGCCACCCCTGCGTCCGGAATCAGACGGGCATGGATCATGCCGATGAAGCGATCCTCGAGATCGAACTGGGTTCCCACCATGTTGGAGCCGGGATACCAGTCGGAAAGATCTACGTCTCCGTCTCCGTCGAGGTCATAGGCGCGGATTTCGTTTGGGCCGAAGAAGGCCATATCTTGTTGGAGGTAGCCGCCGCCGTCGAACAGGGACCCGATGAAGAATTGCCCGTCATCGTTCCAGTCCACCAGCGTCAGCGCCGGGGGCAGATGTTGCAGGTCGGGGGTGGCGGTGTTTTTGTCTGCCTCGAAAAAGTAGATGGAATACTTGTCTATTTCGCCCGCGCCCGGGGTGAGAACGACTTCATCAAATCGTTTGCCGGCGAGCCGATAGGCCCGCAGGACGTCGGGCTCCCCGTCGAGGTCGTGCGTATATTCGCTGAAGCCGAGGACGGTATTGAGGGTTTCTCCGTCCTCCCGCGGGAAGAGCCAAGCATCGGCGTGGAAATCGGGGACGTTATCCTTATTGCGGTCGAGAACGCGCAGACGGGGATAGCGAGAACCGGGGACGCCGCCAAGGGCGGTGTTGAGCACGGCGGGTTCGCGGAGAGCGGCCTGGGCGCGCACAGAATTCCATGTGTTGTCGACCCCTGGCAAAAGGCGCAATCGTCCGTGGTAACGCAAGTGGTCGGGCGCGACCGTTCCGGCGCCGGATCCCACGCCGACGTGCAACCCTGGCGTGTTGCCCAAGCGAATCCAATCGAGTGCTGAAGCGAGCCGTCCGCCTTTATGCCGGATCGCATAGCCGAAATGGGCGGCGCAGGAGAATTCCCAAGGCGTGTCAGCCGCCCAGCGAAACGCAACCTCGCGTGCGGTGTCGATTTCGATAAGGCCATTGCGGTAAACGTAGAACGTCAGCGGTGACTGGGGGTCTCGGACGACGACGAGCGCGGAACCGACGAAGGCGGGGATCGGGCGGCCAAGTTCGCATTCCAGCATGGGGCCGGCGCGGCCCTGTGTGTCGGTCGCGACCAATCCCCGGCCGTAGGTAAAACGCCAGGAGCCGCGGTCGGTCCTCACCGTAAGCCCTTCCTCATCGGCGCGGGACGTCATTTGTTCGAATGGCGAGCTGCCATGTTTTACTGCGGCCGAGTGAAGGGGGGGGATTTCGGCCAGGAGATAGAGACGACCGTTCCAAACGTCTGCAGGCACCGCCCTTTCGTCCACGGTGATCGCGATCGGTCCGTTGGGAGTTCCGGTATTCGCCGCCAATATCGCGGGTGCCCGGAGCGTTTCCGACGCCGGGTTCACGATCCAGTTTGGTGTTGCGCGCACAAGAGGGGAACTATCCAAACCGATTGCACATATGCCGATGAGGATCCCTGCACCTTTCATGGCGTTTCTCCTTCCCAACATCCCCCAGTAGCCGGCCCGCCGGCAAAAGCGGAACACGATTCCATCGTATGCGACCTGATGCCCTATGAAATCCAGCGTATGAAGGCAAGGTCGCTCTTGGACGCTGCGTTGGCTGGGAAACCTCAAATAGGTGACCTGTTTTAACGAATTTGTGTAGATCATTGCCTTGGCTTTCTCGGTGTGGGGGTTGTGGAGCGGAACCCTTGTGCTCGTTGATCGGGGCGGGAGGGCTGCGCTGTTTACCGGACACTGAGCACTGTTCCGCCTGGCCGTTTGATGACATGGTAGTCCACGCGCCCTGCGGGGATGTTGACGTCCAACCCCGCGATTCCGAGGCTGAGGAATGAGGGGTCGGGGCAGCGGGTCGGCAGAAAGGTGAAATTGGTGTTCACGCCGGCCAGCGCACCGCTGCCGGTCGAAAAATCGAAGATCTTGTACACGCCGCTGTCCAGGTTTGTGCCGGTCAGGAACAGCGTTCCGTTGAACAACGCGGCGCCGCTTCCTGAGACTACGCCATTGGTTCTGGCGTTGGAGGTCAATTCGATTCGCTGTTCGATGCTGGGGTTCTGGAGCGTGAGATGGTCAACGATCAGACGTCCGCCGCCTTGGATGGTGATGTGGCCGTTGCTCACCGTCATCGAAGCGGTGCCGAAAGCGTTTGTGATCGCCATGACGGCATTCGCGAGAATGCTCACCCGGCTGTTGGCGGCGTTTGTCGAGAGGCCGACGTAGACTCCATTCGTCACCCAGAGCCGGCTTAGCGCGCCTGTTACGACCACTGAATTGTTCGTTACCGGTTTGGTCGAGCCGGGCTCAGCGAAGCCAATCGTCACGTCGCGTGCTTCGGCATAACCGCCATCGGCAATCAACAGCAAACAATCGGTGACGGTCGAGATGCCGCCTGAAAAACCGCCCACCACCAGATTGGACGTGACGAGTAGTTTCGCGTTAGGTCCTTGCACCAGACCCTGGTTCCCGATTTCGGTTCGTACGGCAGTCGAGGAGCCGCGCCCGATGTATACATTGCCGGCGCGCAGCGTGCAATTCGAGGCGATCCGCAGGCGAATTCCCTTTGTGTTGTAAGAGGAATGCGTGCCTACGACGACATCCGCGCGCGCCGTAACGACGGAGGCATCCGCCAGATGCAGGGAATTGTATTCGGTATGACCGGCCTCGCTGCCGATATAGATTGTATGCAGATCCGCTTTTACGTTGGACAAAATCCAGTTGTTGTTCGTCGCCGCCGCCGTGGCGGAATAGAAAAGGCGGCTAAAGGTGATGGCGGCGTTTCGCCAAAAGCCATTAGAGATCACCACGTTTGCGTTTGCGGCGGTCCAAGTCCCGTCATTCAAACGCCATCCCCGCAAACCGAACGCGTCTGCCACATTCTCCAGCTTGTATCCGTTGAGATTGAGCGTAATTGTTTTGCCGGGATCCGGGCTCAGGCTCAACCGGAATCCGGGGCTAGGGGGGGCATAGTTTGCGGAGAGGTAGGCTGCGGCCTCGTTCGTCATGTCATTTTGACCATGGTTGTCCGGCAGTCCGCTCGTCCAGTTGGTCGGGTCATTGAATTCACGCGGCGTGTGATCCGTTGAGATGAAATCCGTTGGACCGGCAGCCCGCCCCCCCATTGCAAGAAAACAACCAATGGTCACCGCGAGACCTTTGATTCGAATCCTGTGTGTGAACACGATCATGACGGCTCTCCTTACTTCGTACGTTTTCGCCCTCCGGGTGAAAAGGATTGAACAATGTTCAATTTCATACTAGACTGCTGTCTATGAAAGCGTCAATCCCTTTTTTTTTCGTTTCGACCAGCGGAGCAGAACGGATGCGGCACAAAGCTTTGGGGGGGTGGAACGGCTGGGAGGCATTCAAGAGTTCTGTCGTTCGGATCAGCTTGTGGATTTTGGTTTTGGAGTGCGCGGCTCGTGAACCGGAAGAACCTCCCTTCCGCGTTTTGCCGAATCTGCTTTATAACGCTTCGTTCGAGCAGGCGGATTGGTTCGAACCGAAACAAGCCGAGCGGTGGCTTCACCGGGCGAACGCAGAGCGCGTGGCCACGAATGGGGTCCAGGGGGCCATGGCGCTGCGGGTTCGCGGCGCGGGCTACACGTTGCAGCGGGATGTGCCTTTGTTACCGGAGGTGGAATACCGTTTGAGCGCCTGGATGCGTGCGCGCACGGCTTCCGGTTGGGGAGTGCAGGTGGCTTATTTGGGCGATGGCCATGTGATGCACGCTACCGAGCGGGTGGGGGGGGCAGAAGGATGGCGCCGCGCCGAGGTGCGATTTCGTCTTTCGCCTCCGGCTCCCTCCGGCCACGTGCGCCTGATTTGGGACGTGGGGGAGGAGGGCGAAGGCTGGTTCGACGATGTCACCTTGGAACCCGTGGATGGCATCATCCCGACCGCTCCGCCCCCGGTCCTCTGCCCACCGGGCGGGAAGTTCCGTGGACCGGCCATGGTTGTGTTAACCTCGGAACTCGCCCGTGCGACCATTCGTTACACCACGGATGGCCGCGTGCCGACGGCCTGGTCCACGGAGTATCGCGCTCCCATCTGGCTGACTTACTCCGCCCGCCTGCGCGCGCGGGTTTTTCACGCTGCCTACCGCGACGGTGAGGCCGAAGCCGTTTTCGAGATTCTGCCCGATCCCTCCGCCGGCGTGCCGTTCGTTCCTCCGGGATGGGGGCGCGACGTGCGCGACTGGTGGAAGGAGCATCCTTATAATCCGGCCGCTTCCAACGCGTTCCGGGGGGCGATCCGATCACCCGAGCCCCGCGTGGACGTGGCGGAGATGCGTCGGCGCTATCCTCAATCATCCACGGCGGGTATTGCCGAAGCGCTGGCCGCTCTTCCGCCCGAAGGGGGCACACTCTGGTTTCCCAAAGCTGGGAGTCCCTATTTCGTGACCGCGCCGGCGACGAATGTGGTCGACTACTATCCCATTCCGGCCGTTATTCCCGTGTTGCGGCGGAGCCGTCTCCATTTTCTTTCGGACGGTGCCACGATCCGTTCTGGCGCTCCCCTTTTCGGGTTTGCAAGCATGGATTACGCGGACCGACGCGTCATGGAGCGGCCGGTGCGCGATTTCTATTTCCGAGGGCTGACCTTCGACGGCGCCGGGGCCAGCAGTTTAGCCCTGACCTTTCATCATGCCCATGACATCTTGGTAGATCAGTGTGCGTTCGTCAACTTCGTTCCGGCTTCGTCGCTGCATCCCGGCGCGATCATCGGCACGGCGAAGACGGATAATCTGTGGTGTCGCGACTGCCGCTTCGAAAGCGGCCATTACGGCGTTTATCTGGACGGCGTGCATGGCGGCGGTTTTCTCCGTTGTCGTTTCGGCCGAAATCTCCGCGCCGGGGGAATCCTGATTATGACCAACAATGACATGGCGACGCTCTCGGCGACGCCGCGCACGGCCAACTATGTGGTTGTCATCGGGTGCGAATTCGAAGGGGGTCGGGCGGCGATGCTGTTTTCAAATGCCAACACGTTGGTTCAGGGGAATCGCGCGATCGGCTACGAGACGTTTTTTGGGTTACACGGCCGCGGACGGTCCAGCGTTGCTCCCGGCGTCTCGTATGAAATTTACGGCAACCGAATTGTCGGCAACACCCTGCGGGATTGCCGCACGCTGGCGATGTTTGAATGGAATTGTACAAGCCACAGGGCGCGGGAGCCGAACGTGGTAATGGACAATACGGCGGTCAATTTGGACTGCTTGCTCCGGCTGAATCCGCAGTTTCCGGATGCCGTCATTTCGCACATCGAAGTTTCTGGAAACCGGGTTAGCGGCGTCCGTCGTCCCCAGGTACGGGCGGCCGCCGATGCTTTGGAGCGCATTCGCGATGTCCGGGTTTTGCGCAACGCGATACCCGGCGGCGGAAAACCTGCGCTGATGGACTTGACAGGCAAGGTTGAACTTACGGCTTCCGGAATTCTTGTGGAGTGACCGATATGCGCGTAAATTTTCGTATCTTGATGATTTGGGGGATGCGGAGTCGAGCCATCTTAATTGGTGCGGCGGCGATCTGGACGCAGGACATCTGCGGAGAAGTATTGGAGCTTGTTGCGTCCCGTGCGCGAGATGCTCAGGAACGAACCTCCGTGGCCTTGCTGGTCCGGAACCGGACCGCCGCGCCGGCGACGGTGCTGGATCTCGAAGTCGGAGGCGTGCCGATCGCCGACCTCTTGCGACCGGAGGATGGTGCTGCACCCACTGCACCCGGTCGGGGTGTGGACTGGTATGATGTTCAGCCCAGAACGATTCCTGCGGGGGAGGCGGGGATCGTTTTGTTGGGTCATATGAGCCGAGCCTTGCGCGAGCCGGAACTGGCCGTGCGGGTCTTGACCGACCGTGGGGCGGCCGTCCTGCGCGCGCCCGCGCCCGCCCCCTCCCGCCTGATCGTCGCCTGCGCTGCCTTCGATGCGGACCTTGGGGCCATTACCTTGATGATTCGGAATGAGGATCATGTTTCGGCCGTCTTGGAAGCGGTCGAGTGGAACGGTCGTCTCCTTTCGGCCGAGATTCGCGGTTCTCCTGTGCCGCCGGGTTTCACGGCGGTTATTCGGGCCGCGCTCCCCGCGCCGCCGTCCTATGGAGCGCCTTGTAATGTTCGGGTGATTGCCGATGGCGGCCGAAACGCGTTGGCCTGGTTTCGTGCCTATCCCGCCGAGTCGCTAACGTATGTCTTTTGGTCCCATTACATGGACCCACGGGAACTGGCGGCCAAAAATATCGCCGTGGGCGTGACGCATTGGGAAGGCCACGCGGATGGGACGGCTTTGCACATGGATCGGTTGGGGGGCGGCTTCATAACCGAAGCCCTGTCCAACCGCATGGCGCGTCTGGCGGGTGACTTCGGCCGGCGTCCGGGAGCATGGGCCTGGTACATGCAGGACGATGCGGGCTGGGGCCGCCCGCGGCCGCAAACGTTGATACGCCTTGGCGACTTTCTGCGCGCGCACGGCTCCCCGCAACAGCAGTTTCTCTGCAACCCGGCCGACAGTGCCCGGTACGCATGGCTTCACGACGGAATGGTCAATTATCTGTATCACACCACGCACGAGCGTGAGGATCCCACCGTTTTCGATGGAGAGCGTTCGCTTACCCTGATGCGTGCGTTGAACGATCCGGCGCCGCTGCTTTACCTGGTGGATGGGGTCGGCCAGAAAACGCGATGGATTACGCGTGCCGAACAGGAGATGGCGTCATACGCCATGCTCGGCCGTGGCGCGCGGCATCTGGGCTGGTTTCTTGGCCCGTCGGTGTGGGACCAGGGTGGCGAACGGCGAGGCGGAATTGATTTCTTGGAAGACAAGCCGATGCGCTACCAAGAAGGACTCACGGCTTGCATGCAGAATTGGGAACATGTCGGTCGGATTGCGGCTGTTTTCAAGGTCCTGCGTCCGTTCTTAGCGGCCAGCGCGCCTCTTCCGTCGGTCTGGCGTTCCGATCGGATTGAAGTGTTGCCTTTGCTGTGTCGTGATGATCTCATCGTGACGGTGGTGTTGAATCGCCGGCTGAGCGTGTTGTATCCGCGTGATTTTCTGGAAGGGCGCCGTTTTGGCGGCATTCGTCTCCAACCGCATCGCGATGTGGACATTGTGCACGGCATACCGTCGTGGATTCGCCCCGCGCAGGCATGGGTCGTGGATCACGATCGCGGGGTGCGGCAAACCGTGTTCACATGGAAGGAAGGGGAAGTCTCCGTCCGGCTCGACGCGCTCGACACGGCGGCGCTGGTGGCGCTGTGCCCGGAGGCCGGGCCTGCGGCAGAGGCGGGGCAAGCGTTGGCTGCGCTTGACGTCCGTGCGCCAGGGGGCACTTCCATCGAAGCGGAGGAAGAAATCTTTCCGGAGGCCATAAAGCCGCGTGCGCCTTGGGCTGCGCCGGAGGCGGGTTACAGGGTCCGCGTCACGGTCCGAGGCCCGGCAACTGCCGGCGAGTGGATTTGCGTCCGTCTGCCGACGATCAAGTCTTCGGAGGCGCCGATTGGATACTTCGATCCCGATCGGGTCGTAGCGGTGGCCGGCGGCCGTCGTCTTGAAGCGAGGGTGGATGCCTTTCGATCCGTTTGGGATCCGGCGACGGATGGCGTGGCGGCTTGGTCCCTGAACAACCCGGATGGTCCTGCGCGAATCGAGGCGGAGGGGGCAGGCGTATGCGTGTCGGCCCTCTATTCCAGTGTGGGACCCCATGCCTATGGGCGCGCGATTTTAAACCGGATGTTAGATCCCGCGTTTGATGTGCTGGAAATACGACGCGAGGTTCCGCCCCGGGTTGCGTTATTGTTGAGCGCCCGCCTTCGGAAGGATGGAGCCATCCGTTCTGCCACTGTCGGCTTGCCGATCGAGCGTCCGATTTACGGGCGGTGCGAGGTGGTGGACGATGGGGGGGCGTTGCCGTTGGTTCGAACGTTTTGGACCCGAGTCCTGCGTGATCGCGAAGCGGAGTCGGAGATTTTGGATGCCGCGCTTTCCGTGCAGGTATACGACGGCGCGTATCGCTTTGGCGCCATTCGGCAGGCGAAAAGCGCTCCTGACATCTGGGTGCGCTTGCCGACTTCCGTTGAAGAGGGGCAGGCGATGCCGTGGGAAATCTATTGGGACTATGCCGCTCATCCGTGCGCCGAGCCCCCCATGTTGCGGGATGATGAGCGGACGCTTTTCGTGAGTTCCGCGGCGGCTTCCGTGGGTCCTCTGGAGCGATTTGGCCTATCGGCCGTACGATACCGACTGAACGAAACGGGGCTGCAGACGTTGTGGATAGAAAGCGAAGCCCAAGCATCCTGCGCCTGGGTGGATGTGCGGGATCGCGAGGGGGTTTTGTTTGCGGCGAGCAACCTGGCGGGGGATGCCGGGGCTCGCCACTGGCGTCTTCGCGCTCCGCTGGCAATTTCATCCTCAGCCGAGCAGATTACGGCTTTTGTGGCGGGTCGCGCCGGGCGGGTCGTGGCCGTTCCATTGAGAACCGTTCCGCCTTCAGCCGCTCTACAGGAGATTGCACGAGTGGGGGGTCAGGTTGAAACCCTCGCGTGCTCCGAGGATGGCGCGTGGCTTGTCGCGGGCGCCGATAAGGTTTATGCATTTGAGGCCACCGGCCGGCTGCGTTGGACCTTCGACCTGGGAGAGAACCGGCGTCAACCGCCGATGTACGGTCCTGGCCTCAATGTGCAGCAAGTGGGGATCCGACCGGATGGGCAGTGCGCTTTTGCCCGCACCTTTTCGTGGCACGCGCCGACCCGGACCTATACGAACAGCTTCGTGCAGATCATTCGTGCCGATGGAACGGCGGGCGAGCGGTTGGCGTGGGACTGGACACGGGAGGCACGGTTTGATACCAAAGGAGGAATCGAGGCGGTGGCTTTTCCCATGCCGCCGAAGCTTGATTGGCCGCCTTACACCCTGCACCGTCTGCCTCTGGCGGACGGCGGATGGATTGTCGGCACTACACAGGGCCGCGTGGAGCGACTGGCGGCCGACGGGCGACCGATTTGGAAACTCCAACGGCCAGGCCGTGTGGACGGTTTGATTGTGACGCAGCAAGGCCAAGCCGCCGTGGTGGCCTACAAGCGGTATCTTCACCCCTACGACTGGACCTGTGTGCCGACCGTGGAGGTGCTGTCGGTTACAGATGGCACGACGGTGGCGCGGGCGGAAGGGCGTCGTTACGACGACCGCGGACATTTCGGTTCGCACCTGGCATTGACGGTCAGTGGAATCGGCGGACGGGCTTACGTGGGCACGTCGGAGGGCGTCCTCTATGGGATGGATCTTCCTGGGCGGTCTGCTTCATCAGGAACCCTTTCGCTTTCTGGGCAAGGAGAGATCGGTGAATAAGAAACGGACGGCGTATCGTAATATCACGATGCGGGATGTAGCGCGGAAAGCGGGGGTATCGATGGGAATTGTTTCCATGGTGATCAACCGCAAAGTGGGGGTTCGGCCGGACACACGCCGGAAAGTACTGGCTGCGGTGCGTGCTCTAGGGTACGTGCCGAGTCCGATTGGCATGGCCATCAATCGAAAGCGCAGCGGTTTGATCGGGTTGGTGGTGCCGGTTATATCGGACGCGATTTTTTCGGGTGTGGCGCAAGGGGTGGGAAACGACATGGAAGTGAACGGCAAAACCGTTTTTTTGGGGCACAGTCAGGACGGTCCGGCAGTTGAAGCTCGTCTCGTACGCCTTTTCATGCATTTGCATGTGGATGGGCTTGCTCTTGCGCAGGAGCCGTCGCTTGCCAACCTTCCCTTACTCAAACGAATTGTTCGCGGGGGGTTACCTATCGTGCAGATCGAACGTTACGCGCCGGGTTTGGAGGCGGATTATGTGGGAAGCGACAATTTCGCCGCAGCCTATCGAGTCACACGGGACTTGATCGAGCAGGGGCATACGGCCATTGGGCTGGTCACGGGAACGGTGGACTTCACCTCGCGGTCGGAGCGGGAGCAAGGATATAACCAGGCGCTGAAGGACGCGGGGATCGCACCGGACCCGGCTTGGGTACTTCGGGTGAACGCTCGCGATTTCTGGGGCCAAAAGCCGTACGACTTCATGAAGTGCGATCCGGCTGCGCGGCATGTGGTTGGGTCCTGGTTGGACGCTCCCCGCACGCCCCGCGCCATCTTGTGGCTTTTGGACGCCTATTATCCGTTTTTGGTGCGTGACTTGCGCGCGCGCAACTGGCACAACGGCCGCGATGTGCACATCATACTTTTCGACGCGAACCCTATGTTGGATTTTGGGGGACAAGTATTCGTGAATGTGGCCCAGGATACGGTGAGGATTGGCGTAGAGAGCGCTCGGCGGTTATTGAGTCGGATCCATTCCAGGGACGCGATGACCCCCCCTGTCTTCCTCCGTTTGCCTTGTCAGATTACCCGATTGCAAAGCTGGCCGAGCACTCCGATAGGGTCGGGCCAAACGGATCCGTCTGAAAGCGCCGGGTTTGCCTGTAGGGGGAATTTTCAGCGGCTTGAGGGGGTCAGCGGCCGTTAAGCGGTTCCTTGGGCATCGGCCAACCCGACGATGTGTTTGTTCCGATTTGAATACGCGGATCCTCGAAAACGTTATCCGCGATGAAACAAGGCTTTGAGAGTTCCAGAAGGAGGGCAGGGCCGATCCCGGTGAAGCTGTGCGAGTGGTTGGGCGGTACGGGCAACACATCGCCGGGTCCCATCTCTTGGCTCTGACCGTCGAGCAGCATTCGGACGCGCCCCTTGACGATGAAGAACGTTTCCTTTTTGACATGGTGTTTATGCATCGGGCAGGTCTGTCCGTCGAAAACAAACAAATATTTGCCGCAGTAGCCGGCTTCCAACTCATTGGCGATCCAGTATTCGATTAAGCCCACCTTCTCGAAATTCCCCAGTCCGAAATCCAACACCAGCGGCTCAACCGGGGGAAGCGCCAACCCCCAAGGCCGGATTGCATCGTGAAAACGGCGCAAGGCATCCGTTTTTGCTTTCCCTTGCAGCGCAAGGGCTTTTGCTTTGTCGAGTTCTTCCATGATTTCTCACCCCGCGTACTGCTTCATTGCCTCGATCAGCCTGGGCATGATTCCGTTCCGAATTTCCGGCCGGCGCCAGTCGTCGAAGTCTTTGAGAACGGCATTTAAGTTCGGATCGTTCAAGCGTTTGAGGGGCTCATTTAATGCCAGATAAAGGGGTCCGGCGTACGCATCGGCAAACCCTACGCGCTTCTGCCAGGGCACGAAGTGTTCGAGAACAGCTCTTAGCCGTCGGCGCGCATCGCGTTCTTGTTCGATCGCCGCACCGAACTCCCCCAGGGCCGCCTGCAAATCTAATTGCATGGCAAGGTCGGTCAAAAAGCGTTCGGTATCGCCGAAAAGAAGCCCTGCCAAATCGCCGAGAGGGTAGGAGCGGCGGGCGGCACGACGCAATTGTTGCGCTGCCGCCCGTTGTCGTTCCGAATCGCGGCTCTCGAGCGCGATCCATCCTTCCGCAAGGGTTCCGCCCAGTCCGGGGATCAGGCGATTGCCGAAAAGGACCCAGTCGGCGTCGGATTCTGCTCCGCCGCGGGCGATGTGGGAGAAGAGATAGGTGTGGAGGACTTGCAAGCAATGCGTTTGCGCGTTGCCCATTACGCCGCGGGGATGGTTACGGAGCGCTTCGGGCGTCAAAACGTTTTTCATTCCCCCCCTTGCCAGGGTCAAAGGAAAGACGGGTTCCCCCTCGATCAGTCCATAGGGGTAGAAGAGCGCTTTTTCGCGCAGACCCAGGCGGTCCACCGCCGCTTCGTGCTGAGGCAAACAGCAGGTCAACCACCACGGTTCGTCCAGGTGCGAACGGAGTCCTGCCAGGATGGCATGAAACTCCTCCGGATTGTGGTAGGTCCAGGGATTTGAATCGGCGGCGGGGTCATCTCGTTGTGCTTTCCAGAAGGCGTTGTACGTTTCCCAACCCAACCACATCCAGTAGACGAACTCGCCCTTGGGGTTCAGGTTTCGAAACACGTGGGACTGTTCGACGCAAAGGCGGATGAATTCCTCGTCGGTCGAGCCGATGAATCCGCCCGGATCGCTATCAATTATCGCGATGGCGTCGGCGTTGCGGACGAAGTTCAGCGTGTTGCGTCGCTGGGTATGAAACGCCTTTTTTTCTGCCGGGTCGCGGGGGTTGATCTTTTTTTCGCATGCGAAATACGGTCGTGAGGCGAAATCGTATTTCGCGGCATGGGGATTGCCCATGCAATTTGGGGCGAGGACCAGAATCACTTTCATTCCAAAACGGGAGTGAGCGATGTCCGTCATCTGAGCCAGGGTATGGAGATAGGCGCGGTCGCTGGCGGTCGGTACGAGAGGCATGGTGTCAATCTGAGGCCAAACCTTCACCGTGTCGAATCCCAGGCGCGAGAGTCCTTCCAAGTAATGGGACCAATCCTCCACCGTCCATCGCCGGGCCGAGTAGGGGCGGTGGTAGCCCCAATGCGTATGGACGTACATTCCCAACATACAGACTCCGTATCGTTAACTCTCCGCTGACGCCGACGTCGGAACGCAACGCGAATCTAGCAGACGATTCCGAAGGGCGAAAGCAAAATGAGTTGGATAATCAAAGAGGTTGGCAAAACAGAATGAAGTGCGGGAAGGGGGGGGGGAAGGGAGTGGATGGATAATCGGCTGTCGGGGCTGTCGGTTGCTCGGTTCAAGGACCTGGAGTCGAGGGGGGAAGTGGGTTGGGACTTGATTGACAAAATGTAATGGGATAGGGTTTAGAGCGTTTTTCGAGGAGTTTCTCATGGATAAGGCGTTTAAAGCGGTGGTGGTTGGGGCGGGCGGGATTTCGGGGGCGTGGTTCCCGGCACTCAAGACCGAAGGGGTTCAGGTGGCTGCTGTTGTCGATCTTCAAAAGGAACGGGCGGAGGAAAAGATCCGGAAATTCGAACTTGAGGCGGAAGCCGATACGGATCTCGAGAAGGTGCTTGCTCGACACAAGCCGGATTTTGTGGTGGATCTCACGATTCCCGAAGCCCATTGCAGCGTGACGCTTACCGCCCTCAAGCACGGTTGCCACGTGATCGGCGAGAAACCCATGGCGGCCAGCATGAAAGAAGCCCGAAAAATGGTCAAGGCCGCCCAGGCCGCGAACCGTCTGTTTATGGTCGGGCAATCTCGCCGTTGGGATGACCTGAATGTGACACTCCGGCGGACAATTGAGTCGGGTCAGATCGGAACCCTCACCACCGTGAATTGTGATTTTTACATCGGGGCTCATTTCGGCGGATTCCGGGAGGCGATGGAAAGTCCGCTGATTCTCGACATGGCGATTCACCAGTTCGACCTGGTCCGGTTTTTCACCCAGCGGGATCCGGTTTGGGTGTTTGCCCATGAATTCAATCCTCACGGCTCCTGGTATAAAGGGAACGCGGCCGCAAGCTGTATCTTCGAGATGAGTGGTGGTCTTGTTTTTACCTACCGGGGGAGTTGGTGCGCAGAGGGCTGTCATACAAGCTGGCATGGCAACTGGCGGGTGATTGGCGACCAAGGGACGCTTCTTTACGAGCAGGACCAACCGGCCCGCGGGGAGAAAGTGATTGCGCCGGAAGGGTTTTTTACCAAAAAAGCGCCGGTGGATGTAGCCGTGGCCAAGCTGGAAAAGAAGGGCCAACATGGCGCGCTCGATGAATTGCTTCGGTTTTTACGAGGCGGATCCGTGCCGCAAACCGTGTGCACGGACAACATCAAATCGCTGGCGATGGTTTTTGCAGTGATCGAAAGCGCCCGAAAGGGAAGAAAAGTGCCCGTCCGCTGGTAGAGAAGCCGCGGCCGTTCAAAACTTTCCTGCGATCAGCCAGCGGGCGATCTCCAAAGCATGGACGCCTTTGAGGCGGCGAAGCGGCAGGAGAGGGTGACGTTCGCCTGGAATTTCCAAGTTGAACGGGCCCCTATATCCGACCTCCACGAGAGCCGCCAGGATGGGTGGCCAGTGGATTTTTCCATAACCCGGGGTGCGATGTTGATCGCCGGAGCCGTCATTGTCGGAGATATGGGTAGCGAGCAACCGGCTTCCGAACTGGCGGATAAAGGCGGGCGTATCGAGGCGGGCGAGATGGGCGTGAGAGGTGTCCAAGGCCAAGCCGACTGCTGGGTGGTCAATGGCCACCAAAAGCGCCGCCATCTCTTCCGGCGTTGCCGTCCAGGGCCGAAACAGATTTTCGAGAGCGATTTGGACGTCTCTTTCCCCGGCGGCATCTCCCAGCCGGCGGAAGGCCTCCCGGTTCGCGGCGAGCAGGCGTTCTTTTTCGGATGGGGTCGCGTTTTCGTGTCTTCCGCCGGGATGGATCACAACGACCTGAACTCCCAGACGCGCGGCGATCTCGATATGCCGATGGAGGCGCCGGATATCCTCCGCGCGCTGTTGAGGATCGGGATGGGACACATCGGCGTTCAACAACGCATGGGCTTGGGGGGAGGAAATACGAAGGGAAGCCAGGGTATTTCGCGCGGTCTCAATTGTCCGCTCGGCGTTGGGGGAGTGCTCCAGTTCGACGAGGTGTTCCGTCGAGATTTCGACGACGGAACCGCCCAGTGCGTGGATTTCTTCCAGCGCGTGAACGAGAGAGAAATCGGAGAAGAAGGAGGTCCAGAGGGAAGGATTCAAAATCAGGCGGTGTGCTGGGGGTCCGTTACGCGCTGGTAACCCGTGGCGGTTTTGACGAACTTCGATTCTTTTCGTTTGCGGGCGAGGAACGCGTCGTAAGCCCGGCGGCTCAGAGGGAGACGGACCGGCTTGCCGGTATAGGAGCTTAGCCAAACGGCGTTGGCCAGTTCGAGCGACTGGAGTCCTTCTTCACCCGGAGAGACGAGGGGCTCTCCGAAGAGGAGGTGGCGGGCGAAGTTTCTCGTGATGGCGGCGTGGCCGTGGGGAATATCCGGAATTTCAACTGTCTCCTCGATCCGTTGGGGGGACGACCACATCTGGGTGCTTTGAAAGGTAAATTCCGGGACGGGGGGCTCGTAACGGTAAAATTTCAGAACGCCATCGCGGTAAATCAATTTTCCTTTTGTGCCGAACAGTTCGATCATCTGACCGGGGCCGAGTTCGTTGGTCGAGCAGTAGAAGTAACCGGTTCCGCCATCCGGGTAGCGCAACATGGCTTCCGCGACATCCTCGACCTCGATTTTGTGCAGACGGGTTTCGCAACGGCCGTACACTTCATTGGGCATTCCGCTGAGACGAATGAAGAGGTCCAGGATATGGGGTGCCTGATTCATCATCACGCCGCCGCCTTCGCCGCGCCAGGTGGCCCGCCAGTCTCCGGAATCGTAGTAGGCTTGGGTGCGGTATTCGGGCGAGATCATCGTGGCGCGAAAGAGAGTGCCCAGGCGCCCGGAGCGGGCGATTTCAATCGCTTTTGCCAAAGCCGGCTCGAGTCTTCGTTGGAACATGATGGCGAGGGCGACGCCCGATTGCCGGGCGGTCTCGACCATTTTTTCGGCGGTTGAGATGCGCTCGGAGAGGGGCTTTTCGCTCAGAACATGCAGGCCGGCTTTCATGCATCCGATCGCGATGGGAGGCCGTTCCGGATGGGGGGTGGCGATCAGGACGGCATCGCACAGCCGGGCGCGGATCAGATCGCGAAAGTCGGTAAAATAGGGGACGTTATATTGTTCACCGACCTTTCGGGCCACTTCCGGAACGATATCACAAACGGCGGTGAGTCGGACTTCGGGAATGGTGTTCATTCGACTGCAATGCCCCTGCCCCATGCCTCCGGTTCCGATTACTCCCAACCGAACTTGGGATCCTTCGACACGATTGCGGGTCGCCATGTTCTCAGCTCCTTATAATTTTCTTTTACACCTTGGAGTTCGAGTCGCGCCCCCGCTCGTTTTCGGTTGCGCGAAACGGAATTACCATTGCAAAGAATGAACCGATTGTCGAGTCTGAACGATCGCATTGGGGAGGGTCATGGGAGAGAGCGAAGAGGGGGCCAAGCGGAAGAAGAGGCCCGACTATTTGTCAAGGGCGGCGAGGATTCCCGAGGCCGGGCCGGCATAGTGGGCAAGGCGAAACGACACGTTTTCGGTGCTTTTGGGCTGGGAACCGTTTTTCCCTTTCCGCCACAGAGGGGCGGAACGACAGTTAAGGGCGTTTAGTTTTTCTTGTCGAGCCGGCCGTCTCATGCGGGAAACCGCATGATGTTCAGCCTATGTCGCACTTGGGAAGGGGAATTCTTCCAGGACTAAAGCATCAGCCTTCGGGGGAGCGAGGGGAGCGGCATTGGGATCGCCACAAGCGAATGCCTGCTATTCCCAGCAGGAGAAGGGCCGTCAGAATCCATCCGGAGAGTGCGGCAACCAGGGCCGGCCGATTTCGGTCTGGCGCATAGCGGAGTTCGATGGTGTGGCGGCCAGCGGGAACTGCAACTCCTTGTAACATGTAATTGACTTTCAAGAGTGGGGCTGGGCGTCCATTGAGGGTAGCCTTCCAGCCCGGATCGTACCGGCTGGACACGACCACGAGTCCCGAGGAAGGTCCATCGGTTTCCAACGTCAACGCATGAAGTTCAGCGCGCAGGATTTCGCAGCGGCCGGTCTCGTTGGCGATTGTGCCGACTGGGGAAGGGAGGGGTTGAGGCGGGTTGTGGATAAACGCTTTGCGGGTGGGATCGAAGAGGCGGTTGGCCATTCGTGTCAAAGCCTCGGATTCCGGGAGTGTTTCCCAAGCGGGCACACGGTATGCGCGGGGGAGGGTATTGGCATATTCGTGGACCACAAGGGTCTGATCGCCGGCCTTAAGTGTCAGGCGGGGCGTGAGTCCGTTGAGTGCAAGCGGCTGGGGGGAAACGACGTATTGTACGTTGCATAGGCGCCAGAACTTGAGGGGGTCGGTACGTTCGAGCGCCGCCTGCATTTTCAGGAAAGCGTCGGGGAGGCGGGCGGGGTAGGGATCGGCGTTTTCTACTCCCTGGACGGCGGCGGCTTCCCGGAGGTGGTGGAAGAGGCCGTCCTGCCGGAGAAAGCGAAAACGGTTTGGGCGCGCGGCCCGGCTTTTGAGGAAATCGCTGAACGGCCCGGTCTCGACGAGCGGACGCCAGGGTTGGTAGGGCAGGTAGTGGAAATTAACATAGAGAAGTTCCGCCGCGAGGGTGATCCCTAACAGGGCGAAGCCCACCCGTGAGGCGGGGCGAGACGGGGGATGGCGGAGGAGGAGGAAAACGGAAACGCCGGCAGCCCCCCAGAACAGTGCGGCGAGAACAAGGGCACGCAGCGACTGGGTTCGGATGAGGTCGGCAAGGAAGAATTGCGCCTGGGCATCGGGCGTTCGCCAGGTTTGGAGGAAGAAGGGGTCGGACCAGAAGGCGCCGAGTGTTATCGCTCCTGCAAGCAGGATGACTGCGGCAGGGCTAACGCACCAGAGGAGCGTGGATCGGAAGGGAGAGGGGGTTTGGGCGTTACGTTGCAAGGCGGCGCTGTATCCCAGGGCGCCCAGCACGCCGCAGGCGAAGCTGGTGATATAATACCACTTGATGGGGTTTCGAAGGGTATTCATCCCCGGGAGGGCATAGAAGAAGCGGTAGAGAGGGCCGAACTTTCCCCATGCGAGGAGGAGGGCGATGAGGGCGATGGCGGTAAAGAACCAAGTTTCGGGGTCGCGCCAGCGGAAGCGCCAGGCAAGGATGGCGCCGAGCAAAATAACCGCTCCAATATATTGGCAGACGTCGTTGAGGTTGGGCATTCCACGTTGGTGTTCGGGCCAGCCTTCTGTTTGGCCGATCCGACCCCGGTAGGGGTTTTCCGGCGAGGCGCTTCCCCAGCCGAACAGTCCGGGGAGGGCGGCATCCAACGTTTCGACGGGAGGGAGAGACCATTGAGTGGCCCAGAGCCACATTTCCCGTTCGCTCGGGGTGGGCTCGCTTTCGGTTGATGCGTTTGCGGTGACGTTCCAATGGTGTCGGACCTGTTCAATCAGATTGGCGAAAATGGCTTGGGCGCCGATCAGGAGGCTGAGTAAGGCGGCGAGGATCAGCGAGCCGGCCAGTTTGGGAAATGGGGGACGATCGGTGCGTTTGCGAAAGCACCGGATGAGGAGGAAGAGCCCATAGGCGGTCAAGGTGATCCCGAAAAAGGCGGCGACGTCGTGCTGGCCGGCGGCAATGAGGAGACCGAAGGCGAGGCCGGTAAGCGTTGCGGAAAGGGGATCGGCGTGAAGAAGGGTTCGGCGAAGCGCATAGAAGGAAAGGGCGGTCCATCCTGCCATGATGAAGTGGCCGATGTGGCCGGGGAGCAGGTGGGAGAGCACATGGGGCTGAAGCATCAGGAAGATACCGCCCAGGGCCGCGGTGCCACGGTGGCGGGTCATATCATGAAGGAGCAGATAGCCCCCCAGGCCGAGAAGAAAAAGGTGAAAGATGGCATTGGCGTCCACATATTTGTAGAACGGAACGATCCATGCCAGAAGGAAGCCGGGGGCGATGGCCAAAGGTTGAAGCGGTGTGCCGAGACCATTGAATGCGCTCCATGGGGCGGACAGGAGGGTAGGTTTGAGGAGATAAGTTTGGGCGATGACGGAGAGGGAGGCATCGCCGGAACAAAGGGTAAGGGTTGGGTCGAAGGAACGCCAGAAGAGGATGAGAAGGAGCAAGGGGAGGAGCAGAACGGGCTGTGCGGCGAGGCGGCGGAAAAGCGGCGGCATAAAGGCAATATGAATTGTGGGTCGAGGGTCTGTCAATCGGAAACGCGACTTAGCTGGGCGGGACGGGGCGATCGATTTTTCGTTGTTTGGACGGGAGAGGGTTCAGTATAGTAATACGTTTCTGGGGTTAAAACAGAAATGAAAGAAATTGGAATCGGTCTGGCCGGATTTGGAACGGTCGGAGCCGGCGTGGTGGAAGGGCTTCAACGGCACGGCGAGCGGATTGCCGCCCGAACAGGGGTACGGCTTGTTCTGCGGAAGATTGCGGATGTGGATTGGGAGCGGGATCGTGGCGTACGGGTGGAGGCATCGGCGATGACGCGGGATGCCGGCTCGCTGGTTTCCGATCCGGCGGTCCAGATTGTGGTGGAGTTGATCGGGGGAACGGGAATTGCCCGCGAGTTGGTTCGGAATGCATTGGAAGCCGGCAAACCGGTTGTCACTGCGAACAAGGCGCTTTTGGCGGCGCATGGGGCGGAGCTGTTTGGCCTGGCCGCTCGGAAGGGGGTTGCGTTGGGGTTTGAGGCGAGTGTGGGGGGCGCGATTCCAATAATACGGGCGATGCGGGAGGGGCTTGTGGGCAATCGGTTTCAGCGGATCGCGGGCATTTTGAACGGGACCTGCAATTTCATTTTGACCCGGATGGAACGGGAGCAGGCGACGTTCGAACATGCCTTGAAGGATGCGCAGTCCGCGGGCTATGCAGAGGCCGATCCTTCTTTGGACATTGACGGCCATGATACAGCGCACAAGGCTGTTCTGCTGGCGGGGTTGGCCTGCGGGGTTCCGCTGCCGGTTTCCGCGGCGTATGTCGAGGGGATTCGGGGGTTGTCGAAGATCGATATCGAATATGCGCGGGAGTTGGGATATCGGATCAAACTGCTGGCGATTGTGAAACTGGACGACAGTGAGGTGGAAGTGCGGGTTCATCCGACGCTGATTCCTGCCGGTTCGTTGCTGGCGGCCGTGAATGGCGTATTCAATGCCATTCTGGTTGAAGGCGATCTTTCGGGGCCGACGCTTCATTACGGGCGGGGGGCGGGGCGGCTTCCGACGGCGAGCGCGGTGATCAGCGATCTGGTCGAGGTGGCCCGTGGGCTGTGCGGCCAGAGCGCGCCGCTGTTTCCGTTTCTTTCGGGGGTTTCCGCTCCGCATATTCGGCCGATGGGGGAGGCGCAGAGTCGCTCCTATATTCGGCTGGCGCTGTTGGATCGTCCGGGCGTCCTGGCGCAGGTGGCTGCGGTTTTCGGTCAACATCGGATCAGCCTAGCTTCGGTGGTCCAGAAAGAACCGCAATCGGGGCGGCACGTGCCGGTTGTGTGGGTGACCCATCCGGCGCGGGAGCAGGATTGTGTTGAAGCGCTTGAGGAAATCGCCCGGCTGAGTGTGACAAGTGGTGCGCCGGTACGCATTCGGATTGAGGACATGGAGGTGGTGCGTTGAAGAAGCGGACGATCAAAGTGGCGAAGTTTGGCGGGACTTCCTTGGCCAATGCCGTTCAGATTCGCAAGGTTTGCGCCATCGTCAAATCGGATCCGTCGCGCCGTGTGGTGGTGGTTTCGGCGCCGGGCAAACGGAGTTCGGACGACGTCAAGATCACGGATCGGCTGATCGCTTTAGCTCGGACGCGGCTGGAGGGTGGGAGCGGCGATGCCGAGCGGGCGGCCATTTTGGAGCGGTACGAGGAGATTATTCGAGATCTCGGTTTGTCGAAAACGCTTGGGGAGGAGATTGCCGGTGATTTGGAACGGCGCTTGGCGGCGGATCGGAAGGAGGCGGCTACCTATTTGGACCTTCTGAAGGCGGCGGGTGAGGATTACTGTGCGCGGCTGGTGGCACAGGCGCTCCTGCGTGAGGGGGTGCCAGCCCGCTATCTGGGGCCGGAGGAGGCGGGGCTTCTGTTGAGCGATGAGCCGGGAAACGCGCAGGTATTGCCGGAGTCCTATTCCCGGCTTGCCCGCGTACTGGGTTCCATTCGGGAGACGGTGGTGTTCCCCGGCTTTTTTGGGTTAACGCCAACGGGGCGGATTGTGACATTTCCTCGGGGGGGCTCCGATATCACGGGGGCGATTCTGGCGTCGGCGGTTCAAGCGGCCGAATATGAGAACTTTACCGATGTGGACTCCGTGTTTGCAGCCGATCCGCGTTTGGTTCCCGAAGCCCGTCCGATCGAGCTGTTGACCTATCGGGAAATGCGGGAGCTGGCTTATGCGGGATTCGGCGTGTTCCACGAGGAGGCGATTATTCCGGCGGTGCAGGCGCGGATTCCGATTCACATTCGGAACACCAACCGTCCGGAGGCGCCGGGAAGCCGCGTGGTGCCGGAGCGTCCGTACACGGCGGGGGCCGTGGTGGGAATTGCGAGTTCGGACGGTTTTTGCACGTTGTTTGTGGACAAGTATCTGATGAACCGGGAGGTGGGTTTTGGGCGGCGGCTTCTGCAGATCATCGAAGAGGAGGGGCTGTCGTACGAGCATATGCCGTCGGGGATCGACAATCTCTCCGTTGTGCTGCGCGAAGAGCAGTTGACGGAGGCGATGAAGGCGCGGATTTTGGAGCGTTGCCGATCGGAATTGAAGGCAGAGGATGCGGAATTCGAACCGGGTCTATGTCTCATCATGATCGTCGGGGAGGGCATGCGTTATACCGTAGGAATGGCTGCTCGCGCGACCTCTGCGCTTGCCCGGGCGGGGGTCAACATCGAGATGATGAACCAGGGGGCTTCGGAAATCAGTATGATGTTCGGGGTTAAGTCGGTGGATCGCAAACGGGCCGTGCGGGCGTTGTACGACGAGTTTTTTTCGGCAGGAACGTGACGATGCGAATCTTGGATACGCGATACGATCCGCAGGCGATTGAGGCCAAGTGGTATCAACGAGCGCTGGAGCGGGGCGATTTTCGATCCGATCCCTCCCGGGGTGGAGAACCCTACTGCATCATGATGCCGCCGCCGAACGTGACGGGCATTCTTCACATGGGACATGCCCTGAACAACACGTTGCAAGACATCCTGATCCGATGGCGCAGGATGCAGGGGCGGAACACGTTGTGGCAAGCGGGGACCGATCATGCGGGCATTGCCACGCAGAATGTGGTGGAACGCGCGCTGCGGAAGGAAGGGAAACGGCGGGAGGATCTTGGACGCGCCGCGTTTGTTCAGCGCGTTTGGCAATGGAAAGAGGAATACGGAAACACGATCATTGAGCAGCTGAAGTTGTTGGGAGCGGCCTGCGATTGGTCGCGGGCGCGATTCACGATGGACCCGGGGATGAGCCGGGCGGTGGCGGAGGTGTTTGTCCGGCTTTATGGCAAGGGGCTGATTTATCGCGGGGAACGGATCATTCATTGGTGTCCCCGGTGTCGGACGGCGCTTTCGGACGAGGAGAGTGAACATCGGGATACGATGGGCAAGCTCTATCACATCCGTTATCCTTTGGAAGAACCTCTGGGCGATGGAAAGCGCGATGTGGTGGTGGCGACGACTCGTCCGGAAACGTTGCTGGGCGACACGGCAGTAGCGGTCCATCCGCGGGACCCACGGCACACGGGGCTGGTGGGACGGCGGCTGCGGCTGCCTGTTCTAGGCCGATTGATTCCCATAATCGCGGACGAAATGGTGGACCCTGAATTTGGGACCGGAGCGGTCAAGATAACGCCGGCGCATGATCCGAACGACTTTGAGATCGCGGAGCGGCATCATCTTCCCCGGGTCAACGTGATGACCGAAGACGGCCGGATGAACGAGGAGGCGGGCCCCTATCGAGGGATGGATCGTTTTGAGTGCCGGAAGGCGATCGTGGCGGAGCTGGAGCGGGCGGGGTTGATGGAGAAGATCGAAGAACACCGGCATGCGGTGGGTGCGTGCTATCGTTGCGACACGATTGTGGAGCCTCGGGTATCGCCGCAATGGTTTGTTCGGATGAAACCGTTGGCCGAGCCGGCCATCGCAGCGGTGCGGGAGGGGCGGATCCGATTTGTGCCGGAGCGGTGGACGAAGGTGTATTTGGAATGGATGGAAAACATTCGGGATTGGTGCATTTCACGCCAGATTTGGTGGGGCCATCGCATTCCTGTTTTTACCTGTGGTAGTTGTGGAAAGGAGTGGGCGTCCGTCGAAATCTCCTCGGTCTGTCCTTCCTGCGGAGGGGCCGAAATTCGTCAGGAGGAGGATGTGCTCGACACATGGTTCAGCTCCTGGCTTTGGCCCTTCAGCACGCTCGGGTGGCCGGAGCAGACGCCGGAGTTGGCTTTTTACTATCCCACGGATACGCTGGTGACGGCCTCCGAAATCATTTTCTTCTGGGTGGCCCGGATGATTATGGCGGGGTTGGAATTCATGGGGGATATTCCTTTTCGGGATGTCGTGATCCATGGAACGGTCCGGGACGACCGGGGGCGGAAGATGAGCAAGAGTCTGGGCAACTCGATTGACCCTCGGGAGATCATTCGGGAGTCGAGTGCGGATGCCCTTCGGTTCAGCCTCACGATGTTGACGGCGATCGGGCAGGATGTTTATGTGTCAAAGGAGAAGTTTGAAGTCGGGCGAAACTTCGGAACAAAAATCTGGAATGCGGCCCGTTTCACTCAGATGCAGGGGGCGAGTCCCGGTTCGGCAGCCGGCCGTTTGCCCGATCCAACGGCCCCGCTGAGTCGGGATGATCGTCATTTGCTTTATTGTCTGCGGGAGACGGTGCAGGCGTGCACCGACCATCTGGAACGGTTTCGGTTCAATGACGCGGCCCATGCGCTGTATGATTTCTTTTGGCATCAGTTTTGCGATTGGTATGTGGAATCGGCCAAGCCGGTCCTTGCGGAGGGCGATGCGGCGCGGACCGAGACGGTGCGGCATCTGCTTCACCATGCCTTGCATGTCTCCCTTCGGCTCTTGCACCCGTTCATGCCGTTTTTGAGCGAGGAATTATGGCAGGCCATGGGGTATGGGGAGTGCGACCGTTCGATTCTGTTCGAACCTTGGCCCGAGCCGGCTTGCGAGGAAGAGTTGTCTGTGCGGGGCGTTTGCGAATCGGTGGCCGCCTATGTGGAAGACAAGCGGGAATTAATTCGGGCGGGGCGGATGTTGCGGGCCGACTGCGGGATTGCGCCTTCGGCGTGGATTTCCTGCATTCTGTCTCCGAAAAATCCGGCGGATGCAGACGCGTTGCGGGAAGAGGAAGCGGTGCTGCGGGTATTGATTCGGGCGGAAAACATTCGGATTGAACCGGGGTTTGCGCCGGAGCGGCCGTTGCCATCGGTGGTGACGCGGTTCGGCGCGCTGTATATTCCTATCGAAGGCCAGGTGGATGTGGAAAAAGAAATCCGGCGGCTTGCGGTGGATCTTGGAAAGGTCGAGGAGCAGATCGCACGAACCCACGCCAAGCTGGAAAACAAGGATTTTGTGGAGAAGGCGGCGTCGGGCGTCGTGGACCGCCAGCGCACGCTTCTACGGGAGCTTTCCGATCGTGCTGACCGGCTGCGCGAATTGATCGCGATGATGAAGGGCTAGTTCCGCTTTAGCGTTTTTGCTTGCGCGCCCGGGCTTCAATGGTTCGCAGGCTAACGCCGCACAGGGCCATTTGGGCGAGGAGGTCGGTTTCCGTTTCCGACTCGTGGATGAAAGGAGGGGTTCGAAGGCGACCGGCCAGTTCGAGGGCGAAACTGAGTGCGATCGCGCAATGGCGAATAAAACCTCGGCGGCATTCGAGGGGATGATCCGGATCCCCTTCGGTTCGGAGCATATGGCAATCGAATTCCACCACGCCTTTCCAGCCCAGGCGGTCCAACGCATGGAAAAGGAAGACAGTTTCCTTGAGCCCTTCGGGACCGACGAGCGGCGGGAAGTCATTATCGAACTGGGCTTTGATCTGGCTTCCAAAATGGAGGAAGGCCAGTTTGTTGCAGGCCACCAGGTATGCCACGGTGAGCACGCCGTTCATGAGGGCCATGCTTTCGTGCTGGAGTAATTCCGGATTGACGCTCCAAAAATCGGGGGTTTTCAAGCAGGATTGGATAAAGCCGACGGCGTGACCGGCCGTAGGGAGAAACATGTGGCCGCGGGGCTCGTTGGGCTTTGGTTCGATGGTGCCGCCGACATAGTTGCGGAACCGTTGCCGCCGGATGTAGTCATGGGCGTGGTTCAGGCCTTCGGCGAGCCAGGCGTAAACCGCTTTCCAGTCGGTGGCGGCGGGGACTTCAAAGCCGTCGCGTGCGACCCAATAGGTGAAGTAGCGGGCGCCGAACCGATGGCCGATTCGGATTGAGCGTTCGACCTTCGAACGGGCGAGTCGGCGGATCGCGGGGTCGGGGTTGGTCAGCCCGCCACGTCGGAAGAGGGGATGGCCATGAAGGCTGCACGTTGCGGTGTTGGTGGAGAGGCCGGCGCGGTCGAGGAGGGTTCGGATGGCCTCAAGTTTTTTCGATGTTTCGCTGGAGGGGTCGAGGTCGTCGTTCGGGTGGTCTGGGTTCCAAGGGACGAGGTCGTCATCGTGAAAACTGGTGGCTTCGATGAGTCCTTGGCGAGCGGCATCCGCGAGGAGTTGAGCGACCTCGAGGGAATCTATTTTTGGGAGAATGGCGGATCCGAAGGGATCGCCGAGTGGGTTTCCGACGCACCAGAAGGGCATGGAGCGGAGGGTGCAGGGACCGGTATTGAATGGGATGCGTTTCATGGTTCACCCTGGGGTTGGAGTTTCCATTATAGGGGGATTAGGGCGGGAGGGCAACAGGGACGGTGGGGGCAAGAGGCTCGAGCAGAGGGTCCGAGACATTCTGTTGTTGCAGAATGCGATAAAAGGGGATCCATGGTGAGGACGAGTTCCACCCCTCGGCGGTACCGTTTTGGGCCGTCCAACGATAATGTCCTGCGGGAAGGAGGGCGGGGAACGCGCGCCATTTGCCTTCCTGGATTACCCGGACTTCCTGAAGAAGGTGCAGTTTCCAGGTTTGGCGGTTCGCGTTCCAACGTTCGATTCGAAGTTGCGTGCGATCGGTCGGTGGGGGAGCCCACCACCAAAATCGGAGAGGGATATCGGCGGGAGTCACGCTATTTTCTTTGGGCTGAATACGGGTTTGGATCAAGCCCTTTAGGGCGGGTTTTGGTTTTGGGGGGCGATTGGTTTCGCAGAGCCCCCAGTGGGCGCCCACCCCCCCTTCTTCCTTCCACGATTCATCGAACAGCTCAAAACCGAACCAGAGGATGCCGGCGGATTTTGCCAAGCCATCGAGTTCCAGAAAGAAACGTTTTTGGTTGGTGGGGCTTGGCACCGCGTTTTCGTTCGGGGGGCCTTTGGAAGGCCATCCGGTTTCTCCGATCACGACCGGGACGCTGGGATAGAGGGTTTGAATTTCCTGAAAGCGGGCCACAACGAACGCGGCGGCATTTTCGATGGATTGGGGCGGGACCTCCCAGTAGGGGTGGACATGGAGACAAATGAAATCCACTTCCGGCACGAGATCGGGATGATCGCGCCAGATATGCCAGGGTTCCGCTGTTGTGACAGGGACCGAAACGGAACGTCGGACCTGCCGAAGTCGAGTCTTGAGCTCTTTTTTGGAAAGGCGATTGAATAGCAAGGTTTCGTTTCCGACAATCAGGGCGCGAGTGGTTGGAAAAGATTTTTGAGCTGTCTGGATCAGGGCAGCCACCAGGGGGTCATCCACCGCCGCGTCTCCCGTCAGGAAGACGGCGGGGTAGCAGGGCAAGCCGATTTCGGCGCAGAGAGCCGGGATCGTGCGGAGGGTTCGTTCGTTTCCGTAGAGGCGGATTGCCCCTGCCGCCCGCCGGGCGAACTGGAGATCCTCTTTGATATGCGTTTGGGTTGGGTAACGGCCTAACAGGGGGCTTTGTCCGGTGCGGAAGGGGCTGTAACAAACACCCGGAAGGGGTTTGGCCGCCCATGCGGAAAACGCGTCCAAGAGCGCGAGGAAGACCAAAACAAAAACGCGCATGGGAGCCCTCCGATATTGCGGTTGTTACCCGCGGACCGATACTCCCTGTTGTTTCAAGTATCGTTTGATGTCTGGGATGGTGAGGATTCCGAAGTGGAAGACGGAGGCGGCGAGGAGGATGGTGGCGCCGGCGTGAACGGCGGCGAGGAAATGTTCCCGAGTTCCGGCTCCTCCGGAGGCAACGACCTCGGCTGCGACGGCGTCTTTGATTTTGCGGATAAGCGGCAGGTCGTATCCCTGCCGGACGCCATCCGTGCTTTTGCTGGTTGGAAGGATGACGGAGACGCCGTAGCCGTCCACCTCTTTCGCCCACTCGATGGCATCCCGGCCGGTTGCGGTTCGGCCTCCGTCAATATAGACTTCGTATCCTGAAGGCATCGCGGGATTTTGCGCGGCGTCAATGGCGACGGTGACGCGATTTGAACCGAATTCGCGGACCATTTCTTCGATGACGTGGGGAGTGCGGAAGGCGGCGCTGCTGGTGGAGACTTTATGGGCCCCGGCCTCGAGGACGGCGGCGGCCGATGCGACGTCGCGGATTCCGCCGCCGACGGTGAAGGGGATGGTTGTGACGGCGGCCACGTCCCGCACGACGCGGAGAAGGGTTGGCCGGTTTTCGACTGTGGCGGTGATATCGAGCATGGCGAGTTCGTCGGCGCCGGCGTGGCAGTAGGCGCGGGCGCATTCCACGGGATCGCCGGCGTCCCGTATCTGCACAAAACGGACGCCTTTTACAACGCGGCCGTTTTGCATATCGAGGCAGGGCATGATTCGGGTGGTGGTGGGGACGGGCTGAGGCATGGCGATGAATCCTTATGTTTATAAGGAGTACCATAAAACGGAAGTTTTTCGGGAGCAATAGAGAAAAGGGAGATTGAACGGTCGAATGCGGGAAGCGGTTTGGCAAGGGGGAGGGGTTGCGGTATAGTAAGAGAATGAAGAGTGGCGGTGTGCTTTTTTTCCTTGCGGCGGCCCTTGGGGCGGCCGGATGTGGCAAGGATCGCGAATCGGTTCCTGTTGAGATTCCGATTCTCATGTATCATCACGTGGGGGAGGGGCGTGGGGTGTGGTGGGTGAGTCCGACGGAGTTCGAGGAGCATCTTCGGCAACTGAAGGCGGGGGGATATGAGACGGTTCTGCCGGAGGAGGTGGTTGCCGCGTTCGAAGGGAAGGGGAAGCTTCCCACGCGGCCGGTGATGGTGACGTTTGACGATGGATATGTGAGCACGAGGGAGGTGGCAGAACCCCTGTTGGCGCGGTATGGATTTCGGGGGGTTGTTTTTCTGATTACCGATTACGTTGCGGAGACGGCGGAGGCGAGGCGAAAATGGGATGGTGAACCTTGTTTGACGTGGGAGGAGGTGAGGCGCATGCATCAACGGGGGGTATTGACATTTGGAGGTCATGGCCACACGCATGCAAATTTAGCGGCGCATCCGAACTCTGCGGAAGAGATTGAACGGAGTTTCCGACAGATCCGGCGGAAGGGAGGCTTTCGTCCCGTGGCCTTTTCGTATCCGCATGGGGCGTTTGGGGAGGAAACGTGGAAGGCAGTGGAGAAGGGGGGGTACCGAATGGCGGTGGTGTGCGAAGATCGGATCGCACGAGTAGCGCAGCGGAAGGATTTGTTTCATTTGCCGCGGATTTCGATATACGGTGGCATACGAAACATTGAGGGAGGCTGGGTTCGCAATGGGGAGGGGCAAGTGATGGGTTGGACCATGACATTTCGCGGGACGGGCCAACCTTTTCGATTGGTACTCCGGCGCGTGGAGGGAGGCGAACCCTTGTGGGAAAGTGGGCGATTTCGGCTAAAAAACGGTGAACAGGCAGAATTCCTATGGGGAGAGTTAGAGGGGGCATCCAGCGGACCTCTTCACCTCGAGATTCGCGACGGATCCGGGCTTTTCCTTTGGGGTCAGACCTCTACATTCAACAATCTTAACCAGGCAAAGGAAAACCGAACAACGCTATGGCAAGGAAAATGAGAATTCATTATGAGGGGGCGATTTATCATGTGACCTTCCGTGGGGTTGATCGGAGAGTCATTTTTGAGGATGATCGAGATCGGCATGCATTTCTTGACCGGTTGGAAAGAGGCGTTGAGGAACAAGAGGTCCGCATATACCTTTTTTGTCTCATGCCCAACCATCTTCATCTTGTTCTTCAAACGCATCGAGCGAATCTTTCAGAGTTCATGCATCAGTTGGAGACGGCGTATGTCATGTATTTCAACTGGCGGCATCAACGAAGCGGCCATTTGATGCAAAGTCGGTTTTGGTCGAAACCGGTCGAGAATAGTCCCTATCTGCTTCGGCTGAGCCGATATGTTCATCTTAATCCTGTTCGAGGAGAAGGAGAGCCAAGCGGTTCGGTTCGGCAGCAGACGAAAAGGCTTCGAAGCTATCCTTGGAGCAGTTATGCCGGATATGTAGGGTTAAGACCCCAGTGGGGTTTTATTGAGGAGGAACCTGTTTTGTCTCTGACGGGGGAGCAAGACAAGTCGAAGCAACGGTTGGCTTATCGGCAGTTTGTAGAAGCGGGACTTCTTACTTCCGACGAGGAGTTTGAATATATGATGCGAAACGCCCCATGGGGAATAGGAAGCGAGGCGTTCCAGGACTCGATTCGCTCTCAATATATCAAGATTATCGGTGGAGAGGAAGCAAGGGGCAAACGGAAAGAAGCCCGTTGTTCGGCGGAGGAAATCGCGCAGGCTGTAGCGGAGACATTCGGGGAACAGTCGGATGCGCTTCGGAAGCGAAGGTACGGTTGTAAAGCGCAGGCGGTTCTCTTGTATCTGCTGACGCGTTACAGTGGAATGAATCAGCAAGAGGCCGGCAGATGGGCCGGCATCAGGAGTGGGGCGGCGGTGTCCATTCGAATTCGTCGGCTGCAAGAGGAGGCAGGGAAAAACGAGGAATTGGCGGAACGGATACGGGGGGTGGAGCAGAGGCTGATGAAGGGAAATGTTGAATGTTGAGGTCTGACCCCAGGAGAGGAAGATGTATGTGTTTGTGGCGGTGATGGACCGCAAAAAGTACTATGAAGAAGGGCCGGTGGGATATGTCCGGATCAAAGCGCGCTTGGAGGAGGCATCCGGAGAGCGATGTTTGATCGTGCCCCATCAGGAGTTTGGACCCGAGGTGGTGGAGGAATTGCGACCGACGGCGCTTGTGATGAGCGGCTTTGGCGGGCGATGGGAAGATTACCCGGTCCCTGACTTCCGAGGAATGACGGCCGTGATTGCCCGGTACGAACGGTTACCGATGCTCTGCATTTGCGGGAGCCATCAACTGTTGGGCTTTTTCATGAACGGTCAAATGGAGGGACGAAAAAGGCTTTTCGACCAGCCGATGCGTCGGATGCAGCCGGGGGATCCGATGCCGCGACAACCGGGTGGAAATGATCCTGCCGGGCGTCGGCGGGCGTCCTGTTTTGTGGCGTATGGCTTTTATGAAATCGAGCGGCTGTTGAACGATCCGCTGTTTCGAGGATTACCCGATCGGATGATTCTAAGGTGTTCGCACTACTGCGAGGTTAAACAGTTGCCGCCGGGTTTTATCCGGTTGGCGCGCAGCGCCCACTGCCCGATCGAGGCGATGCGGCATCCAAACCGGCCGTTGTACGGGGTTCAGTTTCATCCCGAAGCGTACGAAGCGCCTTTTTTCCATGGTCGAAAGGTTCTGCAAAATTTTGCCGCGATTGCGCGTCGCTGTTGGCGGGTGGGTTAAGGCGATCGGACTTGATTCTGCGGAGAACGTGAGCGTAATATCGGCATGCAAACCGGTCCGTGCGGAAGGGTGGCTGAGCGGTTGAAAGCATCGGTCTTGAAAACCGACGCGCTGAAAGGCGCCGTGGGTTCGAATCCCACCCCTTCCGCCAGTGCCCCGGAACGTTTTCCATGAGCGAAACTCTTAAGATTTTCTTTTTGGCGCTGGTCCAGGGGATCACGGAAATTCTCCCCGTTTCAAGCTCCGGACATCTTGTCCTTCTCAAACATTGGCAGGGGCTGCACGCGCCAGGGCTGCTGCTTGAGGCGGTGTTGCATGGGGGCTCTCTGTTGGCCATTCTTCTCTTTTATCGCCGGCGCTTATGGGAGTTGGCCGGGGATTGTTTTCAGAACCGTTCGGGCGCGCGCGCGTATGTGGGCGTCATTTTTTTGGGATGTCTTCCCGCCGCTCTTGTGGGAGTGTTGTGGAAGGATCGGATTGAACAAGCGTTTGATTCTCCCCGAGCGGCGGCGTTTGGCCTGGTGGTGACGGGGGGGATTCTCCTTGCCACGAGCAGGGTACGGTTGGCGGTTTGCAGCGGGCGCATTGGGGTCGGTCAGGCTTTTGGGATAGGCGTCGCGCAGATTCTGGCGTTATGGCCGGGGGTGAGTCGGTCGGGCACCACCTTATCGGCCGGGCGGCTTGCCGGAGCGGAGGATCGGCAGGCGGCGGAATTTTCTTTTTTTCTGGCGATTCCGCTGCTGGGAGGGGTGTTGGGATTGGCCGTGATGAAACTCATGAGCGGAACAGTGGAAGAGGGACCGGCGTTTGGGTCGTTGGCGTTGGGATTTGCGGTTGCGGCCGTCGGTGGGTATGGGGCGATGGAATTGCTGCACCGGCTATTGGCGTACCGCCGGCTGTGGCTTTTTGGCGTTTACTGTCTGCTGGTCGGTACGGTTGTCCTGTGGCGGAGTTTCTGAGGGGGGGCGGCGGCGCTTTGTGCGCTACATGATTTTGAGACGAGGGAGGTCTTGCACGTCGATGGCGCCGATCAGTCGGCCGTCGTCATCCACGACGAGGATATCATCAATTTTGTGTTTTTCGAAGAGTTTGAGCACATCCACGGCCAGGGCATCCGGAGCGATGGCGATGGGGTTCGGGACCATGACTTCTTCGATGCGACGTTGGAGGAGATCCGGATATTGCGCCAGGCGGCGCCGCAGGTCGCCGTCGGTGAAGATGCCGATGAGGCGGCCGTTCTCGTCCACGATGCCGGTGGAGCCGGCGCGGGCGTTGGTCATGGCGAGCAGGACGTCTTTTACGAGAGTTCCGGTACGGGCGCAGGCCAGCCGGTTGCCTGTCCGCATGATATCGCGGACGCGCAGCAGGAGGGTCCGTCCGATGGCTCCGCCGGGGTGGAGTTTGGCGTAATCTTCCAGACGGAAGCCGCGCGCTTCCAGAAGGAGGATGGCCAAGGCGTCTCCAACGGCGAGGGTGACGGTGGTGGTGGCGGTTGGGGCCATATTGAACGGGCAGGCCTCCCGCGTGACGGTGACGGGGATCACGGCATCCGAGTGGCGTGCGAGTGCGGAGTCGGGGTGGCCGGTCATGGCGATGATGCGGAGGCCGTTACGGCGGACGAGGGGGATGAGGGTGACGATTTCCTCCGATTCGCCGGAGTAGCTGAGCGCGAGCAGAGCGTCTTCGGGGCGGAGGATTCCCAGGTCGCCGTGAAGGGCTTGGACGGGGTTGAGGGCGACACTGGTTGAACCGGTGCTGGCGAAGGTGGCGGCGATCTTTTCCGCGATGGGGAGGTTTTTTCCGATACCGGTTACCACGATTTTTCCGCCTTGATTCAACGTGTCGAGAAGGAGTCCGACCGCTTTTTCGAAACGGGAATCGAGGTGATCGGCGACGTGGCGCAATCCTTCGATTTCGATTTCCAGAACCTGGCGGGCGCGGGCGACCACATTAAGGGATTTTTGTTTCATGAGTTCATTCCTGTCGGGGGTCCCTGGGGACGGCGAAGGAAACGGAACGTTTCCGCGAAGACCGCGAGGGCGAGGAGGAGGAGAAGGAGGGCGATGGCGCCGATCAATCGGTTACCGTTGGGAGCGAGGAGATGATCACGGATGATGAAGAGCAAGGACCAGAGGGTCATGGCGGCCATGAAAAGGGCAGGAGGCAGCGTCATTCCGATTGGCCGTTTGCGTGATTGGAGCCAGACGGTCGCGACGGCGAGGGCGAGGGCGGCGAGGAGTTGGTTGGTGGCGCCGAACACGGGCCAGACGGCCTTCCATGCTGGCATGGGATTTCCGGTTTTGTCCTTGAGGGTGATGAGGGAGAAGAAGACGGGAAGCACCAGCGAAGCGAGGGTTGCGAGGTAGCGACCACCGGATTTTTGGAAGGAGAAGAACTCTTCGAAGACGTAGCGGCTCAGGCGGGTGGCGGTGTCGAGCGTGGTCAAGAGAAAGGAGGAGAGGACGAGGAGGCCGAACGTTAGTCCCAAGGGGGCGGGCAGGCCGAGGACCTGCAGAAAGCGGCTCATGCCGGAAGCGAACAGTTGAGTGGGAATCGCCTTGTTGGGGGCATCGCTCAACGAGAGCGAGGCGACGGTTATGAGCGCGATCAAGGCGAGCGTGCCTTCGATCAGCATAGCGCCATAGCCGACGAAGCGGGCGTCCTGTTCCCGATCGAGTTGTTTAGCGGTTGTGCCGGACGAAACGAGGCTGTGGAAACCGGAGCAGGCGCCACAGGCCACGGTGATAAAGAGAAATGGGAAGAGGGGGCCTGGATTTTCCGGGAGCCAAGAGAGGAATGCAGGGTATTGGAGCTGGAGGGCCGACGTGGGGTCGGCCATTTTGACCATTCGGGGGATGACGCCGCCGATCAGGATTCCGAGAAAGCCCCCAAGGATGGCGGCGTAGAGCAGAAAGGAGGAGAGGTAGTCGCGGGGTTGCAGGAGGCACCAGACGGGAACGACCGATGCGATGAAGCAGTAAGCCAGAAGGAGCAGGCTCCAGGTTTTTTGGGTTTGTCCCAAAACGGCCCAGGAAGTGGGGAGGCGAAGGGGGAAGGCGATTCCTTCGGGGATAATGAGGAACACGAAGGGGACGGCCACGAGGGAGGCATACAACACGGGGATATGGAGGCGATACAGGGCGAGTCCCAGGGCTACGGCGAGCAGGAGGTAGAGGGCGGAGGAGGCCGCCACGGCTCCGGAGATTGCAAACGTGGAGGCGGTCATGTCCACAAAAACCGTCAGGACATAGACGAGGGTGAACCAGATGAAGATGAGGAAGACTTTCCAGGCAAAGGGGGACATGTAGAGGCGGGCGACTTCGGCGATGGAACGGCCTCGGTTTCGAATGGATGCCATCAACGAGAGGAAGTCGTGCACGCCGCCGACGAGGATGGAGCCGGCGATAATCCAGATGAAGGCGGGGAGCCAGCCGTAGGCGGCGGCGGCGATGATGGGGCCGACGATGGGGCCTGCCCCGGCGATAGAGGAAAAGTGGTGACCGAGGAGAACCCACCGGTTGGTTGGAACTCGGTCTTGGCCGTCGTAATCGGCGTGGCTGGGTGTGGGACGTTCCGGGTGGAGCTCGACGAGCTGCTCGAGGAGCCGGCCGTAATAGCGGTAGGCGAGGAGGAAGAGGGAGATTCCGAGGAGGAGCAATCCGGCGAGCATGGCGGCAACTCCATTCGCAAACGGATTCACCTTACACCACAGGCGGTGGGGAATCAAGGCTGGGCAAGCACTCTTGGTCTCTGCGTTTACAGAATGTTGGCCGCGAGTTCGGCGACTTCCGAGCGCACCCCTTTCGAGAGCACGATATGGGCGGCAAGGGGGTATGGGCGGAACTTTTCGACGAGGGTGGTCAGGCCGTTCGACATACTGTCCACGTAGGGGTTATCGATTTGGTAGATATCGCCGGTAAAGACGATCTTGGCTCCCTGGCCGACGCGGGTGATGATGGTTTTGACTTCCAGGGGGGTCAAGTTTTGGGCCTCGTCCACGACCATGAATTGTTGGGCGATGCTACGGCCGCGGATGTAGGTGAGGGGTTCGACGCTGATGGTTTCGCCCCGGGCGATGAGGTCGCGGATATCCTTCATGGCGGGGCGGGAGGAGGCGAGGAAATCGAAGGCGTCGTAGAGGGGTTGCATCCAGGGATTGAGTTTTTCGTTGATGTCGCCGGGCAGGTAACCGATATCCTTGCCCATGGCGATGACGGGGCGGCTGACAAGGAGGCGGCGGAAGGTTTTTCGGTCGAGTGTTTGGAAAACACCCGCGGCGACGGCGAGGAGGGTTTTGCCGGTTCCCGCCTTTCCGATGATCGTGACGACCTTGATGGCTGGGTTGAGAAGGGCGTCCACAGCGTAGCTTTGTTCTTTATTGCGGGGATAGACGGGGCGGAGGTCGTCGCCGGCCGAGATGAGCGCGACGAGGCGGCAGGAGTCGGCATCGTAGCGGGCCAGTGCGGTGCGGGGGGAGCCGGCATCGTGGAGGAGGGCGTACTGATTGGGGCTGAGGGCAGGCTGTTCGCAGGGGATTGAGCCTTCCTGCCGAAATTTTTCCATCAGTTCCGTGCTCAGGGTCAATTCCGTATGGCCGGAGTAGAGTTCGGCGACATCCACCCGATCGGTTTCGTAGTCTTCGGCGGCAAGTCCGAGCGCATCGGCCTTGATGCGCAGGTTGATGTCTTTGGAGACGAGGATGACGCGCCGGCCTCGGCGGCGGGCGAGAGCGAGCGCGGACTGAAGAATCTGTTCATCGGCGTAGGCGGCCGGCTTTGCACGGCGGCTTGAGGGGACAGGCAGAAGGATGCGGAGGATACCGCCGCCGGGGAGACGGATTCCGGTTGCGAGGTTTCCTTCTTTTCGAAGGGCGTCGAGCATTCGGGAGACCTGGCGCGCGTTGCGCCCCAATTCCGTCAGATCGCGTTTGAACCGGTCGATTTCCTCGATCACTTCGAGGGGAATGGCGACATCATTATCCTGGAAATGGCGAAGGGCGTTGGGATCGTGGAGGAGGACGTTGGTGTCGAGAACGTACGTTTTTTTCAATCCGTTCCTTTCGCGAGGGGTGGGGAGGGACTGAAGAGTTCGTGATATTCGATTTGGTGGGGGAGCCGGTTGGTGAGCGCCGCACGGGCGGCGGTTCGGCCTGCGGCTTCTCCGAGGGCTACGGCGTTACCCGTGACCCGATAACTCGAGTGAGCGAAGAAGTCGCCGCTGATGCAACGGCCTGCCATCAGGAGACCGTCGACATCCCGGGCGATCAGAGCACGGAGGGGGATGTCGTAGGGAAGAGACGGTGTGGGGGCCGTTTCGATGTTTTTGTTTTGAGCGGGATCCAAGGCGTGGACATCCATTGGGAACGAGACGCGCGCGACGGAATCGTCATGGCGAGTGCCGGCGCGCAAATCCTCGAGCGTGACCGTATAGCGGCCATGGATTCGCCGGCCTTCCCGGACACCGATTTGGGAGCCGGTTGCGACGATCCGGATATTTTTCCAGGGGCCGCCTCGTTTACGGAGGGCTTCTACGATGTCGTGCAATTCACGGCGGGCGTGGACGGTGGCGCGAGTGAGATCGCGGCTGTCGGTTCCCCGGGCGCCGTATTCGTGGTTGGCCATCAGCATGAAGAGATCGTCGCGGATCCAGAAAAGGGAAGGCATGCTGTAGGAGGGGGAAACGCCGGCTTTTTCCATTTCTTTGCGGAGGCGGATTTTGGGAGGCGCCCAGGGTCCTTCGTCCGAATAGCGGAAGAAGGGGCGCACGAGGGAGGGGGGCAACCCGGCGACGAGGGCAAGGAGGGACATGGGTTGGGTTTGACCTGTGACGGGGTGGCCGATATCGAAGCCACAACCTGCTGCGGCGGCCAAGTCGCCGTCGCCCGTGCAGTCCACGAAGATTCGGGCAGCGAACGCTTCGCGGCCAGACTTTGATTCGGTGAGAACGTGAGTGACCAAACGATCGGTTCGGATAGCGCCCACGACGCGGGTATAGAGGTGGAGTTGGACGCCGGCTTCGAGGCAGAGGGTATCGAGGAGCAGGCGCATTTTTTCCGGGTCGTAGGCATTGGTAGGGACGCCGTGGTGAGCTGCTCGACCTCCCATTTCCTCCAAGCGGGCGAGGATTTCGCGCATCAGGCCGGTTTTGTTGGTGTGGTCGAGGATCCAGCAAAGACAACCGACGGTCCAGATGCCTCCCAGCGCGCCCTGATTTTCGATTAGACCGGTTCGCGCACCCATGCGGGCGGCGGCGACTGCGGCGGCGACACCCGCCGGGCCGCCACCGCAAATGCAGACATCCCATTCGGCGGCCACCGGGATTTTCCGGCTGGGTTCTTCGACAAATTGGATCGGTGGGTTTTCGGCGAGCATTTCCTTGGATAACAATACTTTATTTTGGAAGAAGAAACAAGGCAGGGTTTTCCTCAGTCTGAGGAGGGAGAGTGGGTGGTCAAGCCGTCCTTCCGCTTGAGCAAACCAAGTTTCCGGCAACTCTCATGGTTTTTTTGCGCGGGCCATTTGGATTGTTCGGATCCACTTGGGCACTTCGCGAAATGGCAACGCAGCAGCCCTTAACTGGTCGACGGTTCCTGTGAGGTACAAATCGGCCTCTGGTGCGTAGAAGAGCCAAGATCCGGAGGCTCCCGTGTGGCCGATGAGCGTGGGGGTCAGCATCCAGGGGCTCAGAAAACGTGGCAATTTGAACCGCATCATGGCCAGGCCATATTCGATGGGCCACCCGGGGGTGGAGGGGATGAGCGAGAAAGCCAAAGGATTCCAATGTTGCCACATGGATTCAGCGGTTGCGGGGGAATCGAACAGGCTTCCGGTGACGAGGGCGCGCAAGAAGGTGAGTGTATCGTTTGCAGTGCTGAAAAGATCTCGAAAGGATCGGAAGGCCAGGGGCTTGACAATGGGCTGGTCTCCTACCCATGGCATTGCTGCAGCCGGCATATGGATCTCGGCGGGCGAGCCGGGGTGCCAGGTGTGAGCGAGTCCAAGCGGTTTGTAAAAAAGCGTGGCAAAGACCTCGTGAATAGGTTGATCCGTGACGGCTTCGATCACGGAGAGAAGAAGTTGAAAATTGGTGTCCGAGTATCGCGCTGTGTGTCGGCGGCCGTTGAATGGTCGGGGAGGAAAGTGTGCATTCTTCCATGTTCGGACGATCTGAATCACCTCGGCAATATCCCAGCTCCGGTCATCCTCCTTCGCTAAAAGGTCCAGCAGCGTCTTCTTTCCTTTGGGGGACTCCGAGAGATAGTCGGGAAGGCCGGATGTATGGCACAGGAGGTGACGCAACGTGAGGGTGGCGGTCCAGTCCACCCCTTTATAGCGGTGGAGTCCGGACAGCAATTCCGGACACAGATGTTTCCTCAACGGATCGTCAAGGGAGAGCAGGCGTTGCTCGTGCAGGCGCAGGATTGCGGCTCCGGTGAACAACTTCGTGATGCTGGCGATGCAGTAAGGGGTATCCGGCATCATGGGGGTACCGAGCGGGTCGGCCATTCCGGTCGAGCCGATCCAACGGTAGGATTGGTCTCCCGGTTCGATGCCGACGATGGCGTGCCGGATTCCCTGCCGACTGGCGAGACGTTGCACGGATTGCTCGAGCAGATCTTTTACGGTCGGCGGGATGAATCCGTGTTGAATGGAGTGGACGACCGTCGTTTTCCTTCCCGATTGCGCCATGCTATTTCCCGATCGATTAAAGCATATGCTTTTGCGGCGTTGTGTCCATTCTGAAGTGTCCGAGAGGGGGATCGATTTTTCGAGCCGGTGCATATTTTCTCTTGTACATGGGCATTCTTGTGTCTGTAGTATCTAGTATATATGCTAGATACTAACGCTTAACGCAAGAGGAAGACCATGGGATACCCAACGAAAGTTCAGCTCATCCGCAGGCAGAAGACCGCCGATCAGTATTACCTCAACTTTCCAACAGCTGTGGCCCAGGCCATGGAGTTCGAGAAAGGGGAGATCATTGAATGGATCATTGTGGACAAAGCCAACATCATTGCCCACCGTCGGCATGTGCCGCCGTCGCCGATCCCAGTGAAAAAAACTCTGCGTTTTTCCTCGAAGGCATCAACGGGCTCTTGAATTCGTGCGACGGGCTTTGCAATGAGGCGATGCGCGAGTGCATTCGCCGTCATGTGCTTGGTCAGTTGCCATGCCTGGACCGACACACCCTCAGCGGCTTGCTCGGCACATCCGGTCGGCTGTTTTGCGATTGGAGCGCGGATTATAGAATGTATTCATCCAAAGGTGTTGAGCCCGAAAAACGATTGCACAAGAGCGGGCGCAAGACGGATGGGTCAAAAATATACCCGTGGTTTTTACTGTAGTTCCGCCACTCTGTGGCGGAAAGGGAATAAGGCTTCCGGCACGGAGTGCCGGAACTACAGAAGAAATGGCACGGCATCCGGCACGGAGTGCCGGAACTACAGGAGAACTGAGATGCGGCTTCCGGC
>CALHRZ010000027.1 GCA_938038445.1 uncultured bacterium | reverse complement strand
TTCGAGGTGGGGGGAGATTTGGCGATTGCGGCGGGCGGTGGGTTTGATGCCGATGACAAGGGGTATCAAAATAATCTTGGCCCCGGCGCAGGCTGGACGAACGGCAATTACAATGGCGGGGGTTATGGGGGGATAGGCGGTGCTGGCTTTTATGGAACCGTGCAATATGGTCCTTCCTATGGACGGGCGGAGGGACCGGTTCAAGCCGGGAGCGGGGGGTGGAAGGAGGGAGGGGGTTGGGGTGGCGGGGCAATCGTGTTGGATGTTAGAGGGAATGCGGTGATCCATGGCTGGCTGAGTGCCCGAGGGGAGCCGGGCTTGCCGAATCATCAGGGGGGAGGTTCCGGCGGCGGCATTGAACTGCACTGTCAAACGCTTCAGGGAGGAAACTCAGGGTTGTTGCGAGCGGAGGGGGGATATGGAGTCTATTATGGTGCCAACGGCGGCGGCGGCCGAATAGTGCTTCGATATGATACGACGCAACAGGGGTTGCTATCCGAGCAACCCGCGGTTCGTTTTTCGGCCTTTGCTTTCCGGGCAAACACCCACGTAACGAACGAATGGTCCTATTTCGGCGAGCCTGGCACCTTATATCTTCCGGATGCTCTTCTGTTCCAATCGCAAAGCGGAGACGTGGTTCTGGACCGTTTCCGCCTTTGGCATACCGTGCTGATTTTCAGTAATCGCCCTTCCCTTTGGGCGATCAATTCGTTGTGGATTAGCAACAGCGTGGTCGAGTTTCCTGCGGGTTTTTCTTTAGCGGTCACCGGCAATGTGGTCCTCACGGGCGGAGGCGTTATGCCGACGGGGCAGGTCGGCGTGGCGGAAGGGCGGCTGACGCTTCGGGCGCATGCCACCAATGGGACTCTTTATGGCAGCCGGTTGGATATTGGCGGGAAGCTTTTTTTGCGCACGAACGGTTGGATTTATCCGTTATCGGTCGGAACCAATGGAGCGGGGGGACGAACCAACCTTCTGGTGGGAATTTTTGTGCGGGAAGGGGTTCAGGTTGATTCGGGGGGTGGTGTCAATGCGGACGGGGGGGGATCTATTCCGGTTGCGGGGAATGCCAACGGCCCTGGCGCGGGCCGGAACAGCGGAAGCGGTGGCGGCTATGGCGGACAGGGTGGGGGAACGGCCGGTGGATACACCTATGGACTGGCGGCGGCTCCTTTTGAGGTGGGGAGTCCGGGCGGCGTTTTTACCCTTTACAACAGCGGAAAGGGTGGTGGATCGGTTCATATCGTCTGCGGTGGGGATATCGTGGTGAATGGGACTCTTACGGCGGACGGATATCACGGCGCCTATTACGGTGGGAATGGAGCGAGTGGAGGATCCGTTTTCCTATGCGGGTGGCGAGTGTTGGGCTCGGGACTCCTTCAAGCGAAGGGAGGCGCAAAGGGCAGTCAGAGTGTAGCGGGCGATGGGGGGGGCGGGCGGATAGCAGTGTGGCATCGCTTTCCGTGGGTTGCATCCATCTTTGAGCGGATCGAAAACCGGCAAACCACTGGTCTTCTTTACAGTCCCACGCTGGAGACCTTCAATGGAACTCTTTCCGTTGCGCCGTTGGGAACCAATGCGTTTGCCGGGACGATTGGTTTTTGGCGGGCCCCTTCTCTGCACGGAACGGTGATTATGCTTCGCTGAAGAACAGGTTGGCGCTTATCGCATTGCCGCGAAAGGCGCGTCAATCACAAACGTGGCGGGTTGGGGGGGGAGTGCTGAAGTTAGAGCGTGCGGTTTCTGGTCCGGATGGGTCGGACGGCAAAGAGTAGGTCTTGTTTGAGGTTGGACAAAAGGGGGTGGGGTTGTATACGATTTCATGAAATGCACAAGTCGCTCCATCCACGAAAAGGGTTTAAAGCGCCTATTGAGAATGGGATTTTTTTGGATCGGAAAATCGAGCGACTTCAGAAATGGCTGGGACGGCAGGGGGGTGTTTTGGTTGCCTGGAGCGGGGGGGTGGACAGCACATTTCTGGCTGTGATGGCCCATCAGGCGCTCGGAGAGAGGGCCTTAGCCGTTACGGCGGATTCTCCACTTCTGGACCCCGACGATCTGCGCACTGCTCGGCGATTGGCGCGGTCGTTCGGAATGCGCCATCGGGTTATTCGCACGGCGGAGATGAAGGATCCGACCTTTGTTTCCAATCCTCCGGATCGCTGTTATCACTGTAAGCAGGAGCTTTTTGGCAAACTGCGCGACATTGCGCGAGCCGAAGGATTGAAAGTATTGGTGGATGGCACCAATGTGGACGATCGGAGGGATTATCGGCCTGGCGTTCGGGCGGCGCGCGAATATGGCGTGGTCCATCCTCTTCAGAGGATAGGTTTTCGGAAGGAAGAGATTCGGGAGGCGTCCCGGCGGTTGGGGCTTCCGACGGCGGACAAACCGGCGGCGGCTTGTCTGGCGTCTCGGTTTCCGTATGGCACGCGGTTATCATTGGAAGGGATCCGCCGGGTGGCGGCGGCGGAGCGGACATTGCGTCGGTTAGGATTCCCGCTTTGTCGGGTGCGCGCGCATGACGAGATTGGGCGTGTGGAGATTCCGCTTGAAGCGTTCGGTCGTGCGCTCGAGAAACAGGAGGCTATCGTGAGGGCTCTCCATCGGGCCGGTTTTTTGTATGTCACCCTGGATCTGGAAGGTTATCGGACGGGGAGTCTCAATGCGGTTTTGAAAAAAAGTAGGGTTTCAGCGAAAGGGTGATGCCAGTGGAAGGGATCTTCGGTAGTTTTTGGTTTCGGGCGCTCATGTTTGCCAGTGTGTTCGGGTCGGTCATTTTGCATGAGATTGCCCACGGATGGGTGGCCGAGCGGTTGGGCGATCCCACCGCCCGGATGATGGGCCGCATCACCCTCAATCCGCTGGCGCATGTGGACCTTTTCGGCACGGTTCTTCTCCCGTTGATTTTGGCGGTGACGGGGCAACCGGTTTTGGGGTGGGCGAAGCCGGTGCCGGTTAATGCGGCCTATTTTAGGGATCCTTTGCGCGGGATGATGTGGGTGGGGGCGTCGGGCCCGCTGACCAATTTTGCGATTGCGGTGGTGGCGGCCGCGCTCTACCGTGGGTTGGCCCTTTTTCTTTTCCTGCCGATCGCTCCATGGATTTTCCTTGTGAAGATTCTGTTGGCTCTGGCGCTGGTTTTGGTGGTCAGCAATGTGTATCTTGGGCTTTTCAACCTTATTCCCATTCCGCCTTTGGACGGTTCGCGGATTGTGATGGGGTTGATCCCGCGCGAATGGCTTCCTGGTTATCTGAGCCTGGAACGGTACGGGATTCTGATCGTTTTTCTGCTTCTTTACGCGGGGCTTCTCCATCGGGTCATCGAGCCGGTTGTGGGCTTTGTTCTTTTCCTTCTGGGGTTGTCATAACCTTGGCGATATGGCTTTCGTGCGTGGGTAATCGGCCTGGACTTCTTGTATTTATCGGTGGAAAACGGCTTTACAGGGTGAGGGATGGGGCGATATAACCTGAACGGTGAGGGCTTGCGTGATGGAGACGGCCGATTGTTTTGCTTCTATGGGGCTTCCGGAAATTCCGGACACATTTGAGCACCGTAACATCTATTTTTATCCATTGAAGCGGAATCCCACGGCGGCCGAAGCGGCCGCCGGAATTTGGGTGGATCGCGTAGGCGTCCACACGGGAACGCAAAGCGGGGTCAAGGGATTAAGGATTCTGGGGCTTTACATGCTGGTGGGGGTGGAGTGGGGAAAAGGGTTTGTGGAATCGTTACGGCATGGGCGCTTTGAGGTTCAGGAGGGGGATGCACTGTTTGTGCAACCGGATGATGCGGTTTGGTATGGACCTACGGGGGGGGTATGGCAGCAACGGTGGGTAATATGGGGGGGTCCAGAGGCCGATCGGCTGGCGGAACGACATAAGTTCAAGGAACGGCCTCTGATCATTTCGAAAGCAGCGGCTGAAGTGAGATGGGCTCAGCCGATCCTGGCGAGACTGTTGGCCTTTCAGAGCGAGGAAGCAGCTCTTGAAGCCGAAGGCGTGCTTCGGATGCTGGTTGCCCGTGTCCTTTCGTTGGCCCGGTATGGACATGCCCGCGTTTCGAGCTCTTTGGCCATGGCCGATGTTGTGCGATATATTCAGGAACATTTGAATGAACCGTTGAAGGAATTGGCCTTGGCGCAGATGGTGCGGATGAGCGAATCGTTGTTTCGGCGCCGCTTCAAGGAACTCACGGGTCAATCGCCCAAGCGATTCCTCGTTAAAAGCCGGATTCATCACGCCCAAGTACTTCTTGCGGGTGGTGCGGCGATCAAGGAGGCGGCAAACGCAGTGGGGATTTCCGATGTGTGTTATTTCATGCGGCTTTTCAAGCAGGAGGCGGGAATAACCGCCGGCCAATTTGCGGCAAAAAGGCGTACGGGACAAAGTGTGGGTTCGAAACCGGGAACGGGACCGAGGATATGATTTAACCTTCAGCGGTTTTTGAATCCGGGGGGGAAGCGGAAGAAGGCCGATTTTCCGTCTCCGCCGTTTCTTCGAGTTGAAGGGTCATCCCGGGCGGAACGGTGACGGTTTGTTTCAGTGCGCGCCGGGAAGGGACGAAGGGGGTAGTCTGCACCGTGGCCGTTATTGGTTCCGCGGTGGGGTTATGGACTTCGATGGCGATTGTTTGGGGTGTCCAGGGCTTTGTGAACTGGAGCGCCAGCTTGGGGTGGGTTGCGATTAGGAGGCTACCGAAGTAAAACTCGGTCGCGCGATGGATGGGCAGGCGGCCGCGGCCAATGTTCTCAAGATACTGGTAGGGCAGGATGAGATCGTGATCGGAGGTCCACACTCCGAGCGGCCATTGGGGGTTGCCGCCCTGCAGTTCGGCAATCATATCTCCGCCGGGAGGGAAGGGGAGCGGATCGGAGGCGGGAATGATTCGGCCTGCTGTGCCGCCCTGATCGCCTGCCCGAAAGGAGAGGAGTCCGGCAATCTCGAGGGCGCCATGCGTCAGCGCGATCTGATAAGGAAGTGATTCACCAAAGCCCAGGACCGCGAGCGCAGTATTGGCGATGGCAGGGGAGACTGGAAGGAAACGGAGGCGCCACTCGGAGCCCGGGGGGAACGGTCCGGGAGCGGGATTTCCTCCCAACCTGCCCTTGCCATCCAGGCGTACGGAGTCGAGGAGAATGAGATTTGAAGCGACCAATGTGCCGGCGGGAAGGTCAAGAGTCTCCTCCTGGTCGAGCGTTCCCTCCGTCCACTGCGCCTTTTGCCGGTCCCAGTAGCGGAACCGGGGGGAAGGGACCGAATGGAGAATGGGCCATACGGGTCCGATGGCTTCAAGGGGTTGACGAAGGGTGATGCGGTTTTCCACCACGGTGAGGAGGGGGCGGGAACTACCGGAACGGGTGGGCATATAATAGAAGAGGCGCATTCGGCCGGTGAAGGGCTCGACGGGCAGGTGATTGAAGATGGGGGCGGCATCGGCGCCGGGATCACGGGCACCGGGCACGAGCGTTCCATCGAGGACATAATCCACGATGGTATGTCCTTCGCCGTTGTACGGGAGATGCAATTTGGGGGCGGGGGGGGCGGGCAGTGTAACGCCGGGGAGGGAGAAGGTGATCGGATGGGGCAGGCTGCGAATCCGGCCTGTATAGCTGACTCCGATTGAAAAATGGAGTCCCGAGAACCAGTTTTGTCGGTCCATGCACCGGATGAAGGCGCGGGTTCCCGGCAACGTTCGGACGGGCGAGAAAAGGGCTCGGCCGCCGTTTGCATCGAGAGCTTCGACGAAAAACCATTGCTGCGCGCCCAGATTGCCGTGCCACGTCAACTCTGCGTCCGGGCGGCCGGGTCGGAAGTGGCGGTATAATCCGTGCTGGTCGAATACTCGGACTTCCGTGATGGGAACATTGCTGCGGAGGCGAAGGCGGATTGACCAGGGATCGGTTTGCCAATCCTCAATCGTGTAGGACTCGGCGATAGGTCCGCTGCTCAGGTAGGTTCTCATGGGATTTCCGCCGAACGCCAAATGGCCCTGGCGGAAATAGGTCGCAGCGCGGGCGGGGGTGTCGCTGTTAACGATTGTTTGCAGGCCGGAGGTTGCGGCGAGGGGGAGTTCGTCGGGACCGTACACTTCATGAACGGCTACGGGGGTAGGAACCGAGGCATTGAACAGGTGCCATTGAAAGGCGGAAAGACCCTCATCTACCAGAAGCCCCTTGCGGTAGGTCTCCACGGCGATACCGGCAAAGTGGCTATACAGTTCGGGGGGGAGGGCGCCGTGTTTGCGTACTGTGTTCAGATGTTGCGGCCGGGAGGGAATGGGGAGCGTTTCGCCCATGCCGAGCAGCATGTGGCCGGTCCAGATCAGTCGTTTTCCTGGGGTTTCATTTTCATGTTCCACCCGCAAGTGTTCCCGAACCGGCGTCTCGACGCCTACCAGGAGGAACCGGTTACCGAGGGCATCTTCGACATCGAGACCGGGGAGGAAAAAGACCTTGTCATCGCTGAGGCGCTTGCATTCTTCGACGAAGGAGCGAAAGGCGGCGTCCGATGGAATCTGCTCGTAAGTTTCCGTGAAGGCGATGACGTCATAGCCGGCGTCGAGCGCGGCGTTGCGATACTCCGCGACGGTTCCTCTGCCATCGCTCAACGCCGTACGGGCACCGACCAGGATACGCATCGGACGCACGGGGCCGGTGACGAGCGGGTCTTGATGGGCCCACACCTCGGCCAGGTTTGGGTGGGAGACTTCCGGGATATCCTTTAGAGGGATGGGTGAGTCGGACATGAAGCCGAATCCGGCTGCAAGGGCCGGTTCGCCAAGCCAATTGAGCATCTGGAGGAGAAGGCGTTCCAGATCCGAAGGGGTCTGCCCATCGCCTTTGGTCATCAAAATCCCATTTTGGGGGCCGAAGGTGATTTCACGGAAATTCGGTTTGTCGCTGTAAGGGAAGTAGAACAGGTGGTAATGGCCAATGCTGATGGCGCCCACTCGCCCTCGGCCGAAGGGGCGGACGGCGGCTAGCGCGGGTTGTGGAGGGGCGTTGGAGTCCTCTTTCCAATGTCCCTGTTCAAAGGGGGTGCCGCGATAATTGGAGACGCGTGCGGTGGGTTCTGCCTTCACGAGGGTCGTCCACGCGGGATCCTGAGGATAAAGGGGAAGCGTGGTGAAGTTGTCATCCCAGCGCATGGTATAAGCGGGATAATAGATGCGGCGGACGAACCGCGTGACGGGGTGCTCCGTAATCTGTTCGGTCCAGGCCATGTGCAGAGGAAAGCGTTTCAGCACTTTGAAGAATTCAAACTGACAAACGGGATCCCGGATCTGTCCGGGGAGAGTTGTGATTCCGTAATCGGCGAGGATTCGTTGATGGGAGGGGATGATTTGCATGCCCATTTCATCCACACTTGGATTGAGGAGCAGACCTCCGCCTTCTTCGACGTACCGGCGGAGCAGGGCGGCGTTTTCTCGAACCGTCAGCAGATGGAGTCCTCCCTGCCAGTTTGC
>CALHRZ010000026.1 GCA_938038445.1 uncultured bacterium | reverse complement strand
CCCCCCCCCCCCCCCCCCCCCCCCCCCCCCCCCCCCCCCCCCCCCCCCCCCCCCAGTTTAATTGACCGATTGGACGAATTCATGGCGGACAAATTGAAGCTGCCCGTTGAGTTATTCAATCCCTTTTCGAACATGCCGGTTTCTCAGGCGCTTGATTTGGAGCAAGTGGGGCGCGACGTGTTTTTCCTTGGGTCCAATGTGGGGGTTGCGTTGCGGTTGGCTGGGGCATGTCCGATCGAGATCAGTCTGATGCCGGAGGATCTGGTACGGGAACGCCAGTTTTTTGCGAGGATTCCCTTTTTTGCGACTGCGGCGGCAGCGGTTTTAGCGGGGGTGGGCATTTGGGGATTGTTTTACTATCAGGATTCGCGGGAATACGATGTGTTGTCGGAACGGACGGCGCGGCAAGTTGCGGCTTTGCGGGGGACGGAGCGGCAGTTGACGGAATTGAAACGGAAACAGGGGGAGGCATGGGAACAAGCGTCCCGGTTGTTCGACTGCGTGGCCAAACGTACGCAGTGGCTGGAGGCGTTGGAGGAACTGCACAAAAAGGTTCCTGCCGGCATGTGGCTGACGGACATTCGGATTCTCGAATCGCCGGCGGGGGAGGATGTGACTGGGGGGACGCGATCGGCCCGGCGGTTTCAGATTCAGGGGCAGTCATTTGATGATCGAATTTCGCAGAAAGCGATTACGGAATTTGCCAATTCGCTGAAGGAAAGCCGTTTTTGGACGGATCCGGTAGGGGTGACGCGAATCAAGCCGGTAGATGGGACGGATTTCATGACGGAGTTTGTCATCGAAGCTGGGGTCAAGAGTCTGTGAATGGAATGCGCAGGCGAGGGCTTGGATCGTGACAGGAACGCAGCGAAAGAAGACATGGCTGGCGGTGTTGGGGGTGGGTTTTTTGCTTGCGCTGGGGGCGGATGTTGTATTTCTCATTTGGTCCATGGGCCGCCATAAGGAGGCGGAGGATCGTTTGGAGCAGCAAAAGCGGGAGTTAGCGGGTCTTTACGGGATGGCGCCATTTCCATCTCCGGAGAACGTGGAAGTGGAGAGCCGGAATCTGGAAATGCTTGTTGGGGCGTTTTATCGGATTCAGGAGCGGCTGGCGCTTCGGCAAGTGGAGCCGAATTTGGATTTGAAGCAACCGACGGTCTTTATGGACTCCTTCTGGCAGACGCGGCGCGATCTATTGAATCAGGCGCGGGCGGCAGGGGTGGAATTGCCAAAGGAGTTTGGTTTTGGTTTCGAAAATTATCTCAAAGGGACACCTCCTCATCCGGATCATGTGCCGCGGCTTATGCAGCAGTTGACGATTGTCCGTCGGCTGTGCGATATGCTTTTGCAGGCGAAGGTGACCGCGATTGACGCGGTGGGCCGGGAGGTGTTTGAAGCGGAAGGAGATGGGGAGGGGCCGCGTTCTCCTCCTGGGGCGGTTCCTTCGCTTCGACCGGGGCGGCGGCCTCGGGGCGCGTCGGCCGTGCCGGAGGAGGAAGGTTTTGTGAACCGTTTTAATTCCGAAGCGGGACTTTTAAAGCCGGGTGATTTGTATGCGACGATGCGTTTTGTTCTGCTTTTTCGGGGGCGGGAGGAAACGGTGTTGCAGGTGTTGAACGCGTTGGCGGCCCATGAGATGTTTCTGGCGATTGACAATCTGGTGTGGCAAGCGCCAGTTAATCAAGTCACGATTCGAAAACGGCTGTTTTCCCCGGGGGCTGGAACTTCGGTAGAAGAGGTTCAACGGGGCGTTCCGGAGAGTAAGGAATCCCGGATCGTTTCGGGGCGTGAAGCTGTTCTGACGGTTCGGTTGGAAGTGGATGCGTATCGGTTTGCCAGGAGGGTGGAGTAGGGTGAATTTGGGGATGGATATCCGGGAAGCGTGGCGTCGGAATTACGATCGCCTTTTGGCGTTTGCCGCCTTGGCCGGTCTGGTGGCTGCGGTTGTGGCGCTTTCGGTTCAGATTGGGGCCGCGCAGCGGGCGCATCGGGGTTTTCAGCGGTGGAATAATGAACTTACGCCCCTTTATCGTCAGGCGACCAATGTCGTGTTGGATGCATTTTCCCAAGCGGAGGAGCGGATCGAAAATCCATTTCAGGTTGCGGGTTGGGGTCGGCGGCTTTCCGTGCCGGAGCTACGCGTGGCCTGCGTGGACTGTCAGCGACCGATTCCATACGAGGCCACGGTCTGTCCGGTCTGCAACGCCAAGCAGACGGGAGAAGTTCCCAACGACAAGGATGAAGACGGGATGTTGGACGAGTGGGAGGTGCGGTATGGCCTAAATCCGCTAGATCCCACGGATGCGCATCAAGATTTAGATGGGGATGGCTTCACCAATCTGGAAGAGTTTTTGTATGGGACGGATCCGACCGATCCGACGAGTCATCCGCCATTGATTGCCAAATTGCGGGTGAGTGAAATTAAGGCGCTTCCATTCCACTTGAAGTTCATGGCGGTGACGAAGCTGCAATCGGGGGATCTCTACCAAATCAACAGTACGAGAAGTCGGCGGACCGCTTGGTTCAAAATGGGCGACGAGGTGGAAGGGTACGAATTGGCGGATTATCAGTTTCGGCAAGCGGAGGAGACCCTTCCCGGCTCCACGGTTCCCGTTCTTGTGGATCGCTCGGTGCTTTATCTCAAATCCAAGACCTCGGGGCGGACGGTTGCGTTGCGGAAGGGGGAAGAGGTTCCGATCAGCGAGTACGAGGTCCGGTTTCTTTTTGAACCGGACAAGCAGGAGTTTACCGTTCGGGCGGGAGGGACGTTTAAGGTGCGGGGGGAAACGTACATGTTGAAAGAGGTTGACTTGCGGGAATCCCGTGTGCTATTACGAGACGACGCGCGCAATAAAGAGACGTGGATCGGCCGCAAGGGGTCTTCCGGTGCGGAACGATGACAAATAACCGGATGAATTGGGATCGAGAATGAAGCGTTGGTCTGGGGAGAGCCATTCCATGAGTTCGAACGTGTTCTACGTGGGCATTCGGAGTGCCTTAACGGCCGTCCTGTCGGTGGGGATGGTCTGGGCTCAGAATGGGGAGGAAGAGATTCCGGCGGTTGCGCCGGCGGAGCAAATTCCTGCGGGCGCTGAGGAGGATCTTTTCGCACCGATTGTGGTGCCGCCGGCTGTTCAACCAGCGCCGACGGCTCCGGAACTCACCGCCCCTGCACCGGAAGATCAAGCGGAGAAGCCGTTGGAGGAGGCGCCAATGCCTGCGGTTCCAGCCTTGACTCCTGAAATGGAAAGCGAGGCGGCGCGCCGATTGGAGGAACAGCGGGTTGTTCGTTTGAGGGAGCAGGAACTGCGGGGGCGGAAGTCGCTGTCGGAAGCGCAATCCGCCCTCCAGCGGCGTCAGTATAAAGAGGCGGCCATATTTTTCCAGCAGGCGCTGGAAGCGCTTCCCGTTCGTCCTCAGAACGAGCCGGATCGGGCGGCAGCCAACAGCGGTTTAAGCGAGGCGCAATTCCAACTGATTCAGGAACTGATTCGGACTGACCAGCTTCAGGCGGCTTTGGAAATTGCGACGGCGGCCAACAAGCGGGATCCTTCCCATCGGGGCATTGAGCGGCAGTTGGTGGCCATTCAAGAGGAACTTCAGAGGCAGAAGGTGCGTCAAACGAAAGAAGAGGCATATATTGCACAGGATGTGACGCGGTCTCCTGAAATTCGCAAGCGGCAAGAGGAAGTCAATCGGCTCATCCGCGAGGGCCGTGGTTTTCTTGCGATTGGGGACACCAAGCGGGCGGCGGACCGTTTTACTTCGGCGCTATCGATTGACCCTGAAAACAAGGAAGCCCTCCGTTACTTGGAGCGGACCGGCGAGCAAGCGATGCGGGTTCGGACGATCGAACGCTCCGCCACTTCTGCCCAGATGCTGGCCGACGTTCGGGGATCGTGGAATCCGGGGGATTACACGTATGTGGCGCCTCCTCCTCCTCGGGTCCCGGAACGCGGGGAAGGCCAGGTGTCTGCACTGATTGAGAAAATGGAAAAGATCATCATTCCGCAGATTGAGTTTCGGCAGGCCAACATCAACGATGTGGTTGATTTTCTGGTGAAGGCCAGCATTGCGGAAGACACTACGACGGATGATCCGGCGAAAAAGGGAGTGAATATTATTCTGAATCTTGGCCCTGGAACTTCGGGACCGACCCCGGCTCCTGCGTTTGATCCGTTTGGGGGGGCAGGGGGGGCGGCGCCGGTGGCAGCGGTGGCGGTTGGAGTTCCCGAAATCACCTTTTCGGCACGGTTTATTTCGCTCTATTCGGCGTTGAAGATTATTACGTCGGTTGCCAATCTGAAATTCCGGATCGAGAACCAGATCGTCATGATTGTTCCCGCCGATGCTCCCGATGGGGTGATCGAAACCAAATGGTACTCCGTCCAACCGGGTTTTCTGGACAAGATTCGAGGAATGGCGACGGCGCCGGAAGGCGGTGGAGCGGGGGATCCTTGGGCCGGAGGCGGTTTGGATGCGCGGGCGGCACCGGCTGGTGGGGATGTGGAAACCTTTTTTCGAAAGATGGGTGTGGAGTTTCCGAAAGGTGCGTCGATTGTCTTTCAGCCTGCGCTGAGCAAACTGGTGGTGGCGAATACGGCGCCCAACCATGAGAAGATCGAGCGGATTTTGCGTGAGATCGATGTGCCGCCCAAGCAGGTGGAGATTGAAGCTCGGTTTGTGGAAGTGAACCAAACGGATTTGGAAGAGCTGGGTTTCGAGTGGTTGTTGACGGACAACTGGCAGGTTCTTCAGAAAAAGGGAGGCGGTTTTCCGGGCGGGCGGGAGCGGATTGAAGTCGCACGGAATTCCGACTCGCTCGGATTTACGCGCGGGCTTCGATTCATGAACATGCAGGGGACGGACTTGATCCCGACGGCAGGGGGTTCCCTGGGGGCGGTCATGCGAATCCAGAGCGTTTTGACGAATCCTGAGCTTTCGGTGATCCTTCATATGTTGGAGCAGAGCGGCCGAGCGGATGTTTTGTCCGCGCCGAAGGTGACCACCAAATCGGGGAACGAAGCCAACATTCGGGTCGTCACGGAATACATCTATCCGACCGAGTTTGACATCCGTGCGGCGAGCGAACTGATGGGGACCTCCGGAACGGCTACGGATAACCAGACTGTCGAAGCGAAGGTGGTTGCTCTTCCTCAGAATTTTGAAACGAGGGAAGTGGGGGTCATTTTGAGCGTGGTTCCGCAAGTGAGCGAAGAGGGTAATATCATTGATCTCAACATGCGTCCGGAAGTGGTTTCGGAGCCGACGTGGTATGAGTATGGCGTGACGTTGCCCGATGCGCAGGGGAATGAGTATCAAGTGCGGATGCCGCAGCCGTTCTTCCATCGGCGGGCGGTGGAAACTCAGATTTCGATTTACGATGGGGCCACCGTGGTGATGGGCGGGTTGATTACGGAGAAGGTCATTTCGGTGAACGACAAGATTCCGATTTTAGGCGATCTTCCCTTGATTGGATTTTTGTTCCGGAACAAGGGCGAGCAGAGTCAGAAGCGGAATTTACTCATTTTCGTAACAGCTCGACTTGTTGATCCGGCCGGAAAACCCATTCGGACAGCCACGCCCGGTCAATCCGGATCTGTGGAAGCGGGCATGTCCACTCAAAAACCCTAGGCGATCGATTAGGCGGATTCAAGAGGGGGGGAGTGGAAGACGCGGGTCGCAATCGGCTTGAAATGCGGCGGGGCCGTGAAGTCCGAGTCCCATTCCTGCGGCTCCGGCAATCATTGCAGCGTTATCGCCGCAATATTTTGCATCGGCCAGGATTAGGGGAATGTTTTTTTGAGCGCACGCTTCCGTCAATCGTTGTCGGAGGCGGCTGTTGAGGGAGACGCCTCCTACCAGGGTGAGGGGACGGCTGGGTTCTGCGGCTTCAACGGCGCGGGAGACGAGTACGTCCACGATGGCCTCTTGATAGGAAGACGCGAGATCGGCCCGCTGGTTTGGGTTTGAAAGTACGGCGGGATTTTTGCGCAGATAGTAGAGCAGGGCAGTTTTTAACCCGCTAAAGCTGAAGTCCAACGGGTGGTGGGGAAAAAAGGCGCGAGGGAAATGAATGGCAGAGGGGTTTCCGCCTTGGGCGGCCTTTTCGAGTTCTGGTCCACCGGGATAGGGGAGGCCGAGTAGCTTTGCGCCCTTGTCGAAGGCTTCTCCGGCCGCGTCGTCCCGCGTTGTTCCGAGGATTTTGTAGTGGCCGGGGCGAAGGACGCGGAGAAGAAGTGTATGTCCTCCGGAAACAACGAGGGCGGTCAGAGGGCAATACGATTCTAAGGACGGACTGTTTGGAGAGAGAAATGGGGAGACGAGGTGTCCCTCGAGATGGTGAATCGCTGCGAACGGAATCTTGAGGCGAAGCGCCAGCGCTTTTGCCGTTTGGAGGCCGACCAGGAGGGATGAAGCAAGGCCGGGTCCGCGCGTTGCGCAGATTCCACCGATCGCGTTCCACGAAAAACCGCTTTCTTCGAGCGCACGGGAGAGGATTTCAGGCAGCCACTCGACATGGCGGCGTGCGGCGAGTTCAGGAACAACTCCTCCCCAGGAGCGGTGGAAAGGAATTTGGCTTCGGACGATATTGGAATGAACGATTTGTCCGTCCTCCACAAGCGCGGCGGCTGTTTCGTCGCAAGAAGTCTCAATGCCGAGCCAGATCACCGTTTGCTCTGAAAGATCAAGATTCCTTTGAGCAGGTCCACTGCCCGCTCGAGTTGGATATCGTGGGCATGGGTGGCTTGGGCGAGGGCGCTGGGATCGACGGATCCGGGCATTTCTTCGTTGGAACGGAGGATTTGAACTTTCTGCCATTCTTCGGGCGATAGTGGGGCCACGATGTCCGGCTGAATGCCGACGGCATGGATGAGACGGCCGGATGGGGTGTAATAATGGGCGGTGGTCAATCGGATGGCGGAGCGATCGTTGAGGGCGAGGAGGCTCTGAACGGAAGCTTTGCCGAAGGTGGGCTCTCCGACCAAGACCGCGCGTTTGTTGTCCTGGAGGGCACCCGCGACAATTTCAGATGCGCTGGCCGAACCGCTGTTGACGAGAACAGCGAGCGGGATTCCGGGGAGAAACTCTTTTCCGCTGGAACGCACGACCAGCGGCGGTTCCAGGCGTCCGCGTGTAGAAACGATGACGGCGCGCGGGGGAAGAAAGAGTTCGGCGACGCTGATGGCGGATGCAAGAAGTCCACCGGGGTTATTGCGGAGATCGAGAATCAGGCTGCGAATGGGGCGGTTTTCTTGAAGGCGTGCGAGGGCGTTCGTCAGGTCGGCCGCTGTTGTTTCGGTAAAACTGGTTATGCGGACATAGGCAATGTCCTCTTCGAGAAAGCGGGCACCTTTGACGCTCGAGACTTTGATGGTATCCCGCACGAGCTGTACGGTTCGGGTTTCGCCCGTTGTGGGAGATTGGAGGGTCAAGGTTACGGAGGATCCTTTCGGTCCGCGAAGTCGTTTGACAGAATCGGGAACGGTCAAGCCTTCGGTGGAAAGGCCGTCAATCGCGAGGATTTTTTCATTGGGGCGGATTCCGGCTTTAAATGCGGGGGTATCTTCGATAGGGGCGATGACGGTTAGAGCGCCATTACGGGAGCCGATGACGATGCCGATGCCACTGAATTCGCCGGCTGTATCGTCTTTCATCTGCTGAAAGGAAGCGGGCTCCATGAACTCGCTGTGAGGGTCCAGCCCGGATAGCATTCCTCTCAGTGCACCGTAGATAAGGTTGGTATAAGTCACCTTTGATTCATCCACGTAACCTTTTCGGATTTGGACAAGGGCGGAAGTCAGGAGCGAGAGGGATTGGTACAATTCCTCCTTGGGGTCCGAGGGTGGAATGTTTGTGGCGGTTTTAGCGGGTGCGGCAACGGAGAGATCGGCGGGTGGGACCGTTTGGCAGGAGGAGAGGATCAGGAGGGCGAGTACCAAACCCGGCCAACGGACGGAATTGACGGGTTGTGAAAGTCTCATGTAAAGCAATTCCTATTTGGCGAATTTTTTTTGATTTTAGAATAAATGAAATGGAGGGCAGTCACAAGGAGAAGATAGCTGAAGGCGACGGCAGCGACCGACGGTTTTGGAACGAAGAACGTGCCAAAAGGAATGGCGGCGAGCGTGCTCATTGAGCGAAGGAGGAGGGATCCAAAAGCGGCGGCCAAGCGGTTAAGCAGGAGGGAGGCTGGGGGAAAGACCAGGTCGGCGGCGAGCGACAGAGCGCCTAGGGCGACGAGGAGAAATGCGAGGGGGACGGCTGCGAGATTGGCCGGGAGGGCAAGGAGGGAGAGTTGTCCAAAGTAGCGTGCTGTCAACGGTAGGGCGATCAGCCAAGCGGCCGCGGAGACGAGGAACAGCTCCCAGAGGCGTATGGCTGTGAATCGTAGGAGCCGGTGGGCGAGAGGTTCCAGTTCGGGCAACATCCATGGGTCTTGACGCAAGAAGGAGGGAGCGGCGCAGGCGAGAAGGGGGGAGATTCCGATGAGGCCGCCGGCGATGGCAAAGGAGAGCAGGAATCCCGGTTCTTGGAGTTGATAGGGATCCCATGCAAGGATTAAAATTGCGGCAGCGGCGATTGAGCAAGAGGCATCGGGCCGGCGTCCGAACAGAGGAGCGGCGAAAAAGAAAAGAGCCATGATGCAAGCGCGAACAGCGCTTGGGGGAGCACCGGCGAGGGCGGTGTAAAGGATCAGCAACGGAGCCAGTACGAGGATCCAGTAGAAACGGGAGAGTCGGACAACGCGGAGCGGCAGGGTGATCAACCAGGCGAGCATTCCAACGTGAAGACCGGATATGGCGATGATGTGGAGAATGCCGCTTGTTCGGAAGAGGGCTCGGGTTCCGGGGGGAAGATCGGACCGATCCCCGAGGGTGAGAGCGCGAATCAGGCCGAGAATCGCAGGATCGTCTTCGATGCCCCGTGCAAGGGTGTGGATAGCCCACCGGCGCAGATGTGCGAGCCGGCGGAGGGGGATTGGATTTTGGTTATCTTGCAGGAGAGTTCCGGCGTTGCCGAATACCCGAAGGCGTGGGGTTGATCCTGATAGACGTTGGCCATAGAACATCCATTGCTCTCCAGGGACGGGGGGAAATGGGGTTTGAGGCTTGATCCAAAGTATTTCGAGGAGATTATCGTTTTGAATCGAACCGGATGACCAAGCGGGGGAGAGGTTAGGGCGGCGATCAATGGTAAAGCGCCAGATTTTGGTTTGGTCGGAGCCGATCCAAACGGGGGAAGAGCGAATGGTTCCGGTAAGGCGTTGCTCAATTGCATCGGCCTGGTGGGATGGCGTGGGGGGAGCGGGGGCGGAGTCGTGATTAAAAGGGTGGACGCGAAGAGAGGCGGAAAGGGCGCCTATTCCGGCGGCAACGCCGAGCCATCCGCAGTAGGGGATGGATTGAAGGGAAGAGCCGCTTCCCCTACGGGTTTGGTGCCATCCCAAGAGGAATGCCAGTGCGGTAACGGCTAACAGAAGGGGTATAGATGGTCGCGCCCCGTTAAGTCCTGCGGCGGTGCCGGCGGCAAAGGCCAATGCCAGTCCGAGGAGCGGACGTTTGGCCATGGATCAAGAGCTTTGGATCTGGCCTGCACGCGCAAGAGCGCGTGCTTCGACGCTCTGAATTTCTACAAAGCCCTGGGAACTGACGGGATTGAGTCCTTCGCTGGCTTCCATGGAGGAGTCGGCTTCGTTGTAAAGAGAGGTCTGGCAATGTTTAAGGGATTGAAAGAGGATATTGCCCTTGTAAAGGCCGAGGGTTATGGTTCCGGTTGCATGGCGTGAAAAGACCGTGAGTGCGGCTCGGGCTGCCTGAGAGACTGGATCGAAATAACGGCCGTCGTAGATTTGTTCAGCGATCAATCGGGAGAGTTGGTGGAAAAGAGTTGTTGCGCGGCGGTCGAGGATGGCTTGGTAGAGAAAGCGGAGAGCTGTCCCGAGCATTTCCATTCCAGGCGCTTCGTAGACGCCCCTGCTTTTCGTGCCCACGATTCGGTTTTCGAGGGCATGTTTCATGCCGACGCCATTTCGGCCGGCGATATGGTTTGCCGCCTGCATTAGAGCGACAGGAGAAAGAGAATCTCCATTGATTCGAACTGGACGGCCGGCTTTGAATTGAATTTCGACGGTTTCAACAACGTCGGGAGCCTGCATGGGCCAGACTCCCATGGTGGGCTCGACGATTGTCATGGGCGTTTGGAGGCTTTCGAGGTCTTCGGCCTCGTGGGAAAGTCCAGCCAAATTGGCATCGGTAGAGTATTTCTTTTTTCCGCCCACTGGGGCCGGGATACCGCGGGAGGCGAGGAATTCGGCCATTTGGGTTCGGCCGGGAAACTCTCGGAGAAGGGTGGGGTCTCGCCATGGGGCATAGACCTTCATGGACGGGTCAAGGACATTGGTGTAGCGTTCGAACCGCATTTGATCGTTACCGCGGCCTGTGGCGCCGTGGGCGAGAACCGTGCATCCCCGTTTTTTCATTTCGGGAAGTACGCCCCGGACGGTAACCGCGCGTGCGATGCCGGTCGAATTCCAGTAACCGCCGTCATACATCGCCTGGGCTTCCAACACCTGGAAGCACGCTTCGGCCATGTCTTTTTTAAGGTCAACGATGACGGTGTCCACGCCGCAGGGTGCCATACGGGCACGGACGTCTTCGATGTTTTTTTCATCGGGTTGACCGAGGTCGGCGCAAAAGGCGAGAACGCGGACGCCGGATTCGGTCAATTTTCGGGCGATGGTACGGCTATCGAGACCGCCGGAGACGCACAATCCGACGTATTCCTTTTTGAGGTCGGCAAGGATCATGGGAGAATCTCCGGGTGGGGGTTACGTTTCTTCGGGCAGAGGCATCCCGTGAAGTTCAGAGAGAGCCTCTTCGAGGATTTCGAAGGCTTCTTCCAATTCCGTTTCTTTGACGTTGAGGGGAGGTAGAAATCGAACCACGGTTTCCGCGGTGGCGATGGCGAGGAGTCCTTTTTCGCGGAGGGCTTCCACGAAAGGTTTAGCGGGTTCTTCGAGGACGAGGCCGAGCATGAAGCCGAGACCGCGGACGCTTTTGACGCGTGGGAAGCGGCCCACGAGTGTTTCGAGGCGTGCACGAAATTGAGCGCCGAGTTTGGCGGTTCGGGAAACGAGTTGTTCGTCTTCCAGAACGGAGAGGACGGCGAGAGCGGCGGCGCAGGTCACGGGATTTCCTCCGAAGGTGCTGGCGTGTTTTCCGGGCTGGAAGGTGTCGGCGACCTTCGGGGAGGCGACGAGTGCGCCGATGGGCAGTCCGCCACCGAGGGATTTGGCCAACGAAAAGGCATCGGGTGCGATGCCGGAGGACTGGTAACCGAACCAGTGGCCGGTACGGCCGAGGCCGCACTGGACTTCATCCATGAGGAGAAGGATATCCTGGGCGTCGCAAAGGGCACGGAGACCGCGGAGGAAATTTGGGTCGGCAGGGATGACGCCGCCTTCGCCCTGGATGGCTTCGACGAGAATTGCGGCGGTTTTTTCGGTGATGGCGGCTCGGACGGCATCGAGGTCATTGAACGGCACGTGGACAAACCCTTCGGGCATGGGTTCGAAGCCGTTGCGGTATTTGGTTTGTCCTGTGGCGGCGAGAGCGGCGAGGGTTCGGCCGTGGAAGGAGTTTTGGAAGGTGATGATTTCGAAGCGGTTTCGGGATTTTCCGTAGAGGCGAGCGAGCTTGATGAGGGCTTCGTTGGCTTCTGCGCCGGAGTTGCAGAAGAAACATTTTCCGCCGAGCGCGAGGGTGTTGAGACGGGCGGCGAGTTGAGCCTGAGGTTCGGTGTAGAAGAGATTAGAGGCATGCATCAATTCCGTCGTTTGTTTTCGGACGGCTTCGACGATCCGCGGGTGGCAATGGCCGACGTTGAGGACGGCGATACCGGATGTGAAATCGAGATAGACTTTTCCTTCGGCGTCCCAGACGCGGCTCCCGCGTCCTTTGACGAGGGCGAGGGAAGGGGAGTAGGTTGGGATGATGTGTTGGGCGTATTGCGCGGCGAGGGATTCTGTTTTAGTCATTAGGGATGATCTCCGTGCCGACTCCGGCATCCGTATAGATTTCGAGGAGGAGCGAATGAGGGAGACGGCCGTCCACGAGGTGGACTTTGGACACGCCGGCGAGGATGGCCTCGGCAGCGCTGCGAATTTTGGGGAGCATGCCGCCCGAGATGACGCCTTCGCGGACCAGCCGCTCGACATCCCGGATACGGACGGTGGAAATGATAGATTTTTCGTCTTTTGGGTTTCGGAGGAGTCCTGGAACATCGGAGAGGAAGACAAGTTTACGGGCCTTGAGGGCGATGGCGACGGCGGAGGCCGCATCATCGGCGTTGAGATTATAGAGTTGGCCGTCGGGGCCTTGGCCGATAGGAGTGATAACGGGGATGATTCCCTGCTGGGAAGCGGCGAGTATGGAGTGGGCATTCACCGACTGGATATTGCCGACGAACCCCCAGTCGAGTGTTTCGCCTGTTTCGGGGTCTTTTTCTGTTTTTTTCTCGACCTGGAAAATGGAGGCGCCGGGGACGGTTTGGGCGCGGGCGCCCTTTTGTTCGAGGGATTGGACGATTTCGGGGTTGACGACATTTTGAATCTCGTCGTACACGATGGCCATTGCGGGGGCGTCCGTGACTCGGAGTCCCTTGATGAAGCGGGCGGGGAGACCGGCTTCCTTCATGCGACGGGAGATGGCCTTGCCGCCGCCGTGGACGAGGATAGGGCGCATTTGGACAGCGGCCATGAAGGCGACATCCGTGAGGATGTTTTCCATGAGGGATCGGTCCTCCATGGTGCTGCCGCCGTATTTGATGATGATCGTTGCGTTTCGAAAACGCTGGATGTAGGGGAGCGCTTCGATCAGGATACGCGCTTTTTGGATGACGGAGTCCATGGTTTTAGGTCATATAAGCGCCGTTGATTTTGACGTATTCGACGGAGCAGTCGCACGTGAGCATGGAGTAGGAGGATTTTCCCGCTCCGAGATGGATTTCGACGCGGAAGGCCGGTTGTTTGAAGATGCGGGCCAAGGTTTCGAGGGAGACGTGGGGTGCTTGGCGGCCGTTGCGGACGACGAGGCGGTTGTCGAAACGGATTTGGACATGGTCGGGATTGAAGCGGGCGCCGGAGTAACCGAGGGCGCAGAGGATTCGACCCCAGTTGGGGTCGCCGCCGTACCAGGCGGTTTTGACCAGAAGGGAGCGTGAGACCGCGCGGGCGGCGAGGGCGGCATCTTGTTCGTTGCGGGCGCCGCTGACTTCGACGGTGACGAGGCGCGTGGCGCCTTCGCCATCGGCGACGACTTGTCGGGCGAGATCGCAGGCGACTGAGCAAAACGCTTGGGTGAAGGGTTTCCATCCTGGGCGGTCTTCCTGGATGGGGGTGTTGCCGGCCATGCCGTTGGCGAGGATCAGGGCGGTGTCGTTGGTACTTCGGTCGCCATCCACGGAGATTCGGTTAAAACTGACATCCACAGCCTGGCGAAGGGCCGAGCGGAGGGCACGGGGGGCGATGGCGGCGTCGGTTGTGAAGAAAACCAGGAGGGTAGCCATATGGGGATCGATCATGCCGGCGCCTTTGCACATTCCGCCGAGGGTAATGGGGCAGCCATTGATTTGGAAGCGGACGGCGGCCTCTTTGGGGCGGGTATCGGTTGTCATAATGGCTTGAGCGGCGGCGGATCCACCGTTGGGGGAGAGGGTTTGAGCTGCCCGGGGAATGGCGGGCAGGAGGCGGTCCATGGGTAAGGGGATTCCGATGGTTCCGGTGGAGCAGACGAGCACTTGGCGGGGGTTTACGTGCAGCGTTTGGGCGACGGTTCGGGCTGCGCGTTCGGCATCGGCTTGTCCTCGGGGGCCGGTGCAGGCGTTCGCGTTGCCGCTATTGATGAGAATGGCCTGGGCGCTGGGTGATCGGCGGAGTCGTTCGCGGCATAGGCGGACGGGAGCGGCTTGGACGAGGTTGGTGGTGAACACGCCTGCGGCGATGGCGGGAGTTTCGGAAAAGAGGAGAGCGAGGTCGGTTCGGTTTGGGTATTTGATCCCGGCCTTGGCAGTACCGGCGAGAAAACCACGGGGAGCGGTGATACCTCCTTTGATCGGCTGGAGGCCGAAGGCTTTGAGCGGGTCGGGCGTTGTGCGCATTGGGAAAGGGGTTGGAAGAACGCCAGCGATCAGCGTTTCGAGAATTGGAAGCGGCGGCGAGCGCCAGGCTGCCCGTATTTTTTACGTTCCTTCATTCGGGAATCGCGGGTCAGACATCCGCTTTCTTTGAGGACCTTGCGGAGCGATGGATCTGCGAGACAGAGGGCGCGAGCGATGGCGTGTCGGAGGGCACCGGCCTGGCCGGAGATGCCGCCCCCATGGAGTTCGGCCTTCAGGTCGAATTTTTGGAGGGTATCCGTGGCCTTGAGGGGCTGCTGGATATAATGCAGGAGGGCTTCTGAACAGAAGTAGGCGTCGGGTTCCTGATTGTTAACGGTCCATTTACCGGTTCCTGAAGCAAGGTGAACGCGTGCTACGGCGGTTTTACGCCGGCCGGTGGCGCTGAACGTTTCGACGGTGGAGACCACGGCAGATTCTCCTGAGATTAGAGGGGTTGAGGGGATTGGGCTTGGTGGGGGTGTTCGGCGCCGGCGTAAACCTTGAGCCGGCGGAACATCGTGCGGGCGAGGTTATTTTTGGGCAACATGCCGCGAACGGCGAGCTGGAGGATCCGTTCCGGGTGGTTTTCCCGAAGGCGTGCCACGGGAATTTCTTTCAAGCCGCTTCGGTAGCCGGAATAACGGGCATACGTTTTCGTTTGCTCTTTTTTGCCCGAGAAACGGACCTGGGCCGCGTTGATGATCACGACGAAATCGCCCGTATCCACGTGAGGCGTATAGATGGGTTTATGGCGGCCGCGGAGAAGATTGGCGGCTTGGACCGCCAATCGGCCGACGGGTTTGTTTGCGGCGTCGAGAAGAAACCACTTCCGGACGCAGTCGCTTTTGCTCGGCAGATAGGTTTTCATGACAGCGTCAAAATCCTTGCCTTCGGTGAAAAGGGGAGGATACATCAAAGGGGACGTTGCGTCAATGGCCAAACCGAAAGTTTTTAAGGGTTTTTACTCGATCGGGCGGGATTCCGAGGAAGGGAAAGGCTCGGGCGAGCGGTTATCAGGGGAACGTTGCAGACGGGCTTGAATACGCTGCAGCCGGCGTTCTTCGTCGGATGGGTCGGCCAATTTGCTGGCGGACCATCCACGTTTCCAGATATCGCCGAGATCGGCGGCCCGTCGTCGGCGTTCGGCATCGGCCCGGATTTCCTCGGGGGTATCGAGGACATAGGGGGTGATGAAGACCATGATTTCTTCGCGGGCATCCTGCCGGACTCTCTGGCGGAAGAGGGTTCCGAGGAGTGGGAGATCGCCCAGAAAAGGGATTTTCATGCCGCCGGCGCGATCGCTTTTTTTGCTCAGGCCGCCTAGCATGATCGTTTCTCCGGAGTTTACGGCGATGGTGGCGTTCATGCTGCGGGTGGAAGCGATGGGCCACTGGCCGCGGTTGGGGATGGACTGGGACTCCGCGATCTCTTCGATGATCTGTTTGATATCCATGACGACGAATTTGTTTTTGTTGATTCGGGGCGTGACGGTGAGCTTTGTGCCGACTTTTCGCACTTCGACGTCTTCCACGTATTCGATGGTGGATCCGGCGCTGACGGGTTTTTGACCTTTGTAGAAATAGGCGTCTTTGGAGATTTCGATTTCGGCGGGTTTGTTATCGGTGGTCAAGATGACGGGCGAGGAGACGATTCGGGCGCGGTTATCGGAGGCGGAGAGTTTGATGACGGCGTCGAGGTTGAGATCGAAGAAGGTAAGGAAGTAGGAGAGCGTACCGGGGATCGCCGAGGGGGTATTGAGGGCATTGATGGGAGTGGCGCCGGAGAGGGAGGAGCCTCCCGTGAAGGCGGCGATAGCTCGCCGGCCGCCGCCGGCTTCTTGACGGTAGGCGGTCATTGAGCGTTGGAGCCAGTCCACTCCTGTTTCGGAATCCTTGGTCAGCGTGACGGAAAGGATGACGGCCTCGATGAGGACCTGGGAGAGCATGATATCCATGTCGCGGATGATCTCTTCGAGGGCGGCCATGTCGGACTTGCTCGCCATGACGATGACGGCGTTGGAACGTTTATCGGAGAGGATCTTGACGTTTTGGGCGGAGAGTTCGCCGAGCTTGGATTTTTCGGTGCGTTCCTGGGCGGCGGTTCGGGCCTCTTGGAGCAGACGGACATACTCGCTGAGTTCGGCCGCCCGTTCGCTTTCGCCTCCTTCCCGGGTGCGTTCTCGGAGGGTGGGGGGGGCGCCTGGGGTTTGGGGTTGGCCGGACGCGCCGATCAGTTTATTCAGCATTCCTTCCACTTCTCCGGCATCCGCGTGTTCGAGTCGGAAGACCCTGACGAGGATATCGGGCTCGACGCCCACATCGATCGCCTCGACGATCTTGTTGAAGAACGCCATGTTTTCGGGTCGGGTGACGATGATGAGGATGTTGGCGCGGTCGTCGGCGACGAGCTTGACCGATCCTCGGATGAGGTCGCGGGAGGATTCGCTATCGGGTATGGGCTGGGTTTGGGCGGAAGGTCGGATTGTGGGGGGGGTGGCGCGGATGACGCCGGGAGGGCCAGAGGGGGCGGGGCGTACGGTGGGAGTCGCCGGCCGTGCCTGCTGCTGGGCGACGGTTTCCGCGATGATTTCGGAAAGGCGGGCCCGGATATCGGAGGCTTTGGCATGGCGAATTGGGATGATGTAGAGTTCTTCTTTCATTTCGATCGGCTGATCGAGGAGGGAGAGAAGGTGCTTGACGCGCTCGATGTTGACGGCGGTATCGGTCACGAACAGGCTGTTGATGCGTGGGAGGGCTTGGACGTTGGCGTAGGGGTGGACGACGGTTGCGATGGCGGACTGGGCATCCGCGAGTTCCAAGTGTTTGAGGGGGATGATTTCGGTGACAAGGTATTCGCGCACGTCGTCGGGGATTGTTTCGCCGGTTCGGATGGTATGGCCTTCGAAACGCGCCGTGTTGATTTGGACGGCTTTGACGAAGCGTTCCCCTTCCCGAACCAACGCGATGTTATTCATGGCGAGGACGGCTTCGATCGCTTCGATGGCTTCGGGAACGGTGATGCGTTTGTCAATTCGGAGAGTGATATTCGCCTTGAGTCCTGGGGCGATGAGGACGGTTCGGCCCGTGAATTCCGCATAACGGTCGAGGACCATTTCGAGTGGGGTATCGCTGAACTTGAGGGAGATGAGGCGTTCGCCCGATTCGGATGGGACGGAGGGAATAGCGGCATTGGCGGCGGAGGCTGAGGCGCTTTCCGAAGAGGGGGGGGGAGTGCGAAGACCTGGAAGGCGGGGGATCACAGGCACAGGGGGGGTAGCGGGCGGCTGTTGGCTGTGGGCCAAAGGGAAGGTCATGAAAGCCAGAAAGGCCGGTAATAGAGAGCGGGAAAACCGGACGATCATGCCGCCTCCTTTTTTTCAGGGGGTTCGGAGGGTGGAGTCGGGCCGGGATCAGGGGTCCGCGTTCGTATATAGGAACAGTTGATGGTAAAGGTGCCTTTGAGCACGCCTTTTCCTTCGGCCCGGATATAGAGTTCGCTGATATCGAGCATAGCATGATCCTGACCGAGGGCATAGAGAAAACGCACGAGGGATTCGAGAGAACCTTCCCAGTTGCATTTGATGTCCAGGGTGGAGATATCGCCTTGGCGGCGTTCCTTTTGGGGTTCGCGGCGGGTCAGGACCAGTTGGTTGGAGGTGGCGAGTCCTTCTACCTTGATCAGCATATCGGCGGTGACGTCCACATTTTCCGGGAACGCGGCAAGGTCTTGGTAAGCGCTCCGGAATTGTTCCCGGACTTCGTATTCGCGGGTCAATGCGTTGCGTTCCCGGCGGAGGGCGGATTCGATTTTGTTACGTTCTTCCGCGATCGTCTCCAGCCGTTCGAAACGGGAGGTGGCGAAAAAGTGCCAGGTCGCGAGGTAGAGGATGACCATTCCGGTGAGCCAGGTGAGGAACTGTTCGCGGGGTTGGAGTTTCATTCGAGGTCCTCGCGAAGGGCGATGGCCATTCGGAAGTTTTCACGGCCGCCGACCCGGGTAGGATTTTCGAGACGTTTCTGGAACCGGAAAAAGGAGGAGGTATCGAGGGCCTTTTTGAAATCGTAGATGGGCTGAGATGCGGGGGCTTCCCCGGAGAGGGTGATGGCGCGGCCTTTTTCAAATTTGTACTGTCGGAGTTCGACTCCCTGGGGCATGAGGAGGGAGATTTCGCGCAAGCATTCGAGAGCGGAGTAAGTGGTGTCACGGTAGCGGGAAAGCGCCTCCACTCGGCTGATGAGGTCGCGGACTTCTTGGGCAGGTCGGCGGACCGCGTCCAGTTCTTGTGCGAGGCGGGCGATACGATTTTCCTGCAAGCGGGTCCACCCTTCAAGGGCAGCGATGAGCAAGGTCCAAAGCAGCAGACCTCCTATCGTGGCGGAGGCGAGTCGGTTCCGGAATTGTCGTTGCCGCTCTTCCTCCCGCCATTCGGTGGGAGTCAGGTCGAAATGAGGGGGTGGGTCTTCGGCCTCGCGTTTGGCGGCGAGTTCGGCCAGGCGGCCTGGGGTAGGTTCTTCTCGCAGCGGGATCGCGAGGCGAGTCCGCAAGGCGTTGGCCAGGGGGAGCGCATCGGGTTCGGCGAAGAGGGTGGCGTCGGCGATTGGGGTTTCGCCGTATTCCAGCGAGAGAGCGGTGAGGGAATAGGAAAGTTCGTCAGCGGCTTCGGCGGCGAACGCCTCCGGGGGTTGGGTGGGAGGACGTGGAAGGGCGCGCATTAAGAGGGGAATGCCGGCTTCCGTGACGAAAAATTCGCAGCCATCGGGGGAAGCGATGAAAACGAGATGGCGTCCTTGGGCGGGAATGAGGCGTTGCCGGAAGAGAGTCTGCCACCACTCGAACGTGCTGAGCGTTACACGGGAGAAGGATAATCCCCGTTGCCGGAAGGGGACCCCTGCCGCTTCTACGGCTTTTCGGGGTGTGAGGGCGACCAGAACGCGGGAGGAGCCGTTGTTTTTCTGCAAAATCTCGAAGGAATGAAGAAGGGTTTCGACGGGAAACGGGCTAAGTGTTTCGAGCTGGAGTTCGACTATTCCGGCGATTTCGACCTCGTCCGTGGAAGGGACGGCGAGGATTCGCTGGATGGCGCGAGAGGCGGGAATAACGAGGAGGGTGGGGCGGTGGGCCAGTTGTTTGGCGATGGAAGCGGCTGCGGCAGGGAGGGAAGAGGGAGGATCGGACAGGGAGGGGTCAGAAAGCGATTCAAAATGTTCCTCCCCTGTTCGGTCGAGGGTCCAGCCCTCGTGGGACGGGCGGTAGATCGCCCATTCCACACCGGTTCCTCGAAGTGCGATGGCTTGGTGAGTTCGGGAAGGCATAAGAACTTTCAGGGGCTGGGTTCTTCCTGCCAGCGGAGGATACGAAATCCTTTTCGGCTTCGTTCTGCGATGCAGGATATGATCCATCCCACGTCACCGATCTGGCCGCTGCTGGTGATCCGCATGATTTGCGATTGAACTGTTATACGATTTTGGAGGCGGTTTCTCAAGTCCGGAAATTCCGGAAATCGATTAAAGAAATCGTCGGCACTGCGGTAAGAGGTGTCGAGATCGGGATTTTCGGGGTCGCCTTCTCTTTCGAGAATGATTTCCCGGGCAAGGGGTTCGTCAATATCAAGGGAAAGGGCCATGAGGACGCGCAAGGACGCGGCGTTGATGTTGACTTGGCGGCTTCCGTATGTGGTCAGAAGGTCCGCGATGCCAGGGATGAAGGCGCCTCGTTCTTCGCTTTCGGGGTCTTTGGGTTGAAGGAATCCTCCATACACATAGGTATTGGTGAAGCCCCGGATAAGCAGGAGTTCATCGACGGTGTCGAGGGGGGCGTTTTTCGCCCGGTAAGGCGGATCGAGTTGGAGGTAGTAATCGTCGCTTTCCGCGCCGTCGGGGCGGGGGATGTCATCCGGATCTATCCAATCCATGAAGGAGTCAAAGAGGGTGGCCCAATCCTCTTCCGGAATTCCGCCCTGATCGAAGACCGGCTCCCAGTCGGCGAAGGTTTTAAGTTCGTTGACGTTGATGCGGGCGGGTTCCGGAACGATGGCAAGGCGAATGATGCCTTCGCCGAGTTCGCGGGAAAAGGAGACGACATTCAATCCTTCACGGAGGCGGCGGGCGGACTCGAACCAGGGCTGTTCGGCGTCTTCAGGCTCCGGCTTCTCCGGGTTGATGCGGGCGGCCTGGTCGAGGAGGAACCGAGCCAATTCGACTCCCGAACGCGCGAGGTGTTCGGCTTTGATTCGGCGTCGGTAGTAATCGGCAACGCGCGCTTCGAGTTTGACTTCGAAGGCGAAGGAGAACACGAGGAAGGAGAGGAAGGCGATGACCCAGAGGGCGGCAATGAGCGCTGATCCTCGCTGAGGGTGGGCCGAGGAAGAGGAACGAAGGGGGGAGGAACAGCGCATAGGCATTTACCAAGCGAGGGGAGCGCAGGGGATTTCGACGAGCCGATGGACGGCGAGCGGGGGTTCCGACTCCTCCGGGGGCTTGAGGTAGAGGGTGAGGAGAACGCGCCAGGGCAGGCGGTTGGTTTCCTTCCAACTTTCCTCCCATTCCAGTTCCCCGAACGCCGAATTGGTGCTGACGGTGCAGTTGAAACCCACGATCCCCGCCGCGAGGAACGACCAGGGGAGGGTTTCGGGGTCGAAATCGTCGGGCATCGCGAAAGGGCGCCAGGCTTTGACGGCGGCGCCCGGGCGGCCGGATTCGTCATCGGTCACGGTGAAGGCAATTCGGTGGAGGGCGGCGGCCTGGGAGGACTCGGGGTCGAGAAGGGCGGGACCGGACTTGACCCAACTGATGCGGTCGCGGGCGTTGGGACCGTCGCCGTCGTCCTCCAGCCAGAAACCGTAGACGGCGGCGGGGCGGTTGGCGCTTTTGGCGTAGTAGGCGGAACGCAGGCCGGAAGCGAGTTGATCGAGGATGGCGTCGGCGTGGTTGAGGCGGGCGGCGGCCTCGGTTCCGGCCTGCCATGCGCGGGTGATGTTGGCGAGGGTCATGGCGATGACCGTTGTGGCGAGTGCGAGAAGGACGGCGGCCAGCATCAGTTCGACGAGGGTGAAGCCGGAACGGTGTTGGGCATGGAGGCAGGGGATCATGGAGGAGAGTCGCGGAGGGCCAGGTCGTTGGTATAGTAGAGGAAGCGGAGGACCTCTTCTGCCGTATTGGAACCGGCACCGGACCAGGAGACCCGATCGCGGAGAAGGTACAGACCGCGTTGTCGGTCGGGATCATTGGGCGTGTTGTTGAGGCAGGTTCGGGAGAAGAGGAAGCCGGGGAAGATTTCGGTTTCGGGAATTTCGAGGTTTTGGATTTCGTCCTCGCCGGGCATGAGGGGAAAGCGGAGTTCGGCCTGTTCGAGGGCGAAGCGGGCCTGGCGGTAATTTCGAATGGCGGTCACAAGGGCGAGGCAGCGGGAGACGGCGGCGGAGAGAGCTGCCGCGCCTCCTCCGATGATGAGGAGGGCGAGAAGGACCTCCAGGAGGGTTAATCCCCGCTGATTGTTATGGAAACTCGAAGAGGGATTCACCGACGAAATCCACGTGGATGAGAGCTTGCCGGCCTTCCTCGTTTTCCAGCACGATGGTGTAGGGGCGGCAGGTGCCGTTGGGACGGTAGATGACGGAGAGGCGATGTCCTTGTTCTTCGAGGGATTCGTCCTCACCGATGCGGACGGAGCGGATGCGAATACCTTCCAAGAGGCGGGTGATTGTCCGGCTGGGCTGCGGAGGAGGACGGCTGGGCGGCGCAGAAATGATTTCATCTTCTTCTGGTGGTGAGGTCGGCGTGAAGGAGAGCGCCGGTTCGCCGATGGCGAGGACTTGTTCGCGGGTATAGATGGCTTCGAGAGGAGCGGCACGGTTGGGCGGGGCGTTTTGGAGGGTGAGGGTGTTCCCACCGGGTGTGAGCGAAAGGGCCATGGGGCGTCCGTTGAGAACGGCCATGGTTCGGGCAAATCGTCCGGCCTGCTGGAGGGTACGGGCGGCCTGTCGGAGACGTTGGCTGTGAAGGGAACGGAGAAACGTGGGGGTTGCGACGGCCACCAGAAATCCGATCAGGGCGGCGACGAGGAGGACTTCGATCAGGGTGAAACCGCCGTGATCAATTCGAGATGTCATCGGCGGATCCCATAATGCCGTCGGGCCCTGCCGAGACGATGGAGAACGATCCATCCGCATGATTCGGCGTGTAAGAGAATTCCATGCCCCAGGAATCCTTGGGCACGCTTTTCTGGTTTCGGAGGTAGGGGAGAATCTCCTGGAGGGAGTTGGGGAGGCGTCCGCTGTGGTCGAGCTGGTACTGATCGATGGCGGTTTCGAGATTTTTGATCGAGGCGCGGGTTGCGGCGATTTGCCCTTTGGCCAGGTTTCCCATGAGGCGGGGGGTTACGACGGCGGCGAGGAGTCCAATGATCACCACGACCAACATGATTTCGATGAGCGTGAAACCGGCTCGGGATCTTTTCGGGCGCATGGTCATTCTCCTTGGCCGCTGAATTCCTAAATAAGAGTACTCTTTTTTTTCGAGGGGCACAAGAGGTTGAAAGGCGCTATGGGGAGGGAGTCTTGAGGGATGGCCAAGCGGGATGGGGTAGAAGAAGACAGTCCAAAAGGGATTACGGAGATTGGTCGATGCTGGGATTGTCGGCCGATCAGACCATGGAATGGCCGAGATTTGCAAGAGGCAGGGGGGAGGAATGAACGGCGGGAGACGGGGCGGTGCTTTTTGAATCGCTTGTAAACATTGAAGCAGGGGTTCTGGCTGTCCTATGACGGATAAGACCATGGGAACATGGCGTTATTGCAATGGGGAGAGTTGGTTATCCTTTCTTCAAAGTATTGGCCTCATTGCCGATGGTTCCGAAATCCTTCCCACAAACGGATTTTTCCAGTTTTGGGGCTACAGTGGGGCGGAGCCTCCGACCGTTTTCTAATCGTGGATCAGGGGCGGTTTTCCCGTGGGATATACGTTGAAACCGATCTCGAAAAGCTGTTGATGGTCGAGGGCGTTTCGCCCGTCGAAAAGGGATGCCGGCTGAACCATATTCTGGAAAATCCGCCGGTAATCGAGTTGTCGGTATTCCTCCCAGGCTGTGAGGAGCGCCACTGCGTGAGCTCCCTCTGCGGCGTGGTAAGGGTCGGGGTCAAAGGTGACGGCCGAACCGAGGTCGGCGAGGTCTCGTTGGGCGTTGGGGAGCGCCCGGGGATCGGTGACGACCACGCGGGCCCGTTCTTCGACCAGTTGGCGGCAGATTGAAATGGCGGGGCTTTCGCGGGTGTCCCCCGTATCCGGTTTGAACGCGAACCCGAAGACCGCGATTCGCTTATCGACGAGCGTATTGAACAGGCGGCTGACCATCTGGCGAACAAAGCGGCGACGCTGTTCAAGATTCATTTCCACCACTTGCCGCCAATAACGGGCGGCGTCGGGCAGTCCCTGGGATTCGCAGAGATAGACGAGGTTGAGGACGTCCTTTTGGAAGCAGGAGCCCCCGAATCCGACTCCTGCTTCAAGAAATCGGGGTCCGATTCGGCGGTCCATTCCCACGGCTAGAGCGACGCGGGTGATATCCGCGCCGGTCATTTCGCACAGACCGGTGAGCGCGTTGATCGAACTGATTCGTTGGGCGAGAAAGGCGTTAGCCGCCAGTTTGGCCAGTTCGCTGGACCAGACGTCCATCGTGAGAATTTTTTCTCGGGGGACCCAATGGGCGTACAGGGAGACGAGCGCCTCGATTGCGGTGCGGCCGGCAGGCGTGTTCGGTCCGCCGATTAAGACGCGATCCGGCTCCAGAAGGTCGCGGATGGCGGTTCCTTCGGCCAGGAATTCGGGATTGGAAAGGACTTCGATTCGGGGTCCGCCGCCTGCATTCAGGATGCGTTCCATGGCTTCGGCGGTTCGCACGGGAACGGTGCTTTTTTCCACCACGATCTTGGGCTGATGGGCACGGGATTTGATTTGGCGGGCAGTTTTTTCCCAGTATTGAAGATCGGCAGCCAAGCCGGCGCCCTGGCCGAAGGTTTTGGTGGGGGTGTTGACGCTGACGAAGATCAAGTCGGCTTCCTCGATCGCCGCATCGGCATCGGAGGTGAAAAAGAGGTTTCGGTTGAGGATGCGAGCGAGGAGTTCTTTCAAGCCGGGCTCATAAATGGGGGGGTCGCCGGACTGCCAGGCGCGGAGGCGATCGGCGTTGATATCGGTGAGGAGGAAACGATATTCCGGGCAACGGTCTGCCATTACGACCATAGTGGGGCCGCCCACGTATCCTGCCCCGATGCACAAAATCGTTTGAATCGGTTTCATAGAGGGTGACGTTTCTCGGTTGAGCGGTTATCATACGTGGGGTTGGCTTGTCGGCGCAAGTACCGTCCGCACTCCCATCCTCCCGTTGGGGGAAGGATCTTGAATTTGCGGCGGCCTTAGGATATATACACGACCGCCTATTTCCTACATTTCTCATGGAATCTGCTTTGGGGAAGGGACGATCATGCCGATCATTCAGCGAGCCGGTGCCGAAGTGGAAGCGAACGAATGGACGGGCTGGGGACTGGCCGAGTTTCAGGCTGGGCAGAAACATGTCACGCGGTCCCACTATCACGACTGCGATGAATATATCTTTATGATTGCCGGTCGGATGCGCCTTCGATCGGAGGGGGTGGAATATGTGCTCGTTCCGGGGGATGTGCTGGTGACGCGGATGGGGGACGAGCATGAAATTTTGGAGATTTTGGAGAACACGCGATACTTTTGGCTTGAGGGGCCGTTGCGCGGTGCCAAACGGCGCGGGCATCTTCATCGCGAGTCACAGGGAGCGTCATGAACCGGGTCTTGTCCCCTTGTGAATTAGGGCTTGTCGGGGCGATCCCGCGTCCGAAGCGGACGGATTGGCGCATCGGGATCATTGGATTCGGCGGAATTGCCGTCTCCCATGTTTCGGCTTATCGAGAGGCGGGGTGGCAGGTGGTGGCGGTTGCGGATCCGGATCCGCAGGCTCAGGCGCGTGCCCGAGCCTTATTGCCCGGAGTTCGTCTTTATGCCGCGTATCAGGACCTTGTGGCCGATTTGGCGGTTGAAGTGATTGCGCTTCTCACGCAGCCGACCATGAGATATCCGGCGGTGGAGGCAGCCTTTCAGAATCGGAAGCCTGTTCTTACCGAGAAGCCGTTGGCAGTCAGCGCGGAAGAGGCCGAACGTCTTGCGGCTCTTTCCGAGCGCGTCGGAATTCCGCTGGCCGTCAGTCAGAATTATCGCTGGAATTGCGCCAATTTTCTTGCGCGGGAGGTTATTCGCAAGGGGCTTATTGGGACGCCTTTTTACGCGGGAATCGAAATTCAGGGTGGTCAAGACGTCGAGTTGGCCGATCATCCCTTTTATTCGAAATGCGAGGGTTTTCTGACCCTTCAATGGAACAATCATCTGGCGGATCTTCTTCGCTGTTGGCTGGGACGGGATCCGATTCGGGTGCTGGCCTGCACTCGGCGGATGAAGGGGCAGAATTTTCGGAGCGACAATCTCTTGCTATCGGTTGCCGACTATGGGGAAGGGGTGACCGGCCATATTATTCACAGCGAACTTCTCCGGAGTGCGTTGCGTTGTGCTCGCTGCCGGGTTGACGGCGATGGGGGATCCGTGGTGTTTGATCTTTATGGAATGCAAGTGACATTGCAATGTGAGCGCACAGGGTCTGAGCCCTGCGACATAAAGCCGGAAGGGGGTGTGTGGGCCTCTTCATTTTCTGGTCCCATGGGGGAGCTGCTGCGTGCGATCGAGGAAGGGCGGGAGCCTGAGACCGGCGCCAGCCGCAATTTGCCGACGATTCGTCATGTGGTGGCGGAAGAGCACAGCGCGAGAGCCGGCGGCGTTTGGAAGTCGGTTTGAGGGAATCGATTTTTCGGTCTAAGGGGTGGGCGTTGGGGTTGGGTTACGGAGGGCGTGCAGTTGGGCTTCGAGTTCGGCGAGGCGTTTTTCGAGAGTTGCAGTCCGGGATTCAGACAGAAGGCGTTTTTGTTCTTCGTCGTTTCGGCGGCGTTCGAGGGTTCGAATGGTTTCCTGTGCTTGCGCGAGATCGGCGCGGATTTGTGCCGTTTCGGTGCGGGCGGCCTCCCGTTCTCGTTCGGCGGCGGCGAGGCGGTCGCGGAGGGATTGTTCCGATTGTCGGAGTCGGATGATCTCGTTGCTGGTGGTATTGAGGGCGGTTTGGGTTTGGAGTTGGAGGGTTTCGGCTTGGCTGAGCAGGTTTCGGAGGCGGGCTGTTTCTTCGCGTACGGCTTCTCGTTCCGCTTCGAGTCGGAGATTGATTTCCGAGAGGCGGGCGATTTCGGTGCGAAGCCGATCATGGAGTGAGGGATCGGTCTTTGTTTCGAGTTCCCGGCGGGCGGTTTCGGACTGTGCGAGCCGTGCGGCCAAATCGTTTCGTTCCGATTGCAGGGTGCGCACGATGGTTTGCCGGTGTATCAGGGCGCGGTCGAGACGGGCCATCTGGTCTTCGGCCGTGTGGATTCGCAATGTTAGGAGGGCATAGAACTCGGCGGCGAAAGCGGCCAGTAGAATGACCGCGAGGGCGGCGGGGATGATACGGAGCAAGGTTCGGGGGGGCATGTTACAACTCCTCCATGGGGTGGCGGACGAGTTCGAAGAGTCGCCAACGGCCCCAGTCGCCGGCGTAGAGGGTATTGGCGTATCCGGCGTGATAGAGGCCGGGGAATTTCCAGTGGATGCTTTCGGTTGCCGCGCGTGCGGAGGGGCGTGGGACGAGCAGGAAGAGGTGGTGGCCTTGGTAGTCCGACTGGGCGCGGGTGAAATCGAAATCGAGTGCGTGGAGGAACCGTTCGTCAGGGAAGCGGTCGAGGAAGGCGAAGGAATCGTAGCCGCAGACGAAGACGCGGACGAAGGGGCCGGGTGGGAGAATCGCCTGAATTTCCCGAAGGATGGCCTGGCGTTCCTCGGCTGTTTCGGGGGGTTGATCGGACCAAGTCTCGGGCAAAGGGCGTGGGGCGAGGAGGAGGGCGAGGGCGGTTATTGGGGCGAGGGAGGGGGCAAGCATTTGGAACGTTTGGGGAAGGAGGGCGGAAAGCCGGGCTAAAGAAAGCGCGCCCAGGAGGAGGAAGGGAAGTCCGAAAACGGAGGGGTCCCAGAGGGCGTTGAATGCGTCGGTGAGCGCGGCGGTCAGGAGAATCGCCAGGGTAAGCAGCGCGGGGAGGAAGGAAGCGCCTTCCCGGCGAAGCATGGCTGCGATGCTGAGGAGGATGGAAAAAAGGAGGGGCGGGATCCAGAGAGGGTGGCGGAAGGGGGCGAGGGAGAGGGCGCTCAACGCTTCGGCGGGCGAGCGGAGAAGGAGAATGGGGCGGAGGAAATAGAATGGGTCTCCCATGATGAGCCAGTTGCCGAGCACCCACAGACCGAAGCCGTAGAGCCAAGGAAGGAGGCCGAGGATCAGGATGGCCTGCCGTTGTCCTGGCAGGCGCGGTGCCGCCCATTCGTGGGCGGCCATTAAGGCCAATCCTGTTGCGGTCCAGAGGAGCATTTCGGCTCGGGTCAGTGAAAGAAGAGCGGCGGAGAGGGCCATAAGGACGAGATGGGTCAGACGGTCCTCCAGCACCCATCGAATCGCGGAGGCGGCGAAGAGGAGGGCGAGGAACGCGAGGGTGGAGGAGTCGTTGCCGTCGAACGTGCTGAAGAGGAAGGCGGGGTGGGCGGCGGTACCGAGGAGCAGAAGGAGGGAAGCGGGACGCGGCAACCAGCGGCGGGCGGTTCGCCAGAGGACGGTGAGTGCGGCCAAGGCGGACAGGAAGCTGACGAGGCGGGAGGGCAGGCCGGTCCAGGCGGGGGGGAACAGAACGACGAATGGCCAGCGGAGGAGCGTGGGAAAGGGGGCGAACCATAGAGAGCTGACGAGTCCCTGACGGCCTTCGGTGGTTTGGAGGATCATGCGGCGGGCGAGGGCTTCGCGGGTCAGCGCATCGGGGCCGGCGGGGATGGAATCGGCGGCCACGGCGGCGGCGAGGGCGAGGGCGAAGAGGGCAACGGGTAGCGCGATGAGACTAAGCCATTTTATTTGGGGTGAGGCCATGCCGTGTTTTTTCCCAGTGAAAGGGGTTGACGAGGAGTTGGAAGAGGGCGCGCCAGGCGGCGATGGACATGAGAATCCAGTAGGGGGGCATGCAAACGGCAAACTTGACGAGGTCGTAGAGTCGGCGGCGGTAGCAGCCGAGCGCCCCTGCGTAGAGGAAGGCGAAGTTTCCGACGAAGAGGCAGACGGAGCCCATGAAGAACACGAAGGGAGGGAAGAGAGGGTCGAGTGCGGAGAAACGGCGGACGAACCAGAGGGCGGTGAGGGTCCAGAAGATAGGGTTGAGAAGGAGGCAAACGAGCATACCTCCCACGATCATGGAGAAATGGAAGGCGTTCCGGCCACCCATTTCGCGGAGGAGACGGAGGGGGTGGCGGGTATGGACCAGCCAAGTTTGCATATACCCCTTATACCAGCGGGTGCGTTGGCGAATCCAGAAGCCGAGGTTGGAGCAAGCTTCCTCCCAGGTGGTGGTGTCCAACATGCGCGTTTTCCAGCCGTATCGGCAGAGACGAACGCCGAGATCGCAATCTTCGGCCACGTTGTATGCATCCCACCCCAAGAGTTCCCGGAGCGGGGCGGTTTTAAAATGGTTGGAGGTGCCGCCAAGTGGCATGACGGCTTGAAGGGAGGAAAGGCCCGGGAGTGAGAGATCGAACCAAGCCGAGTATTCGGCGGTAAAGAATCGGGTCAACCAGTTCTGGCGGGGGTTGTAGTAATTCAGCTTGGACTGGAGGCAGAGGACGCGGGAATGCGATTGTTGGAAGCCGAGAACGGCCTTCTTGAGCTGGTCGGGTTCCGGCTGATCTTCCGCGTCGTAGATGACGAGAAACTCGCCGCGAGCCAGCGCAAGACCGATGTTGCAGGCTTTCGGTTTGGTACGGGGTTGAGAGGGTGGGATGAGGGTGAGGCGAAAATGGGGCGGCAGAGAGAGGCGGGCGGCGGCATCCCGCGTTTCGCGGTCGTCTTCCTCGAGCAACAGCTGGATATCGAGTTTTTCCGGTGGGTAATCGAGGCGTTGGAGGGAGGCCACGAGGTGGGGAAGGGATTCGGCTTCGCGGTAGAGAGGGATGAGGATGGAATAGAGGGGGAGGTGCGAGTCGGGGAGGGCTGAAATATCCTTGGGGCTGAACCGGAGTTGGGAATCGGTTCGGACGGAGCGGTAAAGCAGGAACATTTTGTAAGAGGAGATGAGGAGATAGAAGAATGTGGCGATGAAGAAAAAGAGGCGGCCGGCTGCCCAAGGGCGGAAGATTGCAGAGAGGAGGAAGACGAGGATCAGGGAGGCAATCATCGTCCGCTGACCCTTCGACAAAGGATGGAAGGCGCTGAGATGGGGATGTTCCTGGGCGAGGGCGATGGGGTTGATGGCGGTCATGGAGATGGGGAGGAAGAGGTTGCGAGCGATTCGATTCGTTCCGTGATGATGTCGGCCGCGATTCTCCGCCCGCGGGCCGTTAGGGACATGGGGAACAGGTCGGAAAAGAGAGGGGAGCCTTCGCTTTCGGATCCGGAAAAAACGGTAAACAGGTCGGCGATAGGAATTCGGCGGGATTCGGCAACGCGTCGGAGGGCGATGGCATAGGCGCGGGCTTTTTCCGTCCGCTCTGGGAATGGGGGGAGCGTGGCCCAGATCAAGGCAAAGCCGGCCGAGAGGAGTCGGTCGCTGAGAGCGGCGGCTTGCCGTTCGAATTGTTCGGGAGGGAGGTCGTTTTCGAGGTCTTGCCCTCCGATGGCGAGGACGAGGCGGGCGGGGGGTGAGCCGGCCAGGGAAGGAATCTCCTCGAATTTGAGCAGGGGGGTCCAGGCGGAGGAAAGGGTGCGATGATCGCGCAGGGGGTGATAGGAGACCTCTTCTTTGAGCCGTTCCGCGATAAGGGAAGGGAGTGTCGTCGCGGCTTCGGGGATGGAAGGGTGGACAAGAAAGTCATCGAGGAGGCGGATAGGGGCGGGGGGGAGAAGAGGAAAGGGGAGAGGGGGAGGAAGGCGCGGAACCACGTACACAATTTGTTGGCCGTCTTCGTCCAAAAGACGGTCGGCCACCACATAGGTTTGATGGGGGGGGAAGGGAGGGTGAAAGGCCCGGATGCGGCCGTTGGTGACGACCGTGCCCTGGTGGCGGATGGTCCATTCAAGTTGGAGGAATTCGCCGGCACGGCATCGCGCCATTTGGAGCGGGCGGTCGTAGTGGGAGGGCTGGAGGAAGAAGATGTTGGTCAGAGGCGGTGCATTGGAAGTGATCAGAAGAGCCGTCAGTTCGAGGGAGAGGGTGTCCGGCCATTGCCCGCGGGTCAGGAGGGTGGGCTCCAGCCAATCGGCGCGGAATGCGGCGGGGGGAAGTGGCGCTGGGATTGCCGAGAAGGGATAGAGGTGAGGAACGGTGTCGGTCCATTGGACGACGTGGGAGACGGTGGCTGTGAAGCCGAGAGCATCCTGAAGTGTGAGGGAGACCGTATGGGGTCCGGGCGAAGTGAAGACGAAGAAGGTCGTTGGATCGGAGGAACGGGTCCCATCGGGGAAAAGCCAATCGGGGGTATAGGGATGTGGGAGCCAATTGATGCTAGCGTCGGTGAAGCGCACGGGAAAAAAGAGATGGGGGTGGAGGTGAAAACCGTACGGCCGCAATAATTGGGCTGAAAAAGCCGGTTGCAGCGTACGGGTGAGGATTTCGAGGCGGGTGGGGATGGCGCTGGCGTAAGAGATCAAGGCTTCGTGAGGAACAGGAGTGAAGCGATCGGCGTTGGGGGGCTTCCATTCCAGGCCGATGGTGACAGGGGAATCAGCCATTCCGTTGAATAGGCGGAGTCGAACGAGGGTGGGTCCGATGATTGTGCCTTCCAGAGTTTTTTCATCCAGGGGAACGGCGTTGAGGGCGCCGATGAGGGGTTGGGGACCGAAGGCGCGGATGCGGTAAGTGCCGGCGTCGGGCAAAGCGAGTGCGGTTTCGATCGCGAGGATGGCGGGCCGTTTGTCGCGCGTGATTTCTGCGGGGAATTGGGAAAGGGAGAAGAGGCGGAAGGGGTTGGGTTTCGTTTGGAGGAAAAAGAGGATTTCGTTCCAGTTTTCTGGGAAGCAGCGGCCGCGGGAAGGGTAAAGCGAAACGAGGATAGGGAGATTGGCGACGAGAGGAAAAGTGGCGGTGGGGGGGGGGTTAGAGGGGGATAGGTAGAGGAAAAGTGAACGGTCGCCGGCACCAGAAGGTTCGAGGTGGGTTTCGAGGAAGGTTTGATGCGGTGTTTGGAAGAGGATTTGGAGTGGGAGCGGCGTGCGGGAGTTGGGTGGGGTCAGCTGGAATGAGGCGGGGAGGAAGGGGAGATCGGCATGATGAACGGGGAGGATCCAGCGTGGGGTGGGGAGTGGGGGGGGTGGGAGGGTGAAGGCGAGGCGAACTGGAAATTCCGGGTAGGGCCAGAAAGGAGTCTGGCTCCGACCGGACGGAACGGCGATAGCCGTAAGAAAAAGGGAAAGTGCAACCGTTCGCATGCCAGAGGTTGTAAGAATAAACGAAAAGAGAAGCGGAAGCGATAGGAAAGGGAGAAGAGAAAAAAGATTTTCGACTTGGCAGGGGGGAGGAATTTCCATTATTCTGCTCCGTAACGTACTTCTGCGAGTCGGACCCTAGGTGACTATCCTATCTTCCCAACGTTGCAAACGGGGGTTTACCCTCATTGAACTCTTGGTTGTCATTGCCATCCTGGTTGTTTTGGCCGGGCTGCTGCTTCCGACGCTTGCGCGGACGCGGGAGCGGGCGCGGCTGACGGCATGCGAGAACAATTTGCACGAATTTGCCAAGGCGATCATTATGTATCGAAATGATTTCGGTGAGATGGAAATGCCGGATTGGCTGTCCGATCTTCATCCGCGGTATTTGGATAACCGGCAGGTTTATTTATGTCCGGCCGATCGGAGTCGTGGGGCGGACGGGGCGCGGCCGGCGGATATTGGCTTTGAGGCGCCGCAGCTGGAGGAGTTGGACGATCCGAATCTGCCTTGCAGCTACGAATATCAATTTGCGGGGCGTGCGGTATCGGCGCAGTGGGATTATCGCGGTTATGGAATTACGAACGTGCCGGCGAACGCCACATGGAAAGAGGTAAAATTCGCCCAGATGCGGTATGGAGATATTAATCATCCGGGGGCCTATGATCAGACGGTATTTCCGATGATGCGGTGTTTTCATCATTGGGCGACCCGGCGTTGGCGGTACCCGGCGCAGAACAAGGTGATGGGATTGACGATTAATGTGGCGTATGCGGGGAACATCTTTCACAGCCCCTTCTGGTGGGAACTGCCGTTGAGCGAATTGCAGGAAGAGTGAGAAATCCGAGCGGCGGTTGGCCTATCGGTGCGGGAAGGAGAGAGGACGATGCGGATGCGATCTTATTCTTGGAGACCGTGGGGACGGGTGATGCTGCTGATCGCTGTATCCGGCTGTCGAACGACTTCGACGGTTCCTGTTTCGGCGGTTGAACCGGAGATTGCCGGGATTGAGAAAGCGCGGGGTTTGCTTTTGGAAAAGCGGTACAATGAAGCGCTATTGGCACTGGCGGAAGAGGCGAGGAGGGATCCGGCGGCTCCTGCCGTTGAGGCGCTTCGGACTCGGATTTTGGGCGAGATGACCGCCTCGCGGCGGGCGGCGTTGGAGGGTTCGCAGGCGGAACATCGCGCGCGGATGGAGTTGGATGCCTGGGAATCGGCCCGTGTTCCGGACACGTACGGGCGTCGCCGTTTGGTGGAGTCGGAGCGTCTTTCCCATCGCGGGGTTCCGACGGCTGCGGAAGCGATGCTTGCGTTGCCGATTAGTTTGAACTTGGAAGGGGCGGATCTTCCGACCCTTTTGATGGCGTTGGGGCAATCGGGTCCGCCGGACCGGCCCATCAACCTGGTGGCGGATGAGGGACTGGCGGGTGGGCGAGCGATTTCGCTGGCGGTTACGAATGTTCCGTTGCGGGAGGTTCTGGAGTACGCTGCGCGAAATCTGGACGTCAGTTTTTATGTTGGCGACTCTTTGATCTGGGTGACGCGACGGACGTCGGCGGTAGATCCTGTTCCTTTGGAAACTCGGCTTTTCCGTCTCAAAAAAGGGGTATCTGCGTTGGCTTATGTGGAACCCACCGCTATGAACGCCATACGGGGGGGTGGAACAGCCGCATTGGCGCCGGGCGGTGCGAGGGGAGGGGCTGGTGGGGGGGGTACGGCTGGGGCTGGAGGAGGGGGGAGGGGCGCGAGGCTTCAGGATTTCGGGTTGCTCGAGGCGATTGAGCGGTTTGTGCCGCAAACGCAGGGGGCAGACCTTCTCTTCGATCCGGACACCCACACCCTGCTGGTCAAGAATACACGGGAGAATTTGCGTTTGATTGAAGAGTTGGTGGACGCATTCGATGTGACGCCGCCGCAGGTGCTCATTGAGGCGCGTTTCATTACGACCAGTTTGAGCGATTTACGGGAACTGGGGGTGAACTGGACGATGAGCGATCTTTATTTCAAGAAGGATGGAATCACGCGGGCGACGTTGAGCAATCTCGGTTTGACGCCGGGGAAGGTAGGGGACATGACGGCGGGGGATATGAAGCGGCCGACTCCTTCCGTTGCGGGGACGCTGGCCTATCAAGGGGTACTGACTTCGCCCATGTTTGAGGTGATGCTGCAGGCGCTCGAGCAGTCGGGCAAAGCGCAGACCCTTTCCGTTCCGCGGGTGACGACCCTTAATAATCAGCCGGCCAAAATATGGGAGGGTCGGGAGCTGCGCTATTTTGAGCGGTTTACGACGGTGGATGTGGTGACGTCGGTGACGGACAATCGGGAGAACCGGGCGAGCCGTTTGGTGCCGACGGGGCAACCTTCCCGGGAGGAATTGGGGTACAAACTGGAGGTGACGCCGAGCGTGGGGGCGGATCGGCAGACGATTGTGTTGTCGCTGGCGCCTGAGATCAGCGATCTTTCCGACTGGGTCTATTACGAGAGTGCGGATGTGGAAACATCCGTGAACAATCGGACGACCAACACGCTGGGAATGGTCAAACTTCCGATCTTCATCAAGCGGCAGATTGTGACGAAGGTGGCGGTACGGAGCGGGGAGACGGTGGTGATGGGGGGGTTGATCAATTCCACCGATCAAAAAGATGTTCGGCGCGTTCCGTTGCTGGGTTCCCTTCCGTTGATTGGGGCGTTATTCCGTTATGAAGTGGTCAACAAGAGTCAACGGAATCTGCTCATTTTCGTGACGGCCCGAGTGCTTGCGGAGACGGGAGAGGAACTGGTGCCGATCGAGAGCAGTGGGCAGGGGGGTGGGGGAACCTGAGCGGATGGAGCCGGTTTTTCATCGAACGGTGTTGGGGCTTGACATTGGCCAGCATTCGGCCAAGGCGGTTCGTCTTGTCCGGAGGAGAAACGGCTTGGTGCGGGTGACGCACCAAGAGATGGTTCGGATTCCGGCGGGGATGGGGAGTGCGGAGCAATCGGTACTGATTGCTCGCTGGTTGAGCCAGCAGGGGTTTCGCATGGAGCCTTGTGTGATTTCCGTGCGGGGGTTGAACGTGCTGTTTCAGACGTTGGCGCTTGCGCCGGACGATCCGCGGCCGGCGGAATTGGCGGTCGAGCTTGAAATTTCCCGTCTGAGCGAGATTGCGACGGAGAGCATGGTACATGGGTTTATGGAGATTGCGGCTGCGGCGGACAAGGGCAGGCGTTTTCTGATTGGATTGGCGCGTGCGGAAACGGTTGGGCAAGCGGTGGGGACGGCCCGTGGAGCGGGGGCAGACGTTGTGGAGATGGTTCCGACTCCGGTGGCGGGTGCGCTTGCGGTGGGGGCCGTGGAGCGGGCGGGAGGATGTTTGGCGGTGGCTGACATCGGAATGGGGGGCACCGATGTGGCGGTGGTGGGGCCGGAGGGGATACGATTTGCGCGCAGTTTCGCGGTAGGGGGGCAATCGTTTACGGAGGCGTTGGCGCGGGCGAAACGGATGACGGCGACCCAAGCCGAGCCGGTCAAGATCGCGGGGGGATTGGAGGGGCCGGACAAGGAGACATTGATGTCGGCGGCGGAACATTGGGTCTCGGAATTCAAGGCGTGCCTGGGCATTTATCGAAGCTATTTTTCAGGGCCTTCTGACCAGCCGGTGGAGCTGGTTTTGACAGGGGGGGGTGCCTTACTGAAGGGGTTGGAACGTTTTTTGGCTTGGAAACTGGGGATGGAGACCCGCCTGTTGAAGGATCTGCCGGGAGGGGACAACCGGAGGGAGGATTCGGCGCTATACGGAGTGGCGTGCGGGTTAGCGCTGGCCGGAGTGGGGGCGGCGGGGAAGAGGTATATCAGTTTGCTTCCCTTGGAAATCCGGGAAGCGGTTCTTTTGAGACGGCAGAGGCGTTATTGGGTGACCGCAGCGGCTCTTATTACGTTGACGGCGGCGGTGAACCTGTTGGGCAGTTATCGGGATCAGCAGCGCAAGACGGATGAATTGAGGTCCCAACATGAGAGCTGGAGTCGGCGCCAAGCGCTTCAGCGGGAGATCGAGGGGATCCAGCAACTCCATCTTCGGCTCGACCGGATGACGGGGACCGTACAGACGCTGCTTCAAAACGGACCGGCTTTTCGCGATGTGGTGAGTGCGCTTGCAGAGCGTCTGGAGACGAACTGTTGGATTACGCTGGTGGCCGATGCGAACAGTTATTTTGCGCAGGAGAATCTTGTGAAACCCGAAGCTCGGCGTGTGCCACGGGGAATCGCGCCGGCCGAGCGGAAGGAGGGGGAACCGGCTGTGTTGCAGGGGGACATTCGGTTCAGCCGGGTGATTGTGGAAGGGTACACGACGGATACCAGTTTCGCGTCGGTTCAGAAGCTGATTGATTCTCTCAAGGTGGCGGGATTTATTCAGAAAGCCGATCTTCTGGGCGATGATCAATTGATCGAGGAGGACACGGCCCGGTGGGGGCTGGCGGGCGGCAAGCGGTTTGTGATTGATCTGACCTTGTAAGGCGAACATGGCGAATCCGGCAGTCCAGTGGAACGAACGACAGCAGTTGACGGCTCTGGCGGTTGGGGTGGTTCTGGTGATTGCGGCCGCCTGGTATTTTGTGATGCGGCCTGGGCTACGGACGCGGCGGGCGTTGGAGGCGGAAATCGCGCGGATGCGGCAGGCGATGGCGGCCGGTGGAGCGCTGGTGGAGGAGTTGCCGTTGGAGAGTCGGCGGAATGCGTTTCGGCAGGCGGCGATCCGCCGGCGTGAGAACTGGGAAAAGGCGGCGCGGGAGCTTTCGACCTTTGAAAAACAGGAGATTTTGCGGGCGACGGATGTGGGCAAGATTGATTTCAAGGTTGCGTTGTTCGAGGTGCGGGAACGGCTTTCCCGCAAAGCGGCGGAATATGGAATCCGTCCCACCTATGAACTGGCGATCGACGAAAAGGTGTTGAGCAATGAAGATGCTCGGAAGCGGATGCTTCAGTTACGGGCGGCCGAACGGATCATGGACACGACATTGGGTTTGAAAGTGCATCGGGTGGAAACGGTGGAGCCTCTGGAGCCGGTCGCGCATCAAGACCCTGCGACGGGGGAGGTTTTTCTGGAAGAGTATCCGGTGCGGATTCAATTTGTGGGCAGCATTGAAAACGTGTATGCGTTTTTTCAGGAGCTTTTTCAGCCTGGTCGGGTGTTTGCGGTGCGGCGGATGCGGTTGGAAAAGGAGTCGCTTCACAATCCCGACCGGGTCCGTGCGGAAGCAACGGTGAGTGCGTTGGTCTTTTTGCGGCAGATCGAAGAGGCTCAAGCGCCGGTGCGGCCTGCGGCCTTCGTCCGGCCGTTGGGGTTTTAGGAGAGGATGGGGATGACGGGTGGTTTTTGGAAATGGATCAGCCGAGCGGATGCGCGCGCGGGGGTTGTGGTTACGGCAGGGCTACTGGTGGCCACTCTGGCTTACTGGGGCTGGCGGGAGTATGACGCCGTGGCGTCGCGCGGCATGTTTCGGACGGTTTCGTCGTCGGGCGGGGGGATTCGCGGGTCCTTCGAACCGGTTGGGGGTGGAGACACCAATGCGGTGGATCTTTTAGCTTTTCTGGAGCGGCAGCGTCAGAATGGGGAACGGGCTCTTTCGAATCCGTTTTTTAGGCCGGTTGCCCCCCGTCCTCCCCGGCCGGATCTGGCCCCGGCGCCGAAACCGCCGCAACCGCCTCCGCAGCCCACCCCGCAACCGCCTCCGCCGTCCCCTCCTCAACCGAAGCCGCCGGCTCCTCCTCCCGCTCCGCCCATAAAGGAGACGCCTGTTCTTTACCGCGGTGTAATGGTGCGGCCGGACGGGGCGGTGGCGGCGTTGCTGGAACAGGTATCCGAAGGCCGTCAGCGATACGTGTTGTTGGGGCAGAAATTTTTGAACGGCACGATCGAAGCGGCGAATACGGAAGAAGCCATTTGGCGGCGGGAGGACGGTGTGGAGATTCGTCTGCCGCGGATGAAAACCGTTGCGATTCGGGAGCGGTGAAGAAAAAAATGGCAGAGCATACGGTTCACGGTCTTGAATCCGAAACGGAGGGGCCGATCCGTTATGCCAGTGACGGGCTAATGGCGGAGTTGGGGCGGGTGTTGGCGGAAGAGGGGATCATTTCTTCGCAGGCGTTATCCGATTATCTCTCCCGGTCCTCCCTGACAGGGGAGCCGTTGGACCGGTTATTGTTGAAAGAGAGGGTTGTGACGGAAGAAGAGATTCTCCAGCGGTTGGCGGTTCTGACGGGCATTTCTTTCCGGTCCCTTTCGGAATATCGTCCTGATTCCGCGTTGGTGAATCGCGTGCCCGCGCGGGCGGCTTTGAAATATCGGGTACTGCCGGTTGCGGCGGATGCGACGTCTATGACCCTAGCGGTGGGGCAGGTTCCGACGAGGGAAACGGCGGATAGTTTGCGGCTTCTGTTGGGCGTACCGATTCGTTTTATCCTTTGTTCGGAAGCCGAGCTGGTTCGGAGCATCAAGCATTTTTATGGGTTGGGTGCGGAAGCGCTGGATGGAATGATTCGTACGGCGGTGGCGCCGGAGGTACAAGAGACGGACCTGTCCGAGGATGGGACGGATCCTGGGGTTCTTCGTTTTGTCAACCAATTGATTGCCGAGGCGATACGGATGGAGGCGACTGACGTTCATATCGAGCCTTTCGAGAACAAGCTTCGCGTTCGGTATCGGGTTGATGGTGTGCTTCAAAACATTCCCGTTCCGCAGGGGGTAGAAAAGGTTCAGAAAGCGATTGTATCGGCCATCAAAATTTTGGCGCAGTTGAACATTGCCGAACGGCGGAAGCCGCATGACGGTCGGATCAAGGTTCGGCTGGGGGAGGAGGAGTTTGACCTTCGGGTTTCGATTCTTCCGACCCGTTTTGGGGAGACGGTGGACCTCCGGATTTTGAATCGGAAATCGATGTTTATTGATCTGGAGCATTTGGGGTTGAAGCCGAGTCAGATGCCGATTGTGGAATCCCTGGCGGCGTTGCCGCACGGGATCATTCTGATTACGGGGCCGACGGGTAGTGGAAAGACGACGACCCTTTATGCATTGCTTTCACGGCTGAACAAGGAGGGGGTAAAGATCATTACGGCGGAGGATCCGATCGAGTATCAAATGGAGGGAATCAGCCAGATCCAGACTCATCCGGAGATCGGTCTGACTTTTTCGACCATTTTGCGTTCTATTCTTCGCCACAATCCGGACATTATTCTGGTGGGCGAAATTCGAGATCGAGAGACGGCGCAGATTGCCGTCCAGGCGGCGCTGACGGGTCACTTGGTGTTCAGCACTCTTCACACCAACGATGCGCCCAGTGCGATTGTGCGGCTTGTGGACATGGGGATCGAACCGTATCTGGTTTCTTCCTGTCTGGAGGGGGTTCTGGCCCAGCGGTTGGTTCGCCGGTTGTGCGTAGCGTGTCGTACGGAGCAGATACCCTCCTCGGAAATTCTTGAGGAAATTCGCGGCTATTATCCCGATCGTGTGGACAAGGCGAAGTTTTACCGGGCGGGAGGGTGTCCGGTTTGCAATTTCACGGGCTATAAGGGTCGGGTGGCTCTCTTTGAGATCATGGTGATGGACGACGAGTTGCGGGCCATGGTTGTTCGGCAGGAATCGTCGGCCCAGATTCGCAAGCGGGCCATTGAAAACGGACTGATCACCCTTCGGCAGGATGGCTGGAGTTCCGTCTTGGATGGGGTGACGACGGTGGAGGAAGTTATTCGCGTGGCTCGGCGGGTCGAGGCCGCATTTTCCGGACCGGTTTTGGGAGCCAGAAAGTAATTTACATTCTGGCGTTTTTCAGGTATTCTAGAGCGATTATTTCAGGGCACTTAGCTTAGTGGGAGAGCGCCTGCTTCACACGCAGGAGGTCACAGGTTCAAATCCTGTAGTGCCCACCAGCCCAGGCAACCGAACGGGAGGGCGAGACGTTGGACGGCAGGAAAGAACAGCTTTCCAAGACGATTCAGATTAAGATCAGCGATCTCTCGCTTCCATCAGGTTCACCGGTGACGGACACGCAACGGATTGAAGCGGCGGTGCGTTCGACCTTGGAGGGGGACCGGTATCATTTGTCCATCGACACGGTGTACGATGCGGTGTTTGTTGTGGACGAAATGGGGACCGTTCTGGATGTCAATCAAAAGGCCAAGGAGCTGTTTCTCTATTCGGCCCATGAACTGCGGGGGCGGCCGATTCGGGATCTTTTGTTAGGTTTTGAGGGGCCGGTATTATTTCAAGTGGTTCAGAACGTTCGGAATGGGAAGCGGGTTTTGATTGAGGCGTTTGGGCTGCGTAAAGACGAGTCGACGTTTCCATCCGAGACGGCGGTGACCCAGATTGCGACGGAGGGGGGACGGCCGCTGCTTTGTTTTTTTGTTCGGAATGTGATTCATCACAAGCAAGCCGAGGAGGCGTTGCGCATGGCGCAATCCCGCATGGCGCGGGCCGAGCGGCTGGAAGCGGCCGGGATGGTGGCGGGGCAGATTGCGCATGATTTCAACAATCTTCTAACTCCTTTGCTTGGGTATCCTGCGCTGATGCGGCGGTTGTTACCCAAGGATTCGCCCATATTGGAATATCTGGGCATTATGGAGAATACGGCCCAGGATATGGCGCATCTGACCGAGCAGTTATTGTGTCTCTCCCGCCGGGGCCGGATCGGGCAAGATGAGGTATTCGTGCTGAACGAAGCGATCCAGCAGACGCTTCTGCTTCTCCGGACGGATATGCCGGATGGCATTCGGGTGGAGGAGCGTCTGGCCCAAGACCTGATGCCGGTCAAAGGGAGTCGGGATCAGATCAGCCGGGTCATTCACAATTTATGTCGGAATGCGATTGATGCCATGGGGGAGAAGGGGGTGCTTCGGGTTGCGACGGAGAACGTCTATCTCGAGGCGAAAACGGGCGCCAACAGCGACATCAAAACGGGGGAATACGTTCGACTCTCGGTAATGGACACGGGACCTGGGATTCCGGATGACGTCAAGGAACGGATGTTTGATCCCTTTTTCACCACGAAGAAGAATACGAAGCGGCGAGGTTCCGGTCTGGGGCTTTCCATCGTATTGGGGATCGTGAAAGATCACAACGGCTATGTGGATTTTGAGACGGAACTTGGGAAGGGAACGACGTTTTATGTTTATTTGCCCATCCATCGGGAGGAAACGGCGGAAGGGCAATATCCCCGCGGCCACGAAACGATCCTGGTGATGGACGATGACGCTTTGCAGGTGGAATTACTGAGCCAGATGCTTCGGTCTCTTGGCTATTCTGTCGAACCCTGTTACAACGGCGAGGAAGCGGTTTTTAAGATAGAGCATGGGAGTATTAAGCCAGATCTTGCCATTCTCGACGTTCTTGTGCCGGGGGGGATGGACGGAATCGAAGCGATGCGTCGGATGCGGGCTTTTGTGCCGAGGCTTCCGGTGTTGTTAATTTCGGGAATGCCGCAGGGGGAGGAGAAGGCTTTGCGATCGGGAGAAGCGCCGTTTTTGCGCAAACCGATCACGATTGAGATGTTGGCGCCGGCGGTTCGCGCGGAACTGGATGCCCTGAAAGGGGGGGAGGCGTCGGCGGAAAATTCGCGGACCGTTCTGATTGCGGATGACGAAGAGCCCATGCGAAAGCTTTTCGCCCTAATTCTCCGGTCGGAATTTCCCGATCTTCAAATCGAACAGGCGGCGAATGGACGGGAAGCTCTTTCGCTCGCGCTTCTCAAGCGGCCGCGGGTGATCATTTTAGACTGTCAGATGCCGGTGATGGACGGGGAACGGGCGTTTCGGGAGTTGCGTGCGCAATATGGGAAACGGGGCTGGCCGATGCCGCACATTTTGTTTTGCACGGGCTTTACGTTACCGGCATTTCTGCGGGGCGCGATTGAAGAAGACCCACGGAACGGGTATCTGCCCAAGCCGATTCAGGCGGATGTTTTGATAGAAGAGGTTTCGCGGCGTCTTAAGACTTCTTGAGGGTGAGGAATGGAAATTGTCCGTGATCCAGCTCGGATTCGGGATGTCATCGAGCGATTGCGTCATCAAAGTGGACGTCCCATTGGATTTGCGCCGACGATGGGGGCGCTTCACGAGGGACATCTTTCTCTGATTCGGGCGATTCGGGAAGCGGGTACGGTTCCCGTGGCCAGCATTTTCGTCAACCCCATCCAATTTGGACCTGGGGAGGATTTTGAACGGTATCCGCGGCCTTTCGAGAAGGACTGTGAACGGCTTGAGGCGGCGGGGGTTGCCTGTGTGTTTGCGCCTGCGTCTTTCCAGATGTATCGGCCGGACCATACGGTTTACGTGGTGGAGGAGCGTATTACCCTGGGATTGTGCGGTTCGAGGCGGCCCGGCCATTTTCGGGGGGTGGCCACCGTGGTGCTGAAACTTTTTAATCTGATCCGGCCCGATCTTGCGGCATTTGGGCGCAAGGATGCGCAGCAGGCGCGGTTGATCGAGAAGATGATAGAGGATCTCAATCTGGAGATTCGGTTGTTGATCTGTCCGATTGTGCGGGAAGCGGACGGGCTGGCGATGAGTTCTCGGAACAGTTATCTCGGGCCGGAGGCGCGACGGCAGGCTCTTTGTCTTTTCGAAGGGTTGAAGAGGGCCCAGGAGTCCTATGCGCGGGGGGAGAGGCGGACGAATCGAATTCGAGAGATTGTCATCGAGGAAATTGGCCGTCGTTCGTTGGCGCGGCTGGATTATGTTGAAGGGGTGGCATGGCACGACATGCAACCGGTGAGGGAACTGGGGCCTGGAACTCTCGTGGCGGCAGCCGTTTGGGTGGAGCAGACTCGGCTGATTGACAATTTGTGGATTAGTCCGGACGGAGAGCCAATTCTTTAGCTTCCAGAATTCCTCGGGCGATTTCCTCCGGCGAGGACTGGAGGGGGACGAAGAGGGCGTTTCGGTTGGCGGGCTGGGGAGGAAGTTTTCCATCGGTGAGCAATACGAGTCCGGTCCGCGGCCGCAACTTCGTCAGCGCGCGTATAAAGGCGTCACGCTCGGCCTCGATGAGGGACTGTTCCACAAGGATGACATCGAGTTCTGGCTGGCGTTCCGCCTCGGCGAGAAGCGCCACAGGGTCATGGACTTCCGCACGGAGATCCGCTCGCGCAGGTCCTCGAAGGAAGGCGGTGATGACTCCGGCGCGGTCTGGATGGGCGGCGAGAAGAATCTTCACTCCTTCCAAAAGGTCAACGGTTTCGGGAACTTCATCACGGGCCGGTGCGGAGGTTTCTGCGGCGGTGCGGAAGAGGATACGGTAGAGCCTGCGGGTTACCCCTATGCGCGCGGAATCGAGATGTCCGCCGCATTCTTCGATCATGGCGCGGACGACGGAAAGGATCATGCCGCCTTCTCCATCTTCTGGAGGAGTCAAGGGGGGTAAATTGTCGGTTGTGTTGTCTGGCGTTTCGGCGGAGGCTTCGATCAGGAGGACGGCGGCTGTCCCTGGGGGAAGATCGAGTTTCATTTCGGGGGGCGGTTTTCGTACGGTGAGTCGGAGGATGCCTGGTTTTTCGACGGCATCGGCCGCCAGGAGGCCGAGGTTAAGGGTCGCTTGTTCGATCTGGATGCCTGAGAGGGGAATCCGCGGAAAGGAATGATCGGTCTCGCAGTGGACGGTCCAGGCGGAGGAGAGGCCGATGCGCAACAGATCGGCGGCCCGTTGCACGAAGAAATCCAGCCGGTGAGTTGAAGCGTGGATCAGCCCGGTATGCGTCAGATCGAGCAGATGGCGGGAGAGGGCTACGCCGCGCTCCGCTTCTCGGACGATGGCAGCGGCGGCTCGTTCCCGTTCCCGCGGGTCATGGAAACGGGGCAGAACGGTGGCGTGGCTGGAAATGGCGCAGAGGATGTTGTTGAAGTCGAAGGCGACACCCCGGGCGATTCGGCCGATGAGCTGGAAACGGGCGAGTTGCATTTTTCTTTCTTCTTCGGCCCGCCGCGTGGTCACATCAGAGACGAAGAGGATATGCAAGTCTTCGGCGGGCTGGGATCGGAAGCGGAGTGTGACCGTTCCTCCTTTTGCGGGGGCGCACACTTTTTCCAATTCAGAGGCTCCGCGAGGATGGAGGAGGTGAGCGATTTCATCCGGCGTAAGGAAGGGGTAGAGATTGCCGAGGGGAGATTCCAACCGGAGGGGCCCGTCGCTCCACTGACCGGCCGCGCTGTTGCAACCGAGCACGCGGCCTTTGCGGTCCAGAATGAGGAGTCCGTCCAGCACGGCGTCAAGTTGGCTGACGAAGCGGCCGACGCGAAGGCGGCCTTCGTGAGCGGCGCTATGGCGGAGCGCCCAAACGGCCACTGCGCCTGCGATGCACATAAAGGCGAGCGTGACGGAGAGAATGGCGAAGGAGAGCAAGGCCGAGAGCTGAGGATTGGAACCTGGCAAATCTTCGATGATCGAGAGGATGACCCGGACGGCGGCGGCGCCGAGGGCGAAAAGCAAAAGCAGGAAAAAGGAGAGTCGCACCGCCTCGCGATATCCGGTTGCCATTTTCATGGAAGTCTCGCCGGGGGTGTCATTGGCCGAACAGCCGTTTGAGCCAGCCCTTTTTCTCTTCGGTTCTACCTTCGGGCGCTGCTTCCTTTTCCTTCTGCCGGGCTTCTTCGAGAAGGAGGACTTGATTGGCGTTCTGTTCCCGGGTTCGTTCCTCCCGTATAAGGTAAGGCTGGACGAGCCTTGCATTTTCCGGCAATCCTTCGCGCGGTTCGATCTCGTTGGGATTGGCCAAGCCGACCGTGACGAAAATGATAGTTTCTTTCTGGCTTTTTTCGGTGCTGGAATGGGAGAAGAGATAGCGGCCGATGAAGGGAATATCGCCGAGAAGGGGGATTTTCTTTTCGACCTCCTTTTCGCTAGTTTCCGTTAGGCCACCGATGGCGGCCGTTTTGTTGTTTTCGAGGCTAAAGATTGTTTGGATTCTCTTTTTTGCGATGATCGGATAGGTTTGGCCATTGGGAGCGACGGCGTCCTGAAGTCGGCGGGTTAATTCCGGCTCGATGCGGACAGTGATATGGTTTTCGGTGTTGATCGTAGGGGTAACGAGGACTTTGACGCCGAGGTCCACCGGGTCGCCGGGGTTGTAGGTGACGAGCGGATCGGAACCTTCCCGTCCGGGGGTAACGGTCGAAATGAAGGGGCGTTCGGTTTCGCCGATATGAATGATGGCGGATTCTTCGTTTGCGACGATTATTTTGGGATTCGAGACGATGGTGACACCGTCGGTCTGTTTAAGGGCGCTCAGGATGAGGCGAACATCGTTCAGACTCAGAATAGCGGTTCGAACGCGGTTCAGTTCATAGGAAGGGACCAATTCCCAGTTTACGGTATCGTTTTGATTGTCGTAACTCATATCCGAGAGGTTTCGGCCGGATACTCGACTTTCGATCAATTGGCGACGGGCCCTTTCCGTTCCGACATCGGTTCCGGGTACGACCCGATCGCGGTTAAGATCCCGGTTGCGGGTGTAGCGGTAATCTTGCATTCCGAGCACGCCATGGGAATCGAGGTCGGAGCGCCGGCGGGTTTCCGTTATGCTGTCCCGAAGTCCGGAGGCCGAGACGGCGAGTCCTTCGAGCATCTGCCAATTCACCCCGAGGTCTTTCATGGCCTTGTCATTGAGTTCGATGAATTTTGCTTCGATGAAGACTTGTTGGCGAGGGGTGTCAATATTTTCCACGATCTTTCGGATTTCACTGAGATTGGCCTCCGTGCTTCGGATGACGAGCGCATTGGCGGGGAAATAGGGGGAGACGGTCGCGCCGGCGGGCAGCAGAGGTCGGATAGCCGCCACGGCGTTGGAAACTCCTGCATAGCGGAGGAATAGCGTTTCAGTCACGAGGGGTTCAGGGGCTCCCGGAGGGCGGGGGATGATGCTATAGATTTCTGAGCCTGGGGTTTTTTCTTGGAGCACGAGGCCGTGCATATCGAGGATAGCGCTGAGCGCGGGTTTCCATTCCTTTTCGCGGATCGTGACGGTGACGGTTCCTTGAAGGTTGGTGGAATTCGCGATGATATTGGCCGAGGAGATGCGCGCGAAAAGGCGAACGACGTCTTCCAGGGGGACATTATCGAGGGCGATGCTGATGAGATTGGGATTTTCGGCGCTTTGTTCGAGCGCGACGCCGGGGATTGCACTTGTGGGCGCTGCCGGCTGGATGAGAACGGTTTCGCCATTCCCTTGGGCGGGAGCGGGCTGTTCCGTGTGATCCGTGTGTTCCGGCAGCACGCGCACATCCTGGGCACGCAGGGGACGCGAAGCGGTAAAGGCGGAGAGTCCCCCTACAAGGGCGGCAATGATGGGAAGACGGCGGATAGGAATTGGGATGGATTTTATCATGAAGATTCTCCTGGGTGAAAACATGTTAGGGGGCTTCATAGCCGATGGTCGCTGTGGCGACGCGTCCGCGGGAATCTTTCACCCAGACGCTGTTTTTCTTGAGTTGGGCAACGGTGTAAGAGCAAGGGTTGCCGTTGTCGTGGGCGATGGTTCCGGAAGCGGGATTTGCCACGTTCCATGTGTAGGGGGGCTGGCCGCCGGACGCGCAAAAGACAAAAACGTCACCGACGGCTTCCGCAGTCACTTCGGTTGGGCTGATCGTGAGGGCTGGAATTTCGGCGGGAGCGGAGGGGCGACGGCCGTCGCGATCGAGGCCATAGGGATTTTGCTCCATGTACCGGCGCGCGTCATCGGGGTTGGGTTCGTCCCGTTCGCAAGCCGGGAGGGCTAAAATGGCGGCCAGGAGTGGCAGAAGAAAGAATGCGGTGTTTTTCATTTTGGAACCTCGGGGGTTGAAGAAAGGCTTTTTTCGATGACCCGGGAATCAAGAGGGCGGAGGCGGATGGCTTGGGCTTCGATAGATTCCACGCGCCATCGGTATTCCCGGCCTTTGAAAGGCACGGTCACGATATCGCCTGGGGAGACGATGGTGTTATTGATATAGGCGGAAGTGCGGCCGCCCATTCGAAAATAGCCGCCGATTCGGAGTTGTTCCCTAGCCTCGTTCCATTGGAGAGGGGATGGGGTTTCTGTGGGGGGAGGAGGTTGAGCGGGTGTGACATCCTTTGAGGGGAGTTTTTTGAGGGGGGTGTGAGCAGTGGGACGATAGCCGATAGGCCAAAATGGGTCCCGTTCCTCAGGCGTGAGGGGTGGCAAAGGAGCGGGGTTTGGGAGGGGTTCTGGCGTAAGGGAGGCAGGCGTTTCCGGGGGAGGAGGCGGGGGAGGCAAGAGAGGTAGGGAAGGGGGAGGAGGAGGCAACTGAGCTGCAGCGGCCAAGGGCCAAGCGACCGTCCGGAGGGCTTTCCAAGCCTGATGTATCCAGAGAGGTTTCATGAAGGAGTAGGGGAGGGTTCGATTTCTTCCTCGGGTTCCTCCGGGGGCTCCAATTGGGGTTTCACGAAGGATGGCGAGGGCATGATCAGATCCTGCACTTTGGGTTTCAAGTCCAGATCTTTCCAGATTGGCCAAAGGAGAGAAAGGGAAAAGAGGTGGTCTTCAGGAGTGCGGGGCTGGCCTGTGATGGCGAGTTCTGAAATGACCACCAGGGGGTTGGCTGCTTCGAGCGCCTGAATGAAGCGGACGAGGGCCTGATAGGAACCCGTTGCGGTGATGGTGACGGGATAGAGCGCATAGGTTTGGGACACCGAGGAGTCGTCTGGCGATGGGGAGCGGCTATCTCCTTTTGCGGTTCGAACGGGCGGGGTCTTTTTTGTGCTTTTTGGGGCTGTGGCGGGCATGGGGATGGGGTTGGATTCGCGGCCGATATCGGCTTGGAGTCCAGCTGTTATGGCGAGGGGCAGGAGGTATTCTCGGGCGGTCAGGTGGTAGTTTCGATAGCGGTGGAAGAGCAGATAGGATTCCGTTCGGGAACGGAGTCGAAGGAACAACTCATCCCGAGACTTGCGGAGTTGAGGCAACGCCTGAATTTTTGCCTGGATTCTTTCATGTTCCTGCTGAACGCTTTTCAAATCCGTCAGGGCCGTATTACGGAGGCGAGAAAAGAAAAAAATCCCCCCGAACAGTACAATGAGAATCAGCCCCCCCCCTCCGCCCAAGATCCAGAGTTTCCCTGAAGTTTTCGAACGTGAAAAAAGAGGGGTTGGACTCATGGATTGATTCTCCCGCGGGGTTTGAAGAGGACCTCCAGCAGGAAGATCCGATCCAGAGGGTGAGCTCCTGGCTCCCGGTCCTGGAGGAAGGCGCCGGGCGGCACCCGAGCGTTGGCCACGTGATCCAATAGGCCGGGCTGGCCAAGGATCGAGTTGAGAAATCGTTCCACCGTTCCTTCCGCTTCTTCACCGCTTGTTTTTCCTCGGATCTGCATTTCGTAACGGGCGACCGGCAGGGTATTGGTATATAGAATCGTTCGTACAAGGCGGAGCGAGGTGAGTTGAATTTCGAGGGGGACGGAACGGCGAAGAGATTCCAGCGAGGATCCCAGTGGCAGGCGTGTCTGTTCCCATATCTCGAGTTGGGTCAACATTTCTTCATACATTTTTTTCTGTCGGCCGATCTGTTCGGAGAGGGCGATCTGATCAGCACGGGCGGCGTTGAGGTCCCGGATGTGCATTTTTTCTCTTTGCCAGGATCGTGTTTGATAGATCAGGAGGAGGAGATACAGGAGGAGCGCAATGGGGATTAGCATTAAGCCGGTTCGGACTGCGAACCACATCCGGATGGAAGCGCCGCTGCGCTTTTCCGATTCAAGAATGAGGTTGAGGTGAAGGTTCATCCTTCTCCTTGGATTACGGCGCGAGCGGCGCCCACCGCTGCAGCCAGACGGCATTCTTCTCCCCGGACTTCCTCAGGGAGGGCATGAGGAGAAACAGTGAGTCCCTCCAGGGGGTTCCAATTCATGATTTCCAGTTCAAAGGCGTGTTGAATTTCTTTTCGGATAGCGGGCTGACGAGCGCCGGAGCCGCACAGATAGAGGCGATTGAGCGTAGCATTTTCCCTTCGTTCGACGAAATCGCGAGAAACGAGCAATTGTTTCACGAAGGGCTGCACGGTGGCGATAACCCACTGTGAAACATCAATGCTTCCGTCTGTCAAAAGGTTATAGGCGATTTGCGGCGAAACATCCAGACCCTGTCGGATCGCCGACACGACGGTATCGATGCCGAAATTGAACTTTCGGATCAAGATGGGGATTCCGCGGTGGAAAATGGCGAAAACCGAGGAATGAGTTTCGATTTCCAGGCTTCCGGAGGTCTCAGTTCCAGAGAGGGCGTTCGGAATTGCCATCAGGGCGCTGAGGGAGGCGAGTCCAGCGATTTCCAGTGAAAATGGGGCGGGGGGACCGGATGGGAAAAGGCGGGGCGGTATTGCGGCGAACCGATCGGGGTAGGCCACGGCAAGGATACGGCATTCGGTTCGAGGGGTTCCCTGTTGGAGAACCTTGTAGCTGATACGGTATTGATCTGGGTTATCCAATCCCATATGGGAAACAATCTGTCCTTCTGTTTCTGCCGTGAATTCACCAGGGAATGTCAAAACTTTCAGAATAGCCAATTCAGAGGGGACGACCACAGCGCAATAGGGGGCCAGGAGAGATCGGGGAAGCGAAAGGGGTGGGGGGACATAATCCGGCTGGGGATCTGCCGGCATCTGGAAGGGGGGTAAAAAGGCTGCCGATTCAACCGAAATTTCTTGGTTTTGCCGGCGCAACCGTACACATTTGATGTTGCTGGAACCGAAATCAATCCCAACCACATCTCGAGGCGCTCGATCCAGTTTTTTGATCCAAGATTGAATCGTCTCACGCATGGTCATCTAATAGCAAAAACAAAAAAGAGATTCCAACCAGATTTTTTTGAAGCAAGTATCGCGCCATATCCTTCGCAATTGATTTTTCTTCAAGATATAAGGCCGAAAATTTATCATATTTTCAAAACTTGAAAGAGGTTGTCGTCTCAATATCCTTTTTTCACATGAAGTGTAGTGTTTTCGAGATGAGCAAGAGATTGGCATGGATACTGCTATTCAAACAATTTGTAATGTAGGTTAGGGGAAATGTCATATGGCTCGGAAAGGTTTTACGATAACGGAAGCGCTGGTGGCCATTGTGCTGACGGTGCTGGTTTTGGCAGCAGCCATACCGCTGTTGAGTGCGACGATGCGCAAGCTGCATCGGGCGCGGGACCATTATGTGGCGGCGACGATCTGTCTTGCGCAATTGGAACGGTTGCGGGACGTTCCTTATGCGCAACTGCCGGTGGTGCTGACGAGCGAGGAGAATGTTCGGATCAACGAGCAAGGAATGCTGGATCAGGAGGGGCGATTTCGCCGGACAACGACGGCGCAAATAAACAATCCGGAGTCGGGCTTGACTCTAGTGACGGTCACGGTGGAGATCCTGGATCGGAGAACGGGGGAATTTCGGGGGGAATTGGAGACCATGTCTTACTTGTTTACGGAGTATTTGAAACCGCAAGAATGAGAGAAAAGATGAGGAGGAGAGGTCAGAAGGGTTTTACGGTGGTCGAGGTGGTCATCGCCTCTGCTCTGGTGGCGATGGGAATGGGGATGGCGTTGACCGGGTGGCTTCTCATGGTTCGGGGGGAAAAGCGCAGTAGCGTCCAGGCGGAGCTGGACATTGACGTTCGCACGACGATTGAACGGCTGAGGAGCCAGATTCGGCTGACCTCTTTGGATAAGATTGTGTTCTATCGGCCTCCGGGGGAAAACCATTATACGGCGATCAGTTTCCCGGTGGCGGCCGACCGGGATCAGGATGGGCTCATCGACATGGATTCGAATACCAACATCATCTGGGATCGGACTCTGATTTATCACGTTTGGCGTGGGACGCCGAACCGGCTGTTATGCACGACCTTTCAGCCCCGGGACAACTCGTTGAGTCCTGTGCAGGTCCAGCAGCAGATCGAGGATGTGGTTCGGGAAGGAGATGTCAGCCGGACGGTATGGGCTTCGAACGGGGTTACCCGAACTGTTTTTGAGAATCTATTCGAGTGGAAGCTGTGGCCGAAGGGAAGCCGATTTGATGCTTACAGCAGCGCGGTCAGCAGGGAACTGGTTCAGTTCGGCTCGATTCTTCTGACGCCGGGGATGCACACCTTGACCTTTCGGGTTACAGGAAAACAGACGGCAAGCAGCGGATACAAAATCGGGTTGGATTATGTCCGTGCCTCTGCGAGCGGTTCGAATCGCGAAGCGGAGTGGCAGACGGTATGGGCGGATCCCGGTTCGGTCTCTATTACGCGTCCTTATATGGCTCCGGGTTCATGGGGCGGAAATTACCAGCTTCTTTTTCACGCCGCAGCGGAAGGGCAAAGCCTTTCCATGCTGATTGAAAATGACCGGTGGGAAGACACGAATTTCCGGATGGCCGGCGAGGGGCTGTATAGAACGGAGCGTGTTCAAGCCGATCCGGGCACAGGCTTTTCGGAGTCCTTTATTCGACTGACCGGCTTAGGGTATACCTGGCTAGCGGAGGAACAGATGCTTCCTCAGGGAGGGGCATTGGGCGAGTGTTCGGATCTCGAGTACCACAATACGGCCGTCCGAGTATTACTGAAGGGAAACGAGCTGATTGACGGTGGCGCTATCAAGTGGGACGGCCAGTACCCCTATATTCTTTTCATGAGTCCAGCGTTTTTTGGCGGCGCAAGCAAAAAAACGAACATTCGAGCTATCAGCCTTGCCCAGGTTCGCGATGAACTTGGGCTTTCGGGAGCCATGGACCTTATTCCCGGGACGGTGAGAACGCTCACCTTTGGAACCGGCGAGATCGTAGAAGGCTTCCGCTGGGCGTGGCCATCTCCCGTCTCTCCTATTTATCAGATTGAGAGGAGCAACACGTATGCTGTGACCTTTTATATCAGCGCGCTTCCCCCGGGGCAGGGTGGATCTGTGGCTTTCAGACAGGACAGTTTAACAAACCGCATTCATTCCTTTGTGCTGCGGAATGCGAGTCTGGCCGATGTGACGGATACCGCTTGGAGCGTCTATACCAATCTTGAATATTCCTCCCGCATTCCCTGCCTTTACGGGATGTACACCTTCTATCCCTCCAACGGGACATACACTTCGGGGATTTTTGACACGACGAAGGCCAACCCTGAGCTTGGCGAAATTGCGTGGAATCGTTTTATCGGGGAGGCTCAACCTGCCGGTTATACCGACACACCAGGCTCCACGGCGATCCGCCTCCAGGTTCGTTCGGGTGATGATCCCTACCTCATGAATGCTCCGCCCTGGACGAACGTGCCGTTCGTCAGCAGTTCCGGCGACATGTTGGCTGGGCGCGGGGGGAACGGGCGTTACGTGCAGTACCGGGCGACGTTGATTTCTGACATATGGAGTACACCGCGGCTTCGAAATGTTCTGCTGCGTTGGCCTGGGGATTCCCGGCTGATCGATATTTCGGCAATGGTTACTCGCGGGCCGGAAATGGGGGAGTTTGAGTTGTTGGTGGACGGAACCAATTTGTATAAAGGCGTGCGTATTGATCTTCAGATATTCAAGGACATTTTGGGTGCCGACGGAAAGGCTCAACGGATGATTTCCGAGATGATGGCGGAAATAGAGCCCCGCAACACGGGACGTTGAAGAGAAGAGAGGAGGAATCCCATGTACACAAGACGATGGAGCACACGAAAGGGATCGGTTTTGGTGATGACCTTCGTTCTGATCCTGACGGTTGGGCTAGTTGCCAGTGCGCTTTACGCCACGAGCAGCCAACAGGTTCTTTCGACGGTAAATACTCGGGACTATTTGAAGGCAAGGGTCATTGCGGAAGCGGGAATCAACCAAGCCTACAATCGGCTCAAGTTCAACTTCGATCTCAAGGACGAACCGACCAATTTTCCTCCTACGACGTTCGGAGGCGGGCAGTATGACGTGACGGTGATTTCGATCGGGACCAATATGGCGCGGCTTGAATCAGTCGGGCAATGCGGGCGAGCGACTGCCCGGGTTGCCGTTGACTTGTTGAACTTGGAGCGGATGAGTGTCAATTGGTTGCCGGATGATCCGCTTCGAGACTTGAGTGTGTTCACGAACTACAGCATTCTGACGGGTGGCGCCATCACGTGGTCCGGTGGGGGAGAGATGCGAAACGGAAAAGTCCTTCATGCGAACAACCTTTTGGA
>CALHRZ010000025.1 GCA_938038445.1 uncultured bacterium | reverse complement strand
ACCCGATCCACTTTCACATCCGCTTGACAGCCGTTCCCCGCCACCACCCGAAACCGAATCCGCACCTTCTTCCCCGCCCACGCCCCCAAATTCACCTGCTTCCTCACCCACCCCGTGTCAACCCCATAATCCACATTCGCCGCCCCCAATTCCGTCCAATTCACCCCATTCTCCGAAATGTCCACCCGGAAGTATCCCCAATAATTCGGCAACCACGCCTTCACCCAAAACACCAACTGCGGATTCTCCGCCCCACGCAAATCCACCTCCCCCGCCGGCATCATCCAATACTGCACATCCGGCCCAGGCCGGCTCCCCGGCACCACCCGCGCCGCCCGCTCCCCCTCGTACACGTCGTTCGTCCGTATCCCCCAACCCGCATGCAACCAGTTCGACCCAAACCCCTCCTCAAAATCTTCATAATACGGATACGGAACCACCACCGGCGCCAACTCCTCCACCCGCAACTCGTCCAAGTTCCACCCGTCCCCCACTGTCCCCGCATTCCCATCCGTCCACACCCGAAACCGCAACCGCACGTTCCCCTGCCCCTTCCACGGCGACAAATCCACCACCTGTTCCTCCCAGTTCGTCCGTACACCCTCCAAATACCCATGCACGTACGTCCAGCCCCCCACGTCCGACGCAACCTCCAGCCGCGCCCAGTCCCCTCCCCCCAACTCCACCCGATCCCAAAACCGCAACACCGGCCACACCGTCCCCCGTAAGTCCACGGAAATCTGAGCGTAGGAGTCTTGTCCTGGCAGGTAACTGGAGTCCGGTGAATCGGACAAACATCGAATCCCCTGGAATGAAAGATTGGTCGAGTGCCCCCATCGTCCGGTTAATATCCAATTGGTTAGGCCGCCTTCGAAGGATTCATTGAATGGCATTGGATTGCTCAACGTCCTGACGGCGAGTTCGCCGCCATTTGTCGAGATGGCACCATATCGGGTGACCTGATAGACGCGGTAATAGTAAACGGTATCCATTTTGAGATTCGTGTCTTCGAAGAATGGAGAACCCTGGCTAAAAACCTCCCCGATCATTGGGGAATCCAGCGAGGTTCCTGAAGACTCCGAGCGGTAGATTCGATAACAGCGAAATTGCGAATTGGAACTGGCCGGCCAAGAGAGGCGAATTGTCGAAGAACGGATATCCTCTGCGGCCGGAGTGGGAATGGGATCGGGAAGTTCGGCCACCGAAATATCATCCACATACCAACCGTCGGCTGTACCCGAACTGTTACTCGTCAGGCGGAATCGCACAAGAACTTGATTCGAATTGGTATAAGCGGAAAGATCGAACCGTTGCCAAACCCAAGTGTTCGTAACCGCACCATCCGTGTACGACCGCAAGATGGTCCAGTCTGTTCCGTTATTACTGGAAACTTCCACCATGGCAAAATCGCCGCTGAGTAACCGATATTGATGACGAAACGATAGGCCAGGGCGAAAAACACCTCGCAAATCGAGCGCACGGGAAAGAGTCAGAGCCGAGTTTCGATTGTTCCCGTAATCCCCCCCAGGCGAATCGCTCCATGCGTGGCTTGGCGAAGCGCTTTTTTCGGTTGTCAAAGCCCAGGGAAGATCGGGATTCCATCGGGCAGCACCGCCTTCCCCCTCATCGAGGAACGGAAAATCCATTGCGGCGGGCGTCAGAATCTCCTTTTCATTGCTCAGGGCGCTAAGCCCTTCCCCATTGATCGCCTGAACCCGATAGAAATAGCGCGTCTTGGAAGAAGCGGTCACGTCGAAGAAATTGGTAGCGGCTCCGCCAAGAGAGGCCACTCGGTAAGCGGACCGCCAGTTAAAGTTCGAGCTGAGGGCACGAAGGACCAGATAGTGATCGGCATCCGGAGAAGGAGTCCAGGATAACGCTACACCGGGCGGATTGGTCTGTGCGTTTCCCTCGAGCACGGGCGCCAACGGTTTTTCGCCGACCACAATGTCATCCAAAAACCAACCATCCCGTACAACCGAATCATCCGTTTGCAGTCGGAAGCGAAACCACACGTTGGTCTGACCCGCCAGCCCTGTCAATTCGAGTTGTTCGTAGGTCCACTCTCCCCGATTGCCGGTGTAGGAGGCCAGGTAATCCCAATCCATCCCATTGCTGGAACTCTCGCAATAGCCCCAATCATATAAATCTTCCAGCAGATACCGATGCCAAAAGGCGAGTGCCGGATTGGTTGCCCCAGAGAGATCCAAAGGAACGGAAATGGTCAAGGAGTTATTCGCGTTGTTTTCGTAATAAGTGCCCGGACTGTCGTGGGCGCCATAATACCCTCGAAAGGCCGCTTGGCCGGACTGCGCCCATGCGCCCTCCGCCGTCCACGCCGAAAAATCCGTTTCGAAATCTTCCTGAAAAAACGTCTGCGCTTGCAGGGATGTCAGCGCGAGCAAATGAGAAAACAACAGCCCACTCCGTTTCATGGCACTCTCGTAATCTTAAGAATATATATTGAAAACCGTACGGAGGAACGAAAAGAAAGTCAAGGACGATTGTACGCCCTTTCGCTTTTCATTTCCGGCTCTCCCCATGACTATCCTCGCCGCGTTGGATCGGCCAACTCATGCAAAGCGTTGGCAAGAACGTTCGCAGAATGCAGGAGGGCCGTTCGCTCGGATTCGGTCAGCGGCGGTTCGATAACTTGCTCGATTCCTCTTCGGCCCACAACGCAGGGAACTCCCAAACAAACCCCCTGAAGTCCAAACTCGCCTTCCAGCCGAACGGAAACCGTCAGAACACTACGCTCGTCGCGCAAAATGGCCCCGACTAAACGAACCAATGCCAGCCCGATGGCAAAATAGGTTGAACCCTTGTAACCAATAATGTGATAGGCGGATTTTCGCACCTCTTCTTCGATCGCCTCCCGTTCCCTCCGAGCGTTCGAACATCGGCCACAGCGTTCGCAAAACGAGGCAATCGGTAGTCCTGCCAAGTGAACCATGCTCCAAGCCGCGAATTCGCTATCTCCATGCTCACCTAAAATATAGGCATGCACGTTGCGGGCATCAACCCCACAGTGCCGGCTCAACAGAAAACGAAATCGCGCGCTGTCCAGTACCGTTCCCGAACCCATGATGCGCGAACGGGGCCACCCCGTCTTTTCCAAAGCCCTGAAGGTCAATATGTCCACCGGATTGGTCACCATGACGACTACCCCGCGACTCCCCTCCCGGACGATGTCCGCCATGATTTCTCCGACAATCGCATCGTTGCGCCGCATCAGTTCAAGCCGTGTCTCACCGGGTCTCTGCCGAGCACCCGCAGTCACCACGATCGCATCGGAATCCGCATAATCGGCGGCCGTCCCCGTCCGAATTTCCACCGGTGGCACAAAGGGTAGACCATGCGCCAGATCCAGAACTTGCCCTCTCGCCCGGTCCTCGTTCACGTCCGCTATCACAACGGTCTCCGCGATCCCCTCCCGGACCAAGGCGTACGCAAACGTCGCTCCGACATCCCCAGCCCCAACAATCGTCACCTTACGTTTCTCGCCCATGGTCCCTTCGTTTGTTCAGCGATGCCTCGATCTTCCGCCTTAAACGGCGCGCAGCGCCTTCGACGTCGTCGGCGCCGAGGATCGCCGAAACGACCGCAATCCCATCACTGCCGGCATGGAGAACATCCGCCGCATTCCCCTCGTGAATGCCTCCGATTGCCACAACGGGAATCCGAACAGCCTGCCGGACAAGGCGGATCCCCTCCAATCCTACCGCGGGTTCGGCATCGGGCTTGGTCAGCGTCGCAAAAACGGGGCTCACGGCCACATAGTCCACTCCGGCGGACTCCGCTTCGAACGCTTCCTCCGGCGTCCGCACAGAAGCCCCGATGAGAAAGGGATGAGGAGCCAGACGCCGGGCTTCCCTCCAAGGCAAATCGGACAAACCCAAATGAACACCCTCCGCACCGACGGCCAGCGCAAGATCCAGCCGATCATTCAAAAGCAATGGAACACCCCGCGAATGCAAAACGTCCTTGAGACGAACAGCCCAACGGAACAGTTCCCGCGCTGAAGCCTGTTTCAGGCGAAGCTGAACCATCGTCACTCCGCCCTCAACCGCTTCCTGAACGACCGCGTCCAAGGCTGGCCGGCAAAAGGCGTCATCGGTGACCAGATAAAGCCGAACATCCATCATGCGATCCGAACGCGTCCATCGGCGAGTAGATCCGCCGGCGTCACCCCATCCAGAGCATCCAAAAGCCTCACGCCAAAGGAACCCGGTCGGAGGCACTCCGCCGCCGCGCGTTCGCCGCAGATTCCAAACGCGATCAGTGTAGCAGACGCCGCAACCCAGGCATCTGACTCCACCGCCAAGAAAGCTCCCGTCAGCGCGCTCGCGATGCACCCCGAGCCCGTCATGCGCCCCATCATCGGATGGCCGTTCGCAATTCGACACGCCCGCACGCCGTCCGTCACAAAATCCTCCGCGCCCGTCACCGCAACCACGCAACGCCTCTCGCGCGCCAACCCCTCCGCCGCCTCGCGGGCCGCGTCCACGCCCGCCGTCGCATCCACGCCCCGCGTCCTGCCGTCGCCACCGGCCAACGCGAGAATCTCCGAGGGATTGCCGCGTATGACCTGTGGACGCGCCTCCACCATCAACCGCTGCGCCGTTTCCGTGCGATACCGCGTGGCACCCGCGCCCACGGGGTCCAGAACCGTAGGACAATTGCGCCGGCGCGCGGCACGCCCCGCCACCACCATGGCCTCAACCCACTCCCTCGAAAGAGTGCCAATGTTGAGGACCAGAGCATCCGCCAAACCAACCATCTCCTCCACTTCTTCGGGTGCGTGCGCCATCACGGGAGAGGCCCCCACGGCCAAGAGGGCATTGGCCGTCGTGTTCATCACCACATAATTGGTGATGTTGTGAACCAGCGGATGCCGCTCCCGAATCGCGGTAAGTCCTCTGGCCGCCCTTTCGATCACCGATTCATTCGGATTCATACGTCCTCCTTCGTTCCGCCCCAGCGGGGCGACAGCCACATCCACTCCCCATTCGCTGTTCGAATACGAACATACGCCCTATCATGCCGGCCCAAAGCAACCGGCCATTCGGCCTCCAAAACTTGCAGACCTTTCCGTTCCGGCAACAACTCTCCTGCGGTTTCACCGTTAACGATCAGTTCAATCGCTGCAACGCCTTCCGTGGCCGCCGCACGTACGCCCAAGCGTCCAGCCGGTAGTTTCTTCCATTCGGCAAATAGTCCTCGCCGGGTGGCCGCATAACATCGCCGGGTCGCCAGGGCGTCAAACAGCATCTCGCGAGTTAACGCAGGAGCCCAAACGGCGGTAAAGCCCTGCGGATAGAGCACAGCATAGCCGGGTACGTCCGGCTGTGCGGTGTGAAGCTCGTCCCCCGGCCGCCCGTCGTGAATGTCACCGCCACCCCAAAAGCCCAACCGATACCCACGACGCAATGCGTCCCGCACATGGCGTCCCGTTTGCTCGCCTTGAAGCGACCGAATCGGCCGAGAGTTTCCCGCCTCACCCGGGCATTCGGAGCTTCCCCAGATGGAATAGATCTCCACTCCCCGTTCGTAGCGAGGATTCCAGCCCTGTTCCCAATCCACCCCCATGAGGACATTGGCACAGTGATGGGGAATCGCCAACGCCGGAAGCCCAATCGCATCCAACTTCCGCCACAGCTTCTCCAACGTATCACAGTCCGGATCCGTGCTCCGCAAAATCGGCGCTTCCTTCCCCCGAAAATAAATGTTCCGATGCCCGGGGGCTCCCCGCTTGGGATCATGATGGGTCCACTCTTGGCCTTGCAACGTGACAAACCGACCCGGCTGATTCCAGTCCTCAGTCACGGCTCGAAAATACTCCCACTGCCGATCGGTCACCGCCTCCATGTGATCGGTAATCGAGCCGAAATCCAAAAAACCTTCGTCGCGTGCAAAAGCGTAAAGTTCCTCCGGACACCGAATCCCATCGCTGAAAAAGGTCTGCCAGTGGGGATCCCCCCAGTAAAGACGCTCCTCCGGCGGAGCCGGAAGCACCAAAATGGGATTGACCTGCCCTTCGACCCCGCCCGTCTCGGCTTCCAATCGAATAAAATGAAAACCCGGTGTCCAAAAGCGAAAAGGGCCAAAAGATCGAATCGGACGCCGATCGCCAGGAAAAACCCCCTGATCCCGTCCGTCGAACACCAGCACATCCGGTCCCTCCAGCCCCTCGTCCCCCTTTACCCGCAAACGCCCCGCATATTCCGGCAGCACATGATCCAAGAATTGAATGCCTCGTTCGACGTTGCGATTAAACGGGCCTTCAAGCCGCGGCTTCTGCGTTTGGTACTGCCCTTTGCAAGGAATAGGCCGAACCGTGCCCAGCACCTTGACGCGGATTTCAAACCGCTCCCCCACTGCCAAAACGGAGGGTGCGACAGCCAAAATGCCGGTCGGTTCCATGAACTCTACTCAAACCCGTTCGGCGACCAAATCCCCTACCTGGGACGTGGAATACCCCATCTTCCCAGCCGCCATGCTCTTGATTTTCGTCCCGGTCACCTGCTGAATCGCCTGCTCAATCGCGGATGCCGCCGCCGTTTCGCCCAGCACCTCAAGCATCATCCCACCGGCAGAAATGGCGGCCAATGGATTAATGACATTCTGGCCCGTATATTTCGGCGCACTGCCGCCCATCGGCTCGAACATCGAAACACCGGTCGGATTGATGTTCCCCCCCGCGGCAATTCCCAACCCGCCCTGAATGATCGCCGCCAGATCGGTGATGATGTCGCCAAATAGATTCTCCGTCACCACCACATCGTACCATTCGGGTTGCTTGACAAACCACATCGTGCAGGCATCCACGTGATTGTAATCGCGGCGGATTTCCCGATACGCCGGCTCTTCCCCGATCGCGTTGAAGACGCGCCACCACAGGTCCCCACAATAGGTCAACACATTGGTTTTGTGCACCAAAGTCAGCATCTTTTTTCGGTTCCGCCGTTTCGTGTAGTCAAACGCATACCGCAAACAGCGTTCCACCACCGGCCTCGTATAGAGCATGATCTGCGTGGCCACCTCATTCGAAGTTCCCGCCATCGTTAGCCCGCCCATTCCAGTGTAGATGCCGCCCGAATTCTCCCGAATCACCACGAAATCCACATGCTCCGGCCCCTTGTCCTTCAACGGCGTTTCGACACCGGGATAGAGTTTGACCGGGCGAAGATTGATATACTGGTCCAGTTCAAAACGAATGCGTAACAGAATCCCCTTCTCCAAAATCCCAGGCTTGACATCCGGATGCCCGATCGCTCCCAGATAAATCGCATCCACCGTTTTCAGCTCAGCCAACACGGAATCCGGTAACACCTCGCCCGTCCGCAAATATCGCTCGCCCCCGAGATCGTAGAAAACCGTTTCGATCGTAAACCCATTTTTTCGCGACACCGCTTGAAGCACCTTTAATCCTTCGCGAATCACCTCCGGCCCGGTCCCATCGCCAGGAATCACCGCTATGCGATACCGCTTGCTCATCGTGTAGCCCTTTTTCTTGAAATCCGGACGCTATCACATCCAGCTTCCCCCTGTCAAATCTTGCAAAAACCTTGACGGACCCGCCGGATTGTGATTCAAACCACGGCGATTCGACAACGCGCCGAGAACCCATGATCCGCCCCCTCGCATCTCTTCCTTCAGCACGCGTCTTGTTTCATCCGTATGCACGACGCTCCGACGACACAACACCCGCCATACGGCTCGCCGCTCGGATCGCAAACGTCCAGGCGCAGTTCTGAAACTATGGAAACGCTCGCCCCCACCCCCCCTCCTCCTTCCCCCCACGCCGTCCCCCAAGCACTCGATGCCGCTCTCACCGCGTTGGAAGATCCTCCAGACTTGGTCGTGATCAACGATCCACAACGCGGCACCCAGTCGGAAGCCGTGCTGGAACTGCTCTTCGATCAACGAAAAATACGCCCCCCTCCCCTCCTCGTCGCGTGCGGTAGCCATACGTTTCCCGAGAAGGAAAAAAATGATTTTCACTCCCGTTTCTCCCGCTGGGTTCCGCCGGACCGCATCTGTTGGCACAATGCCCGCGCCCCAGATCTTGTTCCTTTGATTGGCACCCCGCCCTGGCGCGTCCACCCGGCCCTCGCCCGCGCACAGCGAATCCTTGCGGTGGGCAGCGTCGAGCCCCATTATTTCGCCGGCCTTAGCGGTGCCCATAAAACCCTGACGATCGGATGCGCCTCCTTCGCAGATATCGAGTGCAATCACGCCCGCGCCCTTCACCCGAATTGCCGCCCAGGCCGCCTCCACGGAAATCCCGTTCACCAAGGAATCGTTTGTATGCTCGACTGCCTGGCCCAAGACCGCCGGCTGGCCGCCGTCAACCTCCTTGAATGCGAGGGAACAATCCGAACCGCCGCCGGCGGCGATCCCCTCGACGCATTAACCGAATTGGTACCCCAGGTCGAACAGACATGGATTCGAACGATTCCCCAGCCCGCCGACGGACTCATCCTGGAAGTCGAAGGGCCACTCGCGGCAAGCTTCTACCAGGCAGAGAAGGCAATCAAAAACAACGAATGGGCCGTCCGCAACGGCGGAGCCCTCTTTCTTGTCGCCCCCTGCCAAAAGGGCATCGGCCAAGCCGCCTTCGTCTCGCTTCTAACCCAATCGCGCAATTATGCTGACGCCCTCGAATGGATCAAAACCCACGGCTACCACCTCGGAGATCATAAAGCCGTCCGACTCCGTTACCTGACGGATCCGAATGGTCGCGGGGTGCGCATTTTTGTTCTGTCGCCCGGCCTTTCGCCCTCCGATTGCCAAGCCCTCGGCGTATTTCCTATCCGCTCCATCGAAGAAGGGCTCCAACAGTCAGGCTTAAACCGGCTGGGGGCCATTCTGTACCGAGTCCGCGACGCCGCCTTTACCTGTGTTCAAACCGATCCCCAACAACAGGAAAAAAATGAAAACTCCCCGTAGCGCCCGCTCTCCTTCCCAACAAGAAAAAGCCCTGCTCGATCCCGCCCGACTCCTCTGGAGCCTCTATCAGCCCGAAAAAGCCCCTCTTCGATTCAATGCGAAATCTCACCCGGAGGCGATGGCCCACCAACGCCGCATCCGCCCCGAGTTGATTCGCTTGCTCGGTTTTTCCGATCTGCCTCCCGCCACCCGCCCCCCCAAACTTCTCGAACGGGTGGATAAGGGCGATTACGTGCGTGAAAAAATCCTGCTGCCAACTTCCCCTAAATCCGCGATGCCGGTCTATCTCTTGATCCCCAAACAACGCGCGCAGCATGTGCCGGCTGTCCTCGCGCTCCACGGTCACGGATACGGGGTCAAGGATATCGTCGGTCTCTGGGAGGACGGCAGCGAGCGAGAGGAACCCGACGGCTACCATAAAGACTTCGCCGTGGCACTCTGCCGCCGTGGGTTCGTGGTTGCGGCACCCGAAATCGCCTGCTTCGGGGAACGAATCAGCCGGTTCGACTGGATCCGTCCCCCCTCGCCACAACCCGGATCAACCTGTGCCTTCGCGGCCTATCTCTCGGCCCACATGGGCAACTCGATATTGGGACTCCGTGTCCACGAAATGCGCCGCCTTCTCGATCATCTCGAAACCCGGCCGGAGGTGGCAGCCGACCGATTGGGCGTGATGGGAATTTCAGGAGGCGGTATGCTGACGCTATTCACCGCCTGCACCGATCCACGCCTCAAGGCCATCGTGATCAGCGGTTACTTCTGCACGTTCCGCGACAGTATCCTTGCACTGCACCACTGCCCATGCAATTACGTACCCGGCTTGGCTCGATTCGGTGAAATGCACGACCTCGCCGCTCTCCTCGCCCCGCGTCCCGTACTGTTCGAAGCCGGAACGCGCGATCCCATTTTCCCTCTCCATGCCGTCCGAAAATCAATCGCCACCCTCCAACGCCATTACGCCGTCTTCCAGGCGCCCAAGGAGAATGTGCAAACCGATATCTTCGAGGGCCGCCATCAGATCAGCGGCCGCAAAGCCTACGATTTCCTTGCCCATCACCTCGGACGATAACACCCAGAGCTTAGGGCGCAGCGGGGGCGGCTGGAACGGCCGGGGGCGGCGAGGTGGAAGCAGAAGAAGACGCCTCCGCCGGCAAGGAAGTCGCCGCAGTCGGCTCCGAGGGTCGTGCAACCTCGTCTTCCGGCAACGAAAAGGAATCCGGAACAAGCCACGTCCGACCATCCCGAAGTTCGGCCTTTCCCAACAGACGCACCTCGCGTCGATCGCCTTTCTTCGCCCAAGAAACGGCGACCGCGTTGGTCTCAACCGCGTAAAGACGATCGGCCGTAATCAGCCGAAGAGCCCGGGGCGTTCCATCCTCGTTCCATAAAACCCGAAGAACACCTTTCCATTCCGGCAACGAAGACAATGCCGCTTCGGACGGAACAACCGTTGACTTCTCCTCCCCCGGTGCCACCACAGCGGGAACCTGCTCCTGAGCCCAAAGCCCACCGCCCCCTGCCAAAGCCGCCGCAACTCCGACTACCCATGCGCTTCGCTTCATAAGTGTTCTCATTTCTGATGTCACTCTACCACACGCCTCTTCCCCGAGACAAGCCCCTCCCTCTACACGCCAAACCTCCCGTTCCGATTATTTCGCTCCCGTGCTTCTCCTTGACGCGGAAACAGCCGTTCGGTAAAAGTGTTGCCATGTCATTACCTTTCACCCGCGAAGATCTCCTCCGTTTCCAACCCCGCCACGACGCCTTCGTCGGAATCGATTCCGATGGATGCGTCTTCGACTCCATGGAAATCAAGCAAAAACGCTGCTTTCATGGGTTGATCGTCCAAATGTGGCACCTCGAACCCATCGAACAGTACGTTCGGGAAACCGCTGAATTCGTCAACCTCTACTCCCGCTGGCGCGGTCAAAACCGCTTTCCCTGCCTCGTGCGCACCATGGACTTTCTCCGCGAGCGTCCCGAGGTCCGCGCCTCCGGAATTTCGATTCCCGAGCTTCGGGAGACGCGGCAATGGATCGCCTCCTGCAGCGAATTGGGAAACCCAGCGCTGGAAAAGAAAGTCGCCGAAACTGGAAGCGAAGAACTCAAGCTCTTGCTCGCATGGAGCCAAGCGGTCAACGAAACAATTGCCCGCGAATGCCCCCATTTCGAACCCTTCCCCCACGCACGGCAGGGGCTCCGTCTCATTGCCGAGTCTGCCGATGCAATCTGCGTCAGCCAAACGCCGACCGAAGCCCTCCTGCGCGAATGGCGCGAAGCCGGCCTTTTGTTTTTCGTTTCCATCATCGCCGGCCAAGAACTCGGCACCAAAACCGAACACCTCCAACGGACTGCGAGCGGGAAGTATCCCCCCGACCGAGTTCTAATGATTGGCGATGCGCCCGGCGACCTCAAAGCAGCCCGTGAAGCCGGCGCGCTCTTTTATCCCATTAACCCCGGCAACGAAGACGCCTCCTGGGAACGGTTTTGCCGCGAAGGCTTCGCCCGATTTCTGAAAGGCCATTTTGCCGGCCCGTATGAGACAACCCTTATCCGTGAATTCGAATCCCTTCTCCCCGACACCCCTCCATGGAAAAAACAATAAACACGCCTCTCCTTCCCGATCAGATCGCCCCCGTGGTGGAACGAGAACTTTCCACGTTACCAATCGTGGATATCCATACGCACACCTTCGACCCAGCCTTTGGCCCTCTCCTCCTCTGGGGCCTCGACGAATTACTCACCTACCACTACCTCGTCGCGGAACTCTTCCGCGCTCGCCCCGATCTGAAGCCCGAGTCCTTTTGGTCGCTGCCCAAACCTCGGCAGGCCGATCTCGTCTGGCATGAACTGTTCCGCTTGCGATCCCCCCTTTCCGAAGCCTGCCGCGGCGTCCTTACAGTCCTGAACCGGCTCGGCTTGAACCCCGACACCGATCGCCTCGAAACCCTCCGCACTTGGTTTCGCAGCCAGACCCCCCGGCAATACACAGACACCGTCTTCCGCCTGGCCAACATCCGGAAAGTCTACATGACAAATGATCCACTCGATCCAACAGAACGAGTCGTCTGGGAACAACACTTCGACCGCGATCCCCGCTTCGAGGCCGTCCTCCGTCTCGATTCCGCCCTGATGAAATGGCCAGAACCCGTGTCCACCCTCCGTACTCTGGGGTACGATGTGGAAGAAGCCCTCACCGGAAAAACCCTCGCGGAAATTCGCCGATATCTGTCCGAATGGATCGATCGGATGGATGCCCGTTATGCCGCCATCAGCCTTCCCCCCACCTTCCATTACCCCGACACCGATTCCGCCCTGACCCTCCTGTACACCCGATGCGTGCTCCCCGTTTGCCGGGAAAAACAGATACCCGCCGCCCTGATGATCGGGGTGAAAAAACAGGTCAACCCCGCCCTCCGCTTGGCAGGGGATTCCCTCGGCCGATCCGACGTAGACACAGTGGAAGCCCTCGCCCGCGATTTTCCCGATTGTCGTTTCTGGGTCACAATGCTCTCGCGGGAAAATATGCACGAACTCTGTGTCGCCGCCCGGAAATTCGCCAATCTGGTGCCCTTCGGCTGCTGGTGGTTTCTCAACAATCCCTCCCTGATCGAAGAGATCACCGCCATGCGCCTGGAACTGTTGGGCCTTTCCTTCGTCCCTCAACATTCCGACGCCCGAGTGCTCGATCAGTTGATCTACAAATGGGATCACTCCCGCCGGATCATCGGCCCCGTTCTCGCCCGCAAATATCACGACCTGGCCACCGCCGGATGGCCCGTAACCGCCACGGCGATCCGCCGCGATCTGGCCGCCCTCCTGGCGCGTGACCCCGCCTAATCGCGTTCAATGCAGGGCCACCTCCAACTCTATGTCGGCACGGGAAAAGGAAAGACCACCGCCGCTCTCGGTCTTTGCCTCCGCGCCGCCGGCGCAGGTCTCCGCATCTACTTCGGCCAGTTTCTGAAACCCCCCCGCTCTTCCGAAGTCCGCACACTTCAAGAACGGTTTTCCGACCAGATCGCCTATGAGGCCTTGGGCCCTTTTCGATTTATCCCCAAGGCGCCAACCCCGCAAGAAAAGCAAACCGCTCGTGAGGGATTGAGACGGATTGAAGCCGTGCTTTCGTCCGGAAAATATGATCTGGTCGTCGGCGACGAAGCCCTGACCGCCGTCTCGGCCGGCCTCTTCTCCGAGACCGATCTCACTCTCCTGGCAGCCGCGCGCCCCTCCGACGTCGAACTGGTTCTTACCGGCCGAGAAGCAGGACCTGCCCTCGTGGAAATGGCGGACCTCGTCACGGAAATGCGCGCTGTCAAACATTACTTCGACCGTGGCGTAAAGGCCCGGCCCGGTATCGAATATTGAGAAAAACCATGGAAACGATTGGGATCACGTTGCCGGATGGCCGCTCCATCCGCGTGCCACGCTACACGACAGCCAAAACCCTCCTGGCCGAAACGGCCGAAGCCCGCGAAGGCCGCCTTGTCGGCGCGTCCGTCAATCACGAGGCCGTTTCCTTGGACACCGGCATTCCTTTCGATGCCGAAATTCGCCCCCTTACCCTGGAAGACCCCGACGGCTGGCGAATGTATGAGCGCTCGGTGGGAGTTCTGTTGGCCAAAGCCGTTCGCTCCCGATGCCCCCGGGCGGTCTTTTCGCTCGATTATGCCGTCGGCACCGGCATTTTTTGCTCCTTCCGCAAAACACCGGAATCGCCACCAGGCATCACCACCTCTCTCCTATCCGAGATCGAAGCCGGAATGCGGCAGGACGTAACCGCAGATATTCCCATCGTCACCCGACCCATGGCCTATATGCAGGCCATCCGACTGTTCCGTGAAATGGGAGCGCGCGATACCGTCGAACTGCTGGAATCCAACCACGCTCCCGGCGTCCGCGTCGCATTCTGCGGACATTACGCCGCTCTGCCCCAAGGACCTCTCCTGCCCTCCGCCGGCCATCTCCGCTTCTTCCGCCTCCTCCCCTACCCCCCCGGCTTCGTCCTCCAACTTCCCGATCCCGATCATCTCCTCGCCGAACCCCCCCCCTTTGAAGAGATGCCCCATCTCTTCCAAATTTTCGAAGAGCATAAGCAATGGGGACGTATCCTCGGACTCAATACGGTCGGACGTCTCAATGCCCTCACGCTCGCCGGAGGCGCCGGCGAATTCATCAAAATCGCCGAAGCCCTCCACGAGCGCAAGACTGCTGCCATTGCCGACGACATCGCACACCGAGGCACCCGCGTCGTGCTCGTTGCCGGCCCCTCCTCCGCCGGCAAAACCACCTTTTCTAAACGACTCGCCATTCACCTTCGCGTCTGCGGGCTCCACCCTCACATCCTCGAAATGGATAACTACTTCAAGGATAACCGCCAGCAAATCCCCACCGGCTTCAACGGCGCCCCCGATTTCGAGCACATCGAAGCATTGGATCTTCCTCTCTTGGACCATCACCTCGGCGAGCTCCTCGCAGGCCGTCCGATCGTACCCCCCCGTTTCCACTTCCCCACCAAAACACGGCGGTCCGCGGAAAATCCGCTCCGACTCGTCAATGGCGACGTGTTGATTATCGAAGGAATCCACGGTCTTAACCCCCGACTGCTTCCGAATGTCCCGGAAAAGGAAAAGTTTCGTATCTACATCAGCGCTCTCACCCAATTGAGCCTCGATTCCGTCAACCGCATCTCGACCACCGATAACCGCCTACTCCGCCGAATCGTACGCGATGCCCGGTTCCGCGGGCATTCCCCGCTCGAAACACTCCGAATGTGGCCCTCCGTGCGCCGGGGAGAAAAACAGTGGATTTTTCCCTTTCAACGGCGGGCAGACGCCACCTTCAACTCCGCCCTCGACTATGAACTGGCCGTTCTCAAACCCCTCGCCGAGCCCCTCCTACGCCAGATCAAACCCTCCGAACCAGAATATTCCATCGCACGCCGCCTCTCCGGGTTCTTGGATAATTTCCTGGCCATGTCGCCCCACGAAGTGCCTCCCACGTCCATTCTCCGTGAATACATCGGCGAAAGCAGTTTTACCTACTGATCCCATGAACCGTCTCCCCCTCCTCTCGCTGGCCTTCCCCCTCGCCAAACGTTACCAAATACTGCACGTAAAAGAACACCGCTCGGAAGTCCGCGAAGCCCGTCTCCTGCAGAAAGAATATCCATGGACCGAACGCCATCTCCAGTGCGTTTGGTCCGACAGCACGTTTCGACCGCACACCCTCCGAACGACCACCGGCGAATCCGTCACCATCGAAGAACCCGGCGAATGGAACTCCGAAGCCGGCCCCGACTTTGTAAACGCTTCCCTCCGCGTCGGAGCGGGATCGGACGCCCGACACCTCCACGGCGACGTCGAAATCCACATCCGCCCTTCCGACTGGCGATCCCATGGCCATGCGTCCGACCCTCGCTACCAACACGTCATCGCCCACGTCACTTATTTTCCAGGCAATGCCTGCGGCCTGCCGGACCATGCCGTTTCCATCGCACTCCGGGAGTTTCTTCAGCAAAATCGAGCCTTTTCTTTCGATCTGATTGACGTCGCCGCCTACCCCTGGCCCGTCCGGGCGCCTCAGCCCCCCTGCGCCAAATATTTCGCCTGCATGACCTGTGAAGAAATCCTCTCTTTTCTCGAATCGGCCGGAGAATACCGCCTCCAACTCAAAACAGCCCGCCTCCGTGCCGAATCCAATCAGCGGGATCCCCATCAAACGCTTTATGAGGAACTTTTCGTAGCGCTCGGTTATAAACACAACCGGATCCCCTTCCGAATGCTCGCTCGTCGCGTACCCCTCCAGACCCTCCGCCAGTTCGCCGGCTCCGACCCCCTCCGAGGCTATGCTCTCCTCGCCGGCGTCGCCGGTCTCCTGCCAACCCAAATAAATGACCGTTGGGATGAAGAGACCCGGACGTTCCTTCGGCGGGTCTGGGGGCTTTGGTGGAAACTCTCCAATGCCTGGTCGGGACACATCATGAATCGAAAAGAGTGGCGCCTGTCGGGCGTCCGCCCTCTCAATCATCCTCTCCGTCGCCTAATGGCGGCCGCTCGCCTCTTTTGCAGTCCGACCCCGCTCGCCGAACGCTTCCTCTCCCTATCCGACCCCGAAAATCCTTCCTTCCTCGAAAATATCACCGGCCTTTTGTCCAACATTCCAGAAGACCCCTACTGGAGTTGGCGAAATGGTCTCGGCGGTGCCCGAACTCCACGACCTCTCGCACTCATCGGCCCTGACCGTGCAGCCGCTATCGCCGTCAACATCGCCATTCCGTTCCTCGCGTCGCTCGATCGCCTTCCCCACGCTGCACGCGATCTGATCCGAACCCTTCCGCCAGAAGCGGATCATCGCATCCTTCGCACTACCGCCAAGCTCCTCTTCGGACGTGACCACTCCCCCCTTCTCTATTCCACCGCGCTGGCACGGCAAGGACTCGTCCAGATTTTTCAGGATTTCTGCCTTCAAGACCGAACCCGTTGTCAGCGCTGCCTCCTTGCCCAATCATTAAACACCCATTCTTCTGACGGATCATGAATCTCCCCGATCCCCTTCCTGCCCTTCCACCCAATTCCTGCGCTCGAACCGTTTTGTTCGAGTCGGCCAACGGAAATTTCTTTCGCATCCCTGGCCTGATCCATACAACCGATAAAACCCTCCTCGCATTCGTTCAACGGCGGCAAACCAGCGTTCATGACCACGGCCACGCCAGCGACATCCTACTGCGCCGAAGCATAGACAACGGGACAACATGGGAACCCCCCCAAACGGTGGCCAGCAGACCGGAGACCGACATCCATAACGGCCCGGTGATCCAAGACCCCAGTTCCGGCCGGATTATCAAGTTTTTCCGATTCTGGCCCGTCCACGATTGGAAGCACCTGCTCTTCCAAACAGCGGCACACGAGATGGAACACCTCGGCTACGGCGATTACATCGCCATCAGCACGGACAACGGCGCCTCATGGAGCGATCCCGCTCCCCATTCACTCCCCTTCCCCCCCCATGCCGTTTCCGTCGGCACGGGCAACGGCGGCCATGGCGCTGTTCTCTGCGACGGCTCCCTCGCGATTGCCGCCGGTTTCCGCTTCTCAGGCTGCAACCCACAAATCGAAAACGCCATCAGTCTCGTTCTGCATAGTTCGGATGGCGGCCGGACGTGGCGACCCGCGGCCCAGACGGACGGGTTGTCCTCCCGCGAGTTCGTTTTTTCCCCGCTACCTGATGGATCCATTTACTGCAATTTCCGCAACCCCGCCGGAGGCTCGCGGCTCGTATGCCTCGCGCCCCCGGATTTCGCCCGCTTTGGCGATATCCATCCCGATCCCGCTCTTCCAGAACCCGTCTGCCACGCCGGACTGACCTTCATCCCCCCTCGCACCACGCTCCCGAACGGCCTTCTCCTCTTTTCCTGTCCCAATAATCGATCCCCCGGCGGATTCCGAAAGGAAACTCGGAATCAACTCGTTGTCCGCGCCAGCCCCAACGGTGGCGCCACATGGCCCTATGCCATCCTCCTCTGGCCTGGCGCTGCTGCCTATAGCGATCTCGCCTGGAGCGAAAACAACGGCATCCTCTCCATTCACGTTTTGTATGAAGAGGGCGATGGAAACGACAGCGGAGAAAGCATCCACCGCCGGATCGTCCATCAACGCTTTCCCCTCGCCCTCCTTCGCCCAGAAACTGCTCCATGACTCCCCCACGTCCATCCCAACGTTGGGTCCGAGAACCCGCCCGACACATTCCAATCGTTCACGAGGCCGATGTCGTTGTGGTCGGCGGGAGTTGCACCGGCGTTTTCGCCGCGGTTCGGGCAGCCCGTCTGGGCGCTCGGGTCGCCCTAATCGAAAAGCAAAACTGCTTCGGCGGTATGGCCACCGTCGGCAACGTCAACATCTGGCACTCCCTCCACGATACGGAACAACGCCGTCCCATCATTGGCGGATTGACGGCCGAGATGCTCAAGCAACTCACCCGCCGGGGAGCCGTTCAGCAAACAGCCCACGCGGAAACCGCCTTCCGTTTGAATACGGAAGAACTGAAAATTGAACTGGATCTCCTCGTCCGCGAATGCAATATCCGACCCTTCCTCCACACTCTGTTTGCCGCCCCCATCCTGAAAAATGGACGCCTCCACGCCATTCTGATCGAAAACAAAAATGGACGACAAGCCGTCCTGGGCCGTTATTTCGTCGATGCCACCGGCGACGGAGACCTCGCCCTACGCGCCGGCGTCCCCCGCCGGAAAATCCATCCCCTTCAACCCCCCACGCTCTGCGTCAAGATTCTGGGACTCGACCGGCTCCCACCGTTCGATTGGATCGCCGCCCTTCGGAACCATGGCCAGGAATTCGGACTCGAACCGGACTGGGGATGGGGTTCCCCCATCCCAGGTCTTCCCGATCTCCAAATGCGAGCGGATTTCCATGTGTTTGGCGTTGATGCTTCAAATGCCGACTCCTTGACCAATGCCGAATTGGAAGGACGACGTAAAATCCGATCCTTTTTCGACCTGCTTCGCCAGTATGGCCCCACCGATCGCCCCGTGGGACTGGCGGATATCGCCGCCAGCCTGGGAATTCGGGAAACCCCGCGCTTCGCCGCACTCCATCGTCTTACCGGTCGCGAGATCTTGTTCGGCCGCCGTTTTCCGGATGCCATTGGGAACGGTTCCTACCGCGTGGATATCCATCACGCAGATGGGCCCGGCATTACCTTCCGATATCTCGATGGAACCGAAGTCGTCGTTCCGGAAAGGGGCGCGAGCCCCCAACGTAACCGTTGGCGCAAACCCCTGTCTTCTAACCCCACGTTTTACCAAATTCCTTACCGATCCCTTCTTCCTAGGGCCGGTCCGCCCAATTTGATCCTCGCCGGAAGGATGTTGGACGCAGACCCCGTCGCGTTCAGCGCAGTCCGCGTAATGGTCAACCTGAACCAAACCGGTGAGGCAGCCGGAGTCGCTTGCGCTCTCGCACTGGAAAAAGGAATCCCCCTCGCCAACCTCCCGCCTGAACGGCTCCGGTCCCGCCTCGCCGAAGGGGGTTCCGTCATCCTCTGATCACCGGGGATGCCCCTGCGCAGTCGAACACCTCCCCCGCAAAATGGCAGGCACTCCATCGGCCTGGTGCCACCCGTTCCCACCCCGGACGCTCGTGAGCGCATCGGAACCGCGCACGAGGACAGCGGGGATGAAAGGGACACCCATTCGGAATCGCTCGAACAGAAGGCGCTTCCCCCTTGACAACGGCGTGGGGAGGCTCAGAAGAATCCAAATCAGGAACCGCCCGAAGCAACGCTTCCGTATAAGGATGCGCCGGTTGCCGAAAGACCTCCGCCGCCGGTCCAACCTCCATCAGCCGTCCCAAATATAGCACCGCCACCCGTTCGCAAACCGACCGAACCACCGCTAAATCATGGGCAATGAACAAATAGGTCAGACCCATTTCCTGACGCAACTTCTTCAATAGATCGAGAATCTGCCCCTGAACCGATACGTCCAATGAGGAGACCGGTTCATCCAAAATCAACAAGCGGGGTTGCACCGCCAAAGCCCGGGCGATCCCGATCCTCTGCCGCTGCCCCCCGCTGAATTCATGCGGATACCGCGCCGCGTGCGCAGGCAAAAGTCCCACATGCGCCAGCAACTCGCCCACTCGTTCCCGTCTCGCTCGCCGCCCTTTCACCCCTTGCAGCGCCAACGCTTCCTCTAGAGCTGCCAGAATGGTCATCCGGGGGTTCAGAGACTCGAATGGGTTTTGAAACACCATCTGCACTTCCCGACGGAACGAGCGGAGCGCACGATCGGATAGGGCTCGAACTTCCCACCCTCGAAACCGAATGCGGCCTGCCACCGGCGGAATAAGCCCCATTATCGCCCGGCCCAGCGTCGTTTTGCCCGATCCGCTTTCCCCCACAAGACCCAGGGATTCCCCCTCCTCAACACCCAACGACACGTCGTCCACCGCCCTCAAGAGGATGCGGTTCCACAAGGGTCCGATTCGGAAATGGATCGAAAGACTTTCTATTTCCAGAATCGGCATCGCACCGTCCTTTCTCCCTCCCCTACCTCCTCCGGCTCACGTTCGGAACAGATCGGAGCCGCAATCGGACACCGAGGGTAAAACGCGCAACCGCCCGTCGCGGATTCCGTCCGGTTCGCGGGAAATCCCCCGTTGTTCGGGCTTCCGTTCAGCCCCCCGCGCAGCCGGGGAACCGCCCGCATCAGAAGACGGGTGTAGGGATGTTTCGGTTGATTCAACACTTGGCGCGTAGGTCCGGACTCCACAACCCGCCCCGCATACATAACCAAAACGCGCCGAGCCGTATGTGCAACCAACGCAAGATTATGCGTGATCAGCAGGATCGCCATCCCAAGTTCTCGCTGGAGATGCGCCAATAACTCCAGAATCTGAGCCTGTATCGTGACATCCAAGGCGGTCGTCGGTTCGTCGGCAACCAAAAGTTTCGGACGACAGGCCAACGCAATGGCGATCATGACCCGCTGCTGCATCCCCCCGCTGAGTTCGTGCGGCCAAGCACCCCAGCACCGTTCAGGGTCGGGAAGCCCGACCTTCTGCATCAAGCGAAGTCCCTCCGCTCGGGCTGCCGATCCCCGAAAACGGCGATGGACGTACAACGCCTCCTGAATTTGCGCGCCGGCCGTCATCACCGGATTGAGAGATTCCGATGGTTCCTGGAAAATGTAACCGATCGTCCCGCCCCGCAAACCCAAAAGTTCCCGCGCTCCCATCGTGCGCACCGACCGTCCCTCGACCCACACATCTCCCGAATGCCACTCCGCCGAAGGAGGCAATAGCCGCGCCAGCGCCAGCGCCGTAACGCTCTTGCCCGACCCGCTCTCCCCCACCAAAGCCAGCGTCTCACCCGATCCCATCTCAAAGGAAACGTCCCGGACAGCATGAACCGTTTCCCCCTCGGGCGTGCGGAACCGTACACCCAACTGTTCAACCCGCAGCAACGGCCGGTCCATCAGGATTCCGCCCTTTCGTCTCCGTTCTCGCCCTCCTCAGCCGACGACGAATGAAAGGGTTCCGTCGTCAATTCGCCCTCTTTCTCGAGAAGCAGTTCCACTTTCTTCTCCACCTCGTGAAGCCGTTCGCGACAGAACCGAATCAAGACCCGCCCCTCCTCAAACCGCGCCATCATCTCGTCTAACCCCAGGGTCCCATCCTCCATCTGGGCGACAATCGCTTCGATCCGCTCGATTGCCTGCTCGAAGGTGAGCTTTTCGCTTCCCTCGCCACTCTTTTTACGACTCATGGCCTTTCATAACCTCCGATTCAATCGTTCCATCCGATACCCGGGTCCGCAACCGGTCGCCGCCGCATGCGTCCCGAACCGACCGAACCACGCGTCCGTCAGCACGGAGCGTGACGCTGTAGCCCCGCCCAAGCACGGCCAGCGGATTAAGCGCTTGAAGATGGGTTCCATCCCGATCCAACCGGTTTTTCGCTCGGGCAACTCCCGCGCGCACGGAAACACCCAAGCGAAAGGAGATGCCGTCCAATTCCTGAGCCGCACGATGCGTCCGTTCCTGCAACGCACGGCGGATCCCAGTCTCCGCACGCAACACCCGCGCCCGCGGTTCGTCCAAAATCTTGCGCGGAAACCGCCACAGGGGCCGCCCCGCGATCACATCCAGCTGCTGGCGTACCGCCCGCAGGTGGACATGCAACGCCTGGCGAATGCGGCGTTCTCCGCTATCCAGCCGTTCCCGCCAGATCTGCCGGAGACGTAACCCTTGTACCAGCCGCCGTGCCAAAATCCGAAGGGTTTCTTCGAACGCATCCTTCCGCCCCACCACCATCTCCGCCGCCGCCGAAGGCGTGGGCGCCCGAACGTCTGCCACAAAATCGCTGATTGTGTAATCCACCTCATGCCCCACGGCCGAAATCACCGGAACCGAGGAAGCCGCAATCGCTCGCACCACCCGCTCCTCGTTGAAACACCATAAGTCCTCGAGGCTTCCCCCGCCCCGCGCCAATAGAATAACCTCCACCACCCCATGGCGGTTGAGCCGCTCCAAAGCGGCTGCAATCTCTTCCTCCGCCCCTTCCCCCTGGACCCGCGTAGGGGAGATGACAAGATGCAGATTGGGAAACCGTCTCTCAAAAACAGTCAAAATGTCGCGCAACACAGCACCCGTCGGCGAAGTCACAATGCCGATCCGCCGGGGTAACATCGGCAACGAGCGTTTCCGGGATTGGTCAAAAAGTCCCTCCGCACGTAGACGCGCCTTCAAGGCTTCGAACCGACGCAGAAGATCCCCCCGTACATCCTTAAGCTCCGCCTGCCGTACATCAATCTGATATTGCCCGCCCCGCTCATATACCGTCACATCCCCCCAAACCCGAATCGCCATCCCATCCTCCGGTTCAACCCGCAAGAGGCGGCGGTGGGATCGCCATACCACCGCCTGAATCTGCGCCTCCGAGTCCTTGAGGGTAAAATACAAATGCCCAGACGCCGGTTTCCGCACGTTGGAGACCTCCCCTTCCACCCAAACGCCCGGAAAAGCCCGTTCCAGCAGAATGCGAACCCGACGGGTCAGTTCCCCGACCGTCCAAACCGATGGCGTTCCATTGCTTTCAAGTTCCATGCGCAGGATCTCCTTCGCGAATGCGGCGGATGGACCGACACCGTCCGGTCTCCCCCTCAACCTCCAAAAGCGCGCCCTCTAACCGGGGGTTACCGTCCGCCACCTCAAATCGCACGGGAAGCCCCGTCAGAAAGGAACGCAATATGCTCTCCGTCGTTCGCCCAATGATGGAGTCCTTCGGCCCCGTCATGCCGAGATCTGTGAGATAGCCCGTGCCCCCAGGAAGCACCGTTTCATCGGCCGTTTGTACATGGGTGTGCGTTCCACAGACCGCCGTGACCCGCCCATCGAGATGCCGCCCCATCGCAGTCTTCTCCGAGGTCGCCTCGGCATGCATATCCACAAGAATAACCCGCCCGAGACCCGTTTCGCGGGTAAGAATTGCATCGGCCGCGCGAAAAGGACACTCCACAAACGGTGCCATAAACACACGCCCCAAAAGAGCCAACACGGTTACCTTCGTCCCTTTGCATTCCACGGTCACCCAGCCGCGCCCCGGTGCACCGGGTGGATAGTTGGCCGGCCGAACGACCCGATCCAAAAGGCCGATTTCCCGAAGAAACTCTCGTTGGTCCCATGCATGATCCCCCAGCGTCAAAATGTCGGCCCCAGCCTCCATAAGCTCCTCCGCCAGCGCGCGAGTCAACCCTTTTCCCCCCGCCGCATTTTCCGCATTGGCGACCACCAGATCCACCTTTCGCTCCCGCCGAAGCCGGGCAACCGTCCGGGCAAAGATGGTTCTCCCAGGCGCACCCACAATATCCCCCACCATCAAAATCCGCATCATCGGGCATACTCCACTGCCCGGGTCTCACGCACCACCACCACCCGAATTTGCCCAGGAAACTGTAATTCATTCTCGATCTTCTTGCTGATCTGACGCGCAAGGACCAGTGCCCCTTGATCGTCCACCTTCTCTGGCTTGACCATTACGCGCACCTCGCGGCCGGCCTGAATCGCGTAGCTCTTCTCCACACCGGAAAACGAATTCGCAATCGCTTCCAGTTTTTCAAGCCGTTTGATGTAAATCTCGGTCGTTTCCGCCCGAGCTCCGGGACGTGAACCCGATATGGCATCGGCTGCCGATGCCAAAACGGCGTAAAGGCTTTCCGGCTGCATCTCCTCATGATGAGAACCCACTGCGTTGATCACCACCAAAGATTCGCCGTGGCGCTTCAAAAAATCGGCACCAATGACGGCATGCCCTCCCTCCACTTCATGGTCCATCGCCTTCCCAATGTCATGCAGAAGTCCGATCCGCTTGGCCAACGCGGGATCAAGCCCAACGTTGGGCGCCATCAGCCCCATGAGATGGGCAACTTCCCGGCTGTGAAGCAGAACGTTCTGGGCGTAACTCGTCCGGTATTGGAGACGGCCGAGCATGCAGAGCACTTCCGAAGGCAAGTCCTGAATTCCACATTCGTACGCCGCCTCTTCTCCCACCTGGCGCATCGCCGCTTCCAACTCCTCCTTCACCTTCGCCACCACTTCCTCAATACGGGCGGGATGAATGCGACCGTCCGCGATCAGACGTTCGAGCGCCTGGCGCGCAATTTCGCGGCGGACCGGATCAAATGCCGAAATCACCACCGCTTCAGGGGTGTCGTCAATCAATAGGTTCACGCCCGTCAGACTTTCAATCGTCCGAATGTTCCGGCCATCGCGTCCAATAATCCGCCCCTTCATTTCGTCGCTGGGCAGCGCCACGCTGGAGGTCATGGACTCGCAGGCATGGCTGGCCGAATAGCGCTGAATCGCAAGGGTCACGATTTTGCGGGCTTCGCGTTCGGCCGTCTGCCGGGCATATTCCTGGGAACGCCGGATCAATACGGCCGCCTCATTCTGGAGTTCTCCCTCCAACCGTTGCATCAAGACCTGTCGCGCCTCCTCCTGAGTCATGGACGCCGCCTTTTGCAGCGCCGCTTTTTCTTCTTCCACCGCACGACGGAGTTCCTCGCGTAAACGTTCTACCTCGGCTTCGCGGCCGGCTACGGCCGCCTCCCGGTCCTGCAGGACATGCTCCTTGCGGTCCAAAACCCCAAGCTTCCGCTCCAGATTTTCCTCCCGCTGCTTGAGCCGTTCCTCGAGCGCCACCAACTCCGCCTTCCGCAAACGGGTGGAGGATTCGAACTCTTCCTTCGCCCGATGAACTTCCTCGCGGGCTTGAATTCGGGCTTCCTTGAGAATCGTTTCCGCTTCCCGCCGCGCCTGACGAATCGTCTCCTCCGCATCGTCTTTCGCTCTCCGCCCCCGAGCTCGAGAAATTCCCCGTTCCAACCAAAAACCCAGGCCGCCACCAACCAAAAGACCCGCGCCTCCAACGGCCGCTGTTATCCACATGGTCTCCATTTCTACTCCTCCCTTTTTTCCCTGAGGGTTTCGCATTGTTCCCGCGCCTCGCGAGAGCCGCAATAAACCGCATCGTCCGCCACAACCAGATCCATCCATACGTCGTGGGGAGCCATCGGAATCCAGTCGCAAATCTGCCAGCGAAAACATAAACCCGCTTTACATGCCCCTCCCGCCCCCGCCAGCAGACGATCATAAAAGCCCTTTCCACGACCCAACCGCCCTCCCCTTCGATCAAACGCCAAACCGGGCACCACAATCAGATCCATCTCATCCCCCGATACCCAAACCGACTGCGCCGGCTGGAGAATCCCCAGAGGCCCCATCGCCATCGGAATCCCCGGCGACCAGAGAGAAAACGCATACTCCCGCGATTCCGCCCGCCACGCCGGTACGGCCACCGCCCGCCCTTCCGCCCAGCAAACCGCGCAAAGTCGGTCTGTCGCCGCCTCCTCGGGTCGATTGCAGTAAAGCGCCACTCGTTGCGCATTCCGAAATTCCGGACGCTTCATCAGCCGCTCCTGCGCGGCCTCGGAAGCCGCGCGCCGAGCTCCTTCAGACGTCTGAAACAAAATCCGCCGCATTTCCCGACGAAGGGCTTGCTTCACGGCGCCGTTCCTCCCGATTGTCCGGACCCTTTACAACCGGTGGCGCGTTTTCCATCCACGCGCACACGTCGCAACAACGCCCGCCACTCCTCTAACCGCCGCCGAATCGTCGCCTCATACCCCTGATCCGTGGGCTCGTAATAGACCACCTCCTCCGGCAAATACACTTGGGGAACGAAATGACCCTCGAAATCATGCGCATATTGGTAACCCGTATGACCAAGGGATGCAGCCCCTCGATAGTGCGCATCCCGGAGCGGCGGGGGAACGGGCATCACACGCCCCTCCTTCACATCCGCCAACGCCTTGTCAATCGCCAAAATCGCCGCATTGCTCTTGGGCGCCGTCGCCAGATAGGTGGTCGCTTGGGCAAGCGTAATGCGCGACTCGGGCATGCCGAGAAATTCAACGGCATGAAGGGCAGAAACCGCCACGGTTAAACCCCTCGGATCGGCATTGCCAATATCCTCGGACGCCAACACAATCAACCGCCGGGCGATAAACCGCGGATCCTCGCCCGCATAAAGCATCTTGGCCAACCAGTAGATCGCCGCGTCGGGGTCAGACCCCCGAACGCTTTTGATGAACGCGGAAATGGTGTCATAATGACCATCTTCGTCATGATCGTAGACTACCGCCTTTTTCTGGATGGACTCCTCGGCCACGGCAAGGGTCAAATGGATCCGCCCATCCGATCCCGGGGACGTCGTCAAGGCAGCGATTTCAAGCGCGGTGAGCGCACGCCGGGCATCCCCTTCACACAGCCGGGCCCAGTGGTTCAGCGCTTCAGGGTCCGCCTCAATCGGCAGTTCGGCCAGACCGCGTGGATCGCTCAACGCCTTCTCAAGAACCACCCGGATCGCCTCTTCCGAAAGTGGTTGCAGTTCCACCACCAAAGATCGGGAGGTCAACGGACTGTTGATGAAAAAGTAGGGATTATGGGTTGTCGCTCCAATCAGGAGGACATCCCCATTTTCCACAAAGGGGAGCAGCACATCCTGCTGGGAACGGTTAAAATGGTGGATCTCGTCAATAAACAGGATCGTCGGCTCTCCGCCCCTCTCTCGGCGATGCCGGGCCGTCTCCAGCAAGCCACGTAGGGTGGCGACGTTGGCCAAAACGCCGCTCGTACGCTCAAAACGCCGACGAGTGACGCGGGCTACAACTTCGGCCAGACTCGTCTTGCCACACCCCGGAGGACCAAACAGGATAACACTCACCAGACGGTCGGCTTCAATCGCCCGGCGAAGCAGACTCCCAGGACCGACCGCCGCCTCCTGCCCGACGATCTCATCGAGCGTGCGAGGGCGCATGCGAACGGCCAGAGGGACTCGTCCGCCGACCGTTCCGTTTTCCTGAGGTTGTCCGCCAAAAAAATCCATAAAAAACCCCGCCTTGTCGTAAAGGCGCTTGGCTCGTTACCTTGTTTCCACAAGGTGGGCACCTGATCCGACGCTTTCCACGTCCCGTCTAGCGGGCATGTGGGCCGCGCCGTATTTGGCTCCCGAGCTGGCAATAAAGGGTAACAGCACGTGGCCTATACACGATCAAGGCAGGGAAAAACAACCAGCACCTGTCCAGCCCTCTGTCAAAGAACCCGATCAGATTATGGCGGGCATCCGGCCGAAGGGAACCGATGACACCTTGCTTGTCGGCCTTTCACCGAATCAACCCCATCGGCCTTTCCACTTGAATCCGGCTGATTCATCCGCTCGCGCAGATGAACCTTTCCCTCAACAGCAACCAAACCGGGTGATCCGATTTCCCATCCCAGGAAAACACACCACAACAAGAACACCCAGCTCGGTAGGGTACATGCCACAATCGCCATCGTCGTCCACTCCGTCTGGTCGCTGCTCCAGCGGCAAAGCCGCCGAAACCCTCACTCGCGAATCTCCGCACGGAGGACGCGCGTGAGCCCAGCCTTGATATAACCATGATAGGTATTTGCCTCTTCGTCTGTCAAGGTTTTTTTCTCGGATTGGTATGTCAAACGATAGGCCATGCTCTTCCGCCCCGCACGGATCAACGCCGAATCACGGTAAATGTCGAAAAGCCGAATCCGACGCAGTTCAGAAGGAGCTTGCTCAAGCATAACACGAATCACATCGGAATGACAAACCGATTCATCCACAATGAATGCCACATCCCGATCCACCGAAGGATGAACCGATACTGGACGGTAAACTGGAACCCTAAAGAGATGGGGCGTAAGTGCGTCCATCTCCAACTCGGCGACGGCCACCGGATCCGTGATCCGCCACTCGCGGCGAATCGCGCTGCGTACCAGACCAGCCCGGCCGGCCAGCCGACCGCCCATCCGGACCGAAACGCTGAGTCCCGCCTCGGCCCATGGCCAATCGGCCATTTCCAATTCCAGCGGAGGAAGTCGCACCCCCCCTTTTTCCAAAGGCGGCATCCGAAGCGCCGCGCATAAACGCTCAAGCACACCCTTCAATCGCCGAAAACAGCTCTCCTCGTCTATAGACCCCAAACCAGGGCGTTCCATCAGCCCAATCGCGACGCGCTCCGATTCCGCCCAGCCGCCATCCGCCGTCCGATAAAAAACACGTCCCGTTTCGAAAAATGCCGCTTCCTCACACTGGCGCGACCGGTTGCGCCCAAGGGTCTCTATCATCTGGGGAAGAAGCGAAGGGCGAAGTACGGCATGCTCGGCACTCAAAGGATTGGGTAGCCGGGCCCGCCGGTCTCGATCGGTCGGATCCATAAGATCCAGTAAGCGATCCGAGGTGAAACTATAGTTCATAATCTCGGTTAACCCAAGAGCCGCGAGACGGCGGTTCACTTCCAGCCGGGCCCGAACCGGCCGATCGTCCGCGCCCGGAACCAACCGAGCAAATGGCTCTGCCGCCGGAATCTTGTCCAAACCATAAAGCCTCGCCGCTTCTTCAATCAGATCAGCCTCGCGCTCCAAATCCACCCGCCAACTGGGTATTTCCGTTTCCACCCGCTGCGCGTCACGCGCAAGAATCCGAAGACCCAGTCCCTCGAAATAACGGACAATCCGATCGGCGCCAGGATCGGTTCCCAAGAGGGTGCGTGCACGCTCCCATCGCATTGAAACCCGCCGCCGGGAAACGGGTGCCGGATAAAGATCCCAAAAATCGGGAGTAGCTTCCGCACCAGCAAACTCACCGAGAAGAGCCGCCGCGCGCCGGCTGGCCCACTCCACTCCCTCAGGATCGGCACCACGCTCAAACCGATAAGACGATTCACTCGAAAGACCCAGCGCTTTGCTGGTCTTTCGGATAAGGGCAGGCTGAAAATAAGCGCTTTCCAGCACAACTTCCGCCGTGTCAGACAACACCCCGCTCTCTTCCCCCCCCATGATACCCGCCAGTGCGACCGGTCGTTCTGCATCCGCAATCACCAATATCCCAGGCGTCAACCGACGGATCACTCCGTCCAGAGTCTGAAGCGTCTCGCCTTCCTGCGCACGGCGCACACGGAGGCACCCCCCTTTTAGACGCCGCAGATCAAACGCGTGCAACGGCTGACCGCACTCCAGCATCACGTAATTCGTTACATCCACCACGTTGCAAATGGCCCGCACCCCCGCCCGCTCAAGCCTCCGCCGCATCCAAGCAGGGGAAGGAGCCACCCGGACCCCCGCCAGAAGCCGCGCCGTATATCGAGGACATCCATTCCAATCCTCGAGTACCACCTTCAAACGCTCCACCGCCCGCTCCCCGCGCGAAATGAGAACCGGATCGGGAACCCGAAGCGGTCGCTCAAAGAGAACGCCCAACTCCCGCGCAATCCCGATCAAACTCAAACAATCCGGCCGGTTGGGGGTGATCTCTGCGCTCAATACCGTATCCGCACTTCCCACGATCCGATCCAGCGGTTCGCCGGGCCGCGCCTCCGCAGGAAGCTCCATCAACCCTGTGTGATCAGAGGAAATTCCCAATTCGTCTTCCGCACACAGCATTCCCTCGCTCCGCACACCGCGAAGAGTCGCCGCTTGAATGCGGACGCCGTTCGCCAGCCGGGCGCCAACCGGCGCCAACGGCGCTTTCAAGCCGGGCCTCACGTTGGAAGCCCCGCATACGACCGTCAGGGGCGTACCCCCTCCTCCATTCACAATCGCCACACGAAGCCGGTCGGCAGCAGGATGGGGCCGTACCTCCAGCACCTCCCCAACCACAATACCCTCCGCTTGGCAACCAACGGTTTCGATCCCCTCGACCTCAAGACCCGAAAATGTCAACCGCTCCGCGATCTCTTGGGAAGAAAGCCCGCTGAGATCCACATACTCGCCCAGCCACTCGAGAGGGATTTTCATGCGAACTGCTCCAGAAACCGTGCGTCGTTGTCGTACAGAAGCCGAATGTCATCTATCCCAAATTTGATCATCGCCAACCGTTCCACCCCCATCCCAAACGCATAGCCCGTCCACTGTTCCGGATCGTAACCCACATTGTGGAACACTTTCGGATCCACCATGCCGGCCCCTGAGATTTCAATCCATCCGCTGTTTTTACACACGCGGCACCCTTTTCCCCCGCACACATGGCATGAAAAATCGTACTCCACGCTCGGCTCGGTAAAGGGAAAGAAATGAGGGCGAAACCGAACCTTCACCTCACTCCCCATCAGCGCCCGCGCAAAATAGGTCAAATCCCCTTTGAGATCCGCAAGGGAAACGTTTCGATCCACATAAAGACCCTCGATCTGATGAAAATTGGCGCTGTGCGTAGCATCCGTCGTGTCCCGCCGATAACATCGCCCCGGTGCGATGATGCGAACGGGAGGCGGACGGGACTCCATAACGCGAATCTGAACGGGAGACGTCTGCGTTCGAAGAAGCAGAGTGTCCGTCAACCAAAAAGTGTCCTGCGTGTCGCGCGACGGATGATCGGCCGGTGTATTCAACGCATCAAAATTGTGCCATTCGGTTTCCAGGTCAGGTCCGTCCGCAATCGTGAAGCCAAGCCGATCAAAGATCTGAATGGTCTCCTCCATGATCTGAGCAATGGGATGACGGACGCCCATCCCCCGCCATAACCCCGGCAAGGTCGGATCCCAAGCCCGCTTCGGTACTACTCCGCCTCGGTTCCGTTCCAATTGTTCGCGGCACACATTCAACCGCTGGGCAAAATTCTCTTTGAATGCGTTCGCAGACCGGCCGACGATAGGACGCTCAGCGGGCGGCAGATCCCCCAGCTTTTCCATAATGGCCGGCAAAAGCCCCTTGCGACCCAGATACTTCACGCGAACCGCTTCCAATTCAGCCAAAGTTCGCGCCCGGTCGAGTTCCTCAAGAGCTTGCTCCTGAAGAGCGGAGAGATCGGCAGGTTCCATGCTCGCTCCTGGTTGAAACACACGCGGCCAACCGCTCCGGTTGGCCGCCAGGAATATCCGCGCAGGAAAAAATGCGGGAAAAATTCGGACTCAGCCGGCCGAACCCCGGACCTGCGCGACAATCTGCTGAAAGCCTTCCGGATCGCGGATGGCAATTTCGGACAACATCTTTCGATTCAAAGCAACCCCCGCTTTCCGAAGGCCGCTAATCAGGCGGTTGTAAGAAAGCCCGGCCGCCCGACAAGCAGCAGAAAGGCGGACGATCCATAAGGCCCGAAATTCCCTTTTCCGGGCACGCCGATGCTCGGTGGCCAACCGTAGGGCACGATCCACCGCTTCGGTGGCCTGGCGAAACAGTTTGCTCCGATTGCCCCGAAAACCGGCAGCACGCTTTAAAATGCGCTTCCGGCGCTTTCGCGACGCCGGCGCGTTGGTGGCTCTGGCCATAATCAGTTCCTCGCAGGTAGGTTCAGGTTTCCAGCATGGACCGGACGTTCCGGCCAAAGGACTCGCTCAAAACAGCCGCCTTTGCAAGTTTCCGCCGGCGTTTGCTCGACTTGCCAGTCATAAGATGGCTTTTGCACGGCCGATTAAACAGAACTTTCCCCCCTGCGGTGATCTTAAACCGCTTGGCCGCCGACTTTTTGGTCTTTTTCTTTGACATGGGTCTCCCCTGAATGAAAAAAGAACGGATGACTATAAAGCAAACACCCCAAATTGTCCAGCGTTTTTTAGAGTATATTTCCTCAGCGCTTCGGTTTGGCGCCCATAATCATAATCACCTGATTGCCCATCAGTTTGGCGGGCTGCTCAACCACCGCCACCTCTTCGCAGGACTTCACCACCCGATCCATCAGTTCCAACCCCAGTTCCTTGTGCGCGTTTTCCCGACCGCGGAAAAAGAGGGAAACCTTGACTTTGTTCCCCCGCTCAAAAAACCCCTTCATGTGGTTGATCTTGGTCTGAAAATCATGATCCGCCACATTGACGTGAAACTTGATTTCCTTGAGAACCTGCGAAGACTGATGCCTCCGCGCCTCTTTCTCCTTCCGCTTCTGCTCGAACAGGTACTTGCCATAATCCATAATCTTGCAGACAGGCGGATTGACGTTCGGCGAGATTTCCACCAAGTCAAGCCCTTGCCGTTCGGCTAACTGGCGAGCCTGGACCGTGGGGATAACTCCGATCATGGTCCCGTCCGCGCCTATGCATCGAACGACAGGGACCCGAATTTTGTCGTTCGTGCGGATCGTTTGGAGACGAATAGTTTCCTCCTTTCGTTCAAACCCGCTCATCGCGGGCTCCTTCAACGCTTTGCCACGCGGGGAACCGCGCTCCGACTCTCTGCTTCCTCCTGAAGCATCGCAAGAAATTGTTCAGTGGACATCGGCCCCAAATCGCCACGCGTCCGGCAGCGCACCGCCACCGTTCCCTGCAATGCCTCGCGAGCGCCCACGACCGCCATATAGGGAATCTTCTCCAGTTGCGCGTCGCGAATCCGGGCTCCGATCTTCTCTGCCGAAGCATCCAGCCGGGTCCGAATGCCCGCCTCACGCAGCCGACGTTCCAAATCCGCTGCAACTCCGCTCTGCTTCTCCGAAACCGGAAGAACCCGAACCTGCTCAGGCGCGAGCCAAAGCGGAAATGCGCCTGCATAATGCTCGATCAGGATGCCAAAAAAACGCTCCAGACTGCCCAGCAGGGCGCGATGAACCATGTAAGGCCGGTGCTCCCGTCCATCCGCCCCTGTAAAAACAAGATCAAACCGCTCCGGAAGATTGAAATCGAACTGCACCGTCGTCGTCTGCCACTCCCGGCCGATCGCATCGCGAACCTTGAGGTCAATCTTCGGACCGTAAAACGCACCGCCTCCTTCGTCCCGTCGATACGGCAACCCTTCCCGACAAAGGGCCGACTCCAGCGAAGCCGTTGCCTGTTCCCATCGCGCCGGTTCCCCCACCGCTTTCGCAGGCCGCGTGGACAAATAGGCCGTCACCTCGTCAAACCCAAATGTCCTCCAAATGTTCAGGGCAAACCGAACGGTCCGCGCGGCCTCCTCCTCAATCTGTTCGGGCGTACAAAAGATGTGCGCATCGTCCTGCGTAAACCCTCTCACCCGTAACAGACCGTGCACAACCCCGCTGTCCTCATACCGATAGACCGTGCCGAGCTCCGCCCATCGCAACGGCAGATCCCGGTATGAACGCTTTTTGCTTTTATAAATCTGGACGTGGAAAGGACAGTTCATGGGTTTGACGTAGTACGCCGTCTCGTCAATCGTCATCGGCGCATACATGTTTTCCCGATAAAAATCCAGATGGCCAGAGGTCTGCCATAGACCCGCCTGCCCAATATGGGGGGTGTACAGAAGGTCATATCCCCCACGAAAATGCGCCTCGCGCCAGAATGCTTCAATCACCGCACGAATCCGTGCCCCTTTGGGATGCCAGTGAATCAGGCCAGGACCAACCGCCTCCTGCACACTAAAGAGATCCAGTTCCCGCCCCAGCTTGCGGTGATCTCGCTTCTGCGCTTCTTCGAGCTGACGGAGCCAAGATTCCAACGCTTCGCGAGATTCCCGTGCAACACCATAAATGCGTTGAAGCATCACGTTCCGTTCGTCCCCCCGATAATACGAACCGGCCACGCTCGTCAACTGAAATGCCTTCACATCGCCAGTACGCCGAAGATGGGGACCGCGGCAAAGATCAATAAAATCCCCGCAACGATAGAAGATGATCGGCTCCCCTTCCGGAATGTCGGCCAGCCGCTCCAATTTGAAACGGGTTTGACCCGACTCCCGCAGAAGCCGTTCCGCTTCCCCGCGAGATACCTCCACCCGCTCAAAGGGGTAATCTGCCGCGACAATCCGCTCCATCTCCGCTTGGATCGCCGGAAAATCATCCGGCGTAAGTTTGCGCGAATAATCCACGTCGTAGTAAAAACCCGTTTCGGTCGCCGGCCCGATGTCCAACTGGATCCCGGGAAAAAGCCGACACAAAGCAGCGGCCAACACGTGGGCGGCGCTATGGCGCAACGCGGTCAGATCCTGTTCCAAGAGCCGATCACTCCCTTGCAGCGGCAAACACCCACCTCTCGCCGTTTACGCCAACCCATCGATGCGGTTCTCATCACGCGGAAAGAATGGCATGGCGTCCGGTTTCTGTCAAGCGATCAAAAGCATTTCGATGCCCTGGCCCCCACCTCGATAGCCGGAAGCATTGACGCCACCCTCGCCGGTCGGCATAATCCCCCTATGAATCCCGCCACGCTTCACGCCCTCGTCTCCACCGGAAGCTTGGATACCCTCACCATGGCCTTCCGAGAATCCGATCCCATCGGAAAAGGGATCGTTTTCATCCTCCTCGTCATGTCCATCCTGGCGTGGTCCATCATGGCCTCTAAATGGCTCGAACTCAAAACCGTCCTGCGCTTCAGCCGCATTTTCCATGACCGCTATGCGCGCCAAACCCACCCTTTCGAATTGCTCGCCTCCAATCGGAGCCTCCCTCCCTGCCCTCTGGCCGCGATCTACCGCGCAGCCGGCCGCGAAGCCGCTGCCCTTTCCAACTCCCGTTCCGAACTCGCTCTCCCAGTCGAATCCCTACGAGTCAGTACCGCCCAACTCGATATCATCCGCCGCGCCGTGGACCGAACCGCATCTGAACAGGCGCTGTTCTTGGAATCGAAAATGCCCCTGCTGGCCATCTCCGTTACGGCCGCCCCCTTTCTCGGACTCCTGGGCACGGTATGGGGTGTTCTCGTCGCCTTTACCCGCATGACCACCAACCTCGGCGGCGCTCTTCTCGGAGCCGTTGCCCCAGGGATCGCAGGCGCCCTCCTTACCACCGTCGTCGGCCTTCTCGTGGCGCTTCCTTCCGCCATCGGCTATAACCTCCTCGTGGCCGACATCAAACGCATGTGCGTCGAGATGGATAACTTCGCCGACGAATTAGTGGCCGACCTCCAGTCCGTCTGCTCCGATCGATCGGTTTGACCCATGCCTCGAAAAGCCGCCACCCGCACCCTCGCCCAGATCAGCGATATCAACATGACGCCCCTGATGGACCTCACCTTCCTTTTGCTGATCACCTTCATCATCACCTTCCCGCTCGTGGAACAAGGACTGCCCGTCCATCTGCCGCGCGCCCGGGCGCGCGAATTACCTCAAACCCAAACCGTCACGCTGACCCTCAACGCCTCCGGCCGGCTCTTTCTCGACCGCACGCCACTTGCCCTGCAAGACCTCGACGAAACCCTGGCCGATCTTCAGCGCCATAATCCCGACCTGACTGTCCTGGTCCGAGCCGATGAGTCCCTGGGCTACGGAAAAGTTATCCAGTTACTTGAAAAACTCCATGCCTGCCGCGTCACCCGTCTTGCGCTCGTCACTCGCGGCATGGAAAAATCAATGCCATGAAACCCCACGGTCCCTCCTTCTGGCTCACCGTTGGGATCGTCTCGCTCGGCCATGTTCTTCTGATCGTCTTCCTTTTGCTGGCGGGTTACCGGGGCTGTACCGCGCGCCGTCCACCCCCCCTTATCCCAATCGAATTCATGGTTGCCATCCCCGAAGCTTCTTCCTCTTCCGCTCCCCCCAAGCTGCCTCCTCCCACCCCACCGCCACCCCCTTCCCCACGGGATATCGTCTTGCCCGAGAAAAAACCGGAATCTCCCAAACCAACCGAGAAAAAACCCGACCCCCCTAAGCCGCATGAATCCAAACCCCCAACGCCACCCCCCCCCTATCCCAAAACCCCCAAACAACCCTTCCAAAAAGGGCGCCGGCTCGAGGCGCCCCCCTCTCCTCCTTCCCCAACCGCTCCTCCACTGACGCCGGAAGAGATCCGCCGCCTCCTAGACCTCGGCGCAACGCCGGGGAACCGAACCGTTATCCCCTCCGGGGATGACCTTTATTTCGAAATCATCCGCCGCACACTCTACCGCGCGTGGCAGCAACCCGCCTCCGCACCCCCCCAGCTCAAAGTGGAAGTCGAACTCACCTTCTCGACAGCTGGCGAAATCCTCGCCCGACGCATGCTCCGCCCCTCGGGACACGCAGAAATGGACCGCTCCGTGATGGAAGCTGTTCAATCCGTCGTCCGCATCGATGGACTGCCCCCCGCCTTTTTGGCCCGCCGTCGCTCTGTCACCGTTGCCTTCCAACTGACGGCCGCATCCCCTTGAACAACAGCAAGCGTTCATAACACGCGACATGTCGAGCAACCATCGTCCGTGCACGATAGCAATCCCAGGCTCTTCGCCGAGCCGATTGTCCTAGGGTTTTGCGAAGGGCTTCATCCCGCGCCAACTTCACCAACGCATCCGCAAGCGCGCCCGCATTGCCCGGCGGCACGACCCATCCCGCCTTCCCGCCCTCCAGCACATCCTCAATCCCTCCCGTTCGGGTTGCCACAACGGGAAGCCCCGCTGCCATCGCCTCCAGTAAAGCATACGGCAATCCCTCCCACAGCGAAGGCAATACGAAAACGTCCAGAGCCGGCACCCACCGCTCCCACCGTTCCACCCGCCCGATCAGCGCACATACCGATGCAAGACCCCGTTGGCAAATCTCCCGTTCGAGAGAGTTCCGAAGGGGCCCTTCACCGGCGATGACGAGTCGCAACTGCGGAACCTCAGCCGTCGCGCGCGCCGCCGCTTCAAGGAGAATCCGATGCCCTTTCTGTTCCGTTAAACGGCCGGCGGTTCCCACAAGAAATGTCGGAGGGGGTGCGCCAAGTCGGACTCGTCCTTCCTCCCGGCGGTCCGAGGAAATTTCAAAATATGAATCGGGAATGCCGTTCGGAATCACACAAAAATGATCGGGCCCACCCAGTTCCGCCTCGATTCCATGCGTTTTTTCTTGTTCACAGACGCAAAGGTATCGGGTTGTCCATGGCGCCGCAATCCGTTCAAGCCGGCGATAAAGAGCACGCCGAAGCGAATGGCGTTCATAGGAAAAGGCAAAAAGATGGGGAGAATGAACCACCACCGGCACGCCGCGAAGCCGCCCCACCAGCCGACCCAAAAAACCGGCTTTCGAACTGTGGGTGTGAACCACATCAAACATCCCCGGCCGAATCCGTCGAAGTAAAGCCAATAGCGCGACACTATCGCCCACGGGGGAAAGAGCACGAACCATGGGAACGACCGTCACAGGAATCCCGCTTTGGCGAAACCGGCGGATATCGTCCCCAAAGGCCAGGTCGCGTCGAAGCGCCGCGAAAACCGTCACCTCCATGCCGCATTCCTTCAACCCCAGCGCCAACGTTGCCAAATGGCGGCGAACCCCGCCGGCTGTGGCCTCGGTAATCAACGCCACGCGCCGGGGATTCATGCAGCCTCCTTCTGCCGAAAACGCCTGCGCCAAGGGATCCATTCCGCCACGGCCGATAGTTCCTTCACGCGAACCGCCCAACCAAGGACCAAATAGACCGCAATTCCTATGCCCCCAGAGACCATTACCTCCCCCACCAGCCAGACCAAACGGAGAACCCCTGTCCCCCCGTTCCTTAACCCGCTGCCGAGCCCCTCCAGCAGAATCCGCACCCCCCACACGGCGAGGCCCATTCCCATCAAGGCTACCGCGCTTTGGATGACAAACCGAACGGTTTGCCGCCCCTCCAGGGAGTGAAGGTAATACCCGAGACAACCCCAAAGCACGGCCACCTTCACCCCTTTTGAAACAAGCGCTGCGAGTGCCATGCTGCCATGCTGAAGTTCCTCGCGGAAGATCATGATGACCCATACATGCAGCCCCACGCAAACGGCACCCACCAAAGTCGGAAACCACGTGTTCTTCAACGCGTAATACAACCGCATCAACAGGATTTCAACGGCGAAAATCGGAAGACCGGCTCCATAAAACACCAGAGGCCACGCAGTAAGCGCCACGGATTCCGACCCGAATTTACCCCGCTGAAACAGAAGCTGGATGATCGGCTCACGCAGCACAATGAGGAGCAGACTCACCGGTAACAGCAAAAACATCATCGCGCGAAACACGCGAAAAACGGTCCCACCCAGTGCCGCCCGCTGGGCGGGATCCGTCATTTCCGAAAAGACCGGATAAATCGCAACGCCGACGGCTGACGGAACCAGAAGCACCAGCGTGTCGGAAAGCCCTCGCGCATACTGCAATCCCGCCACGCTGCCGGTCGCCATGGCGGAGGCAAACCGATTGTCTAACACAGTCCGAATCTGTGCCACAACAACCCCCGCCAACAGGGGTCCCGTCAGCGTAAGCCACCGTAAGAGATCAGGATCTCGCAAAATCTGCCCAATTTCCCGCGGCACAACGACCCGCCCCCGCAAACCGAAGACAATCACCCCAAAGCCGGCGACTGCGCCCATGACCACCCCGACCCCAAGTGCTTGTATCCCCAACCACCGGCCCAGCAGAAGCAGCCCGACGATCAGAGTTAATTTTTGAATCGTTTCGGCAAAAGCCGGCCGTGCAAACCGCTTCTCGGCATGACACAGCAGAGTGCCATAAGCCATTAACCCCATGAAAAAAACCGCCGGCATCATAAGCCGAGTCAAACGAACCGCCATTTGAGACGTTTCCCCGGACTGGAATTGCGATATCCAACCAATCAAACGCGGCGCCATCAAAAGGCCGGCAAAAACCGTCCCGCTCAGAACCAACGCCAGAAGGACCCCTACCGCCCCCGCCAACCGGCGGGCCGCAACGTCTCCCCGGCTTTGTCGCACGCTGATGTACACCGGAAGAAACGGCGCTAAAAGTTGCGGGGGAAACTGCCCAATCACCATGATCAAACTGTTGTAAGCCAAGGCAAAAGCATCGGCCATCCCGCTCGTCCCGAAAAAATACGCCATCACCAACTTCTGGACGAACCCCAACGCCTTGCCCGCAAGGGCAAAGGCACTGATGATGGCCGCACCTCCCGCTACGATTCGTGACATATTTCGGTTCACAACGACCTTCCTCGTCCAAAAAATCCCTCCCGCAGCAGAGCCGCTTCCTTCTTCACGTCGAAATACCGCTCCGCTTCGGCACGCGCCGCTCGACCCATTGCACGGGCTTTTGCCTCATCTTCCAACAGAAATCCCAGAGCGTCCGCCAATTTCTCAGACTGGCAGGTGGAAACCAAAAAACCTGTCCGTCCGTCGGCCACCACCTCCGGCAGCCCCCCCGTCGCAAAGGCAACCACCGGCACTCCCGCCGCCATGGCTTCCCGAGCGACATTGGGAATCCCGTCTTGGTCCCCATCCGCCGTGGGCACGGATGGAATCGCCACAACCCGAGACTGAAGAAACAACGCCATTACCTGACGGACCTCGGCAAAGACACCTGCGAGATGCACGTGATCCTTCAAGCCAGCCTCTGCAATCCGGCGGGTCAGGAGAGGCCGCAACGGTCCTTCGCCCGCAATCACACATTCAAACGAAAGCCCGCGATGGCGGAGAATCCGACAGGCTTCGACGAGATACGCAAATCCCTTTTTCTCGATCAGCCGGCCCGCAGCGGCTATTCGGGGCGGCCGCGGATGATCCCAATCATCCGAAAATTCTTCGTCCAAAAGTCCGTGCGGAATCAGTCGGATTTGATCCGTCGGATATTCGGGCAATAACCGGCGCACATGCGCCAGCCCCGCCCGACTGCACACCGCCATCCAAGCCGCCGGCAACACACGACGAATGGCCGCTCGACGCGAGGCACAGAACACATCGCGCCCATGAGCGGAAACGCTGAATGGCAAGCTGGCCATAACCGCCATCAGGCGACCGACATCCGCGGGCGCCGAAAGAAAGTGGGCGTGGATGTGGACGATCCGCCGCCGTCGCGCTTCCGCTAACCAATCCGCAGCCTCCGCCAATCGAACCAGCGCACGAAAAGGAGATCCCTTGTCCGGATCCCCTTTGCGAATTTCGTCCCATATCCTCCGAACACCCGGCGCTCTGCCCGCCTCCCCCAATCGCCACAGCCCACGCACAATGCCCCCCAGGCGAATGCGAGGCCGAAAAATCAGGCGGCCCGCCAATGCCCGCCGCTCCCGGTCCGTCATTCGCGCAGTGCCGGAACTCAACGCAAAACAATGAAGATCGGTGCCGCTTTCGATGAGAGCGACCATGGCCCGCCGAATAAAGGTTTCGGACAAAACGGGAAAAGCCCCTACCAGCATCGCCACGCCCCGATGCCCCGAAAGGAGACGGTCATACACCTCCTCTACTCCCGCCCGATGCGTCGCTACCCCAAACGCCTCCTCCGCTCGCCGCCGGCATGATTCTGCCATGCGCACCCGTAGCTCTTCGCTTCGCGCAAGAAGTAAAACACTCTCAACCATGCCCGCAACGTCTCCAGCGGAAACCAGGAAACCTTCTCGACCATGCCGAAGAATCTCGATCGGTCCCCCGGAACGTACGGCAACCACCGGTTTCCCAAGTGCCATGGCCTCTACCAAGACCCGGCCGAACGGCTCCCCCTCCGCGGGATGAAGCAAAACGTCGAACGCATCCATGACAACCGCAATATCGTCGCGCCAATCCAGCAGATGGATGCGATCCCCGATGCCCGATTGCGTAATCTGATCCCGTAGCCGTTGGAGAAAAAGACCCCCGTCGCCAAACCGATCCCCCGCCGCCAGAACGAAATGCGCATCCGGACGTTCCCCCCCAATCCGCCGGGCCGCCTCGAGAAACAGGTCATGCCGTTTCCAAAAAACGGGTTGGGCCACCATCCCGACAACCCAGGCTTCGCGGGGAATGCCCGCTTCGGCGCGATACGACCGCTGCGACGCCTCGGCCCGCCATTTCGGAATATCAAAACCATTGTAAACAACGGACACCGGATTCCGAGTCCCCCTCCGGATAACGGCATCCGCAACGGCTTGAGACACCGCGATTGTATGATCCGCCTGCCGTCCCAGCCAACGACCAACCCCAACAGGCCACCGCAAATCCCGCGCATGTCGGATGCAGGGAATCCTTGCCTGACGAGCAGCCGGTCCGGCCACAAGCAAAGCCTGATCCCCATTCGCATGAAGAAGATCAATCCCGTTCTCTTTGCACCAGCGGGCAAGGACCCCCGCCATCGTCCTTAGATGCATCCCCATCCCCACGAGCCGGAAAGGGTTGAAAGTGCGGCGCATCCGTACGATCGAAGCATGATGCACCGGCACTCCCAGCGCGTTCAGCCGAACTTCCAATGAGCCGAAGGCGGGCACAATCGCATGACATTCGTATCGTTCCGGCGGCAAGGCGGCAATCGTCTGGAGCATGCTCCGTTCCGCTCCCCCAACCTCCGAAACGGAACTCACAAACGCAATGCGCCTCTTTCTCTTCACAACGCGCCCCGAGACGAGACCGCCGGATCGGCCTCCAGCCACCGTTCGGTCCGTGCCATGATCTCTTCCGACCAGCAAAGGGAATAAAAACTGTGATTCGCTTCGGGGATCTCATGCATGTGAAAAGGAAGCTGATGCTGCATGCAAAAAGCGGCATACCCTTGGGCCGCCACACGCGTGTCGGGATCGTTCCCCCCATAAAGAAAAAGCAAACGCCCTCGGAAAGACCGGAAAGCCTTCAGCCATTCCGTTTCCCGACGGATTTCCTCAGCCGCCGGTCTTTCGTGGGCCACCAAGGCCTTTTTTACAAAACGGGTCTGAATACGGCCAGTCCATATTTTCTGCCACGTTTCCCCCACCATCAGCTTCCTCGCATACTGCCGAAGCGCATGCCAACTCTTCCAAACCCGTTGGGAGGGCACCCGAAGCGGGCCCATCGGTTCGGCAGACCAGAGCGCCAGTCCGGCAATGCCCGAACAACGGACCGCGGCGCCGATCGCGACCTTGCAACCCGAACAGATCCCCAAGAAATAAAGTCTTTTGACGTCTGTCGCCGCCCGAAATGCCGTTTGAGCCGCTTGCGCATCTTCCACCATCGTTTCAATCGAAACGGAAAAAGTCTCCCCCTCGCTTTCGCCCCGCCCCCGAAAATCAAAGCGAAGGGCATGATAGCCCAAAGCCGCCAACCGTCGAGCCTGAAGCACAAAAAGACGGTGCGGTCCCAGACGGTTTCCCGACCACCCGTGCAGCAATACCACCCCCACTCCGTTTGAACCGGCAGGACGATGGAGCACCCCGCGGATCACGGCGCCTTTCGACAGGAACGAAATGGGAATTTCCCCCGCGTTCATTTCAACCGATTCGCAATCCATTCGCACGTCGTCCGGATCAGCCGCTCGCAGGGCACCAAACCAATCAGGCTCCAGAAAGGGGGCTCCGCCAAAAAACAAAGCGTGCACGTCCCCCCGCTCTTCCGCCAACCCTCGGCCCATCGAACGAGTCCAGGATCCGAACGACCCCGAGGTGTCAACCCAACAATCAACCCTTCCGGCGGCGCATGAAGGAAAGGAGGTTCGGCCACCAAAGTCCCCAGATCCCTTTCAAGAGTGGGCGTCACGCAGTACCCGTCAAAATCCACGGATTGCCCCTCTCGCAGTTGTCGAATCCACTCGTCCCGCGTGGCCCGTCCGGCCCCGAAGGTCAACATCTCCTTCATCAGTTTACGCCGAAGTTCGGCCGCCAGATACTCCTGGCCATGCAAAATCGGCGACCACAACACCGCGCGGGTAAAGGGAGAATCGGAAGTCGCAGCTTCGACCCAGGCCAGCGTTCCTCCAAGCCGAAGACCCAGAATTCCGCGGGAAAGTCCGGAATACCGTGCCGCAAGCCAGGCGGAAGCAATCCGAATGTCCTCCCGCCAGTCGGAGACCGAAAAACATTCAAAAGCTCCCTCGCTGTCGCCGCATCCCCGGTAATCAAAGTGAAGGACAACCCACCCCTCCGCCGTCAGCGCCCGCCCCGTTTCCACCAGAATACGCTGCGCCGCTTTGCGTTCCTCAAATATCGGATGGCAAACCAGCCACGTCCCCTTGGCCGCGACCGACGGCGAGGGTTCCTGTAAAAAGCCGATAATCTGTCGGCCACCACTGTCCCACGTTACGGAAGACTCAACCATCGGACCGACGAAGCGAAGAGGCGGAGGAAGACTCACCCAGTTTGGATCGGACAAACTGGCCCAACGCGGCAACGGATTCGAAGTGTCGTAAGTTGAACTCTTTGTCTTCAACCCGAATCCCAAATTCTTCCTCAAGACCCACAACGAGTTCAAAGAGACTTACGGAATCCACGCCGTAATCCTGCACCAGCTTTTTGTCGTCTTCAATCTCCGAAGGGGCGATTTGCAAAAAAAGGCGATCCACAATCATTCGCTTCAGACGTTCTTCCATGGATTCTTCCGACATGATCAAGCGCTCCTTTCTATTTACTTTACCCCTTCTTCGCCCCTCCTGTCCAGTCTGACCCTTGACATGGATTCCATGTTTTCCTTGAATTCTACAGGTTCCAAACCCTATCCTAGGTAGATGGATACTCTCCTTTCTCAGGGGGTCGCCGCGCGGCGGCTTTTTCTTTGGCCCATCGTTTTTCTCTCTCTTTTAAACTCTTCTAGTCGGGCCTTACCTCCGCCAGCGGAAGTTCAGATCGTTTCGGCCGAACTCCCTGCCCTCGCAGTCGTAACCTCTACCCATGCCGGCGCGGTGTCGGCCCTGGCGGCCCGGGAACTCGCCGCCATGCTGGAGACCTTCACGGGTAAGCGGTTTGACATCCAAGCCGGTGACGGTACCACCGGCATCGCGGTCGGAACCCCTGCCGAATTCCCCCACCTGGGGGCCGAAACCCGTCTTGACACCCATCATCTGCTTCGGTGCGACGACGCACTCCTTCTCTCCCATTCAAACGGACTCCTCCTGATCGGAACAACCCCCGCCGCAACTCGTCATGCGGTATGGGGATTCTTGGATCGCCTCGGCTACCGGCGGTTCTTTCCCAACCCCAAATGGGAGATCATTCCGCGTCTTCCGACCCTTTCCGTCCGGCTGGACGTGGTGGATTCCCCCGACTATCTGAACCGCCGCATCTGGTACGGATGGGGAACTTGGCCAGAAAACAAGGCGGAATATGAAGAATGGTGTGTCCGCAATCGCACGGTATCCGCCTTCCAACTGAACACCGGTCACGCCTACGATCATATCCTCCGCCTTCATGCCAAGGAGTTCGCCGCCCATCCCGAATACCGCGGACTCGTGGGGAACGAACGGAAGTCCTCAAAGTTCTGCATCGCCAATCCCGACCTCCGTGCTCTGATCGTCCGGTATGCCGTCTCCGCCTTTCGCGAAAATCCGACCCTTCAATCCCTTTCCCTCGATCCCAGCGACGGCGGAGGGTGGTGTGAATGTGACGCCTGCCAGGTGCTCGGCACGCCGACCGATCGAGCCCTTCTCCTGGCCAATGAAGCCGCGGAAGCTGTTCGGAAAGAATTGGGGCGCGGCTTCATCGGGATGTATGCCTATAATTACCACTCCCCGCCACCCACCCGTCTCACCGTTCATCCCGCCGTTATCATTTCAATCGCCACCGCTTTCCTTAAAGGAGGATGGACGGTCAATGGCCTCATCGAAGGTTGGCGGGAAAAGGGGGCCCAACTTTTCGGTATCCGGGAATATTACAGCGTCAACACCTGGGATCGTGATCTGCCCGGCGCTGCCCGCGGGGCCAATCTTCAATATCTAGCCGAAACCATTCCTCGTTTTCATGCACAAGGCGCTCGCTTTCTCTCGTCCGAGTCGTCCGAAAACTGGGGTCCCAACGGCCTCGGATATTACCTCGCCGCACGCATGCTCTGGTCCACGCAAGAAGTTTCTCGCCTTGCGGATCGCCGCCAGGAGTTTCTTACGCTCTGTTTCGGCCCAGCGCGGGAGTCCATGGATCGTTATTACCGACTCCTCGATGGCTCCACCCGGCCACCTCTGAGCCGAGACTTGCTCGGCCGATTATACCGCGCGACAGCAGAAGCAATGGAAAAAGCGGCAGACCACCCTGAGATCCGCGCCCGAATCAGCGACCTCATTCTCTATACGCGTTACGTGGAACTCTACCGCGCCTATTCGGCCGCCCGAGGAGCCGATCGCCAAGCCGCCTTTGAATCGCTCATCCGGCATGCTTATCGCATCCGGCGCTCCGGTATGGTCCATTCGTACGCCCTCTACCGAGACCTGGCCAACCGCGACAAATCCGTCACCCCTCCTCCCGGCGCCAAATGGAATGTTCCGGAACCCCAAAACCCTTGGAAAAATTCCGACCCTTTCCTCGAGGATGAAATCCGATCTCTCCTCGAAACGGGAATTCAAAACAATCCCATCTTGAACATCGAGCCGGCTGTTTTCCCCGGACCGCTTCGACCGGCAATCGAACGGCTTGGCCTTCCCCCGATCCCCAATACCGCCTGGGCCGACCCCTCCTGGCAAAGTCGCGGTCATCAACGCCTGTTCGTATGGGTTCCTTCGGCTCCCACAACCCTCGTCTTCTCCGTTTCCGGCGGCCACTTCTATTCCGACCGCGGCCCGATTCGACTGGCCTGGCGAATGGCCGACGCCGAAGCGCCCCTTCGGAAAGAGAACGTTCCGCCCGACCGGAACCTCCATCCGTTCGAAGTTTCGGCCGTCACCGCCGGTCTCTATGTTCTCGAGTTCGTCGATGGAATGGCAGCAACACGTCTCTCCTGGCCGGAAGGAATTCCGGTGACCTTTCCGACCGGTATGGAAACACGCTATGATGAAGGAGCCGGCCCCCGCTTCTTTTACGTGCCGCTCGGCACCCGCGTCGTTGGAGGATACGCTTCCGGCTTTACGGGTGCAATGAAAGGTCCCGATCAGTCGTCCCGTTACGAATGGAAGGGAAAAGATGACTATTTCGCAATTCCCGTGCCGCCGGGAGATGACGGAAAAATCTGGTCTTTTTCCGGACCGCTCGCCAAACGCGCATTCCATCTCCTGACCGTTCCCCCATTCTTCGCACGCACTCCAGCCGAACTTCTCCTCCCCGAGAGCGTGCTGGAACGCGACGGTTCCCTCCTTACAACCCTAAAGGATCCTGCACAATGAAAGCCATCCAGGTCATGTTCGATTCCCTCAACCGCCGGATGCTCCAACCCTACGGCGCCCAAGAAGTGCATACCCCCAACTTCCAGCGGCTGGCAGAACGAACGGTTACCTTCGACCGCGCTTACGTCGGCAGCATGCCTTGCATGCCGGCACGCCGCGAACTTCATACGGGCCGATATAACTTTTTGCATCGGTCGTGGGGCCCCCTCGAACCCTTCGATGATTCCATGCCCCTAATTCTCAAAACGCATGGCATCACCACACACCTCTTCAGCGACCACTACCACTACTGGGAAGAAGGCGGCGCCAATTACCACACGAAATATTCGACGTGGGAGTGCGTTCGGGGCCAGGAGGGTGATCCCTGGATCGCCGACTTGACTGACGCCCCGAACCGCCATCCCGAAAGCCTTAATAACAAGGTACGGCAAGGGATTTCCATCGAGCAGGATTGGATCAACCGCCACTATATCCGCCGGCAACAACATTTCCCTCAGGCACGCACCTTTCAGGGCGGTCTCGACTTTCTTGCGCGTAACCACCGCCAAGAAGGTTGGTTTCTCCATATCGAAACCTTCGACCCCCACGAACCCTACTTCTGCCCCAAACGTTTCCTTGCCCTCTACAAACACTACCTCAAAGGGCCCCATTTCGACTGGCCACCCTACCGCCGGGTCCAGGAAAGCGAGGAGGCCGTCCGTCACTGCTGGGCACGTTGTGCCGCTCTTCACACGATGTGCGATGAATACCTGGGCCGGATTTTGGAGGCTATGGACCGCTACGACCTCTGGAAAGACACCCTACTCATCGTCAACACAGACCATGGCTTCCTCTTGGGCGAACACGGGTGGTGGGCCAAATGCATCCAGCCCTTCTATAACGAAATCGCGCACATGCCCTTCTTTATCTGGGACCCCCGATCGCGTAAACGCGGCGAGCGTCGCCAGAGCCTTGTCCAAACCATCGACATCGCACCCACCCTCCTGGAATTCTTTGGAGTCCCGATTCCCGCCGATATGCAAGGCCATCCCCTGCGGGAAACGGTCGCAGCGGATTCCCCCGTCCGAGAGGCGGGCCTCTTCGGCCAATTTGGCGCGCACGTCAACGTCACCGACGGGCGCTACGTCTATATGCGGGCCCCTACCCGCCCCGATAACACCCCTCTGTTCGAATACACCCTCATGCCCGCACATATGCGCAACCCCTTCGCCGTTGACGAACTGCAAACGATTGCTCTGGCCGAACCGTTCCCTTTCACCAAGGGCTGCCGCACCATGAAAATCCCGGCCCGCCGGAGCAAACAACCCCATGAATTCCAACATCTGCTTTTCGATGTGGAAAACGACCCGCGGCAGAAACGCCCTCTCCATGCGCCGGAAATCGAAAAACGAATGATCCAGCTCATGACCCGGCTCATGATGGAAAATCACGCGCCGCCGGAACAATTTGAACGACTGGGACTCGAAGGATAGGAACCGATGCCGAAACCCCCGAATATCATTCTCATCATCGCAGATCAGATGCGGGGCGATTGCCTCGGAGCAGCAGGACATCCGGTTGCCCAGACCCCGAATCTGGACTACCTCGCCTCCCGTGGCGCTCTCTTCTCCCGCGCTTATTCCGCCGTCCCCTCCTGCCTTCCCGCTCGCGCGATCCTCTGGTCCGGCCAGGATCAATGGCATACCGGCGTCCTCGGTATGGGACGCGGCGGAACCCAAATCCCCTGCGACTTCCCCTATACGCTGGCCGGCGAACTGCGCAAAGCCGGTTATCGAACCCATCTGGTCGGAAAAGGACATTTCCACCCCCAGCGCGCCTCGATGGGATTCGAATCGGCAGAATTAGATGAGGAAGGGCGAATGCCGGATAGCGAATATCGCCGTTGGTTCGCGCTACAGTCCCCGGAGGATGTCACCCCGGACGACCACGGAGTCATGTATAATTCTTGGCACGCCCGACCCTGGCACACAGACGAACGCCTCCACCCCACGGCGTGGACCATGTGGCGATCTCTGGAATTCCTTCGGAGGCGCGACCGAAACCGCCCCTTCTTTCTCAATATCTCCTTCGCACGACCTCATTCGCCCTATGTTCCTCCCGCCTGGTACTTCAACCTCTATTATGATCGAACCACCCCCCCGCCCGTCGTGGGCGACTGGGCCGCCCGTCATGACAACCCACAAACCGCAGCTGATCCCAACGCATGGCAAGGAAAAATGTCTCCCGAAGACATTCATCGGGCCCGTTCCGGTTATCTGGGCGAGATTTCCTTCATTGACAGCCAGTTGGGACGCCTGTTCCATCACTTCGAACGAGAAGATCCGGAAGAGCTAGCCTACACATGGATCGTTTTCATCTCCGACCACGGCGATATGCAGGGCGATCATCACCTCTGGCGAAAAACCTACCCCTACGAAGGAAGCGCTCGCATCCCGTTCCTCATCGTGCCCCCCTTGAGGGGAGATTTTCCGCTCGTCGCATCACGACCGCCCGCCTGCGTCGAGTTGCGCGATCTGATGCCGACACTTCTCGAGATCGCGGGAATCCCTCTGCCTCCTACCGTGGAAGGGGTCTCCCTCCTGCCCGTTCTCCGAGGCGAGCGCTCGCAAGTCCGACCCTTCATCCACGGCGAACACTTGGCCTGCTATTCCCCGTCTACGGAAATGCAATACCTCACGGACGGACGCCGGAAATACATCTGGTTCTCGCGAACTGATGAAGAACAGTTTTTTGATCTCGAACAGGACCCCGACGAATGCCGAAACCTTGCGGCCGATCCGACCCGCCAGGAGGAAATCGCCCTCTGGCGGACACGACTTACCCAAATTTTGGAAGAAAGGGGGTGCGGATGGACGAAAGACGGAAGACCTTGTCGGAACGGGACTGAACCTCTCCGCTCCCCTTGGGCGGATCAGCGGTGGCCAGGTCGCAGAAATGATGGCGCCTGATTCATTGCCCCCGGCAGGACTCGAACCTGCGGCCTAGTGATTAGGAATCACTCGCTCTGTCCACCTGAGCTACGGGGGCGATAAAATTCCAATCTACTCCAGCCCCCATCTCCACATCAACCCCGTTTTCCTCGTTTTCAGCGAATCATCATCAGAGTTCCCGCTGGCGGCTGCCATTCATAGGCACCCATATCCACCTTTCCAACCTTGACGCGGGGTTTGTCGTCCAAATCCATTGCACTCGCATGCCAAAGCAACGAGGTGCCCGCATTAAGGCACGGAGAGGCGGGAGTCAATCGAAAGTTGCCCAGGAAACGATCAACCAATAAGGGGTCGTTTGTGATGTTTCCCGTGCCGCTGGGGTTATGATCCAGATCAGTCGAACAAGAATACCGGGCATTGGTTGTAGCACTCGAACTCTTGATGTTCACCTCAAACGGCGTCTCCACACGGATCGAATTGAAATACACGATGGAATTGGTAACACCTCCCCCCCCTAGATACACTCCGCCCCCCCGTGTGATGTCATTGGTGCCGGAAGCATCGGCTCGACTCGTATGATTGCTCACGATCGTACAGTTCTCCACTGACCCCCCCAACATATAAATGCCACCGCCGCCACTGTTTTGATTGTCAGACTTGGCCTGATTATAAGCGATCAAACAGTTCCGAACCGTACCCCCCATCAGATAAACGGCACCTCCTAATCCTTGCTGATTAGGCTTACCCCACGCAACGTTATTCGTCAATACGCAGTTTTCCACCAAACCTTGGGCCATAATGACCGCACCGCCTCGCGCAAGACCTGCTAACTGGTAAAGACCATTCCGTAAGGTCAAATTGCGAAGCACGGCATTTGAATGGGAGAGAAGGAAAAGACGCATGGAAGCCGTGACTCGCCGTTCGAGAATCGAATCTGCCGGACGAACTCCTTCGATCGTCACACCTCGCCGCAGCACGATCGGCAGATTGCTGATTCCAAACGCCCCTTCGCCGACAGAAACTTTGCTCCCTGCTTCCGCATAGTAAAGAGCCGCCGCTAGGTTGGTTGTCCCTTTCGCCGGCGTTTCATACGGTGGAGTCCCAGACCCTCCTTGCCGAACATACAGCACGGATGGATGCACCCGGACCGCCGCCGGCCGAACAACCGCCGTAGTCTCCGATATTCCATTTTCCACGGTCAGTTTAAGGGCACGATATCCCGCAATGCCCACCGCTTGCGTAACGGTCTGTCGGTCGCTTCCGCTGTATTCCACAACCTCATCCGCATCCAAATCCCAGGAATAGATTAATCCCGTCGTGTTCGATCCGGCCACAGAGGCCGTCCAAACAAAATTGCCGCCATCAAACAAATCCTCAGGGACCACGCGGAACCCCGCCCGCAGCGGTCCCTCATCCGCCGCCAGCGCCTCCAAAGCACCCATATCCGCAGCCCCGACGCCATCCCCATCCCCATCCACCCCGCGGGGATTCCCTGCGTAATCCGTCGTGACCGCTGCAATTGTGGCCGCCGAATCGAGACAGGGCGAGCCCGGCAACAACCGAAAATCGAACGCGCCTGCGTCCCAAAAACCCGGATCTGCAAACACATTGCTGACGCCCATGATTCCCTGCGAACGCGGCACACAGGAATAACTCACAATCCCCCCGACTTGGCGTACATTTTCCTGATCCACTAAAAAGGGCACCTGATTATAGTTCGTCACATTGTAGGCCACAATGGAGTTGCTGAGTGTTCCGCCCGCCACATAGACTCCATCCCCTAGCCCACCCGACCAACTCGTCACCCCATTCCGCGTAATGGTACAGTGCACGACAGAGCCATTGTTTGTGAGATAAACGCCTCCCCCCAGCGAAGAACCTGGACGAAATTGCCCCGTGTGCTCCGCCCGATTTTCATAAATCAACGAACTCCTTACAACGCCAGTTCCCGCGACATAGAGGCCGCCCCCAGAAGGGGTGGATGTATCCCAGTGGAGAACACTGGCAAACACGCGATTGCTTGCAACCAACGAATGGGTCACCAATCCACTCGTCATGTATACCCCGCCCCCCCAAGACTGGTGCCATGGAATGGAATTCCCCTGAATGACACAATTGCTGACCAGCCCAGCGCCCTCCATATAAATGCCGCCCCCATAGGCGTCGAGATAATTATTGGCCCCCTGCGCTCGATTGGCTATAACCCGACTGCCGGTCAGTCGGGATATCCCCATGATTTGGACCCCTCCTCCCTGCCCTCTTCCATTCCCTGTCGCCCAGGCGGCGTTGCTGGCAATCACACAATTTTCAATTTCACCCGCAATCGCATATAGTCCGCCGCCGAATGCCGAACTGCTACCCCCGCTCCCGCGCGCGGTGTTATAAACAATTTCGCAGTTTTCCAGCCTCCCGGTCACAAGGTAAATACCTCCACCGTAGGCATGATAATTATTCTCGCTGGCATATCCTCCCTGGCAGATGTTGGTGGCGATGCGCGAGTCGCGAACAGTTCCGTTATAGATCGCCAAGGCCCCTCCATACGAATGCTGATTCAAGGCCGGCGCTCGCCCAAGACCATTCGTAAACGAAAAACCCTCCACCACCGCGTTTGCATTGGAAAGCACCAACAAGCGAATTGAAAGAGAAGGATTTCGCGTAATCACCGTCGCATCGCGACCATTGACACTCTTGAGCGTAACAGCAGAACCGATGAAAAGCGGTTGGTTGAGCACATACGTCCCATTCGTAACCCAAATCGTCTCTCCAGCAGAAGCCGCATCAATGGCATCTTGAATGTTCGTCGCAGCGGTTTCCCAACTTTCATAAGGGGGAGAGGAGGATGGCGCTCCCAGCCACACATAGCGATCGGCTCCCCGCGTAACGCTTCCCGCCAAAAGAATAGCCACAATCCTCACGCACTTTTTCATTGCTACTCCTCCTTTACACATCCCATTTTTTATAATACGTTGTTATGAAAAGTTGTCAAATGAAATGTTGGATTTATCCCGATCCCTTGACCCCTAAATCGTTCCCTGAATTGCTTCAGAACGCAATGTATGATCCCTTCGGTCTCATGCCAAACCGCTTTCCCCCCCACCCTCACCTTCTGATCAGCCCTGCTTCCTTGCAGCGCATCCAAACGCTCATCCGAAGAAAGAGCTGGCACGCTCACGCATTTTTGATTCTTCGCCAAAAAGCCGATACGAATAAGCCGAATGGACCCCTTTCCGTCAAGGAACCCGATCCTGCCTGGGCCCAGGAAACCGCTAAATCGGCCTTGCGAAATGCAATCGTTTGGGTTTTCACACAAAAATCGCGTTACCGTCGCAAAAGCATTGCCCACTTGCATAATCTCGCTCGTATTTACCCCCAGTGGCCGGTTCAGCACGGCTTGGGTCGCCTTGGAATCGAAGACAGCCAGGAAGCCCAATTGATCGTCCGTATCGCCCAGACCTACGACATCCTGGCCGCCTCGCCCCTATCTCCCAGGGACCATGGCCTCTTTCGGAAACTTCTGGAATCCACAAAGGAAACATCCAACAGCGGGGCGCACCGGGACTGCGGCAATCACAATACGGCAGTATTGCGCGGAAGATTGGCAGCCGCCGTCGCCCTCCATGACCGGCAAGGCATTCATGACGTTCTCTACGGCTGGGGAAATTCTCTCGCCGACTGGCGATACGGACTGATCCATCAATTGCGCCATGATCTCCTCGACGATGGTCTCCATTGGGAACGGGCTCCTGGTTATCATGCCTATAGTCTGTCGCTCTTCGCGGAAATGGCCGATATGCTGCTCCCTCTGGGTGTGGATCTGTGGCACAAAACCCTACCGCCCCTGTGGCAAAATGACGGACAGGATATCCACCGCGATTATGGCACCCGGTTGGGAACCAAAACACTGAAGTCCGCATTCGATGCCCTCTTTTTCCTCGCATTCCCTAACGGCGACTTGTCCGGTTTGAACGATTCCCGACTCGAAAATCTCCGTGGCCTCTTCGCCTGGGGTCCTTTCCTGCACCGCGCATATGAAGCCTACCAGGACCCACTTTATGCAGCGTTGATCCGCAAAGCGGAATCAGAAATTCCCACTGATGAACGCCCTCTCCCCGGTCTCCCCCTCGCCCTCCAATCGCCTTGGATCGAGGAGATCGAATTCCTCAAAATTCCTCGGTTTGATTACCCACCCCTCCCATTCCGATTGCCGAGAAAGGTTTCCTTTTCCCTGGTCGGCCACCACCAAAATAACGCGACTCTTTTCCCCGTTTACGGCGCAGCAGTGCTCCGCACAACCTCATCCCCCACCACCGCTCTTTCCGCCTTTCTCTTCTGGGGTCCCCATGCCGCCGGCCATCAATCCCCCGCCTCCCTCCATCTTGATCTCCACGCCTGCGGTGAAAAAATTACGGATGCCCCCCGCATGGACAATCGAGGATACGCCGATCCTCACTATCTGACTTGGGCTCGCACTACCATCGCGCATAATACCGTTACGGTGGATCAATCCCCCATGTTCCCTTATGACTTTGAAACCGATTCAATCTGGGAGTGCGACCGATGGCGCGATTCCATTTCCGACGGCGAATGCCTTCTCTTCCAACCCGATGGCGACGGGTTCCAAGCAGTCCGCGCGCGAAACGAACGGGTCTATTCAGGCGTGTGTCTTGACCGAACGATCCTTGTGACCCCCTCGATGGTCCTCGACGTGTATCGCATCCTCTCGAATCAGTCCCACCTATATGACTGGGCCATGCATGGAGTGGGCAATCCGGTGGATCTTCAAACCCCCAGTACCCGGGCTTCTCTTGGTTCCCGGCGGGGATACCGACATTTCTCAAACGTTCGGCGACTTCTGTGCCGTTCCAACCTCCTTCGCTTCGGTTGGAAGCGAGCAACCGGTCAAACGGCTTTATCGCTTCTCGCACCGCCCGGTTCCGTTTTTTACCTCGCGCGCGACCCGCTGCCCCCGCCCGGCCACGGCCATACCATCGGCGAACTGGCGCCGGTTCTTCCCCGCCATTCGCTCATCGCTCGAACCAAAGGACGGAATGCGCTTTTCATTGCCGCATGGGTCTTTAATCAGCCTCCTCCAATGATCCGCCTTCTTCACGGTAACGCCGGCACAGACCTTCGCCTCCAAACTGCACTTCCCAAAACAAAAACCTCCGTTTGGTTTCTCCCCTTTCCACCCACTCCCATTCAGAGGTTTTCCCCTCGGGGTCAGACCTCAACATTCAACATTTCTGAAGAAACGTCTCCCTGATCCGCAATAGGCCAGGGACAAAATCCGCCGTCCGCGCTCCTATTTTTTCGACCCCTTCCGTATCGCAACTGGTTCCACACCATCAAAGTCTTGCGTTGACTAGTGGATAACAGTTAGTCTTTGTTCGGCGCCTTATGAAAGGGTTAATCATGAACGGTCGAATTGTTCGGATTATTCTCCTCGTCTGCGGTTTTGCCCCGTCTATTCTCTATGGCCAAACGCCATCTCCTTCAGATCCCCTCCTATCCCTTGAAACCCCGAGATCCTTCGCACGCGTCCCCCCAGGCGCCACAAATCGCTGGATTCTTTTGGTCAATGCGGCAGGGCTTTCACCGTCTGAATTCGAAGACGTCCGATCCTATATGGAAAAAGACCTTTGGGTTCGGGTGGAAGGCATCCCACTCCAGGCCCAATGGAACACCCTTCCCGAGGTAATTCCCACGTTGTTCAACAGCAACCGCGTCGTAATTGTGGCCCTTGGCAACGGATCGGCAAAAGGGACTCTGCTCCTGGCTGCCCCCGACGATCAATGGGCCATCGCAAATTTAACAAAGTTCATGCCCGGAGCCACCAATCGGACTCTCCGCCTTCGCCAGGCTGCGATGCGGGCGCTCGGTTTCGCCATCGGCGTCCCCGTATGCCAAGATACTCATTGCGTCATGCGTATCTTGAGACGGACAGCCGATCCCTTCCAGCAGATGGGCTCTAACTTCTGCGGCCCTTCCCGTCGCGCCTATCAAAGCATGGCCATCCAACGAGGTCTCATTCCTTTCCCTCCGGTCCGACTGCGAGAGCCGACGGTTCAACCGAAAAAGGAACCTTCCACCGACTCCCCCCCTCCACAGGAGAAGAAATGATTTTCCATCTCCGGAAGATCCCTCTCCTCTTTTTGATGGCAACCGGTCTGTGCGGGGCATTGACTTCACCCGTTGGGAGTCTTTGCTCACCGTCCTCTTCCTCGCCGCCCGCCGTTCTTCTGGCTTCCAATGGCCAATCTCAACTCCCCATTGTCGTCGGAACAAATGCTTCGCCCCGCGTTCGGGCCGCAGCGTCTACTCTGCTCCAGTATCTTTCCCGTATTTCTAATGCCCCCTTCTCTTTGCAAGAAGGAAGCGGCCCTCGCGGAATCCTGGTTGGTCAGCCTGAGTCCTTTCCCCTCCTTGAAAACCAGCCCACCTTTGATCTCAGCCCGTTTAACAGGGAAACCTACATTCTCCGCTCCACCCCAGAAGGACTTCTCCTTCTCGGAGCAACTGATCTTGCTGTAGAACACGCCGTCTGGGACCTCTTGGACCGTTTCGGATACCGACAATTTTTTCCGGGGCCAATCTGGGAACTCATCCCCCACCTTCCGGTACTCCAGATTGCGGTGGACACCCGTCAATCCCCTGCATATTACGCCCGCCGGATCTGGTACAACTGGGGGCTTTGGGGTTACAACAACACCCCCTACGCCGAGTGGTGCGCTCGGAACCGGATGGCTAAGGGATTCGACCTGAATAGCGGACATTCCTACGAGTCCATCGTCAACGTCTTTCGTTCTGAATTCAATGACCACCCCGAATATTTCGCATTGTTGGGGGGGCAAAGAAAGCAAGGTGGGGATGCCAAGTTCTGCGTGGGAAATCCCGGCCTTCGTGACTTGATCCGCCGCTATGCGATCAAACGATTCACCGATCGCCCGGACCTGGATTCCATCTCGCTCGACCCCAGCGATGGCAGTGGCTGGTGTGAATGCCCAGATTGCGCGGCCATTGGAACCCCAAGCGATCGCGCATTGACCCTGGCCAATATCGCCGCCGAAGCCGCCAACTCCCTCAGACTCGGGCCTAAATACGTCGGAATGTACGCGTATAACCGACATGCGCCACCTCCTTCCCTCCGTGTCCATTCCAACGTGATTGTCTCCGCCACCACTGCGTTCATTACCGGCGGCTATACGCTGGACCAAATTCTCGCAGGGTGGCAACAACAAGGCGCCGCCATGGGAATCTACGATTACTACTCAGTCGTAGACTGGGACTGGAACCTGCCGGGACGTTCACGCGTTTCAAGTCCTTTCGCCGCCGCGAATTCCCTCGTCCGCTATTACCAAAAAGGTGCCCGCTTTATCGATTGCGAAGCGGGGGATGCCTGGGGCCCTTACGGCTTGGGTTACTATATCGCAGCCCGGGTCATGTGGAACCTTGACGAAGCGGATCGGGTTCAGTTCTGGATTGATGATTTTCTTGCCCGTGCCTTTGGCCCTGCCGAACCTCCTATGCGGTCCTTCTACGAATTGATCACCGTGGATAAAACCCGCCGCTCCCCTCGCGACCTAACCGGTCGGATGTATCGGGCGCTCCACGAGGCTCGACAACGAGCGACAGATCAGCCGGATGCCCGGCAGCGAATTGATCACCTTATCCTCTACACCCGGTATGTGGAATTCTTTCACGATTATCAAAGCGCTGTCGGAAACGCAAAGGAAGAAGCCCGGGATCGTCTCCTGGCCTTCATATACCGGATCCGAAAGACAATGATGATCCATGCCTACGGTCTTTGGGCCCGATTGGCCAGCCAAAAAGCCGCCCTTGATCCGAACCATCCCCTCAAAGACGATCGCCCATTCCCGGAAGAAGAGATTGTTGTCATTCTCCAAAAAGGCATCGCCTCCAATCCCATCCAAGAGGTTCCTTTCGCCCCCATCCCCTTCGGCGAAGACCTTATCCCGGCCGCTCCCTTATGTCTTCCCGCCGTGCCAACCGGTTCGTTCCCAACCGTCCCCCAAGACCTTCAGACCTGGTACCTCTGGGTCCCGAGAGCCCCCACCAACATTGTGCTTACCGTAACGGTTCAGAAAGTCTGGGATCTCCGCCCTCACCGAATCCGTCTCTTCTCCCCTCAGGAGGTTACCCTCCTGCCCGTGGCAGAAAGCAATGAAGCAAAGCCCGACGGGCAAACCCGTGCCATTTGTCTGCGCACGCCGTATACAGGGCTCCACCGCCTCGAAATCACCGACGGCGGCGATTACACCCGAATCCAATTCCCCGCCGGCATGCCCGTCTCCCTTCCTTCCGGTCTGGACACGCCGGGAACCGGCAACCACTTTCGCGGTCCATGGACCCTCTTTTTCTATGTGCCGAAAGGAACAACCCTTGTCGGAGGCTGGGCCCAACGTATCGCAAACTGGGCCCCCCGTATCTCGGGAGTGTTAAAGGACGCCGATGGGCATGTTCATCTCGACTTTTCCACACTCGAGGACGGTTGGTTCCATACCGCCGTTCCCCCTGGACAGGATGGCCGACTCTGGAAATTTGAAAATACCCACGGGCTCCGCCTGCTCGCCACGGTCCCTCCCTGCCTCGCGCGTTCCGCAGAAGAACTGCTGCTCCCTCGGGAAATCGTGGAGCGGGATCGCACCTCCCCTTGATCCAATGAACAGACGAATCTGTTTTTCCCTTTTCTTATCGTGCGCAATGAGTTTGCATTCAGCTGAGGACATTTCCCCTATGAAAACAATCTATGATTTCACCGTTCTCGACATCGAGGAAAAACCCGTATCGCTTGCCCAATATCGCGGGCAGGTCCTTCTGATCGTCAACACCGCCAGCCGTTGCGGATTCACGAGCCAGTATGCCGGTCTCGAATCTCTGTACCGACGTTATAAAGCCCGCGGGTTTACCGTTCTCGCATTCCCCGCCAATAACTTCCTCAACCAGGAGCCGGGAACGAATACGGAGATCCAAGAGTTCTGCAGCCGTCGCTTTCAGATTTCCTTTCCCCTGTTCGCGAAAATTTCCGTCAAAGGAAGCGACATTCACCCCCTTTACGCGTTCTTGACCTCCAAAGAAACTAATCCCAATCACTCCGGCTCCATCACGTGGAACTTCAATAAGTTTTTGATCGGGCGACGCGGTTCCGTTTTGGCCCGCTTCGGTTCCCGCACATCGCCCGACCATCCCGCCCTGATCCAAGCAATCGAAACAGCTCTTTCTGAACCCCTGACGAATCCCTCCCCCCTCACGCAATGAACCCCTCATCCGTTTTCCCCTCATCGGAACTCTCCACCCTCCGCCGACTGGCCGAACAAGTCGCAAACCTCGCTAAAACCCCCCGCATGACAGCGATCCTAAATCGCTGGCGCGCCGTAAACGAAGGACGCCTTCCCGATCGGGCTCCCGTCTGGTGCAGACCCGTCGGTTGCTGGCAAGAACTCCTTCCAGAATCCTCCCTGGATTGCCGGCATCCACGGCTGCGGGCCATGGAGCGGTATTTCCGCCAGCTTCTGATCAAAGCCGATATCGGGGACGACACGATTATCACTCCCTGGTTCGAAGTGCCCCGCCTATTCGCCTGCGACCCCCCTAACCGTTGGGGGGTTGAAATCCGCCATACAACGTCCCAGACTCCGGGCGGAGCCTGGACCTACGATCCGCCCATCAAATCACCGGCCGATCTTCAAAAGCTTCAAACCCCCCATTTCCTTTATCGGAAAGACGAAACGGAACTGGCGCTCGCGGAAACCGCCGAAATCCTGAAGGATATCATGCCCGTTCGTGCAGTGACCGGAAGCCCTTTCGGCCTCCTCCTGTCCGCTACAATCGGAACAACGGTCGCCGACCTGATGGGCTTGACGGAAATGATGCTCGCCATGGCGGAAGACCCTCCCTTTGTTCACGCCGTAACCCGACACGTTACGGATGCCGTTCGGTCGAGTAATGCATGGCTGGAATCGGAAGGGTTGCTGACCCCGAACGACGAGCATGAAATGACCCTCTGCGAACCATTCGGCCCGCCGCCTCGCCCGAACGGCAGCTTATCCCTGGCCAATCTGTGGTGCGCAGCCAACAGCCAAGAGTACGATCAGGTCTCTCCCGATATGTGGCGGGAATTTTGCTTTGACTACCAGCGGGAACTCTTCGCGCCCTTTGGCCGAGTTGCCTACGGCTGTTGCGAAAGCCTCACCCATAAAATGGACGATGTCTTGTCACTCCCCAATCTGCGCATTTTTGTCTGCAGCGCCTGGACTGATTTGGACCGTCTCCTCGCCAAAGCGCCTGCCACCCTCACCCTCATGTGGAGACAGAAAGCATCCGACGTTGTTTTTCCCGATACGCTCGATCCTGTACGTCATTCCCTCGATATCGCCACCCGAAAAATGAAGGGACGGCCCTATCAAATCGTGTTGAGGGAACTTCAAACGCTCGCCGGTCATCCGCGACGGCTCCACGAATGGACGCGCCTGGCCATCGCGGCTGCCGAACACAATGCCTGATCACCCCGCTGGCCAATCCCCCGCCCCTTGCAAAATCAAGCGCACTGCAAGGGCTGCGCAAAAGAATCCGAATACTCCTGTGACAAAGGATACGGTGCCCCGCGGCGCGATGCCCTCGCGAGGAATCTCCGTGGAAAACACCGCCGGAATGCCGAAAAGTCCTTCCCCTTCGCGCGGGAAATTGAACCGTCGTCGGAGCACTTTGCGCACCATTCGGGCCAAAGGGTCCACATCTGTTTCCGCAAGATCCCCCAGGCGAATATGCGCGGGATCAAGACGCCCGGCCGATCCGGTGGAACATACCACAGGAATACCCGCTGCCCGGCAGGATGCGAGCAAATGACACTTGGGCGATAGCACGTCTATGGCATCCACCACCACATCCGGCCGTTCGCTGAGTAACCGATCGCTCGTATGACGGTTATACGACAGGATGCGCCCCTCAGCTTTCAAAGCAGGATTGATCAACAGAAGCCGTTCCACCATGACTTCTGCCTTCGGTCTCCCCTCTGTCCCCCCTGTCGCCTGAATCTGTCGGTTGAAATTCGTTCGACAGACTTTATCGGGATCCACCAGCGTCAACCGCCCGATACCGGTACGGGCAAGACTTTCCGCCGCCCAGGAACCGACCCCACCCAACCCGACCACCATCCCGTGGGAATGCGCCAGACGTCCAAGAGCCTGTTCTCCCAGAAGGGGACGCAGACGATCAAACCGCAAATCCATGAGCACTTCCTGGCGTCATTCGCCGGGCAGCGGTTTTTTGTAGAGTCGTATTTCAACGGGAAACAGATCCGGACAGGCCTGCTGATAATGAATGCCCGCCGGCGCGGTGACAAAAAGGCCATACTGATTGGTGTACATCTGCAACTGAGCGTCCCAAAGCCGCGGCGCGTTATCGGCTCCCCAAGTTTCATCTCCATTTCCCGTGCAGGTCTGAACATGGATATTGGTCGAACCCCGCCGATAGACGATCAAATCGCCGCGATTGAGAGTGTCCCATTCCGGAACCTCATAACCCGCATTCGTGACCAAGACCGATACGGGATTGGACCATGAGAGCCAGAACGGATCTTCATTGGTCGAAGCACGTTTGCCCTCATACGCATGACGCGCGGCATCAAAAGCCGTAAAGCGCAGGGCTCCTGTGCTTCCCGCCATAATCCCATGCCAGCAATGGAAGGGGGAAAGATATTCCGGTGTGAAATTCTCCATGTCCCGCCTCAGATGATCATCGTAAATCCGTATGCCGCGCTCCGCCACCGCAACCAATGCCGTTTCGCTGGCCCATCCTTCGATCCTCAAAACCCCGTCACGGGAAGAGGGCGGCGAAGGCAACGCTTCCGATATATGCCAAGGGACTTCTTCCTGGGGGAAATCAAAGCTCCCGCATCCGTCGGATATCGTCCATTGCAAGGTGAGCCGCGGCACCGGATAAATCACCCCACTGACGGGCCGCAAAGCCGTCATGCCTGGCGCTGCCCCATCCACGGCCTGCCAGTCGTAACGGCATGGACCGTCCTGGCCGTCCAAAATAAAAAGATTGGTCGCCCGTACGGGAATCCGGACGTCCCCAACGGGCTCGTAAATATCGGCACCACAAAGCCGGATGGGAATCGTCTGCTCCATACTCCTCTGTTCGCCCGCCACTGGATCTGCTTTGACCTCCAACTTCAGATCAACGACCCCCCCTCCCATCGGATGAATCTGACAGCACTCCAAGGAGAAGACCCAAGGCCCCGAATCGGCAGGCACATTGGTCGGCAGTGTGTAGCCCTCCGTCAAATTCGTGTTCCAGATCCACACTTGAGGATTGGAATAGGCCAACCAGCCGTAATCCTCCAATCGGATCGTCATGCGGGGATTGGGAACAAAATACCGACAACACTGGAGCTCATTCGTCCGCCTCCATTGGATATAGACCATTTTGGCATCTGGATCGCCGGGAGGTATCGGCGTTTCCAGAGCGTCTCGCACCCCGTTCAAGTTGCTGTCGTTCCAGTTGGCCATCAACCACGCCGGCACCTGAGTCTCGAATTCCCCTATCGAACAGTCGTGGTGAAGAACCGAGACCGCCACCCGATTGGAAATAACCGGCGTGTGGCAGTTGGTATAAGCATAAAATGAACAGTACAGCCATGTGTTTCCCTTCAATCGAAGGGTGGCATTGGAATTATCGTAATCGACCGGAAACACCGGAGGATAGGTATGCCACGAGAAATATCCCTCGTGTTCCGGCAGGATACGGGCCGTGAATTCGAGGACCGTATTGAGAGGGGCAACCCTTACCCCCGAAATTTCAAGAACAAACGGCTTGGCCACTGAAGCATAAGACCCTTTCCCAAAGAGCAGTTCATATAGAACCCGGTAGAATTTGTTAATAGAAGCTAAATCCAGCCAGGATTCTTTCCATTCATAGAAGGTCGGAAAAGTTCTCCACACCGCATTCCACGCCCGGCGAACAATGCAAATACGCGCTTTCATGGTCACACGCGGACGCCACTCCCACCCGCTATCCGCTCGAATCAGCCGCCAGTTGCCCCGTTCAATCTCCGGCAGCGGCGGCACACGTTCCGGATCCAGCGAGTTGGTCGCATACACAGACGGATCCAAAGGTCCAAATGCGCAAACACTCAAATTTCGAAAACCCAAAACCTTCCTCGGATTCTCAATCAAAACGCCGGCCGCCACCGACGCTTCGTGATTGCTAATGGGTAGAGGAAACTCGCCATCCACGGTCATGCTAACGCTCAGGGGACGCTGCTGAATCATCCCCTCCTGACTATATAAAACCATCTGATACGCTTTTCCCTTTGCAACTCGAAACACATTATAATCATTGCCGCCATCGGGCGGTTGACGGTAACGAAGTTTCCCAAATCCGAACACCGTCCCCGGCACGCGATCCGTCAACCAATAGCCTCCGTTATCCATGGTCAACTGAATCTCGACCGTTTCCGCCGGTGCTTCTCCGCCATCAGATGGATCGGCCGGATCGCTCCCCTGTGCCGCTTCCTCACCATCCCCCACGCCGTCCCCATCCGCATCCCAATTCCAAGGATCTGCCCCATACATCCATTCCTGCCAGTTGGTCAAGCCATCCTCGTCGTAATCCTCATAAATGTCGTCCGGATCCAGCGGGTCCATCCCGATCAACCATTCTTCCAAGTCTGTGAACCCGTCTCCATCCGTATCCACATTCCAAGGGGATGTCCCGACCGTTATCTCGAGCATAAGGGATAGACCGTCCCCATCCCAATCGCTCTCGGGATCAGCGGGAACCAGAGGATCCCAACCCCACGAACTCTCAAAACCGTCGGGTAGTCCATCATCATCTGTGTCCGGATTCAAGGGATCCGTGATCGCCGGTTCGATTCGAATCCGATGGCCGGGGAGCAGAATATTGGGCCGATTGAAGAGCACGCGCGCCACATGGGCATTATCTTTCCCCTGTAACCCAACGGTAAACAGGGCATATTCGGTCGGGAAAACAAACCCCGCTGCCTCCCGGTAGCGATAGGTAAATGATCCATCTGTCGCCGAATATTCACACTGAAAATCCAGCCCCTGTGGCTGATCCGCCTCGCTCATCAGTCCCGCTCCCAGCCACGTCACCGTTATGCGTTCCGTTGAACCGCTTCCCGATACCTCGACCCATACCCCCGAGATCGCCCGAACCCACAACTCGTCCCAGAAGGGAGCCACAAACCCGTTCAAATCCGGCCACGGCAGCGGAAGATTGACCCCAGCGCCTATGGATTCGGGAACCGTTCCGCTCCCGCCTAACAGCAAAAACCCGTCCGACCCAACGCAAAACGACTCCACCACTTGATCGCCCAAGCGAATCATCGCCCCAAATGGATCGGAAAGGGCCCCGTTGACATAATCGTATTGATGTTCTCCGCCGTTCCAATTGGTTACCCAAACCGCCGAGGCGCCAGGTTCGCGCCAATCGCTCCCCCATCCCATCGTCACAGTCCACGCGTCCCATCCCATAACTTCAGCCCCGTCGGGAAGAAGATCGTCATCGGTATCCGCCAACGTTGGATTCGTCCCGTAAACATTCAGCTCTTCCCAATCGGTCAGTCCATCGTTGTCCGTGTCCACTCCCTCGGGATCCGTCCCGAAAATTAACCGCTCCCGCGCATCCGTAATGCCATCTTGATCAGTGTCCAAATCCGCATTGCCAACCCGGTAAAAGCGGCGGACTTGGCCGGTCGCCGCAGTGTCCACCCACTCCAGAAGATTTGTCCCCGCCGTTTCCAGCCCTTCCGCAACCGCATACCAGCCCGTCGCGGCAAGCGCATCCCGGGCAAAAATATCCAACCGATTCGTAAACCCATCCGGCCAGGCAATCTGAATCGCAACTCCTTCCTCCGTAGGTCGAATGCCAACAACCGCCAGCTCGGATATCGCATCCAGCATCCACATACCCAAACCGCCCCCTTCCGTTCCGTCCAGGGTCTTCACGCTCATCGAAAAACTCTTGCTCTCCCCGGATAACGCAACAGACAATTGGGAAAGGTTGGAAGCCGGCACAAGATCAAATGCCACCCGAATACGGGCCGGATCCCATATCGCTTCTTGTGCCATACGCAAGGCTGGATCGGCATCGGCGACATACAGTTCAGGATGGTTTTGAAAAAGCCAGGCGAATGGATCGTAGTCCGGGGGAGGCGGCAAAGTGTAAAATTCCCTCCCCTTAGCATTGTAAAACCGTGCCGCACGTGTGGTCGGATCTTCCACAAGCGTCACGGGATAGACTTTGACCCCGTTTTTAAGGACCCCTGTAAGACCCACCCAAAACTTCTTGGGAAATCCGTTGGGGTCAAAAATCACATATCCCCCTCCATGCCGATAAACCATCCCCGCCGTCGGGGGGATCATCGGCAACATCCGGTTCCGATGGGCACGAGCCAAGATGGCCACATCCTCCGGAGATTCCGCCCATTGCCGGCTAAGCGCTTTGACAACCGTCGGATCAGGTTCAGCCCCATCGGAAACCGTCAAAAGCTGAGCCAGCATCCTCGATTGCAAAAGCACAAACCCAAGGGCAAACGTCGAAAGCGCCAACGATCCATACCGGAAAAATCCCCGCCGTTTCGACCCATGACCTTTCATCAGGATACCCTCCTTTCAAAAGGCAATTGACGGTTTTAATAGCAACAGACATGTTCATCTGACAATCAAAAAATCAAACGCCACCGGAATCCGGAATAAGTCCAAACGGCATTCTCACCTCTCGCGCGGTCATCCCCCCTTGTTCCCGCTTGACGAAGCCGCGTCCATCAGAAACCGCCGCCACGCCCCCGGCTGCGGACGCGCAAACTATGAATATCCGTGAACCCGATTGGGGCGCTCCCAAAAAATCCGAGCGGCAAAAATCGCATTGTCGCTGCCATAGCGTTGGCACACCCTGTAATCGAAAGGGTTCGGTCCCCATGTCTGCATCCATTCACTGACCGTTACCCACGTCTCGCCCGGCGTCACATCCGTCACCGCAAAATTGCCCAACCGGGCTCCCCGCTCAGGGACCAAAACCCGCTCGGTTGCACGGATCACACATAAGCGATCGGGATCCACCTCGGCGATCAACAGCGGCGCGCGATGTCGAAACACATGGTCATTGTTCAACCCCCGTCGGGTGTATACCAAAAACAACGCCTCCGAATGCACCACCCAGTGTTGCTGCGTGTTGTAGTTGCCCAATTCGGAACCGTCGTCAAAACGCCACGGACGCGGCGGCTCGAAATGCAACCCATCCTCACCCCTTGTGACATACCCCCGCACATCATTACGAAGGGTCAAATAAAATTTTCCCTGAAACCGCGTCAGCGATGGTTCCCCCATACCTCGCGGATCGGGCGCTTCCAATTCCGTCCCGTGCTCCAAATAGATGAGTTGCGTGCCGTCGAACCGACACCGAGCCACAGCGGCTCGATACCGGTGATCTTTTTTGCACGCTTCGCTGCGGGGCATGAAATAGATCGGAAGAAGGATATCCCCGTTCTCCAAGTCAAACCGCTGGGCACTCCCCGCGCCGCAACTGAAAAACCGGTCCGCTTCATCCGGCATTTCGAGGGTCCTCCAAGGTGTCCATGTGCGCATCACGGGTTCGTAAACCGTGTAGGCCGTCTGCCGGAATCGCGGAGCCGGCGCCAGCCGATCTCCCAAGTAAGAGGCCGTATGCCCCGTAGAAAGCAACCGGCCGCTCTTCGAATGCCATCGGGGCGTAGCATCGCAAATCACCGTTTCAATTCCGCCCGGTTCCCGCCGTCGCCCCAAGGTCTCCGAATGGGCGACCGGTCCAACCCACGACGCCCCCAAATCATCCGTCCGCATTTCATTCAACTCGTAAAACACGTCGCTACCCGTCAACCGCAACTTCTGCATCGTCATCACGACAATCGGTTGAAGATTCCCTCCCGCGCCGCTCGGTGGTATGGTGCCGGCCCGACATTGAACCCAGCAGGTTTCCCCATCAAAACCCGTTCGAACCGTATCCAACTGGATTCGACCAATCAACGACATGCCTCGGATCAGCCGGCTTGAAATCGGACTTCCAGCGCCAACTCGCCGGAGGGCGGTGCGTGAACGAAAAACCGCAACCGGCGAACGCCCGGATTCGGCGAATCGTGCTCTGCCGGGGGAGGATCCGCCTCCTGAACCTCCCATCGCATGCCTTCCCCCATCGCTTCCACCCGCATCACACGCCCGCTCTGCCGCAAAAATGCTACGGAACCCGATATCTCCACATCCGCACGCGTCATCATTCCCCATTCCACCTGCGTTCCCGGCCGAACTCCTTCCACCCGGTCGGTGATCACGGCCGAACACCGTTCCCGCAAGCTCAGACGGCGAATCACCCGCGTCGCGAGCGAAGCATATACCGACGTCAAATCCGCCTCCGCCCACGGACTCTCCCGATCCGAAGAAAATCCTGTGATCGGCGCATATCCCTCGACCCGCTGTAGCGCTCCCCCGATCGTCAGGGTGTTGTGGCTGTAATTGTTCAGCCGGTAAACACGCCAACGGTCAGAATTCTGCGCCCGGTCCCAGAGCAAAAGCCCCCTTGATTCGATTCGATGATAACAGTCCGCGCCGAGATCCACCGCCCAACGAACACCCATCGCATCCAGCACAAATGCGCCCACATCCATGTGGCCATGATTTTGTCCCGGACTTCCCGCCTTCAGACCCGCAAACCACGCGTCGGGATCGTCCCAGCCGCTCCGAAAAACCGCAACCGGCACAATGCCGCGATCCTGCCAGTCAAGCGGCAAGTCAACACCCGCAGTGGCACCCCTTAAAGGGGGTAACCATAGCAATTCCAACCCAAAGCGGTCTCGCCGTTTCTTGCGCGTCCCAGTCGCCTGATCTGACCCCGAACGCCACTGGCGCCGCGTCATCTCCACCCACGACGAAACAACCGGTGTTCCAAAACGTTCCGCAAACCAATACACTACAGAGGGACAGTACCCGTTCTCTTCACTTCCATCCGCATAATTGAAAAACAACCCCGTCGGTCCTCGCATGGCTTGAATATAAAGGCCGGTGTTCGAAAATCCCTCTTGTTCCGAAAGGCCGAAATCCGTTCCCAAAACGTTTTCCAGCATCTGAATAAGAAGGACGTTGAATGTCGTCCCATAACTCCAGTAGGAAGGACCCTCGGGATAACCGCCGTCGGGAGCATAGACCGCCATGGAGGCCGGCACGTTCGTCACCGCTCGGTGAACCACTCGCGCCGCCCTCGCAGGGTCTCGCTCCAGAAGCACCAAGGCCGCCGCCGTCATCCCCGCATGGCACACCTGCCCCCAATTGTTGTTCGAGCGAATCCACCAGGCCTCGGGATTAACATCGCCCGCATCGAGACCCAATCGGATCAATGAGTTTTCGATCCTCCGGCGAAACGCCGGATCCCACAGTTCCCCAAACGCATCGAGGGCCCAGGCGACGGCAAGGCTCATCTCCGCCGTGTCAAGAAAGTGCGAAGGATTCCAATCGGAAAAACGGCAGACCGCGAGCACTTCTTCCGCCGCACGATGCGGAAAACGCGGATCGCCAAGAAGCCGCCAGCCAAAATCGAGCAACGCAATCCGCGACAAACATTGCCGCGAGACCGCCAAAAGCCGTCGCCCTTCGACAATCCGTTCCAGCAAGGGCGCTGCGCAAATCGCTTCCGTTTCCTCCCGAATACACGCCCGTAAAAACAAGGAGTCCGGATCGGCTTCCACTCGCTCTTTCCATGGGTCGCTCGCGGACGTCCGTCTCCACAGCCGTGGCCCCCGCCGACCCGCCGCTAACCGAATAGCCTCCTCGACGTACTCGAAGGAAATGAGGGAGGGTTTCATCACGCCGCCGCGGCTATTCCCCCAACACCCAACGAAGATAACGGCGTACGGTCACCGTGTCATTCCAAGCACGGCCCCGTTCCAAAAGAAGCTGCGAAACCGTCATCTTCTGCTCCTTCACGAAGGGCTGGTCCAGGAAACAAACCTCGGAAAAGAACTTCTGAATCTTGCCTTCCACGATCTTGGCCGCAATATTCGTCGGCTTCCCCGCCACTTGCTTGGCGTAAATTTCCCGTTCCGAGACAAGAACTTCCTCCGGCACGTCAGAACGCTGAAGCCAGCGCGGCGCCATCGCCGATACGTGCATCGCAAGATCCCGCCCCAATTCCCAAAACTCCTTCCGGGCCGCCGTTTCGGGTTTCTGGCAACCTAACTCAATCAACACCCCTTCCTTATCCCCCAGATGAACGTAATGAATCAACCGCCCCTCTCCCTGAACCTTAAGGCGAAGATTGCGGCGGATCTGCATGTTTTCGCCCGTTTTCTGAATCATGGCCGTCAACGCATCCCGGGCTGTCTCAGCCAAAGCCGCATCGGTTTCCAAAGCACGGCGGGTCATCTCCACAACAAAGGCCTTGAACTGCTCGTTCCGCGCGACAAAATCGGTCTCGCAATTGATTTCCACAAGGGCAGCCGTCTTCCCATCCTCCGTGACGGCCGCGCCAATGGCTCCCTGGTTCGTGGCTCGGCCGGCCTTCTTCTGGGCCGTCGCGAGTCCCCGCTCGCGGAGAAGCCGAATCGCCTTCTCCCGGTCCCCTCCCGCCTCCTCCAACGCGCGCTTGCATTCCATCATGCCGACGCCCGTCGCTTCCCTCAGTTCACTCACCATCTTGGCCGAAATCGTCGCCATCTGCTGTTCTCCTTGTTCTTTGATGCTCCCTTACACGGACGGAGTAGAAGAAGAGGCGGCCTCCCCCTCTGCCGAACCGGCTTCTCGACGCAGGGCGCGACCACCGGCCGAACGACCTCCATTCCGGCCCGTTGCACGACCCGATGGCCGACGGCGACGTCCACCTTCTTCCGATCCAACGGTCGCAGCAGGAGCTGGCACGACCTCCCGCGTTGCTCCTTCGGCCGACTCCTCTTTCCGAATCTCCGACGCCCGCCGATCAAACTCCTCCCGCGCTTGCTTAATAGCGGCCCCCAGAGCGGAAAGTATCACCCGGATAGCCCGAATGGCATCATCGTTTCCCGGAATCACCAAATCCACAGGGTCCGGATCACAACACGTGTCAACCACCGCCACAACCGGAATTCCAAGGGTGTTGGCTTCCTTGACCGCATTGGCTTCCCGCTTGACATCAATCACCACCAACGCACCCGGCATCTCCTCCATGTCCGCAATGCCGCAAAGATTCTTCTGAAGTTTCACCAGCTCGCGGCGGAGCGTGGCAACCTCTTTCTTCGGCATCTGTTCGAACAGACCATCCCGTTCCATTTTCTCAATCTGCCGCATCCGTTGGACGCTCTTTCGGATTGTACGGTTGTTCGTCAGGGTGCCGCCCAGCCAACGATTGGTCACGTAAAACTGACCGCAAAGGCGGGCGACTTCCGCCGCCGTCGTCTGCGCCTGTTTCTTTGTCCCAACAAAAAGAACCGCCTTTCCTTCCCCAACCCGGCGTGCCAAAAATTCCTGCGCGGCCTTTAGACGCACCAGCGTTTGCGTCAAATCAATGAGATGAATGCCGTTCCGTTTGTCGAAAATATAGGGACGCATCTTAGGGTTCCAGCGCTTCGTCTGATGCCCAAAATGAACCCCAGCGTCCAAAAGATCGCGAAGCGTTATCTCCGCTTTCAGTTCAAGGGTTTCGGCAACCGTAGAAAGAGGTTCCGACGCCGTACCCTCCTCCGTTCGAACAACAGGTTCAGTCTTTTCCACGGCATACTCCTTTCTGGCGGCCAGTCTCCTCGCCGCAATCCGCTTTGGCCGGCCGCCCGTGGAAAGCCGCCGGCACTCGCTTCCGTTCCAGCCTTTTCCCCTACCGAAGGGAAAATCTGAAACCATTGACCCTATATGCTAACGCAACAATTGATCCACTGGCAAGAAAAATATCCCCCTTTTATTTCAAAATGACCATGAATCAAACCCAACAACTCCCTGCCGAAAGCTCCTAAAATAGACAACAATCTAGGCGGCCCCCAAAAAACCTTTGCTTTCCCTCCCCCTGTCTATGGGTTAAACATCTCACAACTACCCACCATGACATTTTGTCGCTTGTTCATGCCATTTTGTCATTAGAAATAAGTTGCACACGAGATCTAAAACAACCTCAACCCATATTAAACCTTCGAAATACCATGATTTTTGGCACGCCGCAATTTTTTGGCACGGAGTTTGCTGCCATTACTTGCAACAAGTTCTCTAACATCTGAAGTTGGCCCTCCTGTTGGGGTGATGGGTTGTTGCTTTCATCGCCCACACGCACATGATCATCGGTCAACCCCTCCTACATGGCCTAGATCATATTAGCACAACCCATTCACCCCTCTTTTTTTAATCCCGTCTCTTGTAATCTCAACCGATTTGAGATATCTTCAGCCCGTTGGTTCTTACAAGGAAGGCCATGAACAGCGATCAGATCAAATCCGGACTTGAACGCGCCCCCCATCGTAGTCTCCTCCATGCAGTCGGAGTTCGTAGCGACGACCTGAAAAAACCTTTCATCGGTGTCTGCAACTCCTATTGCGAAATCGTTCCGGGCCATATTCATCTGGCCAAAGTCTCCCAAATCGTCAAAAAGGCCATCCGTGCCGCCGGTGGAATTCCGTTCGAATTTAACGTCATCGCAATCTGCGATGGCATCGCCATGGGTCACAGCGGCATGAAATACTCCCTACCAAGCCGCGAACTTATTGCCGACTCCGTAGAAACAATGGTCCGAGCCCACGTTTTCGATGGCCTGGTCTGCATCCCCAACTGCGATAAAATCATCCCCGGGATGCTCATGGGTGCCCTCCGCGTCAATATTCCAACCCTCTTCGTCAGCGGAGGCCCTATGGCCGCCGGCCGTACTCCTGACGGACGTTCCCTCGATTTGATCAGCGTCTTCGAAGGAGTCGGCCGCGTCAAAAAAGGGGAATTGGACGAAAACGGACTCGCCGAAATCGAAGCCTGCGCCTGCCCAGGAAAAGGCTCCTGCTCGGGCATGTTCACAGCGAACTCGATGAATTGCCTTTGCGAAGCCATCGGAATCGCCTTGCCAGGAAACGGCACAATCCTCGCCGACGACCCGCGGCGTCTGAAACTCTATAAACAGGCCGGCCGGCGCATCGTCGCCCTCGCCCAAACAGGTGGCCCCCTGCCCCGCGAAATTATTACCGAAAAGTCACTCGACAACGCATTTGCCGTGGATATGGCCATGGGCGGCAGCACGAATACAATCCTTCACGCGCTGGCCATTGCACACGAGGCAGGCGTCGGCTATGACTTGGACCGCATTGACGACATTTCGCGCCGCTGCCCCAATATCTGTAAAGTTTCGCCCTCCTCGACTTGGCACATGGAAGACGTGGACCGCGCGGGCGGCATTATGGCAATCATGAAAACAATCAGCGCCATCCGCGGCCTCCTGCACGCCAACTGCCCAACGGTCGCCGGCAAAACAATCCGCGCTTGCTGGTCCCGCGCCGAAGTCGCCGACCCGGAAGTCATCCGCTCCCTCGAAAACGCCTACTCCCCGGAAGGCGGTCTCGCCATCCTCCGCGGAAACCTTGCCCAAGAAGGGGCCGTTGTCAAAACCGCCGGCGTCGCACCCTCAATGCGCCGCTTTGAAGGCCCTGCCATCATCTTCAATTCGCAGGAAGAGGCCTGCGCCGGTATCCTCGGCGGCCGCGTCAAGGCCGGAGACGTGGTGATCATTCGCTACGAAGGACCCCGCGGCGGACCCGGAATGCAGGAGATGCTTGCCCCCACCTCCTATATCATGGGGCAGGGGCTCGGCGAAAAGGTTGCCCTCATCACCGACGGCCGCTTTTCCGGTGGTACACGCGGCGCTTGCATCGGTCACGTTTCCCCTGAAGCCGCCGAAGGCGGCCTCATCGGGCTTCTCCGCGATGGAGACCGCATCCGAATTGATATCCCCGGCCGCCGCCTCGAGGCCCTTCTGACGGACCAAGAGATTGCCGCTCGAGCCGCCGCACGCAAACCCTTTGTTCCACGAATCCGCGAGGGATGGCTTGCCCGATACGCCCATTTCGTCTCCAACGCCGCCCGCGGCGCCATCCTGCTTTCTCCCGACGCAGGTTCGCAGTAACTCGTCGCCCGTCGCTCATGCGTCGAATTGCGTTCATCACGCTCGGCTGCCGGGTCAATCAGGCCGAAACAGCCCGGCTGATGGCTCAGTTCATCGCCGCCGGCTTCACCGTCGTTTTGCCGGAAGAACCTTGCGATGTCATCGTCATCCACGGGTGCGCGGTCACCCGTGAAGCGGAACGGCAAAGCCGTCAGGCCGCCCGAGCCGCTCTTCGCCGTATCCCGTCCCCCCTTGTTATCCTCGCCGGTTGCGCCGCGGAAGCCGTCCGCCGTTTCGGTTCCCCCCACTCCCTCCCCTCCTCCGTCCTCACGGCCGGCCAAGCGGAAAAACAAGACCTCCCTGCCCTCGTAAAAGCCGCATTCGGATATCCAGCCCTCCCCCCCGATCCTCCCCCTACCGATATCACGCCCCGCTTTCCATCCGTCCGAGCATGGCTCAAAATCCAGGACGGCTGTAACTTCCGCTGCGCCTATTGCATCGTTCCCCAACTGAGAGGTCCAGCGGTCAGCCGCCCCTACACCGATATTCTCGACGAAGCACACCGGCTGCTCGAAGCCGGGACGAAAGAACTTTCCGTAACAGGAATAAACATCGGCTGCTGGCGCAACGGTACCCGCCGTCTTCCCGACCTGCTTGCCGATCTGGCCAGCCTCGAGGGTCTAACCCGCCTGCGGATCGGATCGCTGGAACTTTCGACAGTCGAGGATGCCGTAATCGCCCTCATGGCCGAAACCCCCCGTATCGCACCCTACCTCCATATCCCCCTTCAGAGCGGAGACGATGCGATCCTTCATGCGATGGGACGCCGTTATTCAACCGCCCAGTTCCGCAAAACAGTCGAAACGGCCTGTTCACGGATTCCCAACCTCGGCATAGGCACGGATGTCATCGCCGGCTTCCCCGGCGAAAACGAAGCCTCGTTCTCCCGAACCCTCGCCCTCCTTGACTCCCTTCCTGTCCATAATATCCACGCGTTCCCTTATAGCGAAAGACCTCGCACATCGGCCGCTGCACGGAAAGAAAGCACCCCATCCGCCGAACGAAAATCACGCGTCCGCCGTCTCAATGCCCTCGCCAAAAGAAAACAAGCCAAAGCTATTGCCCAACGCCTCGGCTCGCAAGTCCACGTCCTGATCGAAGAAGTTTCATCCGACGGGACTGGCCGGGGTTGGAGCGGCGAATACCTCGAAGCCGTCGTCTCCAACGCCCCCACCCCCGGCTCTCTAGTTTCTGTCCGAGTGCTTGCCCCACTCGAACGAGGATTCCGAGGGGAGGTTCAATAGGCGTTTTCCCGCGCAAACAATGTCTTCAACAAAATTTTGAAGTCAAAAGCCAACGACCAGTTTTCCAGGTAGTAAAGATCATATCGAATCCGCTCCTCAATGCTCGTGTCGCCCCGCAGTCCATTGACCTGCGCCCAGCCCGTCATCCCGGGCTTGGACATATGCCGCAGCATGTAAGTTCGAATGTCCTCCCGAAACTGCTCCACAAAAAACGGCCGCTCAGGCCGAGGCCCCACCAAACTCATCTCCCCCTTGAGCACATTCCAGAACTGGGGCAGCTCGTCTAGATTGTGTTCGCGCAAAAACCTCCCGATCGGTGTGCGCCGCGGATCATCGGCCCTGGTCCAGACCGGACCCGTCTCCGTTTCCGCATCCACCGGCATCGTGCGAAGCTTGTATAGGGTAAACCGCCGCCCTCCCTCCCCACAGCGGATCTGCCGATAAAACACCGGCCCGGGCGAGCTCCGCTTGATCGCCACCGCCGCCCATGCCATGATCGGTGCGCTCACAATAAGTCCAATAACCGCACCCACAATGTCCACCCATCGCTTGATCAGCCGATTGCCCAAATAATCCAGCGGCCAGCGGCCCATCCCCAACAGGGGAATCGTCCCAACCGTCACCAGATCAACACGCCCCGTCATAATCCGAAACAGATCGGGCACCATGAAAAATTCGATTAGATGCCGCTCGCAAAATACAATCAGTTCCATGATACGCTTGCGGGATAGACGCGTGTCGCAAAGGATGAGATGGTCAGCTCCGCTCTCCGGCAGTAATTTTTCGAGCGCATCAACGCCTCCCAAAATCGGTTCCGACCCCAACTCGGCCGCCGGCGGTTCGCCACCAGTCGCCACAAAACCCGCAATCCGCATGCGAAGCCGGGGGTCCCTTCGAATCGTTCGAGCCAGATTCGACGCGACCGCATCCGTCCCCACCACAAGTGCGGTGCTGCGAATAGGACTATGCCGCGCCTCATGAAGTTCAAGTCGAAACAACAAATACCGCTCCAACAGCACCATCAACGTCGCCGATACACCGGCCAAAACCAACGTCAAACGGGAAAACGGAGGATACGGTTGGGGAAGACGAATCGCAAAGGCAAAAGCGCTCGAAAGCAAAAGACCGATCGCCATCGCCCGTATCAAACGGGGAATTTTGTTCTCAAAGCGATCCGTTTGCGGCCTTCGATACAGCTCTAAATTCTGAAAAATAAACAGATGGATCAACGCGGAAAATGCGGCCGCCCAACCGTACATCCAGTAAAGATTGGGAGGACGGCTCTCAACGCCGATCCAGCCGCTGTCAAAACGAAGCCACACGGCAAACAACCAGCCCCCCACGATGGCCACCGCATCCGCTGCCGCCGCACGCACCGCCGCCCATCCATCCGATGCATCCCGTCGTTTCATGCCCCTATGCTATCGCGGCCAAGCCTTGTATTCAAGCGCCCCAACGGATAAGATATTCCTCAGCCCATCTTTCGCCCCCATGTTCCCCTCATCCTCCCTACTCGCCCAAGCCCGTGCCGGACTCATCGCCCTTGGCGACGACCCGCCGGACCATGATAACTCGCAAGCCGCACTCCAACGCCTCGAGGAATGGCTCCTCGACGCCTCCCTGGACCGGCTTTGCCCACCCGCTCGGCCCGCAATCGAAACTGCCATTCGCCGGCACGCCTGGAAAGCATTGCGAGACGCCTTCTACCGCGAACTCCATTTCGGTACGGCCGGTATGCGAGGACTCGTCGGTTTCGACCGCACCACCCTCGCCCTCTTCCACGCCCACGGTTTCGCGGCTCCCTTTCTCCGGGGTCCCAACCTGTTCAATGACCTAACGGTGAGCCGAGCCCTCTGGGGAACGGCTCGCTACGGTCGCGAATATCCCGCCACCCCACGCTCCCGTATCGTAATCGGATTCGATACCCGAATCCGAGGCGCCGATTTCGCTACCTTGGCCGCTTCCATCTTCCTGGCGCATGGCTATACCGTCTTCCTCTTTGATGAACCCTGCCCCTACCCTGAAATCTCCTTCGCCGTCACGCACCCCGACCTGCGCGCCGATTTCGGCCTCTATCTTTCCGCAAGCCACAACGATTACCGTTACAACGGATTCAAACTGCTCGGAAGCGACGGCGCCCAAATTCCTCCAGATGTCCGGAACACCATCGCCAGTCAATACATTGCACCGCTTCGATTCTCCGATATCCCCCCCCTACCCCCTCCTGCCAACATACCCACCAAATTCTTGATCGCATTGGGCGGTCGAACCCACCCCTCCTCGCCTTCTCTCCCATTCCGATTTTCAAAGCGTCTCCCTCTTCACGATGCGTATCTCCGCAACCTCCTCGCCTTCCAAAAACCTGCTCCCCCACCCAATTCGGCCCGCCAATCCCTCGTGCTCGGTTACTGCGCGTTCCATGGCGCCGGCCGCGTGTCCGTCCCGTCTTTGCTTGCAGCAGCGGGCTACTCCAACCTCCGGATCGTGACGGATGGCCAACTGCAGGAGCCCGACGGATTCTTCCCCGCCTTCAGCAGCGAACCAGGGCGTGAAGAACAACCCGACCCAGGAGATCCGCGGGCAATGGCACGAGCGCTGGAAGGATTCAAACGCGACCATCCCACCGTAGCCCCTCGACTCGACCTCCTGCTGGGAACCGACCCGGACGCCGATCGCTGCGGAGCCGTCATCCGACTCCCACCTTCAGCCGCAGAGTCGAAGAATCCATTCTCGTTTCTTATGGCGAACGATTTGTGGACCCTTTTGTTGGCATTCCTTCTTGAACAACGAAAACTACCGGACGGGCGCGTGAACGCGGCCCATCAACTGTTTATCACCATCTCCCATGTGACCCAAGAAAGTCTCGAAGCCCTGGCCTTACGGTACGGCCTGGGTGTGGTGAAAACTTGGGTCGGCTTCCCCGCCCTCTCCGCCGGAGTCCGCGCTGTCTGGAACCTCCACCGCCTGCCGCCCGCCGAGCGCGAAGCAGAACTCGCTCGTCTCAGCCGATTAACGGGCGGCCGTCTGCCCGGCGACGCCCTCGCAGACCCCGCCCTTTGCGAAACCCGCGCAATTCATCTCCACCGCTGCTTCAATCTGGTCACCTGTGAACAAAGCAACGGCTTCGCTATTTTCGGAGCCCCACCTCCCCATCCCAACGCGCGCGGCCAAGAAGGACATGTGCCCGATAAGGACGGTGCACTGGCGGCGCTCCTTTCCGCAGAGGCCGCCGCCTGGGCCGCTTCCCATGGCCGCACCATGACCGAAATGCTCGACGAAAAGGTTTGGTTGGATCCCGCGATCGGCCTTTACATGAGCGGGTATGAAACCGACCCCCTCATCGGTGAGTACACCGGCGCAGAAGGAGACCAGAAAAAAACCGCCATATTAAAACGAGCCTTAGCCGCATGCTATCGCGCCGGCAAGGACCGCCACCTTCGACTGGGCGCTCGCGCGATCACCGGTTCCTTGCTTTACCGCACCGGCCGTTATGATCGCCTTTACCCCCCCAGCTCCTCGTTTGTTTTTCCCGACGAAGGAGTCCGTTTCTTCTTGGAACCTGACCCTCGCAACCACATCACCGTTCGCCCCTCCGGAACGGGAAACTCCCTCCGCATCTATCTCCAACTTCATGCGCCGGTCAAGCGGGAAACACTCGAAACCGTCCGCCATAATCTGCGCCGCGAAATCCCGGCTCTGATGGCCGACTTCCGACGCCTAATCGGAGCGCCGCGGGAATAAGGCAATCGCTCAGCCCCTCGATCCCGCAATGCACATCCACTCGGCTTCCGCAGCCTCTTCCTCGCCAACGTATGCCTTCCCTTTTTGCCGCACCAGCCGGTTCGTCACCTTGATATTCTGAATCTCCATGCGGATTTCCTCTCCAGGCCGAACCTGTCGGCGGAATTTGGCCTCATAAACCGTCGCTAAAAAAAACAGCGCACCCTTGGGAAACAAACCGCTCTTCAGAACCCCTACCCCGCCGCACTGGGCCATGGACTCGATCAAAATCACACCCGGAACAACCGGATAACCCGGAAAATGCCCCCGAAAGAAGAAATCGCTTTCCAGATAGCGGCGGTATCCAGTGATCTTTTCCGCATCCCATCGTTCCAACCGATCGACAAAAAGAAACGGCTCCCGATGCGGGATGTAGCTTTGGATTTCCTCGACTGTAACCACTCCCGTCCCTTCATTCAAACTCATCGGTTCGCTCCCGTTCGTTGCGCTGTTTAAGGTGGCAATTTTTCCCTGCCCTGTCAAACCTCCGATATGATCCTACCCCGTTCGATTTCAACAGCCGCCGAACGAGCATGCCGGAGAGCGCGCGGTTTCTCAATGCGTATCCGCACCCCCTCAACCTGCGGATACTGAAGACAGAACATTGCCATACGATCCGCCAAACGCTCCAACAGTCGATCGCGGCTTTCGGCCGCCAGTTTCAAAAGACCGTCCTGAACTTCCCGATAATTTACCGTTTCTTCAATCCGGTCAGATTTCCCCGCCGGACGCAAATCGCAAGCCAGCCACACGTTCACGATTAACGGCTGAACCGTCCGTCGCTCTTCTTCGTGAACGCCAATCGTTGCATGAACGATCAAATCCCGAATCCACAGCCGGTCCATTCAAAAGCCTCCCGTTCCCAGCAAATGTTGCCCACCATCGAGATAGAGAATCTGGCCGGTCACATCGTCGGCCTCCAACAACCACGCCACCGCCTCCGCAACGGCCTGCGGAGTCACTCGCCGCCGGAGCGGATTCTGCCCCGCCCGGTCATAGGGACGATTCGGATCGCCTTCCGGAGGCGGCAAAATGGAACCGGGCGCAACCCCATTGACGGTAAACGCCGGCGCCAACTCAAGTGCCGCAATCCGCGTCAGTTCCGCCAACCCCTTTTTAGACAAAAGATAGGCGGCACACCCCGCTTCCACCGTCGCAACGCGCCGATCAAGGAGATTCACAATCCGGCCGCTTGCCGCTCGCCGGGCAAATGCCCGAATCAGAAAAAAAGGCGCCATCAAATTGATCCGCCATTCCGATAACAGCCGATCTTCGTTTGTCTCGCAAAGGGAATACTTATGAAAAACCGCCGCGTTGTTAACAAGCCCATCCAACCCGCCCGCCTGCTCAAATGCTTGGGTCATGGCGGTTTCACAGCCGGCTTCCGAAGAAAGATCCCCCGCCACCACCCACACCATACGTCCCTCGGAAACCAATGATCCCGCCACCCGCCGAGCCGCTTCGATGTTCCGATGGGCATGAATGACCACCCGTGCCCCACGCTCCGTCAGCGCCTCGACAATCGCCCGCCCAATACGCACCGCTCCACCCGTCACGAAAACGATCTTTCCTTCCAACTTCATTCCGGAACCCTTCCAAACCAATCCTATCCAACTCCCTTTCCTTTGTCACGCGCCGGCCTCAGAACGCCGTTTCCAAAACGCGAGAATTTCGAGCCGAACTTCCTGCAAGGTTCGTACCCCGGAAAACAACAATTCATCCACCCACGTTCAGGCCGTTTTCCACTCGCCCAGTGTCACAAGACGGGATTCAGAAATCCGAATCTCCCCCTCCGCCGCGCCCCCTATTCGGCGGTGGGGCGTCCGACCATCTGACTCTTCCACCACAACAATATCTGACGTCGGCCCGTCGCTCGATCCCAGGCAAGAAAAAAGGCAAAATGCCTCTGATGAAAAAAACGCTCAAGGGGCGCTCCGCTGACTCGGCAAATTTGATCGCAAGCCTCTCCAATCGTATCGGCATGAAGACTCGTCGCCAGCATGTGCCCCCACGCCGTGAGTTCAAAATAACGACGAAGCGGTTCCCCCCAAAGATAGGCGTAATAAGGACCATTCCCTATTTCGTGGCAAATGAAACTGCTTCTCGGCATCTTTCCCCCCAAACCCTCCTCCATTCGTGCCATCCTGTCCGCCGCGACAAGGGGGACCTCGGCTGGTTCAAAGTTGAAAAAAGCCCCCATGACGGTAGTTTTTCCCGCCCCGCCTGGCCGAGCACCTGTCATATATGACGTCCCCATTCCCAATCGCGTCCACCGCTATCGAGTGCCTTCCAACCGCGTAAAGGCGCCAAGACGCAACCGAACCTCCTGTTGACTCCCTTCCGCCTCCGCCGCAATCGCCGGTTTATCCGGATGGGTATCGTGCCTGAAATTCATCAGCAAACCCAACCCCATAACCCCCTATGAAACGGTTATAAAGCCCAACACTCCGCCCAAGATGAGAATGCCATTGATCCGCCAGAAAATCCGATCGAAACGGTTCATCGTTCCATCTCCTTAGGGTGAAGCGATATATGGGTTCCTGTTTGTTTTCAAGCCGGAATCCCAAAGAATTCCTGAACAAACCTCACCTCTTCGCTTTTCTTTATCGCCGCTTTATGCCACCATGAAGTTATGAAGCCGCTCGTTCTTCTTGTTTTCCTCCTTGGATTCCAACTTTCCACCCGATCCAATGAGACAACGGCCGTACCCCTTCCTTTTCATTGGGAGGAAACCTTTTCCCTCACCCCCGGCGAACGCATGACCGGCGATCTTTTGATCCTTACCCGAGAAGCCCATATCGAAGGAGAGGTCTCGGATGATCTCTTCCTCCTCACCGGTTTCTCGAGTTCTTTTTCCCGGCCCTCGACCAACGCAGGCCTTGCCCGAATATCCGGCTTTATTCGGGGGACCCTGTGGGCCGCCGGAACCCGGCTGGTCTTGGACGGAGAAGTGGAACGCCACGTCCGAGCCGCCTTCCAGACAATCCAACTCGGAGGCCGAGTGGACGGCAATGCCTGGCTTGCCGGAGAAACCGTGACCATCACCCCGCAGGCCATGATCGGCGGAAACCTCCGAACCGCTGCCGGTCAGTTTATCCTCCGCGGAACAGTCGATGGGCATCTCGCAGTCAAGGCCCGCGAAATCGTCCTCGATGGAATCGTAAATGGATCCGCCGCCCTCCATGCCGATAAAATCACCATTCTCGCCGGATCCCAGATTCACGGACCTCTTGATATCTATTCCCCCCAACCAGTCATCCCTTCCAGAAATGCCGCGATTGAAGGCCCTATCCGACACGTTACCCTTCGGTCCCCGAACCGATGGACTCTGACCTTTGTTTCCTTTTCCGCCCTTCTTTTACTGGCTCTGTTCCTCTCGTTCGTGACGCCTCCCTTTGTCATTCGGCCCGTTCTTCTCCTCGAATTTTACCCCTGGAAATCCCTTGCCTTCGGTCTCGGCGCTCTGATTCTCATCCCCCTCCTCGCACTGCTGGCCTTTCTCTCCCTGATGGGTATCCCTCTCAGCCTACTGCTCGGAGCCCTCTATTTGCTTGGTCTGATGAGTGGAAAGATCGTGGCCGCTTTCATGCTCGGCCGACTTCTGACCGGCAATCGAGGACAACCCCTAATTCCCATGCAAGCGCTCCCTCAACTCCTTTTGGGACTTTTCCTTTTCCAAGCCGCTCTCCTGCTTCCTCCACCCTTTTCTAATGCGCTCTGGCTTTGGTTCACGGCCACTGGTCTCGGCGGGATGATTCTCGCCCTCCGCCCCCCTCGCACCCCCCTCCCCCCTCCTCCCATCCCCTCCTCTTCCCCAAATGACGTCTCCCCTGAACCCTAACTTTCTCCCCCCGAATCGCGCAGTACTCTCTTTTCTGCGTTCCCGTTCCATCCAAGGTCTTGCCATCGGACTTTGCTCCTTCGTCCTGTCCTGGATGGCGCGGCCTCTTTTGCTCCCTCTCGAAACCCGCACATGGGACATGCGAGTGCGCACCTTCGCGCGACCCTCTCCCTGGTCGAACGAGATCCGGCTGATCCTCCTCGATCAAGCGTCGCTGGACTGGGCCAGAGAAGAAAACGGTCTTTCTTGGCCCTGGATGCGCGAAGCCTACGTCCCGATCATCGAATTCTGCCGTCGAGCCGGTGCCCGCGTGCTCGTGATGGACGTCCTCTTTACGGAACCCTCCGCCTACTCGATGGAAGATGACGCCGCTCTTGCCGCCGCCTACCGCAATTTCGGACGAATCGTTCAGGCCTTCTACCCCTCCGGACGCAACCGTACATGGCCGCCAAATGCCCCTACACCGGCAGCCGCCCCTCAGCAACCTCCATCCACATTCCCTCCCTCTCTGCTTGCCGAGTCGGCTTCCTTCCCCATCCCCCCCCTTATGGAAACCGCCGCCCTGCTCGGCCACGCCGCTTCCACCCCCGATCGAACCGATGGCGTCAATCGCCGTCTGGCGCCCGTGCTCATCTACGACGGCCGAATCATCCCCTCGCTCGCCGTCGCGGCGTTCCTCGTCGCTAACCCCCGCCAAAACCTTTTACTCGAATCCCTCCGAATTCTCGTGGGGAATCGCGCCGTCCCGCTCGATCCGAACGGAAATGTCCTGCTCCGATACCGGGGTCCTTCCCAAACGCATGCCGCCGTGAACGCCAAAGCCGTGATCCAATCGGAATTGCAAATTCAAAACGGCGCGACACCCTTGATTTCGCCCGATTTTTTCCGGGATAAATATGTACTGTTCGGTTTCACTGCCCCCGGCTTGTACGACCTCCGGCCATCGCCCGTCGGCCCCCGCTACCCGGGAGTGGAAATCCACGCAACGGCCCTCGATAACCTCCTCGCAGGTGATTTTATGCGCGACGTTCCGGAATCCGGAGTCGCCCTCTTGATCCTGTTTGTCTGTCTCGGCGCCGGCCTAGTCGTCCGCACCACATCAGCCGGCTTTGCCAGCGGTACGGCTTCCTTCCTCTTCTTGTCGCTCCCCCTCGCCATCGGGTGGGGCCTCTACCCCCTGGGTTGGTGGATGCCTGTCGTTGCGCCCTTCGCCGGCTCACTCTTAACCTGCGGCACCACACTCCTCGTCAACTACGCGCTGGAAGGGCGTCAAAAGCGCTTTCTTAAAACCGCCTTCCGCCAGTACCTCAGTCCCTTGGTCATCGAAGAACTGCTCCGTAACCCCGATCGACTGACCCTCGGGGGCGAGAAAAAAGTCCTTACCATCCTTTTCTCGGACCTCCAGGGATTTACCTCCCTTTCGGAAAAATTGGATCCCGTCGAACTGACCGCTCTCCTCAACACCTACCTCACGGAAGTCACGGCGGTGATTTACGAGGAGGGAGGGACTGTGGACAAATACGAAGGGGACGCGGTAATCGCCTTCTGGAACGCTCCTCTCGACCAACCCGACCACGCTCTCCGCGCAGTCCGCGCCGCTCTCCGGTACCAAGAAAAACTCAACGAATTGCGGCCGGCGCTGGCCGAACGATTCGGATGCAACCTGCACGCCCGGATCGGCTTGCACACCGGACTAGTGGTCATCGGCAACATGGGTTCCGCGCAGCGCTTCAACTATACCTTCCTCGGGGATGCGGGAAATCTCGCCTCCCGACTTGAAGGACTCAACAAAGTCTTTGGAACCTCCATTCTGATCTCCTCCGCCACCCGTGATCTGGTGGCCTCCCATATCCCTTGCCGATCCATCGCAACGGTCCGCGTCGTGGGCCGCAGGGAACCGGTCGAAATTTTCGAACCCCTCTCTCCGACTCACTTTGAAAAACGCCGCCCCTTGATCGAAACCTTCCAACAGGCCAGGATAGCGTTCGAACAAGGAAGGTTCGCGGAGGCATCCCGCCTCTTCGAATCCCTTGCGGATCAGGATCCCCCCTCCCGTGTCTATCATGCGCGGTGCCGCGAACTGGACCGATGCCCCCCGACCATGTGGGATGGAGTTTGGAATATGTCGGAAAAATAGGACATTCAGAATGAACCGAAAATCCCCCCCTCTTCCTCCCCTGACTCTTCTCAAAAAAAGCACAACGCACTATCCAGGCCGTCCCGAAGAAGCGCGCCTAGAAGCCTTTCCCAACCCCAAACCAACCCGCCCATACACAATTCTTTTCGATTGCCCGGAATTCACGTGCCTTTGTCCCATCACAGGACAGCCGGATTTCGGCCATCTAACCATTGAATATGTTCCCGGCCCCCTGTGTCTTGAAAGCAAATCGTTGAAACTTTACCTCTTTTCCTTTCGGAACCACGGCGCTTTTCATGAAGCGATCGTCAACCGCATTCTCGACGATCTCGTCCAAACAATCCGCCCCCGCTGGTTGAAGATAACCGGCGCCTTCAACCGGAGGGGAGGAATCGCGATCACGGTGACGGCCGAACATCGCCCCCGCAAAAAGGAAATATGACGTGCCCTACCCTCCCCCGGCCCGGTGTCGTGGACCCGCCGGTTCTTCTCGCCCCCCTCGCCGGTTTCAGCGATCTCCCGTTCCGCATGATGATCCGGGAACTCGGCGGCCTCGGGCTGGGGTTTACCGAAATGCTCCACCCCCTGGCGCTCCTGCGGGGAACCGGAGATAAAATGGCCTGCCTTACGGCAACGGAACCTGCCGATACCCCTCTGGCTTGGCAACTTTACGGCCGAGATCCCGAGTTGCTGGCACGAGCTGCCCGCGTTTTGGCTGCACGAGGCGCCCGTTGGATCGATCTTAACATGGGTTGTCCCGTCCGAAAAATCGTCTCCCGTGGAGAGGGCGCCGCGTTGCTCAAGACTCCCGATCTGGCCGCCCGTATCGCCGAAGAGGTTGTGCGAGCCGTTCCAGGCTTGACGGTCAGCGCCAAAATCCGACTGGGATGGGATGACTCCTGCATCGTCGCCCCCGCTTTGGCCCGGCAGTTGGTCTCAGCAGGCATTTCCGCCCTCATTATTCACGGACGGACCGCGGTTCAGGGTTTTAAAGGAAAAGCGGATTGGAATCGGATTGCCGATGTAGTCGCCTCCGTTCCGGGCATTCCCATCTATGGGAATGGGGACATCTCCGACGGAACCGAAGCCATTGAACGAATGAAGTCAAGCGGCTGCACCGGTATTATGGTTGGACGTGCGGCAATGAAAAATCCTTGGCTCATTCCGGAAATCGCGGCAACGCTCCAAGGACAACCCGTCCCACCTCCTCCTACGCCCTCGGAAGCCCTCGCGTTTGCCTTGCGCCATCTGGCGCGGACTTCCGCTCTCTATGGAAAGGGCAAAGGAGCCGTTCTTTTCCGCAAATGGATGCCCCTCTATGTGCGGCCCTTTCTCCGCATGAAACGGGCGGAAATGGTCGCGCTAATGGCGGAACGCGATGCGGACGTGCTTGCGAAACAGTTGGCCGTCCTCTGCCCAGAAAGTGTCGAAAAAGATCAGGCTTTTTGAACTTTCCCGCTCTTGAGACAACGGGCGCAAATCACGACCCGGCGAACCCTTCCGCCATCCTGAATCCGGACCTTCTGAAGGTTCGGCCGGAAACTCCGGGGAGTGATGCCCGTCGTGTGCAGACCAATCCCCCCCTTTTTCTTGGCCAGACCGTGGCGAACAATCCGGTTCCCGGTCCTCACCTGCTTCCCGCAGAATTCGCAAACCTTCGGCATGTTGAACTCCCAAAAAGTCCGATCATAGCGCCATCTTATCCCTCAAGCAACTTTTAATTTGGGGTCAGACCTCAACATTCAACATTGTATGGCTTTCTCGCATATCCCCCCCTCTTTCCACCCCAAGCCTTGACAGATGAATCCTGAACGACTAAGTTTGATTATAAACGGAGCCGGAAATGAAAGGTTGGGCCATTCTAGTAGGATCAGTTCCGACGGTTTTTTTAACCCTGATTTTGTCCGGTTGCGAAGTCGAATCATCCGAGGATCAGATCCTCACCATCCAGCCTCCCAGCGCGACTGTCCAAAAAAACCAGTCGGTTAGCTTCACCGTCTCCGGGGGCTACCGCTACCGTTGGTGGCTCAAAGATGAACGACTCGGAACCCTAAACCGGCGTGATGGAAATACCGTCCTCTATACCGCCGGTCCTATCCCCACAAATGCCTTACAGGAACTGTACGTCCAATCCTATATCGAAGGGGCAAGAGGCGGAGCGCCTACCAACGCCCCAGGCACAAACGTGTCGGGCAGGGTCGTCGCCACCGCCTATATCACCCATCGTCCCTGAGCCCCTTTTGTTACCCCATTCCGATGCGTCTGACCAGCCTCCAGAACCCACGGGTCAAGGAGGTCATTCGCCTGAGGGACCGAAAGCCCAGGGATGAAACCGGCCTTTTTGTCATCGAAGGTTTCCGCGAAATTCAACGCGCCGTTCAGAACGGCATCCGCCCTCTTTCTCTTTTCATATGTCCCACCTTCTTCCTCGGCGTCAATGAACCCCTCCTCATTGAACGCTGCCGCGCCTCTGGAACCGAAATCCTCGAATGTTCTCCCGCCGTCTTTTCCAAAATGGCATATCGCGACCGGCCGGAAGGGCTTCTCGCCGTGGCACGTCAGTTTCGTCGGAAATTGGAAAATATCCCTCTCTCGACTTGCCCCCTTCTCCTTGTGGCCGAAGGTGTTGAAAAACCCGGCAATCTTGGCACACTTATCCGGTCCGCTGACGCCGCTGGCGCCGATGCGGTCATCGTGGCCGATCCTCGCACGGACCTCTTCAACCCCAACGTGATTCGATCCAGTACTGGCGTCGTCTTCGCCCTCCCCGTGGCCGTGACCGAGGCGCCGCTGCTTCTGGCCTGGCTCCGGAAACAACGGATCGCGATCCTGGCCGCCTCTCCCCATGCAACCTGCGATTTTTACGATGCTGATCTCGCGGCCCCTGTCGCAATCGCTGTGGGATCCGAGCAATATGGTCTGACTGAATCCTGGATGAAGGAAGCGGACCTCACGGTCCGGATTCCCATGCGGGGACAGGCCGATTCCCTCAACGTCGCCCAGGCCGCCACTCTCCTTCTCTACGAAGCATTGCGACAACGACGCTCCAGCATGCCGTCCGGCCGAAACAGTCATGGCTGATCCTCTTCAATTGGACGGAGAATCATCGAACTCACTCCTTTGGCGCAGCGCCGGCCACGCGGCCGAATGGCTTACCAGCGGTTTGAACCTCCCCGTCGAACTACGTCTAACTCAAAATCGCGTCTCCCGCCTTAGCGTCCGGTTCAAGTCCAACCGGATTTGCGTTCGCATGCGAGAGGAATTTCTTCACGCAACGCCCGCTTTCTGGCGAACACTCAAGAAGTTCCTGGCGGATCGAACCCGCCTTGCATGGAGCGCTTTATGCCGTGAAATGAACGCATTCCCACTCCCCGCCCCTCCCACGCTTCCGCGAAAGCCTTTCCTTCCCCTCCAGCCAAAAGGGGACTTTCATGATCTGACACCGATCCTGAAAGAAATCAACGACAGTTGGTCCTGGACAACTCCTTCGCCATGCATCACCTGGGGACCCCATCGCCGGAAAGTTCGAGCGACCCAAACCATCCATTTCGCGGCGTATCACGCGGAGTTCCATCTCATTCGCATTCATCCAATTCTGGATGATCCCCGAATTCCAAATGGCTTTCTTTCGTTTTTAGTCTTCCACGAACGCCTGCACGCGGAACTGGGCAGGGAGCAGATTGGATGCCGCTTTTTTCACCATTCACCCCGATTTCGGATGCGAGAATCCGAATTTCCAAACGCTGCGCATTGGCGGGACTTTAGCCGAAGCCTAATTCCCCTCCTCTTAGCCCCTCGAGTCGAGACCCGATCATCCCTCCCTCCCCACATCCCACCCCCCTGAAATATCCATAAAAACCTCAGCGCAAGGCATTCCGAACAGCCCGCGCTGCCTCCAGTTCTGCGGTCTTACGCTTCAAAAGTTCCCGTTTGTCAGGGCTCTGTCGGCCCCGACACAATCCCAGTTCGATTTTAAACTTTCCCTTTCGAAAGTACGCGGAAAGCGGGATTACCGTTAATCCTTTTCGTGCCGTCAGACCGGACAAATGAGCGAGCTCCCGCTGATGGAGAAGCAACGCCCGAGGCCGCTCCGGGTCGTGATTGAACCGGTTCCCAAATTCGTAGGGCGCAATCCGCACCCCACACAACCAGGCTCGACGCCCTTCAAACCTCACAAAGCCCCCCGCTAAGCTCACGTGACCCGCTCGCGCCGACTTGACTTCCGTCCCCGTGAGGGCGATACCCGCTTCAAGCCTCTCCAGAATCTCGTAATCATGACGCGCTCGGCGATGATCAGCCACCGGAAGACGGTCGCGTCGCGCCGGAGAGGCCATAGAAACCTCCCGAAAACTAGGATGCCTGGTCTAAGGCAGCCGCGTAATCAATTTCCGCCGTCAGTTTGCCCTCCGCAATCTCCCGCAGGGCGATGTCCACCTTTTCTTCATTCGGCCCTTTGGGTCGGATATACGGCGGCATTCCATCTATCAACTGGCGCACCCGTTTGGCCACCACATTGATTAACAGGGGTTCATTCGGCAACCGATGACGCGCAGCATTCAAAAGTTCGACGTTCAACGAAAAAGCCTCCGCTTGAAAAAAAGGGACGAGGCATCAATATAGATGCCTCGCCCCACAATGTCAACACCCCAGAGGGTGTCTTCGATTTAGTACATGTCGTTGCCCATACCGCCGCCGCCGGCCGGCGCTGCCTTCTTCTCCTCCTCCGGAATCTCCGTCACCATGCATTCCGTGGTGAGCAGCAGCCCCGCAATACTCGCGGCATTTTGGATAGCCGTCCGAACAACCTTCGCGGGATCAAGAATCCCGGCTTTCACCAGATCCGTGTACTGGCGGGTCGCCACGTTGAAACCATGGGTGGGGCTCTTCGCCTTTTTGATTTCCTGCACGACGATGGAACCTTCCAGACCCGCATTGGCCACCAGTTGACGCACCGGCGCTTCGAGCGAATCGCGAATGATCTGGACGCCCACCTTCTCGTCCCCTTCCAGGTTCAACTCGTCCAGCGCAGACTGGCAACGGAGCAAGGCCACACCGCCCCCCGCCACGACACCTTCTTCGACCGCAGCGCGGGTCGCATGGAGCGCATCCTCCACACGAGCCTTCTTTTCCTTCATCTCGGTTTCCGTCGCGGCGCCTACGTTGATGACGGCCACGCCGCCCGCCAGCTTGGCCAGGCGCTCCTGCAGTTTCTCGCGGTCATAATCCGAAGTCGTTTCCTCGATCTGCCGCTTGATCTGCGCCACACGCCCCTGGATGGCGGCGGTAGTGCCCGCGCCTTCCACTATGGTCGTGTTATCTTTGTCCACCGTAACCCGTTTCGCGCGGCCGAGATCCGAAAGCTGAACGTTCTCAAGCTTGATCCCGAGGTCTTCGGTCAAGCACTTGCCACCCGTCAGGATGGCAATATCTTCCAGCATCGCTTTCCGGCGGTCCCCAAACCCAGGCGCCTTCACCGCGCACACCTGAAGCGTGCCGCGCAATTTATTGACCACCAGAGTCGCCAGCGCCTCGCCTTCAACCTCTTCCGCGATCACCAGAAGGGGTTTTCCCGCTTTTGCCACAGTCTGCAGAAGGGGAAGAAGATCCTGCAAACTCGAAATCTTCTTCTCGTGGATCAGAATGTAGCAGTCCTCTAACACACACTCCATCGTCTCGGTATTCGTGACGAAGTAGGGCGAGAGATAACCCTTGTCGAACTGCATCCCTTCCACTACATCGCACGTCGTGTCGAGCGTCTTGGACTCCTCGACCGTGATCGTGCCGTCCTTCCCCACCTTGTCCATCGCATCCGCAATGATCTCGCCAATTACGGTGTCGCCATTGGCGGAAATCGTCGCGACCTGCGCAATCTCGGTGTGATCTTTAACCTTCTTGGCCTGCTTGGCGAGCGCTTCGACTACCTTCGCAACGGCCTTGTCAATCCCCCGTTTAATGGACATCGGATCCGAACCCGCCGTTACGTTCTTGAGCCCCATCCGGAAGATGGCCTCGGCGAGCAGGGTCGCCGTGGTGGTCCCATCGCCGGCGGTATCGCTCGTTTTGCTCGCGACTTCCCGAACCAGCTGTGCCCCCATGTTTTCAAAGGGGTCCGGAAGTTCGATCTCCTTCGCTACCGTGACGCCGTCCTTGGTAATGGTGGGCGACCCGAATTTCTTGTCCAGCACCACGTTTCGCCCCGCCGGACCGAGGGTCGCCTTGACGGCGCGGCTCAGTTTTTCAACACCGCGAAGAATCGCCTGACGAGCCTCCGCGTCATATTTCAGTTGCTTGCCTTTGTCTGCCATCGTTCCTTCTCCTATTCTGAAATGTTGCCGGTTGATTCGAACCGGGTTACTCCAGCACGCCGAGAATGTCCTCCTCGCGGATGATGACATAGTCCACGTCGTCGAGCTTGATCTCGGTCCCGCCATACTTCGGCATCAGAACCCGATCGCCCTTCTTGACGTTGAACGGAATAATTTTCCCGTCCTCATCCCGCTTGCCGGTTCCGACCTCGATCACCTTCCCCTGTTGCGGCTTTTCCTTCGCCGTGTCGGGGATAATGATCCCGCCTTTGCGCACTTCGTTCTCCTTCTCGGGCTGCACCAGCACCCGATCACCCAACGGTTTTACCTTCATAGGATCCTCCTTCTTGTAGTTGGGACCGTAGGTTGTTAACCGACCACGCCACTCGGCGGGCCGAATGGTTCCACTCTCTTCACTTTTTGATCTCGAAATCGGCATCAATCACATCTCCATCTCCCCCTTTACGCCCCCCGCCGGAGGAAGCGTCGGCACCCCCCGAAGCAGTGCCACCCGCCGATGCCGACCCATCAGACTGCGCACGCGAATAAAGATCCGATGACATAGCCTGTACCTCGCGAGTCAACGACTCCATCTCGCGCTTGACGGCTTCCGCATCCTTCTCCTTGAGCGCTTCCCGGATGCGCGCCAGCGCCTCCTCGACGCGGGCTTTCTTGTCCGCCGGTACCTTGTCCTGGTTCTCTTTGAGAAATTTTTCGGTCTGATAAACCAAATTTTCTCCCTGATTCAGGGACTCAATCCGCTCACGCTGTTTCCGATCCTCTTCGGCATGCAGCGCCGCATCCTTTACCATGCGCTCGATCTCCTCGCTCGTCAAACCACTCGACGGCTGGATCGTGATGTTCTGCTCACGCCCCGTTCCAAGATCTTTCGCGCTCACCTTCAAAATGCCGTTCGCATCAATGTCAAACGTCACCTCGATCTGGGGAACCCCCCGCGGAGCAGGCGGAATCCCATCGAGCACAAACCGGCCGATGGACTTGTTGTCCCGGGCCATCTTTCGTTCGCCCTGAAGGACGTGAATTTCCACAGACGGCTGATTATCCGAAGCCGTGCTGAAAATCTCTTTCTTCTTCGTGGGAATCGTCGTGTTCCGCTCAATCAACACCGTGAAAACTCCCCCCAGCGTTTCGATCCCAAGAGAAAGCGGTGTCACATCGAGCAACAGCACATCCTTGACTTCGCCTTTCAGCACGCCCGCCTGAATCGCAGCTCCTACCGCGACCACTTCGTCCGGGTTCACGCCCTTGTGAGGTTCTTTCCCAAAAAGCTGGCGGACTTTATCCTGGACCTTCGGCATTCGCGTCATTCCACCCACCAGTACCACCTCGTCCACTTCGGTCAAACCCGCATCCTTCATGCACGCATGAACCGGCCCAACCGTCCGCTCCACCAAAGCATCCGTCAACTGCTCGAGTTTGGCACGGGTCAGCGTCATCGTAAGATGTTTGGGCCCACCGGCATCCGCTGTGATAAACGGAAGATTGATCTCCGTGCTCTGAGAAGAAGAAAGCTCGCATTTCGCCTTCTCCGCAGCCTCTTTCAAGCGCTGGAGCGCCATCGTGTCCTTCGAAAGGTCTACCCCCTGCTCACGCTTGAATTCCGCTATCATCCACTCCATGATCGCTCGGTCAAAATCGTCACCGCCCAAATGGGTGTCCCCATTGGTCGCCTTGACCTCAAACACACCATCTCCGATATCCAAAATGGAAATATCAAAGGTTCCGCCCCCCAAGTCGTATACGGCAACCCGCTCATCTTTTTTCTTGTTAAGCCCGTAGGCCAGCGAAGCCGCCGTAGGCTCGTTTATAATCCGCAACACCTCTAAGCCGGCAATCCGACCCGCATCCTTCGTTGCCTGCCGTTGGCTATCATTGAAATAAGCCGGAACGGTTATGACCGCCTGGCTGATCTTTTCCCCCAAAAAGGCCTCGGCATCCGCCTTCAATTTCTGGAGAATCATCGCCGAAATTTCCGGCGGCGAATAAACTTTGTCCCCTACCCTTACATGCGCGTCCCCATTCGGCGCACGAACCACTTCGTACGGCACAATCTCGATTTCACGCTTCACTTCGTCGTACTTCCGCCCCATGAACCGCTTAATCGAATAGACCGTATTCTTCGGGTTCGTAATCGCTTGCCTTTTGGCCGCCTGACCTACTAAACGCTCACCCGTCTTCGTAAACGCCACAACGGAAGGGGTTGTCCGCATCCCCTCGGCATTCGGAATCACCACCGGCTCGCCCCCCTCCATGACGGCCATACAGGAATTGGTCGTTCCTAAATCTATCCCCAAGACTTTTCCCATTGTTTCCTCCTCCCCCTTCCCCGCATCAATTGTTACAAACCATCTGTTTTAAGAAGCAATCGCCATGCCATCATCGCAAAGCGCTATGACTCATATGGCCTTTCATCGCTTTTTCAGGTGAATTTTAGAAAAAAAAGCTCTACACAATAAAAACAGGAAAAAATATTGTGTGCCATTTTGTCGCTTACGATAAAAAACGTGCGTCTATTTGATCCGGGGAGCGTGCGCAATGAGATATTCTTCAGCCTCGACGTTCCAAAGCCCTCCATGCCGAGCGCAGAGTTCTGCAAGTGCACCATAAAAACGATCCCCCGAACGCCCTTTTTCCAAAAACGCATCAATCGCGGTGAGAGGCAAATCGTAATGCGTATAAATGAGTTTCTTGCCCCCGGGGATTTCCGGAAGCCTCAGCGTTGTCTCGGCCACAGCGGTCAACCCCCCTATATGAGTAATCATGGCAGCCGGATTGATCCGCCCTTCCGACATGAGGGCTAAACTCTCTCGCATGTCGTCCGTGTTTCCCCCACTGGTGCCCACCAAGTGCGTCTCCGCATAATGCACATTGTAAAAGTTTATCCGAGCCGAAAAAGCGGGATCCGTCGGACCCGCGAAAAAGTTTAAACAGCCGTTTCGACCCAACAACGCATCCGCCTGCTCTACGACCGACGCAACCGGAGCAAAAACAAATACATCATCATAGCCTCCCCCCGCCGCGTTCTTCAATAAGCCCACCGGGTCGGCTTCATGTCGTGTGTTAAAAAACCGCAGGGCCACCCCTTCCCGCGCCGCTTTTTCAGGGGTGAGAAGAGCCGCCGCCCTCCGCAACCGGGCATCATCAATGTCGGTCACCGCTAAAAATTTTGGCTTCCGCGGCCCATGAATGAGATAATCGGCACACCCCATCCCCATCGGACCCGCCCCCGCCAGAATCGCGCAACGCCCCCCTTCAACTATACCCATCTGATGCGCATACCGGCCGTAAACGGTATGATACTGAGCATGACATGCCCCCACAATGCAGGACATCGGCTCGCTGAGCGACGCTTTGAAGTAGCCATCGCCTGTGTAGGGCAACAGACAGTTCATCTCCATCACGCACGAGGGAATCAGCACATGCGTCGCGTTCCCCCCAATCCAGCGGAAGGAATACCCCGGCGCATCCAAGCTCCCTTTGTACCCCAAAGCCGGCTGAATGCTGAACCGATCGCCCGGTTTAAACTGATGGGCCCATCGACTTCCCACCTTCAAAATCCGCCCCGCAAATTCATGCCCCAAAATGGTCGGATTGCGAGCCACATCCTTCGGCACCCGTTTGTGATCAGGACCCTGCAATGCCGCTTTATGATCGGACATGCAAATCGAATTCGTCACCACTTCCGCCAGGATTTCATCCTCGCCCATCGGCGGCATGTCGAACGTTTCGAGCCTCAGATCGTTTTTTCCGTAAATCCGTACAGCGGTGGTTCTCATCTGGTCGTTCCTTTCGGATCAACGCTTTCTTAAAAGAGTCGCCCCTGGTTGCTGTTCTCGGCCTCCCGACGGGCTCGGAACCTTTCCCAGCACCGCTCCGTCGCCTGACGTCCCTGCGCCGTTCGCTTGAGCAAACCCTCTTGAATCAGAAAAGGCTCAATCACTTCTTCAAGCGTGTCCGGTTCCTCCCCAACTGAAACGGCCAGAGAATTCAACCCCACCGGGCCCCCCTTGAAACGGAACAAAAGCGACGCCAGAACCCGCTTGTCCATCTCATCCAGCCCATCTTCGTCAATTTCCAGCATGCGCAGAGCGGCATCTGCAACGATTTTCGTAATCCGGCCATCCCCCTTGATCTGGGCATAATCCCGCACCCGCCGAAGCAGATTGTTCGCAATGCGCGGCGTTCCGCGAGAACGCCGCGCGATCTCCCGTGCACCGCCCTCATCCACCTCCACCCCCAAAATCGCCGCACTCCGCCTCACAATCGCTTCCAGCTCCTCCGCCGGATAGTAATCAAGCCGGCAATTCATCCCAAAACGGCTTCGCAAGGGCGCCGACAACAGACCCACCCGCGTGGTCGCTCCGATCAGGGTGAACGGAGGCAAGGTCAAGCGAACGGAGCGGGCATTTGCCCCTTGGTCAATCATGATGTCAATGACAAACTCCTCCATCGCGGAATAAAGATATTCCTCCACGCTCTTTTGAAGCCGATGAATTTCATCAATGAACAGCACATCCCCGCGCTCGAGCCCAGTCAAAAGTCCCGCAAGATCGGCCGGCTTGTCAATCACCGGCCCTTGCGTGGCACGAAGTGAAACACCCATCGCTTCAGCCAAGATGCCCGCCAGCGTCGTCTTGCCAAGCCCCGGCGGACCGGAAAGCAGCACGTGCTCGAGAACATCCCCCCGCCGTCGAGCCGCCTCGACAAACAGTTCCAAACGCTCCCGAACCTTGCGCTGCCCGACGAACTCATCAAACCGCGACGGCCGCAACCGGGCATCCAGTTCCGTTTCCGGCCGATTCAATTCTTCGCGAATGGACCGCTTTGTCATGTCGCCAGCGCCCTACGCACCAGTTCCTCAACCGATAGGGTTTCCGCACCGTCCGACCGAACCACCCGAAAAACCAACTCCTCTGCTTCCCGTCGGCGGTAACCCAAGGCCATCAGAGCAAGCACCGCGTCCCGTTCTCTCGTCCCACCCGCAGAACTCGCCGCTTCACTCGACAAAACTTCCCCTCCCTCGTCTCCAAACCGGTCCTTGAGTTCCACAATCAACCGTTCGGCCGTTTTCCGGCCCACACCTCGAACACGACTCAGCCGTTGGCTGTCACCCGCCCGGACAGCGGTCACCAGTTCCCGCGGGGCAAGCCCGCTCAAAAGGCCCATCGCGAGCTTCGGCCCGATGCCCGATACCCCCAGAAGAAGGGCGAACAGCCGCCTTTCCTCCCGTGTCACAAATCCAAATAACGCATGCTCTTCTTCACGCACCAGCTCATGGATGAAGAGGCGCAGCGATTGGCCGACCGCCGGAAGCTGCTCGTACGTGCTGAGCGGCACGAAGACCTCGTAACCTATCCCCTGAAGCCCCAGCACGAGCCGACCCGGCTCCTTCTCCTCCAATGTGCCTTCCAAAAAGCAAATCATGGCCACTCAGACCGGTTGTGGAAGAAGCGCCGAATGCCCCCTGCAACGGTGCAGATGACACAGCGCAATCGCCAGCGCATCGCCGGCGTCTTCCCGCGGCTCCTCCTCAAGCCCCAAGACCGCCATCACCATGCGACGAACCTGCCGTTTGTCGGCTCCCCCCACGCTCCCCACCGCCTGCTTGACCAGCCGCGGCGCATACTCGTACACGGGGATTCCCGCCGCCGCACATGCCGCCATCACCACCCCGCGCGCCTCACCAAGAATCAGCGTGGTCTTTTGATTGCGACTGAAAAACACCCCCTCGATCGCCACAGCATCGGGTTTCGTCCGTTCCACCCAATCCCAAATGGCCCGGTAAAGCCCCGCCAGACAAGAAGAACGAAGCGCCGAGACGGAAAACGGAATGATCCCATGCTCGATGGCCCGCAGCTGACCCCCCTGCGCCTCCACCACCCCAACCCCCGTCGAACGAAGCGAGGTGTCAACCCCCATCACCCGGTGTCCCTCTCCGGCCATCATTCCCTCCACCCAAGACGCGGGGACTTCCCTCAGCCCTGGCTCAACTCCGCCAGGAGTTCGTCCGCCACATCCATATTGTGAAACACATCCTGAACGTCGTCATGCTCTTCCAACGCTTCAATAAAGTTTAACACGGTTTTAGCGATGGATTTGTCGGTCACCGGCACGGACGCCTCAGCGATCATCCGAACCGCCGCATCCGTGATGGTGAATCCCGCTTTTTCAATAGCCTCCTGCACAGCCGGAAAATCCCGTGGTTCCGTCAGGATTTCGAACTGATCCCCGTCCTGCTGCATGTCTTCGGCCCCTGCGTTGAGGGCCGTTTCCATCAATGCATTCTCGTCCGTACCCGCGACCGGAACAAAGATCTGTCCCCGCCGCCGAAAATGCCGAGAAACAGCCCCCTGCCCCGCAAAATCTGAGCCATACTTGTTGAAAATGTGGCGGATTTCCGCCGCCGAACGGTTTTTGTTGTCCGTCAAGACGCTCACGATGATCCCCACACCACCTGCCGCATACCCTTCATAGAGAACCTCCTCAAGGGCAGCGCCCGCTACTTCCCCCGTTCCTTTTTTGATCGCTCGTTCGATGTTGTCGTTCGGCATGGAAACGGATTTGCATCTCTGGATCAACGTGCGCAACGCCGCATTGGTATCCGGATTGCCGCCACCCTGCCGCGCCACCACCATCAGTTCTTTCGCCAGCTTGCTAAAAAGCCTTCCTCGTTTCGCATCCTGTGCGCTCTTCTTATGCTTAATGGTCGCCCATTTACTATGCCCGCTCATCGTTTGATTCTCCTTTCCGGGCCACTCCTACCCCCCCGATCCTCGAACTCCCTCATTCTTCTTCTTCCTGTTTTGTCTTCGCCGCCTCCGCAATCACCTTCTGCGCAACGTTGGAAGGCACAATTTCGTACCGACTGAACACCATTTCAAACGAGCCCCGCCCCCCCGTCATGCTCCGCAGCTCGGCCGCATACATGAACAGTTCGGCCATCGGGACTTCAGCCGTAATGATCTGCATGCCCCCTTCAGACCCCATCCCCATGATCCGCCCCCGCCGGTGGTTGATGTCCCCCGTTACATCGCCCAGAAACTGGTCCGGAACAAAAATTCGCACCTGCATAATGGGTTCAAGCAGCACAGGCTTCGCCTTGCTCATCCCATCCTTGAACGCACGGGCCGCCGCGATCTTAAACGCGATTTCCGAAGAGTCGACTTCGTGGTACGAACCGTCGTACACGGTGATTTTGACGTTCACAACCGGATACCCCGCCACCGTTCCCTGTTTCATGCCTTCCACCAGCCCCTTCTGTACCGCCGGCATGAAATTTCCAGGAATCACCCCGCCCACCACCGCATCCTCGAACCATTCCGTCTCGCCGGAAGGCAGGCGGCTCACCCGCAGATACACTTCCGCATACTGACCCCGGCCTCCCGTCTGTTTTTTGTGTTTGTAATGACCCTCCCCCGTCCCAGTCACCGTTTCCTTGTAGGGCACTTTCGGCACGCTCGTCAGCGCTTCCACATTCTGCCGCCGCTTCATCCGATCCACCGCAACCGCCAAATGCATGTCGCCCAGCCCCGAAAGGATCGTCTCATGGGTGTCCTCATCCCGCCGAACCTGGATCGTGGGATCCTCCTCGGCCAAACGCTGAAGCGCCGTCCCAATTTTGTCCTCATCCTGCGGAGCCCGCCCACGCACAGCCAGTGAATAGACCGGCATCGGAAATTCCAGCTTCGGGAAGACCGGCGCGTCGCCCGGAGCCGATAACAGCACATCCCCAAGACCCGTTTTCTTCAGTTTCGCCATCGCGATCAAATCGCCCGCCCGGCACTCCGTCCACACGGTTTGCTTCTTGCCGTTCACCTCCAGAAACCCGCTGATGCGCTCCCTCTCCCCCTTGGTCGCATTCCATAACTCCTGATCCGCCGTCGCCTGCCCTGCCACAACGCGCATAAAAGTCAATTGCCCAATGAACGGATCATTAACCGTGCGCCAGATGTATCCGCAAAACGGACCCTTCGGATCGATCGGTTGTCCATTCCCGTCTTTCATCGGACAGTCCAACGGCGAAGGAAAAATCCGGGCAATCCACTCGAGCAGTTCCCCAATCCCCGCCTCCTTAAGAGGACTGCAAGCAAACACCGGAACCAGTTTGCCGCGCAAAAAAGCCCCCCGAGCACCCCGGGCAAGTTCTTCCGTCGTCAATTCTTCGCCGCCCAAGTACTTCTCAAGCAGTTGATCGTCCGACTCTGCAACGGCTTCCATTAAAGACAACTTGTACCCCTCGATCGTTTCCTTACTCTCCACCGGCGGCTCCCCCGCTAAAACCTCGACCACACCGTTGCGCCCCGGCACCGTCAGCGGAATACACTTGTCGCCCCACGCGCCTCGTATCTCCTCCAAAACTTTCGTGAAATCCGCGTTTTCCTTGTCCAACCCCGTCACCACAACCCCTCGCGGAATTCCCAATGTTTCGCACCGCTTCCACCCGCGGCTTGAACCCACCTGAAGCCCGCTGGTCGCGTCTACCACAATTAAAGCCGACTCCACAACACTGGTCCCCAAAATCACTTGCCCATAGAAATCGGGCACACCAGGGGTGTCGACAAATGCCATCTGAATCTTGCGTTCACCACCGGCCGTGTACAGGACATTGAAGGGCTTGGTATACAGGGTAAAACCCCGTTCCTTTTCTTCTTCCGTGAAGTCCGCCATGCTGCTTTTGGCCGACACCAACCCCATGCGGTCGTTCACACCCGTCCGATACAAAATGGCATCAACCAGGGTCGTCTTCCCGCTCCCATTGTGCCCCAACAACACGAACGTCCGCACATCGGCGATCGCAATATCCTTCATCCCATCATCCTTCTGCTCGCAGGTTTTCAACAAACAGTCCGCCGACAAAAAAGATAGAAATTATAAGATGAAGATCCATCAAGGGCAACGGTAATTTTTGAACGCGCCGGACTGTCCTACGGCAAATGGAGATAAATCTCGGCACGCGCTTCCTGCCCGGAAACAACATCGCGCACGGTCAAGACTTGAATTTCCAGCCCGCCATCCGCCGCCGGTGCGCGCAAATTACGGTAGGTGGTCCGCTCCCCCGTCAGGTGTGAAAGCGTTCCCCAGGTCGGCTGAGAAAGACTCCACTGATACCGCGTTCCGCCGGTAACCGAGAAAGTTGCCGTAGCGCCTACGGCGTGAAGGGTCGCCGTCGTCGGCTTGAGCCGCAGCGCAACCCCCCCCTCCGGCCGATGGGTAATATATGCCTCGGCCTTCAGTTTCGTCGGGGTCGCATTCGTGCCCACGCTATCCGCCGTAACCAGAACCTTCTGGACCGCCGACTGCCCCCAAGGCGGCGTGTAATGGCTGGTATAGACCACCGTGTCGCCCCGACGGGTATTGAGCCGCCCCCAATCTTCATGCTCCAGTTGCCACAAATAAGTACGCCCCCCGGAGGCGGTCAACGTAATGCTTTCGCCTTCCCGGAGCGCCGCACTGTCCGGTCGGATGGTCACCTCCCCCGGATCGCTCGTCAACTCACAACCCCATATCCCTGCCAGAATGATCCCCAAAATGGCCATCCCCACCACCATTTCAAAACCCGCTACGACCTTTTTCATCATGATCCGTCTCCATCCAGGGACCAATCCAACGAATGTTTACGCAAATTACATCAAACCCTTCATGCCTGTCAATCGCGCCTCCACTCCTCCCATTCTGAAATTTGGGCCATCCCTTGATTACTGGGCGCCCCGTCGGTATGCGGCATCCGCAACCCGCGCAATGGCCAACCGATAGGCGGCTTCACGCAGAGAACACCGGTTGCGCATGGCCTCATCCGCGACCTCGCGGTAAGCGCGCGTCATCACGGCACGCAACTCTTCATCCACTCTCTCCGCCGTCCAATAAAACTCCTGCCGATTCTGCACCCACTCAAAATAACTCACGGTCACCCCGCCCGCATTGCAGAGAATATCGGGAATGACGACGACGCCCTTTTTACTCAAAAGATCAATGGCTTCTGGAGTCGTAGGACCGTTCGCGCCTTCCGCGATCAATCGCGCACGAATCCGGTCCGCAATCGCCGCGGTAATCGCGTTTTCGAGAGCCGCCGGCACCAGAATGTCGACCGGCTCATAAAACAAATCATCCCGCGAAAACGGCTCGCCTCCCTTGAAACCGCCCACACGCCCCTCTTCCGCCACATGCGCCATGAGCGCCGGGATGTCAAGCCCTCCCAGGTTCCGAACCGCACCATACACATCCGAGACTGCAACCACACGGACGCCCATCTGATGAAGAAACTGCGCGGTATGGCTTCCGACATTTCCAAAACCCTGAACCGCTGCGGTCGCCCCAAAAAGGTCCATCTTGAGATCGCGAGCCGCTTCTTCAATACAAAATACAACGCCACGCCCCGTCGCCGATTTTCGACCCTGCGACCCCCCAATCGTCACGGGCTTGCCTGTCACGACCCCGCGTTCGTAACGCCCATGAATCATCCGCCAAACATCCATGATCCACGCCATCTCGCGCTCACCCGTATTGACATCCGGAGCCGGAATGTCCTTTTCCGGCCCGATCTCATCACCCAAAATCGTGGTGTATTTCTTCGTCAACCGCTCTTTCTCCGCCACGGTCAACTTCTGATAATCCACCGCAATCCCCCCCTTGGCTCCTCCGAACGGAATGTCCACCACGGCCGTCTTGAGATACATCCAAAAAGCCAATGCCTTAACTTCCTCCAAATCCACAACGGGATGAAAACGGATGCCGCCCTTGTACGGTCCCCGGTCGTCATTGAACTGTACCCGATACCCCCGGGATACTAAAGTGCCTCCGTTGTCCAACTGAAGAGTCAAACGGAACTCAACCGACCGATCGGGCTGCGTCAGGCGCTCCATCAAACTTTGCCCCGGATACCGCTTGTCCAGAGCTAGCGGTTCCGCGTACCGATAAAACAGCTCCTTTGCAATGTCAAATGGGCTCTGTTTCATTCCGCACCCTCTCCCTATCTTCCACAAATGGATCGCCTCTCTCCGCCCGCTCCAACCGCCGCCGGTCGTAGAAGCGCCGGATCCAGCAAGACCCCCTGCTTTTTCAACACCGTCTGAAGCATCTGGGAATCAATGGCTCCCGGCGTTTTCTCCTTCCGCGCAGCGGCCAGCGCCGCCGCCGCCCCAGCGCCCTGACCCGTTACGACGCACGACGGAATCGCCCGCAACGCATCCCATGCCCCTCCCCGGGCCGAAAGACAGCGCCCCGCAACAACCAAATTACCGGTCCGAACTCCCTGCAGCGCACGCAGAGGAATGGCATAAATGGGTCCCGCCCTGCGCCAGTCGCCGCTGAATCCCACGGCATCCGGAAACAGCCGGTGGACATGCCGTTCCGTCAATACCACGCGGCCGGAAAGCCGCCGCGTCATTCGAAAACAGGCCGCCGTAGGTATCATGAGCGGTTGGGCAGAGGGCTGTGAACGTCGCCGCTCTGCTAAATCCGCGCGGATCAACGCACGGGACGCCACCAAATGTGCGGTCACCTGATCGGAACAGCCCCCCCCATAAAAAGGGCCATTCCCATTGATTCGCTCGCCCCGGGCGCCGTATCGCCGACTGATCATTCGAAGAAACAGCGCTCCATTCTCCAGCGTGTAGTACCACCCCGCCGCCACATTGGTTCGGAGGGAAACCGTTGGCTCTCCCGCTGCCACACAAACGTCGGCGTCCCCAGTCGCATCCACGACTGCACGGCATGCGACCGCAAAACGGCCTTCTTTCCCCTCCAGGATTAGATGGGTGATCCGATCACCCTCCTTCCGAACCGCGCAAAACCGCGTGTCATAAAGCAGGGTGATCCCTGCGCGCAACACCCATCGTTCCAAAGCCAGAAGATAGGCCGCCGGGTTGAAAGCCGCCCGATAGCGGGAACGCCGCCGCTCGGAAAGACGCCCGGTTCGATCGGTCCAGCAGCGGGGCGGTCGTTGAAACCGCGCCAAAGGCCAATCCTCCTGAAGTTCAGCAACCGAAAGGTGCAAAAGTTCTTCCCCCAGACCGCCGATCACTTGCCGTCCGTTTCCATCGCAAATCGGAAGCCAAAGCGAAACATTGCCCAAAGTAGCCAACCCCCCCAAGGCCGCATACCGCTCGATCAGAATGACCCGCGAACCCGCCCGCGCCGCCGCAACCGCCGCCGAAACACCTGCCATCCCTCCGCCGGCTACCGCCACATCCCATGAACCCTCGATTGGAATCCGACGGGCCGGCTCTGCCAGTTCATAGCCCAAGGGCTTGATCTCCTCCCTACACGTATTTGCCTTCACGAAGGCCCGGCTGATTCCATAGTTCGTCGAGAAAAGCCAGCATGTTGTCCAAAGGTACATCCCCTTCCACGGCATGGGCCGGAGCAAAAATATAGCCTCCTTTCCGCCCTAATGCGAGCAGGCGTTGTGTCTCCTCCCGTACCTCGTCCGGCGTTCCAAACGGAAGGGTCTTCTGCGTCGAAAGTCCCCCGTGAAAGGCTAACCGTCCCCGATAGCGAGGAAGTAAAGACCAGACATCCATGACCTCGGGTTGAAAAGGGTTGAAACACTGAACCCCCAGTGCGATCAGGTCCTCAAACAGTTCATCCACAGCACCGCAGGAATGAATGGAGACCGTCAGGCCGGCCTCTCGCACGGCGCCATACATGCGCTGAAGTTCAGGATAGAGGAATTCTCGCCAGATCGGGTACCCCATCTGAAGCCCATGCTGTTGCCCCCAATCGTCGCCGAAATGAATCGCGTCAATGTCATAGGCCGCAGCCCGTTGAATCAGCGCAATGTTGAAATCGGCAATCGCACGCAGCAGGTCACGAACAAAACGGGGGTGATCCAGGAAATCGGTCAACAGATTTTCGATGCCCCGCAGTGTCCATGCCCGCTCATAAAGCGAAAACCCGATAGAATAGACCCGAAAACGGTTCGGAAAACGGGCGATCCGTGCAGAAATTTCCGCCGTGAATCGCGGATCGTCAGGATCCGGCAGGGTTAGGCCCGTTATGCGAGCCTCCCGCAAGGGATATTCCTCCACAATCCCGATGTCTTTGTCCACTGAACGGTTCCAAATGACCCCAAAGATGTCGCGATATCGGTCGTTCCCCACTGGCTCGAAATAGCCGATCCCACTTCCCAGTTCTACCATATGATTCCCCAACCGGCACTCCAGATCATCTCCGCCAAAATGGGCAGTCAGCTTCTCCCAAGCTTCCACCGTAAAACCGCAGGACCAAGGAACATAAGGAGGAGGAGCGCCCCGAAGGGCCGTACGAAGAACTTCTCGTTTGGTCATAGAAAGACCTTATCACAAGCCTGGCCGTTTCAACAAGCCTCGTGGCATCGAAACGTCTCATTTGCCCTGTAACGCTTTTTCACGGTAGTGCACCCCGTTTTTTGGACAGGTAGCTAAGCCAAGATTCTGACAAGATGACGTCCGAGAAAACGGGAGGGTCGGTTAGGGGTCACGTCTCCAGATTCGAGAATTGACAGGAGTGCATGGGGTCGGTCCTGGTAATTAAGTGCATTCAGAATGCGCTCCGCCCTTTTCGCTGGCGGAAGATCGACTGCATCAAGGGGCAGCGGTCAGCGGGATGGACTCTATTCCGCGGTGAGCGAGGCGGCGCGTCATTTTCAACGCTGCCGGTTGCCACA
>CALHRZ010000024.1 GCA_938038445.1 uncultured bacterium | reverse complement strand
GGCGAATGTGGATTATGGGGTTGACACGGGGTGGGTGAGGAAGCAGGTGAATTTGGGGGCGTGGGCGGGGAAGAAGGTGCGGATTCGGTTTCGGGTGGTGGCGGGGAACGGCTGTCAAGCGGATGTGAAAGTGGATCGGGTTGGAATCGGGGGCAATGTGCCGAGTTCCCCCCAGCCTCGTTCTCCCATCAATGGCGAGTCGGTTCCCAATCCGCTTCCGGTATTGACTGTCCGCAATGCAATTGATTTCCAGGGAGATGCGTTGACGTATCAGTTCGAGGTTTATGGGGATTCGGGGTTAAGCCAAAAACTTGCAGAAGTTCCGGCGGTTGCCGAAATGTCGGGCGGAACAAGTTGGCAGGTGGATCAGGAATTGCCCAACAATCGCCAATATTGGTGGCGGTGCCGTGTGAGCGATGGGGCGACGACTGGAGAATGGTCGCAGGTGGCGACGTTCTTTGTTAATCGGGCGAATCTGCCCCCGACGGCGCCCGTACTGCTTGCTCCGAGCGATCGGGGGCAGGAGCCTCGTTCCTCCAACATGCCGATGACGTGGGCAGCATCGGTCGAAACGCAGGCGCATGATCGTGTGACCCTTTATCAGGTGCAGATAGCGCTTGATTCGGCTTTTACCCGACTCGTGTCGAACACGAATGTGCCGGCTGGCAATCAATCCGTGGAAGTGCGTTCTCTTGGCCAGATGGTGGATGATGTCGAGGGTATGGATTATGAGACGTGGTACTACTGGCGTGTCCGCGGGCAAGATGCCTGGGGGGCATGGTCGGAGTGGTCCACTCCTCGATCGTTTATTCTGGGCGAGGCGCCGGAAGGCGGAGGCGGGGTTCCGGGTTACCCGTTGATTCGTCTGTCCGACCCGCGAGTGGAGTTGGAGTGTTTGGAAGGAGAAAGCCCTGATCCGCGAGCCTATTCGTTGCAGAATAGCGGGCAGGGAGCGATGCCCTACATGCTGACGTCGGATGTTCCCTGGATGTCGGTTAACCCGACCGACGGAAGTAGCATTGGAGAATGGGATCCATTTGTGATCTCCTTTGCGACGGGCGACTTGCCGGGAGGTTGTCATACTGGGCGGGTGTTCGTGACCTCGGCGACGGCCTCCAATTCTCCGCAAGCAATGATTGTTGCCGTTCACATCATTCCGCTTTCGGTGACCGATCGGCCGGAACTGTTGTTGCCGGCGAATGAGGACAGCGTTGATCCTACCGGGAGCATGGCGTTTGCATGGAAACCGGTTGAACGGGGCACGGATTATTCCATACACATCTGGGCGGAAGCCGGCGGCTGGGAAACCAATCAAATGGTTCCGGGGGCGAACGGAACCAACATTACAATTGAAACGGCATGGGGACCCGGTATGTATTTCTGGACAGTCCGTGGGCTAAACGATCGGGGAGAGGGTCCGGTTTCGGCAACCAACCTCTTCTATGTGGGAATTACCAACACGTTGACGGTTCATCCTTCACATGGGGCACCGGCGCCGGCTGTCGGTCTTCACCATTTCCGTCGAGGGACGGTGATCACGGCGGAGGTCGAAGCCGTTGTGGTGGATGGATTTACCACTTATACCTGTACAGGATGGGTGGGGAGCGGGAGCATACCGGACTTTGGGAATTCCAACCGGCTGGTTTTTGCCATGACGAACGATTCCACTCTCGCGTGGCAGTGGAGTACGAATGTGGCGGAGCCGTCGGAGGTTGTTGTTCAACCTTCCTTATTGGAGGCTGCGACCGTGGAAGGGCAAAATGCGGCCAATGGACTTTTGGCGGTGCGTAACGGGGGTGCAGGCACATTGAACTGGCAAATTGAAACCGATGCGTGGTGGATGCGGCCCGTGCCCGCGTCGGGATGCAGCACGGGCGAATGGGATCAGGTGGCGGTTGTTTATTTAGCGGATGTGCTATTGTATGGCGAATACACAGGCCATCTGATCGTGTCAGACCCGGCGGTCCCTATTCCTGCGAAGACCGTCACCGTTACCTTGGTCGTTCGGCCGAATCAATTACCGGCTGTGCCGGTGCCGATTTCTCCAAGGGAGGGCGAGATTGTTCCGGTCACCGACGTTGTTGAGCATGTCTGGGCTGCCGCACCGCGAGCGCTTCAATATCGCGTATGGGTTGGGAAAGACGGCGAGCCTTTCGCGCATGTGTGGACGCCTGGGACGGAGACAAACCGGCCGATCGAGGGGCCTTATTTGCCTGGTCTCTACACTTGGTTTGTATTGGGCGAGAATTCGATGGGACAGGGTGGGTGGTCCACGACGGTGACCTATGAAGTGGTTCGTTGGGTGGATCCGGAGGGGGATCTTCCGGCCGGAGGGGAGATTGATCGGTTCCGTTGGACGCCGACGCCGGGTGCGACCGCGTTTCGGATTGCGGTCGAACGCTACAATCTTTCGACGGGCCAGTGGGTCTTAATGAGCACCGGGGAAACAGCAGTTTCTGAATGGGTTCCCGTTGGCTTGGCATTTCCCAATGGGTCGTACCGTTGGACGCTCCAGGAGATGCGAAGCGGAGAATGGAAGACTCCCGAGCCCTACCGGTATTTTCAGGTCGGTGTTCCTTCAACAACCGGTCCTGTCACACCTCGAGGAACGCTGTATGAGTTCAAGAATGTGGTCTTCCAATGGGTACCCGTACCAAATGCGGCAGACTATGAGGTTCAGGTTCTGCGAGGAACCTCTGTGTATACCAATATGCCTTGGACTGCGGCCACGCAGGTTGTCATCCGTCTTTCCAATCAGGCGGCGGCTTATACGTGGCGAGTTCGAGCGCGCAATGGGGCGGGCATTGGTGCGTGGAGCAGCTCTCTTGCCTTCAACTACGCGTTGCTCAAGGCGCCCAAACTGGTTTCGCCGATTAAAGGAGTTGCTGTTCCTGCCCAACCTGAATTTGTTTGGAGAGCCGTAGCGGGCGCGGTGACGTATCAGGTGACGGTTCGGAACCTTACGACGGGAAAAACGTGGAAGTGGAATACGCCAGCCGGCGCAGGTTCTTCTTTGATTGCGCCCGTGAAACTTCCCAAGGGTTTGTATGTCTGGCAGGTGCAGGCGATCAATCCGAGTCAAAGGAGTCCGCTCAGCGCCGAGGGGCAGTTTGTCCGTTGATCGTTGACATCGGGGCGATGGTTCGTTAAAGGGAGGGATGGGACTCGGATGCAATGGATTCTCTTCCTTTTATAACGGATCTCGCCCTTGTGATTGCTGTTGCAGCGCTGGCGGGTATCCTTTGCGACGTGATGGATATCCCTCGCGTTTTGGGGTATGTCGGCGCCGGGGTACTGCTGGGTCCTCACACTCCCTCGTATGTGGTCAGTTCCCCCGAGACCATTCAGACGTTAGGATCGCTGGGTATCATTTTCTTGATGGTGTCCTTAGGGATGCGGTTCAATCCGGCACGACTTTTTCGGGCGGGATACGGACCCCTGATCGTTGCGTTGTTGGATGTGGGATTCATGTTGTGGCTGGGGTGGATGGTCGGGGGGCTTTTAGGGTGGGGAGCGATTGAGAAGCTGTTTTTGGGTGCGGTCTTATGCGACTCCTCCACGGTTGTTCTTGCCAAGTGGCTTGAAACGCAAGGCGTTCAAGAGGGAGGCGAGGGGCGTCTTGGCCCCTTTGTGGTCGCGGTGACAGTTCTCGAGGACATGCTGGCGATCGCGTTGATCGCACTCCTGAATGGACTTGCACTCCATCGGGCCGTTCAAGCCGAACTGGTCGCGCGACGCGCTTACGAGCTGGCGGTTTTCCTTGCGGCTGTCGTGGTGTTTGGCTTTCTTTTGGTTCCTCGGTTTCTGCGATCCGTCGAGCGACGGCGGCAGGAGGAAACGCTTCTCTTGACGATGGCGGGAATGGGTTTTTTGGTTACATACATTGCCCAACGGCTTCAACTCAGCTTGGCGCTGGGGGCATTTGTTATTGGTGCGGTGATCGGAGAGTCGCCTCGTGCGGCGCGACGGCGGGAACCTTTGTTTCGGCCGCTTCAGTATCTTTTTGCTCCGCTTTTCTTTGTTTACATCGGGCTATCCCTTGATCCCGCTTTGCTGATGGGCCAGTTGACGCTGATCCTCATCCTGAGCGCTGCAACCATCGGGGGCAAGATCTTCATCAATACGCTCGCGGGATTGGGGGTTGGATTGGCGCCCGCGGAAGCGTTACGGGGAGCCGTTCGGCTGGCGCAAGTCTGTGAATTTGCGCTGCTGGTGGGTGCGATGGGGGTAGCGTTGAAAGTGTTTCCGCCATCATTTCTCGGAATATCCACTGGGGTCGTGTTGTTGACCATGACCGCAAATCCGTTGATTGCGAAAGCCGTCGAGCGAATCATCCCGACGGTTGCTCGGGGGATGCCGATTTCCTGGATCGAACGGATTCGTCAGTACTCGGGTTGGCTGAGTTGGATGGAGCGGCAGCGGATGAATACGGCGGTGGGACGAGTCGTCCGGCGTTCGTTCTGGATGATTCTCCTTAACCTCTTGGTCGTTGCCGCGGTGTTTGGATTGGCGACATGGCTTTCCCGTTGGTCTGCTCTGTTCGATTGGATGCCGTCGGGGTTGGGGGGGGCTCCAACGTTGCTCTGGTTGGCTGCGATGGGGCTGAACCTGCCGATGTATATCACGGTGATCCGGAAGGCTCATGCGCTTGCGATGGTGGCATCGGAGCTTTGTGTGCCGATTCAATCAGGGGTTCGGTGGGGGTTTCGCTTGCGCCAGACTCTCGCGAACGTGATCACGAGTCTAAGCGTGGCCGGTCTGGGAATGATCGTTTTTCTTCTGAGTTCGGCTTTGTTGCCGGGTTGGCCGGTTGTGACGGTCAGTGTGCTGATTTTGGCCGTCGTGATGTGGCGCGGCTGGTATTCGCTTGGGCGCTTGTATGGCGAGTGGCAGCGGATTTTGCATTCGGACGCCGACGAGGAGGCGTAGGCTGGGCCACGAGGGTCAGACGGGAGATCCATCGGTCAAGAAGGCCGATCGGAAGGCCGATCACGGTGGAGGGATCTCCATCGACTTGTTGAACGATCGCGCTGTTTCCTTGTTGAAGCGCATAGGCTCCGGCGCAAGAGAAGGGGCGAACGACGGCAATATGTCGGCGCAGCCGTTCCGGCGACCAACGTCGAAGAAGAACCCGGGCTGTTTCGACGCCTTCAAACCGGCGGAATTTCCCGTTTTTTTCCCTCCATGCAAGACAAAGCGCGGTGACGATTTCATGGTGCTTTCCGCCGAGGAGCTGAAGCATGGCCAGGGCGTCTTTTCTTGTGGGGGCTTTTCCAAGAAGAAGGCCGCGATACGAGACAACCGTGTCGGCGGCCAGAATGAGGGCGCGGGGATTGGATTGAAGGGCAGCGTTTGCTTTAAGGCGGGCTAACCGAAGGGCATAAGCAGCTGGGCGTTCTCCGGGGCTCGGGGGTGGTTCCGGAATATGGGTCGCCAGCTGTCGGAACCGGTACCCTGCGGCCCGAAGCAAATCTGCCCGCGCTTTCGAAGCTGAGGCAAGGAGAAGAACAGGAGGGCCTTTAGGGGCTGACGAAAGCCCAGTCATATCACGTTTTCCTTTCAACCGTTTTTTCGTGTTTCTTCTTTTTTCTTGCCCATCCATTATGCGGATTGACTTCCTTAAGAAAAAGGAGAGAATGACTGCATGGATGAAGGAGGAAACGGCGGAGCAAAGGGTTGATGTTTCTTGAGGGATGAGCGAGAGGACGAAACACAGGAGGACTCCATGGAAAATCAAGGGATGGAAAAATCAGTATCGGTTGGCGACTGGATGCTCACCATGTTTTTGATGGCCATTCCCGTTGTGAACCTGATCCTGCTTCTTGTCTGGGCGTTTGGGGGTGGGGCTACGCCGAGCAAAGCCAATTGGGCAAAAGCGGTACTGCTTTGGATGGTTATTTCTATCGGGATAGGGATTGTTGTTGGGGTGATCGCCGGGGCGGCGATCTTCAGGGCCTTTCGGTTTTCTTAGGTGATTGAGATGGGGGATGGCGATTGAGCCGGTTCAATCTGAACAAGCGAGGGGCGAAGAGTCTGAAGAAAAGACGGGCGCTCGAGTAGCCGTTTCCGGGTTAAGCCGTCAGGAGATGCGTGCGGCTGCTGCGGCGTTGGGATTTCCTGCGTTTCGTGGCGAGCAGACCTGGCGTTGGGTTCATCTCCGAATGGCGACCGAGTGGTCCGTGATGACCGATCTTGGCCCGGCACTCCAGAAAGAGTTGGCGTGCCATTTTCATGCGGTGACTGCAGAGCCGGTGGAAACGGTGGCCGGACGGGATGGGACGGTTCGTGTGGTTCTTCGTCTGCTCGATGGGGAGGCGATCGAATCGGTTTATATTCCGGCCGGTGATCGCCGAACCGTCTGTGTTTCTTCACAGGTGGGTTGCCGCTTTGGATGTCTTTTCTGTGCGAGCGGGAAAACGGGATTCCACCGTAACTTGACGGCGGGAGAGATTGTGGATCAGGTTCGGCTGGCGGTGCGGCATTGGAAGGACCGCCCGACGCATGTCGTTTTCATGGGGATGGGGGAGCCGCTTGACAATTACGACGAATGGATTCGGGCCGTGCGTCGCCTCAATGATCCCGAGGGAATCCATATTGGGGCTCGGCGGATGACCGTGAGCACGGCGGGCGTGATTCCGGGCATCGAACGGCTGGCCGGAGAGCAGATTCAAGTGGAACTTTCGGTTTCGCTTCATGCCCCTGATTCCGAGTTGCGTTCGCGGCTGATGCCGATTAATCGGCGTTATCCTTTGCCCGATCTTCTTAAAGCCTGCCGAGCCTATACGGAACGCACTCATCGGATCATCACATTCGAATACACGCTCATCGGTGGGGAAAACGACAGCCGAGCGCATGCGAACGCTCTTGCCCAGCTGCTTTCGGAATTTCCATGCCGTGTGAATCTCATTCTGCTCAGTCCCGTTGAAGGTTTGGATCGGCGGCAGCCAAAGGGGGAAGCGGTTCGTGTTTTTCTGGATGCCCTTGAGAAGGCGCGGATCCATGTGACTTGCCGCCACTCGCGCGGTGCCGATGTGGAAGCGGCTTGCGGGCAACTCAGGCTTCGCCATGTGGGTGGCAAGGAGGAACGGTGAACGGTTCGGCCCGGGATCGTGCGGCCCGGATTGTTCGATGTTGGTTGGCCGAAGGGGTGTTTCCCGACCACCAGGTTGGTCGAGAAACGCGCGATCGCGCGTTTCTGATGGAGACGGTGTATGGGACGGTCAAATGGAAAGGGGAGCTCGAGTGGATTCTCGAACGATTGACCGACCGGTTGCCGTCCGATCCGATGGTCCGCGCCTATCTTCTTACGGGACTTTATCAGCTTTTTCATTTAGATCAGATGCCGTCCTATGCCGTCGTGGATGAGACGGTCAAGGGGGTAAAAAAGGCGGCAGGTCTTTCCAGTGCCCGGTTTGCCAATGCGGTTCTTCGGCGGGCTCTACGCGAAAGGGATTCGCTTCGTGCGGTGCTGAATGATGCTCCGCCTCCGATTCGTTTTTCCCACCCGGATGTTTTGATCAAGCGTTGGGAGGCACGATGGGGTTGGGAGCAAACGCGGCGAATTCTGGTATGGGACAATGGACGTCCGGAGGTGACGGTTCGGGTCCAGCAGAGCCGGATTCCGACGGGGGCAGTGGTGGAGCGATGGCAACAGGCTGGAGTGTCCTTTCGGCCCCATCCGGCCTTTCCCGAGCGTTGCATTGGCATTGGGCGGGGAAGAGAGGTCAGGGTTCTTCCGGGATGGGAAGAAGGGTGGTTCGTCGTTCAGGATCCCTCCACCCTGGTGCCGGTGGAACTTCTCGCGCCGGAGCCGGGCGAACGAATTCTCGATGCATGTTGCGCTCCGGGGGGCAAGTTGTCGGATATCGCGGACCGGATGCGGGGAAAGGGAAGGTTGATTGGTCTGGATGTCCACGGGCGACGGTTGAAGCAGGCGGAAGAGAATGTCCAGCGATTGGGATTGGAGGGGGGGGTTGCGTTAAAGGAAGGGGATGCCGGAGATTCGAATGTTCTTGCGGAGGTCTCGGGCGGGCAGCCGTTTGATGGCGTTCTGCTTGACGTCCCCTGCACGAATACCGGTGTTTTACGGCGGCGGCCCGATGCCCGCTGGCGGTTTAGCGCCGATGGACCGGTGCGCATGGCCGAGGTTCAGCGATCGCTTTTGGAAACGGTGTCGGCTTGGGTTCGCAGCGGGGGCCGGCTGGTCTATGCGACGTGCAGCTTGGAACTGGAGGAGAATCGCCAATTGGTGGAATCCTGGCTGCAGTCCCATCCCGGATGGGAACTCACCGACGAGGCGATGTGGCTTCCCGGCGAACGGGAGACCGACGGGGTATATGCCGCACGGTTGGTTCGTTGGGAGCATTGAACAGTTACGGCGTTTATGATTTTTCACGGCTTGCAGGGCCGTTATGGATTTCGTTAGGATACGATTTTCAATACGCAAGTGGAGGAGAGTATGGGTGGCCTGTTTGGCGTGGTCTGCAAAAGGCGCTGTACGGAAGACCTGTTTTATGGAACGGACTATCATTCCCATCTCGGCACCATGCGAGGGGGCATGGCGACCGTCGAGACGGGAGGGGAGTTTCATCGTTTTATTCACGACATCACCAACAGCCAGTTTCGGACCAAGTTCGAGCATGACGTGGAGCGATTGAAGGGGTTCATGGGGATCGGGGTGATCAGCGATTTTGACGACCAGCCCTTGCTTATCGCGTCCCATCTGGGCGTCTATGCGATTGCCACCGTGGGCAAGGTTGCGAACGCCGAAGCCCTCATGAAGCAAGCCTTTCACCGCCGGGCTGTCCATATTTCCAACATGGCTCTGGGGGAGATCAGTCCCACCGAACTGGTGGCCACCCTGATCAATCAAGAAGATTCCTTTGCGGACGGGATCCGCCGGGTTCACGATGAGATTCGGGGTTCCTGTTCGATTCTGGTGTTGACCCGGGAGGCATTATATGTGGCACGGGATCGGTGGGGGCGAACGCCTCTCATTCTCGGATGTCGGAAGGGCAGGCGGAATACCGCCTGGGCTGTGACGATGGAGACGACCGCGTTTCCGAATCTAGGGTTTGAACCGGTACGAGACCTGGGTCCTGGCGAATGCGTGCGCGTCACGCCGGATGGGTTTGAGACGGTGGTTCCGCCGCAGCATTTGATGAAAATCTGTGCGTTTTTATGGATCTATTACGGATACCCTGCTTCAACTTACGAAGGGGTGAACGTGGAGGAATGCCGGAACCGATGTGGGATCATGCTGGCAAAACGGGATGCCGGTGAGGGGGAGCGTCCGGTAGGAGATTTTGTCTGCGGAATTCCCGACTCTGGTGTTGGGCACGCCTTGGGCTATGCCCAGGAAAGCAGGCTTCCTTATCGGAGACCATTTGTTAAATACACCCCTACATGGCCTCGAAGTTTCATGCCTCAGGATCAAACCATTCGGAATCTGATTGCCCGGATGAAATTGATTCCCGTCAAGGAACTCATCAAGGGGAAACGCCTAATTTTTTGCGAGGATTCCATTGTTCGGGGCACTCAGCTTCGGGACACGCTCAAACGGATCCGGACAGGCGGGGCGCGCGAGATTCATTTGCGAGCGGCCTGTCCTCCGCTTGCCTTTCAATGTCCCTATCTCAATTTTTCCCGCTCAAAAAGTGAGAAGGCGTTGGCGGTGCGCCGGACCATCGAAAAGCTGGAAGGGCGTTCGGATGCGCATCTCGAGGAGTATGTGGACCCTCGGACCGATCGTCATCGGCGTATGGTGGAGACCATTCGCAGGGCCATGCGACTCGATTCGCTTAAGTATCAGACGTTGGAGGATATGATCCAAGCGATTGGTCTGCCGGCGTGTCATCTGTGCACCTTCTGCTGGAATGGGCAGGAATAGGACGATAGGGGCACCATGCCGCTGTTTCGAATCGTTTTAGCGGCCTGCCTGGTTTTGGGGGGAGGGTTGGTTTTTGTGGGGCTTGTGAACCGGCGGTTTCTCCTGGTTCGTGACCACCGGTTCAAAGTGCCCGTTTTGTTGTGTTCTCTGATCCTGCTGGTTGGTGGTGCAGCGATACTGGCTCGTCTCCTTCCGCTGGTTTGGCAGGGGACGGTCGTGGCGGGGCTCTTTGCGGGGCTTGGGGCGTTCGAGTGGCGACGGACGGTGTTACGTCGTCGGTATGCTGGCTCGCCCCCTCTTGATACGGTGTTTCATGATGTACCGTTGCATCGTCCTTTTACGACGACCGATCTGGTTTGTCATCGCTATCAGATCGTATTGCCGGAGTGGAAAGGCAAGCCGCTTCGGATTGTGCATCTCACCGACTTCCACGCGAATACGCAACTCGGGGAGACCTATTACCACGAAGCGATAACAAGGGCGGCTGGACTTGCCCCTGATCTGGCGGTTTATACAGGGGATTTTGTCACGCGGGACGAGGCGATTCCCATCGTGGAGCGTTTTATAAGGCCGATCGGACGGTTCGGGGATTATGCGGTTTTGGGCAATCACGACCATTGGACGGATCCAAACCGGATTGCCCGTCTTTTGACCGAAAAAGGCATCCGAGCGTTGCGTGGCGAGACTGTTCTCGTGGAGGCAAAGGGGCATCCGATTGAAATCTGGGGTTGCGACTACTCGGGGTATCGTTCCTGGACGCTTCCGGACCCTATTATCGGGCCGCGGCTCAAGATTGCCCTGTGTCATACCCCGGATGCCATTTATGCGCTGGCGGCCCGTGGTGCCAGTGTGGTGTTCTGCGGACACAACCATGCCGGGCAGGCCCGGTTGCCGGGGCTGGGAGCGCTCGTGGTCCCCTCTCGGTTCGGGCGGTTATTCGATCACGGCCATTTTGTGGTCGAGGGAACTCATCTGTTTGTCAGCAGTGGAGTGGGGGCGGCGACTCCACCGCTGCGTCTTTATTGTCAGCCGGATCTTTTTTGTGTGGACATTTATGGGGAAGCTTGATGTGCGGAAACAGGATGAATTTTTTTTGAATGGAAGACAAACTTCATGTATACTTTAAACAGACGGACAAAGGGCCGTGCAAAGGGGGTGAAGGCGAACATGATTAAACGGTTCCAATTCCTCAGTTGGGCGGTCGCTCTGTCGGCAGCAGGGTGGTGGGGTGCCTATGGGGAAGAAATGGAGGGGTTGGCTGTAACTCGGACCGAGGAGGGAATCCGGGAGGCGTTGTCGAAAATCGCGAAGGAGCAGCAGACGCTGGCCCTTCAGGAACAGGTGATATTGCGGAAATTACACGAGCGGTTGATCCAGGTCTCATCGAATCGAACCGAAGGAGTTGAAAATCCTGTTTTGGTGGAAAAGAGGAAGAGGCTGGCCGAGTTGCAGGAGGAAATCCGGAAGGTTCAAGCGGAGATTCGCGAGTTGATTCTCCAGGACCCGGTTCTCCGTGAAGTTCGGGAGGCGGCTCGGCTTGATCAGGGGGAGTTACAGGCCGTGATTGAAAAACGCCGGGCTCTGGAGGAGAAAAGGCAACTATTGTTGCGGGAGAAGGATGCGATCATAAAGGAAAAAAAGTCTCTGCCTGGGGGTTAACGATAAAACCTGTTCGACAAGCCAAGACAAAACGGGTATAAAGAACCTCACTTTTGTGAACGACTTCAATGATCTTCTGGAAGTCAGTCAACCATCAGCGAATCCGTTGGGCCGGATGGGGTGTTGGGGTGTTTCTTTTGATGATGGGAGTACTTTCCTGCCGGCGTCAACAAATGCGTGGACTGACGGAATCGGAGGACAGTGGGAGTGGCGTGAAACTGAGCCGCGAATTGGAGCGCGGAAAAAGAACGGGGACCGAGTCGGAGCTTATGGCGCGGGTGGCTGAGCTTCATGATGCGGAGCGGCAATGGATACGGGAGAACCCTGAGGCGGCAGAAGCGCTTCGGGGGCTCGAAAAAGCGAGAACGGTTTATGCAACGGCTTTGGAGTCTTTTGGCCCTTACGCCGCCGCTAAGCGGGATCGAGACCAGGCGGTTCAGCGATTGGTTGACGTTCGTGATAGGGGTCAGGACGAAGTTCGGCCGACGGCGGAGGCGGATGTTTTGGAGGCCGAAAAGAAGCTCAAAGAGATTGAAGAATGGCTCCGATTGGGAAATCCCCGAATTCGGAGGGCTTACGAGGAATGGGAATCCGCGCGATTGCGTTATTCGGCCTTGAAAGCGGGCCAGAGCAATTTGGTGATGAAGATTGCAGCTGTTCGAGAGAAAACGGCTGCTTCGGAAACGGGAAGCAACACGACGACTGAAGGCGGGAAGGAGAATTAACATGCTCGCATGGCGCTTGCCGGCTACATTGGAACGTTTTCGCCGATCCCATACCATTGGCCTTGGCATGTGGAGTTTGGCATGTTTGTTTGGGGCCACGGCCTTTGGAGCGACCACCAATTACGTGTACTTCCAGATGGCCCCCATGCCCAACTCCGGTTATCTCACGAACGGACTGTTGGACGGATCCCCGACCAATTGGATTCCGAATGCGTCCAATGCGATTGTGGACCCCTTTGGGTTCGGCAATTATCTATCGGTCAAAGCCGAGCCGTTTTCCAGCGCCGCTATTTTTTCCCACTGGTCCGGCACCCTTGCGGCCGATTTGATCGACACGAACAATCCCGTCATTACAGACCTTCTGGTTGGCGGGCAGACGACCTCGGTGGTGGGAACATTGGTGGCGAATTTTGCCGCGAAGGTCAATCTGTTGGTTAGTTCCGCCAACACCAGCCAGGGGCAAACCATTCCCGTTTCGGGAACGACGACAAGCATTCCTCTTGGCCGTGCGGTTGCGATTCAGGCGGTGCCTCTGGGGAATTATGAATTTGCGTCGTGGCAGGTGTTGGCGGGGAACATTACGGTGGAGGATACCAATGCGAATCCAGCCATTGTGACGGCGAATGCCGTGAATCCTCAGCCGCATTTACGGGCCTTTTTCAAACTCAAAAAGCGGTTGACGATAGGCATCATTGGTACGGGGGACGTGTATTTGAGTTCTCCGACCGTTCAGCCGCCGGTCAAAACCAACATCTACTATTTCAACCAAGGTGAAACCGTCACGCTTTCCGCCATTCCGGCCGCGGGCAACGAATTCAAAGGATGGACGGGGAATGTGAGTGATCCTGAAGATCCGGATACGACGATTGTAATGAATTCGGACCAGACGGTAACGGTCCAATTTGGTCCTCCCGTTATCAAACGGACATTGATTGTTTTGGCGGGGCCGAATGGTTCCGTTACGCCTTTTGGAACCAACTTCGTGGATGACGGCAAAACGGTGGAAATCGCCGCATCGCCGAATCCAGGCTTTGCCTTTTATCGCTGGACGGGAACAAATGGGGTTTCTCCGGTCGGAAAACCCTTGGATAACCCGGCCTCCTACGTGATGGATATGGATCGCAATTTTATGGCTCATTTTACGAACGTGTATCAGGTGACGGTCCATGAACGGATTCCGGCGAGTACCGTTCCGGATGTTTTCGACGTGGTGGCGGGGATGCCGTGGACACAATCCCAATCCAACCGCTGGTTTCAGGGGGATCCGACCCAGCGCGAACGCTACTATCTGTTAGGGTGGACCCAGGGGACGGGAGACGTCGTTCCGGCTGCGGGTCCTGGCATGGAAGTGAGTGTACTTTCCGCCAAGCAGGTCTCCTCTTTCCGATGGAACTGGCAATTGCAGTATCTGCTGAGCGACAACGTCGCCCCTTCGAACACAGGATCCGTCTCGATTGATCCTCCGACTCGTTGGATTCCTGCGGGGAGTAACGTGACCCTGACAGCCGTTCCAGAGACGGGATATACCTTCATGGAATGGCGGATCAATGGTGCAGTGCATCCCGACAAGAATACGACGATCACGATCGTCATGGATGGACCCAAGAATGTGTTGGCGCGATTCGAGCAGGTTACGGAAGAGGACAAGCTCTATCGCGAATGGGCGCTCAGCAAAGGACTGGATCCCGACAATCCGAATTCGTTTGAAGACTCGAAGGATGGGGATCCGGACAACGATGGATTCACCAATTATCAAGAATTTCTCTTGTCGCTCGATCTCAATGCCGCGAGCAATCGGTTGATGACTCGGACCTTCGATCCCCTGAGCGCCGATACGGATGGGGATGGTATGGACGATTATTGGGAGCATTTCTATTTGACTCCTGAAACGGAACCGGGTCAGTTTGTGGTTTCTGCCGCTTTGCTTCGTGAACAGCAGCAGGGTATTTTCGGCGAATACGGGAACCCCGATGGAGATTTCAAATGGGACACTTCGACGGGGTATATGCTTTCCAATCAACCTCTTTACAACATTGACGAGTGGATGGGGCCGGATGGTGAACCTCCGTGCACTTATCAATTGGTTCCTTGGCAAACGGCCTTTCCCTCTGGGGTGGATACGGGAAAACGTCGGCCAGTACTTCGTCGCGTGCCCAATCCGAATGATACGGGCGATTCCAGTCATCCGTGGAAAACGGATACCGAGGAGGATGGGTTTGATGACGGCTACGAGTTTTCGTGGGACCAGTGGCAACAGGCGAATCAAGGCAATTCGATTCTCGCCGATCCGTCGCGTTGGCCGGGTATTACGAACGTTGTTCCGGCCTGGCCGTCGGAACGTCGGTATAACCCCGCTGTCCCTCTTGCCGTAACGCCGAATACTTTGGTGCCCGATTTCGACCGATTATATGACCCTGTTACGGGAAGTTCGGGCGGTGCGTTTTCCGATTTTCATGAATATGAGGCTTCCATCCTTTCCTTAGCTGGCGGACCTAACTCCAACTGGTATCCGGTGATACGCCACGTGCAAAGGCCTGAGCGATGGTGCACGAATCCCTTTATGTGGGATACGGATGGGGATGGAATACCGGACGGTTGGGAACTGGTTTTCGGTTACGATCCTTGGTGGGCCGATCGGCATGATCGTCTCAATCCGGATGGAGATGCCTACGCCTATATTGATAACGCGACGATCCATTCCAACGTTTATCTTGCGATTGGGTTCAACCCTCATACGGCGTGGCGTGCGGACAACCGCGCGCAATTTTCAAGACCTTTCGTCAATCTGATGGAGTTTGCCGGCCCGGAAGGGCTGTTGGCGACAGGCGGTGTGGAGTCCATCGGGGTTGGGATAAGGACAAATCCTTATAATGTAGACACCGATGGGGATGGCATGTGGGATGGGTGGGAATACTATTTGGGGTTCGATCCGACCAGCCCGCTTGGTTCAGAAGAAGATGTGGACGGAACGGAATTTCCAACAGGAGATGGCTTGGCGAATTATCAAGAATTTCTCAGCGTGGAGGTATTGATGTATTGGCGTTATCTGGTGGATGCGGGAAGAACACCGGACGCGATTCAGCCGGGTTGGCTTGCCTTTGTGGAGAGTTGGCCCAACAAGACGCTTCCCACCAATCCTTATGATCATGACACGGATGGCGATCAGATCTGGGATGGTGAAGAGCAGAACTATTTCAATTATCAAACCGGCTATACTTTGCCAGCCGGTTCTGCTGCTCCGAATGCGCCATTGGTTCCTGGAGGCGGTTTGAATCCTTGTACGGTAGACACGGATCTCGACTATCTTCCTGATTTTTGGGAAGCCTATTGGACCGGTTCGATGGGCACGGATACCAATGGGGCGCCGCTTTGGGGTGGGGGAATGGATGGCACGGTGAGTGATGCCTTCTTGGACTATGACGGCGACGGCTTATACAACTATCAGGAGTACCTGATCGGCGCCTGTTATCAGTGGCAATGGGCGTTCAACAACGGGATGGGAACATTGGGCGATCCCTTTGGAACGGATTATGATCCCTACGACTTTTTCGATATTGGACTTTCCGGAGGCGATTCCTTTACCGGCCCGGGCGCACTGGCTGCGCGCGCAGAATGGGATCCGGCCTATTGGGCGGATCGGATGAATCTGCCTCCCTATAAACAGTTCACTTTTCTCTCGGCACCCCACTATCCGGTGGGTTTCCGTCATTTCAGCACAGGGAATCCGGGGAATGCCGACACGGACGGGGATGGGTACGACGACTTCTTTGAAATTTACCACTCGATGAATCCGATCCGAGGTCCCCAAGACCGTGTCGCAGGGAAACTCTTTGGACTGCCGGAGGCCGTGGATTTTTCTTATATGTTCCCGATTGACTACGATCAACCTTATCGGTGGGGGGAATCTCCGTTGGCCGTTGCAGCCGATTATGATCAGGATGGGCTCGTGGACGTCGAAGAAAACCTGACGCCCAATCTTCCGGCAGTACAGTCCTACTATCATACGGACCCCTCGCCCTATTTTGTGGCCGATCTAAGTACCAATTCCAGCTACATTAACCGATTTTACAAGACGGGATGGGTTTTCGGTGCTCAGATGTATTGGTATTGGGATCCGGATGTTCTGGCCGATCTCAAATACCCAGCAGCGTACCTGTTCACCTTTGAGATCAACGAAGGGTACGACACGGACAATGACATGATGCCCGATAGCGTGGAAGTTTCCGGTATGTTGCATAGCCAGACCAACGCGTTGGGGGCGACGGATCCTCTGGATGATGACAGTCCGCTTCGTCAGCGCGCGCTTTATCTCGATGGAGTAGATTCGGCCGCCCGTCTCTTCATGCCTGGCAGTCATAGCTGGTTCTCGTTCCGTTCGTTTACAGTGGAGGCATGGGTCCGTCCCGTCAGTGTGTCGGGGGATCGTGTAATCGTTGAACGGGCTGGGCTGATTACCTCCGGAAACCCAGGGTTGCCTCCGGGTGTGAAGTTGGCGCGTAACTTCCGGCTTGGGCTCACGAATGGAGTTCCCTACATTGGATTTGACGGGTTCGGCGCCACATGGAATTACAATATTGTGCTGAGCTCGCCCCAATTCCGATTGGAAACCAACCAATGGTATCATCTCGCAGGGGTCTTTGACTCTGCGAGCAAGCGGCTGTCGCTCTTCGTCAATGGCGAATTGGTTGCCGGCAAGAGTACCATGCAGATTCCGTTCAATGGGTTCCTTGCAGGGGATCCGACAGGCGATACTCCTCTTATTGCGGAGTCTATGATGGTCACGGTGGGCGCTTCTGACTGGAATCCGCTCGGGGTCTGTGACGGCACACGGGATCGCATACTCTCCGGGTTCCCTGCATGGGGTATGCCGTTGACCCTCAGCTATCCCAACCTGCGCGACTTCTTCCACGGCTGGGTGGATGAAGTGAGAATCTGGGATGGCACCCGGACGCTGGATCAGATTCGGGCTCTGCGGAATCAGAAAACGACGCGGCGGCTTGTCAATGAGATCAACGGGGTGATTACGGGCAATCAATCGTTCATGGGCGATTTGGGCGGCCGGGAAGACAATCCCAAATTGTTATATGCTTATAACTTTGATTCGCTTCAGAACCCCGATGACCGCATTGTTCCGGCTGGGTTTGAAAGCACCCTGTATCCCTCGGTTGGTCCCTTTGCCTGGGACAAAGTGTTATGGTGGGCCGAATTTCCATTGGCCAGCCGAATTTACAATGACCGGCGGTTTGTCAAGTGGATTCAAAATTTGGCTTCTCGGACCCCCTTCAACCCGCCGCGGGACACCCGGATGATTCTCTGGATCAATCCTGATGGAACGACCAATAACTTCCCGAATAGTTCCAATCCGTATAATTTCGAATATGTCCATGGCCAGGGCGGTCAATTTGAGCACCATCCCCAGTATGGGTTCACAGACATTATTCTCTTCACGGGTATGGGTCAACCAAACGCCGCCCGCCCCTTCAGCGGCATCTATGGAGATCTGCTTCCTCTTGGCGGGGCGCGCGGAGATGACACGATTTTGATGTGGGATGGCAGTCGGCCGGCTGATGGCACCCGCGATCAAGACGAGGACGGAATGCCAGACGAATGGGAGGAACGGTATGGTTTGGACCCCCATGATCCTTCTGATGCGCATCAAGATGTAGACGAAGATGGGCTCTCCAATTATCTCGAATATCTTGTGGGCAGCGATCCCCTCAGCGGTTATTCACTTTCGGCAAATGTTTCGGACTTTTTTGCCTACATCAACGGAGTTGCAGGACCGTATCGGTTTGTCGGTGAGGAAAAGACGGACATGGACTACATGGAAGACTTCTGGGAGTCGGTTTATTTCCTCAACACCGAGATGTATGATGCCACCGGCGAAAAAGCGGACCCTGACGGCGACGGGTGGAGTAATCTAGCCGAGTTTCAGTCCTTGGCCCGCCTCCGCTTGCCTGGCCAGACAATCGACACCAACTCCCTGCCGGTGTATGCTCCGCTCGCGAACAACGCCTATTACAACGGGTTGCTGAGCACATTAGATTATCTTGGGACGGATTATTTGGCCAACGCTATCGAATGGAACAATCCTCAGGACGATCGCTTTTATCCTCGGCCTGAAATCCTGTTCCGTTTTCAGTATGCCGGCCAATATCGTGATCGGGCAAATCCAACGTTTGCCGTCCTTGCATACACGGACCGAAAAATGGATATACCTGACGCCGTGATCAGCGGATCGGGCGATCGGAGCGGATCGTATCCCCGCTTTATGCGAGTCAATTCCTTGAACGCTAACGGCCTAGTATTGCAGGGCTATATTCGCGAAGGGAACAACTGGTTCTGGGGCTTTATGGACCTCAACGGCGACGGGGTGTACCAGGCCAACGAGCCTGCCGGTTTTGCCGGCCCCATTAATGTGGGCTGGGGAGCGGTGGGTCCTGTGGACATTCCGCTAACGGACCGTGCGCCGGCGGGCTTTACCCGGTTTTCTTGGACGCCGGATTCCGATGCGGAACGGTACAGGATTTACATCGTGGACCGTAATCGGGCGAACGCGCCGACGGTGTTTTACCAGGTCTACACTCCGTTCCGTACCTTCCTCCATGAGGGGGATCTGATGCGAATGAAAGAGACCAGACGTGGCTTGCCGAGAGCGGGCGGGTATTCGTGGTTTGTTCGATCGGTCAACAACAACCAACTCACCGATGTTGCTGACGGTGGCGCCTTTGTGAGTTATAACTCGCCGCCCTCGCAGCCGAAACTTCTGTGGCCCCTCAACGGCGCACGGCTGCGTCAGTCTCGAGATGTTTTCGAATGGAAGATGGACCCGACCGTGACTTGGTGCGTACTCCGAGTGGTTCGCGTGAGCGATGGTGAAGTCGTTCTTAACTACGGCTTTGTCCCTCCCTTCGCGAATGCGTTTGGCCGTGTTTCGATGGCGATGCCCATTTACATTGGCGACGGCGTCTTCCAGAACGGGACATATGAATATACCTTGACGACCCGCAATCCTGCCGGCGTCTCCTCGGCCAAAAGCCGCTTTGAAGTTCGGGTTGGCAACTATGCAGGATACTCCTATTCCTTCAGCGGACGTTTTATTTATCCCGGAAAGGTCACCAATGGGGTCTTTGTGGCTGAGGCGTTCACCTCGCCCGGGTTCGGCGGCGAGCCGGTAGGGCGGACGCTTATCCCCAACACCTCGGTAGCATCCGCTTGGCCGACCAACCTCTACGCCTTCACGATCCGCGGCCTTCCCGCCGGCCGGTATTACATCCGGGTTTATCTGGATCAGAACACAGCCACATACCCGAATTACAAGGCGGACGCTTGGGAGTCGCAGGGATGGCTCTCCAGCCGGTTCTATTTCCCTCGTGCCGTGAACATTAATGGTGCGACGACCGATGATGAATGGATCAAGGTCCTGATGAGAGACACGGATCAAGACAAACTGCCAGATGATTGGGAATACATGTACACCGGTTCCCTGGATGTGTTCGGATTCGGTACGTTGCGAGGCTATACGCCCGCCTTGACAGGTCCCCTCAACGTGTTCGAATGTTATGGATTCTCGCCGTTTGGTGCGAACCCGTTGTAATACGAAGGATGGATAAGCATGAATGTCCGGACCCCCGGCCGTGGAAAGTGCTTGCGAAAATCGTAAAAATGAAGTTATATCCCTGACAACCGCAGATGGAGTTCCACGAATGAAGATCGGCAGCAAAGCGAGATGGATGGCCGCCATGGCATTTCTCGTCGGATGGGGAATCACGGGATGCGAGTGGGAAAGTCCTGGCGATGATTCTTATTGGTCGGACCGCTATAATTGGGTCAACTTCAGCGGAGTTTATAAAAACCCGAATGGCGGGTCCGTCGTGACGGACTACACCGTTGTTGCGCCTGGAACGAATAGCGGAATTGTGGTTTCGGTGGGTCCTGTGACCGTGGCCACGGGAAATGGTGGGAATGCCTATAGCGGGACCCTTCTGCCCAACGTTGTTCCAGGTTCTGTTCAGATCACGGCCGCCGGCGTGACGTTCACAGATGATGGAAACGGCAGCCTTGTGCCTTCCTCAGGGCTCACCACGATGAACGGTTCGATCAGTTACAATTCCGGTGCATGGAACATCTTTCTCGGCGGGGTGACGGTTCCGAATGGATCGCCGATCCGGGCGCGTTACAGTGTGTATCAAAGCAGCGGAACAAGTGGGACGACGGGCGGCAACCCCAAAAAAGGCACCACCAAAACGACCATTTATTCATTGACGGTCTTCCAGGAAGGCAATCTTGTCCGGGTGGTGGACAGTGATGGAAAAGAGTACACCGGCAAGATGGGGAGCCTTCGTTCGGCCAGCGGTGAAATGGGATCCGAACCCCGCGCCGGCGATACCGTCATTGCTCAGTACTCCGTCAAAGGAGTCAGTCGCGCCGGCTTGAACGTCGAAATGACAGGGACCTTCCAGGGAACCATTATTGCAGGAGGCGCGAACCGATACGTTATGGTCCAACGCACAATGCAGGGCCAGTGGATTGAAAAGAACGGCAAAGTGGGTGACATTGTGGGGCGGGCATCGGATGCGGCGTTTACCTATACCTCGACTACGACAACCCCTTAATTTTAATTGCGAACCCTGCCGCCCTTTTTTTAATCCGACTTGGGATGCGCTTTTACAACACACTGACTCGTTCTGTTGTCCCGTTCGAGCCTCTTAAACCCGGCCGGGTGGGGCTTTATACGTGTGGTCCTACGGTTTATAACTTTGCCCATATCGGCAATTTCCGGGCTTATGTTTTTGAAGACATTCTTCGTCGCGTCCTGAAACACGCAGGTTACACCGTCACGCAGGTCATGAATCTAACCGATGTGGACGATAAGACGATCCGAGGCGCTCGGACGGCAGGGGTGTCATTGGATGCCTTTACCCGTCCCTTCAAACAGGCTTTTTTTGAGGATCTTCAAACCCTTTTCATCGAGCCGGCGGAATACTATCCCGCCGCCACGGATCATATAGCCGAGATGATTGATCTGATTCGAGTGCTTTTGGAGAAGGGTTTCGCCTACCGTTCGGAGGACGGGTCGGTCTATTTCAGTATTGCGAAGTTCCCGGCGTATGGCAGGCTGGTCCGCCTCGACACGGCAATGCTCAAACCGGTGGGGAGAGTCTCCCACGACGAATATGAGAAGGAGAACCTGGCCGATTTTGCCTTGTGGAAGGCTTGGGATCCGGACGACGGCGATGTGGCATGGGATTCCCCTTGGGGAAGGGGACGGCCAGGATGGCACATCGAATGTTCCGCCATGAGCATGAAATATCTGGGGCCGACCTTTGATATTCATACGGGTGGAATTGATAATGTCTTTCCCCATCACGAAGATGAAATGGCGCAAAGCGAAGCGGCGACGGGAAAACCTTTTGCGCGATACTGGCTTCACTGCGCCCATCTCATTGTGGGCGGGCGAAAGATGTCGAAATCCCTTGGCAACTTTTACACACTCCGGGATTTGATTGGTCGGGGGTATACCGGGCGAGAAATCCGGTACGTTCTTCTCTCGGGCCATTACCGTCAACCGCTCAATTTCACCTTTGAAGCCCTTCATGCCGCCCGCGCCGCATTGGAACGGGTGGATGAATTCTGCCGAAGGATACAAACGCAAGCCGGGAAGAATCCGAAGGCCGAACTCCCCCCGTCTGTCCAGGCGATTCGGCGTCGGTTTTTCGATGCGCTGGAAGACGACCTTTCAACGCCGGAAGCGCTCAGCGCTTTATTTCAACTTGTGGCAGAGGGGAACCGGGCGATGGATAGTGGGGAATGGGGCTCTGAAAATGCGGAGGGCGTTCTCAACCTGCTGGCTGAAATGGATAGCGTGCTTGCCGTTTTGTTTCGCGGTAAAAGCGTGGGCGCCGATTCGGTTATTCTCGAATTGGTTGCACGTCGCGAAGAGGCACGGCGCAGGAAAGAATGGGCGGAGGCAGACCGCTTCCGTGCCCTTTTGGCCGAAAAGGGTTGGGCCGTCAAGGATACACCCACGGGGCCGCAATTGCGTCCTCTCAACTGATGTCGCGCGCTTGCTTTTCCTGTCCGGTGCCCCTATAGTATCAGCTTCAAGCCAGGAACATACGGATGCACCCCTTTCGTACCCACACCTGCGGCGTGTTGCGGAAAACCGACGCCGGACGCGTAGTCCGACTCTCCGGCTGGGTTTTTCGGAAACGCGATCATGGCCAACTCCTTTTTTTGGATCTCCGAGACCAGTATGGCATAACCCAGATCGTGGTGGATCCTGCCAATCGCTGTTTCGAAACTGCGACGAGACTTCGGCTGGAAACCGTGATCACAGTCACGGGAAAGGTTGTCGAACGGGATCCGGCCACCATCAATCCCACTCTACCGACCGGCGAAATTGAAGTTCAAGCCGAGTCCATTGTCATTCAAGGACCCTGTGAGGCGCTGCCCTTTCCGATCGCCGGAACGGAAGAGGAAGCCGGCCCGGAAGAGACGCGCCTTCGCTATCGGTACCTTGATCTTCGGCGTGAACGGTTGCACCGCAATATCCTGCTGCGGTCGGAGGTGATCGCTTCCATCCGCCGCCGCATGCTGGATCTCGGCTTCCACGAGTTCCAGACCCCGATTTTGACGAGTAGTTCTCCGGAAGGTGCCCGCGACTTTCTCGTTCCCAGCCGGCTTCACCCGGGCCGTTTCTATGCGCTACCTCAGGCTCCCCAACAGTTTAAGCAGCTCCTGATGATCGCCGGTTTCGACCGGTATTTTCAGATCGCTCCCTGCTTTCGCGACGAGGATGCGCGCGCCGATCGTTCGCCGGGGGAGTTTTATCAGCTTGACATCGAAATGTCCTTTGTTACGCAAGACGACATTTTTGCTGTGGTCGAAGAGGTTCTCTCCGGGATCTTTGGGGAATTCTCGAGCAAGAAACGGGATCTGCCGCCCTTTCGCCGAATTTCCTTCGAAGAGGCCCTTGTCCGCTATGGCACCGACAAACCGGATCTTCGCAATCCGATCGAAATTCAGGATGTGAGCGATCTTTTTCGCAGGACGGGGTTTAAGGTTTTCCGGTCCGTTCTCGATCAGGATGGGGTCGTCCGCGCGATACCGGTTGCCGGCATTGCCGCCCAACCCCGGAGTTTTTTTGACAAACTGGTAGAATACGCCCAATCGCTCGGCGCAGGCGGGCTGGCTTATCTTGTCTGGTCGGCGGATGGCGTTCGGGGACCGCCCGCGAAATTCATGAGTTCCGCCGAAATTCAGGGAGTAGTCGAACGGACCGGAGTTCGGACCGGCGATGGGGTCTTTTTTGTTTCGGATCAAGCGAAGAAGGCCAATCGAATTGCGGGCGAAATTCGCATGAAATTGGGCCGTGATCTTGAACGCATCGAGCAAGAGGTTTATCGCTTCTGTTGGATCGTGGACTTTCCCATGTTTGAGCGGGATGAAGAGACCGGGCAGATTGTTTTTTCCCACAATCCTTTTTCGATGCCCCAGGGGGGAATGGATGCGCTTCTGCACCAGGATCCCTTGACAATCAAAGCGTTTCAATATGACATTGTCTGCAACGGCGTGGAACTCTCGAGCGGGGCGATCCGCAATCACAGCCCGGAGATCATGGTCAAGGCCTTTGAAATCGCCGGTTACAGTCGGGAAGATGTCGAAATGAAATTTCCGGCTCTGTTTAACGCATTTCGTTACGGTGCACCTCCTCATGGCGGCATTGCCCCTGGAATTGATCGTTTGGTGATGCTTTTGGCAGGTGAAAGCAACATTCGCGAGGTGATCGCCTTTCCCCTGAATCAGCGGGCACAAGACCTCATGATGGGAGCGCCTTCCGTGGTGACCGAACGCCAGTTGAGAGAGCTTCATCTCCGGGTCGTTCTTCCGCCGAAAGCAGCGGCCAGCGCCACCTCCTGAAACGAAAGGAAGATCGCCGTGTATCGGGTGGGGATTGGTTATGACATCCACCGCTTCGAAGCGGGACGGTGTCTCAAATTGGGTGGCGTTTCTGTTCCTTATGGCTGGGGGCTTGCCGGGCATTCCGACGCTGATGTGCTTGCCCATGCAGTCATGGATGCCCTATTGGGGGCGCTGGCGTTAGGGGATATCGGGCGCTATTTTCCCGATACGGATCTGCAGTGGAAGAATGCGGACAGCATGGCGATGCTGTCCCGTGTGGTCGAGATGATTGGGGAAAAGGGCTGGCAGGTCGGAAATCTCGATTCGAACGTCTTGGCCGAGGCCCCCCGTTTGGCCCCTTATGTTCCGGCGATACGGGATCATCTTGCGACAGTCCTTGGAGTGGACCCGGAACGCGTCTCGGTAAAGGCAGGAAGCCACGAGCGGGTGGGGGCCATAGGACGGGGGGAAGGAATGGCCGCGACGGCTGTTGTGTTGCTCGAACGAAGTTTATCCGCACTCCGAGGCCGAAAGGAGTAAACGACGATGGTTTTGCCCACCCTTCAAACGTTTGAAGAGCCGCCGCGTTCCCGCCGTCCTCTCTGGATTATCCTTGCAGTTCTTGCGGGGATCGTTGCCTTGGCTGCGTATGGGGTTGCGACCTGGAAAGGCCAAGCGAAACAGAGCTTCCCCGCCCTATCGTCGAATGCCCCATCTCAGGTTTCCCCCATGCCCTCTGTTGCGTCCACAGGGACAGTTCAGGAATTGACCCAGGAGATTCGCTCTCTCCTCGCCCGGGTGGAAGAACTGGAACGGGCGGACCGTTTGGACGAAGCCCGAGAAGTTATTCTCGCGTTCATGGAACAACATGCACAAGGAGCCGATCTCAGTCTCCTTGAAGAAAAAGCGGGTGCCCTGGCCGCTCGGTTGGTTTTCCATCCCTATCCCATGCCGGAAAAGCGGGAGGTGATCGTTGGGCCAGGCGACAGCCTCGATCGGATTGCGCGGCGGTTTGGCACGACGGCCGAGTTGACAGCAACCAATAACCGAATCGCGAATCCCCATCTCATCAAGCAGGGCGACCGGCTCAGGGTCCTCAACGGGGAGTTCAAGGTTGTGGTTAATAAAAGCCGGAACGATCTCCTCGTAACGCTGAACGGTCGTTTCTTTAAACGGTACCGGGTTGGAACCGGCAAGTTCGGCCGAACTCCGGTCGGAACCTTCGTCATTTCTGACCGCATCGCAGAGCCCGCGTGGTGGCGTCCGGACGGGAAAGTCATTCCCTATGGCGATCCGGAGAATATATTGGGAACCCGGTGGCTGGCGTTGAAACCGACCGGCGATACCCCTCCCGTTTCGGGGTACGGGATTCACGGCACATGGGAAGAGGATACGATCGGCAAGGCGGAAAGCGCCGGCTGTATCCGTCTTCGAAATCGCGATGTCGAAGAATTGTTTTTCCTTCTTCCCATCGGTACGGTCGTTGTTATTGAAGAATGAATGCTTTGTGTCATGAACGGCGAAGAGGAGTGTTCATCACTCTGGAGGGACCTGACGGAAGCGGCAAGTCCACCCAGGTCCGTTTGTTGGCGGACCGGCTTCGGAAATGCGGCATCGAACCTCTGATTACGCGGGAACCCGGTGGAACGAGAACGGGCGAACAGATCCGGGAAATCCTTCAGCACGATCGGACGGGAGAAGCGCTTGTTCCCGAAGCCGAAACATTCCTCTTCCTGGCCGCCCGTGCTCAACTGGTCCAAACGATCATTCGTCCCGCGCTTCAAGAGGGGCGTTGGGTCGTCAGCGACCGTTTCATGGACTCGACGGTAGCCTATCAAGGCTACGGCAGGGGGCTTGGGGCGGAAATCATCGAACGAATGAATGCATGGGCCGTGGGGGATGCAATTCCGGATCTCACCATCCTTCTGGATCTCGAACCGACAGAGGGCTTGGCGCGGATCGGTCCGCGCAATCGGGCCAACGGCTGTGAGGCGGACCGGCTGGAACGCGAAGCGCTTGCGTTCCATGAGCGGATCCGGGAGGGCTACCTTGCCCTTGCCGCCCGATATCCGAAACGCATTTGCCTGTTGGATGCCCGGAATGGTTTGGACGGGATTTCCCAGAGGATCTGGACTCTGGTGGAGGAACGATTTGGTTACGGTTTGGGATAATGCGTTCGAGAGGATCCGGCAGGCGTTCGAGCGGGACCGGATCGCGCATGCCTATCTGTTGGTCAGCCCCTCACATAACGAACTCCGGCGGTTGATGGGGAGGATTCTGGGACTCCTTTTTTGCCGGGCGCAAGAGGAGCGCCCTTGTGGAACATGCGCGGGCTGCCGCCTTCCGCTTTTGGGTTTCCACCCCGATGTTTGGATTGTCGAGCCGAAGCTGAAATCCCGCGCGACGGCGATCGAAGATATTCGGGACCTTCTTTACGAACTCGAACGAACGGCCTATGAAGGCGGCTGGAAAGCTGTCGTGCTCCGGCAGGCGGACCGAATGACCGACCAGGCTTCGAACGCTCTTTTAAAGCGCCTCGAGGAGCCGCCACCTCGGACTCTTTTTTTGCTTCAGACGGACCGACCCGAATCTTTGTTGCCCACCGTGCGTTCGCGTTGCCAGATCCTTCGATTTCCACTTGAAACCTCGTCGGAGATGCAGCGGTGGATGGATGCGGTAGCCGAGCTCATGAGCTGCGCTGGGAAGGGTTTGTTGGGTGCCTGGCAGGCATGTGCTCGGGTAGGGGAGCTTCTGGGCCGCTGGCAGGAAACCGTTCGGCAGGAGGTGATGGCGGAAAACGAAGCCTTTTCTGAACCAAAAGATCGTGACGTGATTGAGGCGCGCATTCAGAGTCGGTACCGGGAAGGCCGGTGGCTTTTTCTGCTGGCTCTCCTTGGCTGGCAACGTGACCTACTGGCCGCCGTCTCTGGTCTCGAGGAACGCGACTGGCTTTTTCACGATCGAGCGGCGGACATCCACCGCCAAGCCTTGGTGCTCTCCCATCAGGAAGTTCTTCGCCGGATGGAAGCGATCGAAACCATGAATGAACGGTTGGAGCAAAACTTCAACGAAGCGGCAGTGTGGGAAGCCGGTTTTGTCGCTCTTTTTTCAACGCCGATCGTTTCATGAAGTCGGCGGGACATCTTCCTTTTTCGGACCGATGGCGCCGCCGGGGAACCGAAATCATGGCTGTCGGCGCCATGATGACCATCTATTTTTTCTCCTATTTCCTTCGTGTCGCCGTTCCAGGGACCATCTTTGACGAAATTCAGACGGATCTTTCACTTTCCGCCTCTGCCGTTGCAGGGCTGGGGTCTATATTTCTCGGTGTCTACGCCGGCTCCCAATTCCTCGTTGGAATGGCTGCGGACCGTTTTGGAGGGCGCCGTACGCTTCTCTCCGGCGGCGCCATCATGGCGGCTGGTGCGCTGGCGTTTCCTCTGGCACAAGATGTTTACTCGCTGTATGCCGCCCGGTTTTTCTGTGGATTTGGTGCCAGTTTCATGTACCTGAGCCTCGTCCGCGAGGTGGAGACGTTGTTCGGTCCCCACCATTTCCCTTCCATGTTGGGGGTTGTCCTTTTTGCAGGATATGTCGGCGGCATGGCCGGCACGCTTCCTTTCGCTTTGCTCACCGCTTGGCTTCGGTGGCGGCGCGCCCTCCTGGTCATGGCGTTGCTTCTTGCGGTCTGTTGGATGGGGTGTTGGCTGGTTCTTCGCCGGCTTCCGGATCCGATCGGCCCTCGGGGTCGCGTCTCTCTTCGGACTCTGCTCGGCATCCTATTGACCCGTCGCAACCGACTCGTTCTGGTGGCCAGCCTTTTTAACTTTCCTGTGTATTTTGTCGTTCAGAACGTTGTGGGCAAGAAATTCCTCCAGGACGTGGGCGGTCTCTCCACCCAGCGAGCCGCTTCCTTTGTTTTGGTCATGGCGACGGTCACAGCCATCTGTACCAGTCTGAGCGGATTGTGGATTCGTCTGGCCGACCGCCGTCTGTTGCTCGTCATTCGCGTCTTTCAAGGCGTGCTGTTCCTCGGAACCTTCCTATTGGCGGTGGGTGTGCCTCTTCGAGCGCCTCCGTTTCTTTTTCTGCTTGCCTACATCCTTTTGGCTGCCAGCGTAGCGTCCGGATCGGCATGGGCGGCGTTGATCAAGGAGATGAACAATCGCGCCTTTGTGGCGCAGAGTGTCGCTGTTCTGAATGGAACCATCTATTTGGGGGTCGCACTGCTTTCCGGGGTGGCGGGGCTTCTCCTCGATGCCTTTACCGACGCTTCCGTTTTGACGCCTGCCGGCCGACTCTATCCACCCGAGGCGTATGGACTGCTCTTCCTTACAATGGCGTTTTGCGTCATAGCGGGTTATGGTATCCTTTTGCGACTTCCTGAAACCTGGACGGGCTCTGCTGCTCAGCCTTTGGAAAATTCATGAACACGACTCTTTTTGCCGTTACGTCTTACGATCGCGAGGTCTATGAGAAGGAAATCCGGGAATTCCTTCCCGAACGGTTGTGGGATGTGCATGTTCACCTTTGGCGGCGGGAACATCTTGTTCCTCCGACAGGTTCTACACGCACGGTGGACTGGCCCTCGCGCGTCGCGGAGGAAAACACGGCCGAACAATTGGAAGAAACCTATCGGCTGCTCTTTCCGTCCAAGACGATCCGACCGTTCGTGTTTGGATCAATTCGATCGGATCTGGAAACGATGAATCGCTATGTCAGCGCGGTTGCCCGACAACGGCAATGGCCTGCGTTGATCTTTTCCGACCCCCGATGGACGGCTCGGGAGTTCGAGCGGCGCCTTTTGGAAGGCGGGTTTCTGGGGGCCAAATCCTATCTTTCCTTTGCGCCCTCTTATCTGCCGGCCGATGAAATCCGCATTTTCGACTTCTTTCCGCCCCATCAACTTGCCGTTCTCAACCGACGCGGCTTGCTCCTGATGCTTCATCTTCCCCGCTCCGGACGACTTCGCGATCCCGTCAATCTGGCCCAGCTTCTGGAGATCGAAGAACGATATCCCGCCATCCGGGTGATCGTGGCGCATGTTGGCCGCGCCTATTGTCCCCAGGACGTCGGAAACGCTTTTGAGATATTGAGCCAAACCCGCCGGCTGCTGTTTGATCTCAGCGCCAATACAAATGACGAGGTGTTCGAGCAGGTCCTTCGGGCCGTGGGTCCCGGCCGGATTCTTTTCGGCTCCGATCTGCCGATTCTTCGGATGCGCATGCGCCGCATCTGCGAGAACGGAATCTATATCAACCTGGTTCCCCGCGGTCTCTACGGGGATGTCTCCGGCGATCCTCATATGCGCGAAGCGGCACCGGCAGAGAGCGAACGGCTCACGTTCTTTATGTATGAGGAAATTCGTGCGTTCCGACGTGCCGCGGAACGGGTCGGTCTCGGTCGCACCGATATCGAGCGCGTCTTTTACGGCAACGCATCCGCGATCCTCCAAGACCTTGGTTGGAATGAGAGTGCCGGATTGGGGCCGATATGAATGGGACCCATCCGACTTGCGCCGCACCCGAACGATCGCGGACCGATGATCTGTTTGCGATCGAGGAACTCCGATAGATGGACTGCATCCATGCCCGTTATGATTATATAGGAGGAGTTCGGACCCTCAAGGTTCGCACAGATGCCGCCGTTGCCCTTGGGAAGTTCGATGCGGATGTTCCCGTGAAACGTTCCGTTCTCACGGGAGCGGAGTGGTATGGGATGGAATGGGGCCAGGTACTTGAGGTGGATTTCCGCTCGCAGGATGGCGATCGCTTTTCATTTGGAGGGATGGAAAATCATGCGCTTCATTCTCCAGGCCAAACGCCGGGGACCCTGTCTTACTTTTTCACCGTCCATCGCGAGGGGCGAACCTGGCGTTACGGGCTCCATGGTGTTTTCGGTCTGGTCCCTCTCGGCGACCGCTATCGTTTGGTCCACGTTATGCCGATTCCTCTTCGCGCAGATAATATGGCGAGCCTTGAATGGTTTCAGGGCGAGCCGGTAAAGCGTTTGCTTGTTTCGCCTCCTACCCAGAGCCGGCTATTCGAGCGAGACGCACGGATCGCAAGAGATCCTCTGGCCGTTGAGGATCCTGTGGCATGGTCTTCCTATCTCGCGGTGCTGAAGCTGAATTTCCGGGCGCGGTTCCCGGAAGCTGCGCGAGGGGAAGAGTTAGGAGAGCGCGGATGAAACAGGGATGGCGATTCGGCCTTGGGATTTTGATTCTGATCGGTTGGCTTGGCGGAGGAGGTCTTGGATGTCGGAGGGCTTCGGCTCCTTTTTTGACCTTGGAGGAGGCGTTTGAGGACCTTCTCCGTGTGATGCCCGCGTTCCGCGATGGTGTTCGATCGGAAATGATTTCTTCGACCGATCCTTCCGGCGGCAATGCGGATTGGGCGGATTGGAATCTGCTCCATGCAGGCGGCGACCGGTACCGGTTGGCCTTTTTTCAAGGCCCCGGCTGTCTCCGCCGCATTTGGATGACCAACGTGCGCGCGGAGGAGTGGCTTTTCTTTCTCGATGGGGAAGCCGAACCCCGTTTACGGCTGACCGAAGCGCAATTGTTCGGCCAGGAGACTTCCGCAACGGTCTTTCCTTTCGAGCCGCCTTTGGCCGACACGCTAAGCGGGGGTGCCTTTAGCTATGTCCCGATTCCTTTTCAGCGTTCCCTGGAGATTATGGTTCGAATTTCCCACGTTCCCCCTGATGCACGCCCGTACTTTCATTTCAACGTGGAATTTTACCCCAAGAGGAGCCGTGTGGAATCGTTTCCCCGGCGGTTTTCCGACCTTCAACGGAAATCACTGGCTCGCGTATTGAATGCGCTCCGTGACCGCGACCGCGAATGGAGTGCGATTTCGAGCCGTTTGTCATTTCAATCTGTCGCTCTTCGACCCGGAGAAGAGATCGCGATATGGGATCAGGATGGGCCCGGTACGATTGACACGCTGGCGATCCGTCCGCTCGTGCAGGCGGATCAGAGCGCCATTTCCCAAAGCCGGCTTTTACGGGAACTTGTTTTGCGCGCCTGGTGGGAGGAAAATCCGGCTTCGAGTATTGAAACCCCGTTGGGCGATTTTTTTTGCAATGGCCTTCATTTGCGCCGCTTCGTTTCGGCCGCTTTTGCGAATGATGACCACGTTTTGATCTGCCGATTTCCCATGTCTTGGCGTCGGCACGCTCGGTTGACGCTGCGCAACGATGGTCGGGAAACACGCCGGGTGGAAGCGGCCGTTGAGATGACTCCGAAAATCGAAGAGCCTGTGCGCTATTTCCATAGTTCCTGGGCGGATGCGCGGAGCGGTGGCCGGCCGTTTCGCATCATGCGTACCGAAGGGAAAGGCCTTTTTGTCGGCTGCTACCTCATCGCCCATGGAAACGATGGCGGATGGAATATTCTGGAGGGCGATGAGCGCTTTTATCGCGACGGGGAGTTGTCGCCCGTTCATACCGGAACGGGGCTGGAGGATTATTTCAACGGGGGTTGGTACTACTACGGACTGATGGAACGGCCGTTTCATGGACTTTTGGAAAAAGGAGCCATGCGTACTGCACAATACCGCCTCCAGATTCCCGATCCCGTGACCTTTGAAAAGAGTCTTCAGATGGTGATCGAATTTGGGGATGGCAATCGAGCCCAAGGATACATGTCGGCGGCGGCTTGGTGGTATCAGGACCAGCCCGGGCCCGCGGGCAGCCGGATTCCGCCTTTGGCCCAGCGTTTTCCCCCGTTTGATACGGTTGCCTTCGCCACGGCCATGTGTGAGCTGTTCGAGTTGGAGCGAGCGGGGTTGGACCGCGAGGCAGAAGCGCGGAGTGCCTGGCTTTCGAACATGTTGGAGGGAACCGTGTGGGGAACGATTTTTCAATTGCGGACGCTGGCTTATCGGGAAATCCGCGAAGGTCCGGAAATGGTACGCCCCCTTTACGAAGCTTTTGCGGCAAAAGAAACGCTTGAACCCGAAGTTCGGGAACAGGCTGCGCTTCTGGCCTGGCGGGCAACCGATCCGCATCGGGCGCTCTATGGAGGGAACGGACATGCGGAGATCCGCCTCTTTATAGATGGTAGAGAGATAGGAACGGGAAGCCTACCCCATGAATTCCGTCCTTATCCGGTGGAGCTCGAACCCGGCGAGCATTTTCTCAGGATGGAAATCCGTCCGCGCGGCGAGTTCTCCTGGTACACCGCAGCGTTTTTCAGCACTTGGACGAACGTGGTCAGCGATCAGACGTGGGACTTTTCCTGGCAAAAGCCGGAGGGATGGCCCGCCTCGTCCGGCGATCCCACCCTCTGGCGTCCTTATGCCCAGGTCCCATGGTTTTTTCCCTCCATGCAGTGGTGGCGTTTTGCGCCCAATGCTTTTCCCCTCATGCAATCCGGTCGTCAAGTCGGTGGGCCCGAGCCTGGATGGGAGCATCGGGTCAATCAGGTGTTGTATCTCCAAAGGCGCCTTGTGGTTCCGGAGGAGCCAGTGCCTTGGAATCCATTTGTTCGCCGCAGGGAAATCCGAACCCCACCCCTCCGTCCTCCGGACGACACCTCCAATTCCCAGGTGCAACGCCAATGACTTGTGCCTGCGTTCGGCTTTTCCCTACAGGGTTGTGGGGTGGGAACGAGTTCGAAAGGCACTCATCGCCGCTGCCATTACCTCTTTGACGGGTATGCCGGCTTTCCGAGCCAGCGCATCGCAATCGGAAAACTCCGGCGAGGCATTGATCAGTTCCCCCTTCCAAAACGCGAGCTTGACCCGCACCTCGCCGTAGGGGGTGATGACGGTTTCGACGCGCCGTGGAAGGATGGAACGGAGCTCAAGGCGCTCCCGGATGCCCAGGGTCGTGCTTTCCCGAAACAGAAGATCCCGAAAACGGTCGGCTTTTTCAGGGCGGACGAGAACGGTTAACAGCACCCCGGGCCGCTGTTTTTTCATATAAACCGGCGTGATGAACCAGTCCAGCGCGCCCGTGTCCAGAAGACGGCCGGTCAGCGCACCGATTTGTTCTGGGGTTTGATCATCGAGATTGCATTCGAGCACGAGGCAGCAATCATTGACGAATGCATGGTCAGGTATGGGCTCGCCGTCAGGGTCCAGAAGAAAAGCCCGGAGCAGGTTGGGACGGTTTCTCCATTGGCGCCGGCCCAGGCCGTGGCCGATGCGAAGCCATCGACCGGCGGGACGAGTCGAACCGGATGTCCAAGTAGAGAGAAGAGCGGCGCCTGTCGGGGTAACAGTTTCGCCGGATTCGTCAAAGGGAATCGTCTGCATTCCCTTGAGAAGCTCGGCGGTGGCTGGAGCTGGAAGCGGGAGCGGACCATGAGCGGATTGGACCGTACCGTAACTGATCGGAAGTGGGCCGACGGTGACCCCTTGGACGTGGAGCAGATGCTTAGCCACATGAACGCCTACGATATCCGCGATCGCATCGAGAGCGCCCACTTCGTGAAAGTGCACTTTCTCAGGGGTTACTCCATGGACGCGGGCTTCGGCTTCTGCCAGTCGTTGAAAGACGCGCAGGCTTTCCTGCCGTACCGAATCGGGAAGGTCTGCGTGTAGAATTTGCGAGGCGATATCCTCCAATCGCCGGTGCGGCGAATGCCCTGCGGCGGGACAGGACTTGGAAAAAAGGGCGGTAGTCGAATGGAACAGCGATGAGAGGAGCCCGGACGACTCTTTGGGTGGGGTTATGTGGACGCGTACCCCCCGGATCCCATGATCGGTTTCTTCCTTTGGTTCGATCAGGAAGGGTCCTAAACCAAGCCGCACCAGCATCTCTTCAATGGCGGTCTTTGAGACGCCGAGATCGAGGAGCGATGCGAGAATCATATCGCCGGAGGCACCGCCGAAACTATCAAAGTGGAGATGCACCATATCAGGAGGAAGGCTGGTCTGGGGAGCCGCCTTCGCCCAGACGGTTGATAAGGGCCGCGGCGACGCCGGCGCCGAATCCGTTGTCGATATTGACCACGGTAACCCCGGGAGCACAAGAATTAAGCATCGCCAGCAGAGGGGCCAATCCCTGGAAATGCGCTCCGTAGCCGACGCTGGTCGGGACCGCAATCACGGGAGCGGCCACCAGCCCGCCCACAACCGACGGCAACGCGCCCTCCATGCCGGCCACAACGATCAAAACTCGCGCTTTGCGAAGAAGGCTCAGCCGATTCAACAACCGGTGAAGTCCTGCCACTCCGACGTCATACAGCCGTTCCACACGCGCGCCCATTCGTTCGGCCGTTACGGCGGCTTCCTCGGCAACGGGAATATCGGTTGTTCCCGCGGTAACAACGGCAACGAGTCCTTTCGGAGCGGGAAGTGGAGTGACATCGCAGGTGATGATGCGAGCCGTTTCGTGATAAACAGCGGAGGCAAGGCGCGCTTGCACCGCTTCAAACTGGGCACGACTTGCCCGAGTGATGAAAAGATTTTGACCGGCCTCCAGGAGAGCGGCGGCGATGGCCGCCAACTGTTCAGGTGTTTTCGAAGGTGCATAAACCACTTCCGGAAGTCCACGCCGTCGGAGGCGGTCGAGGTCCAGTCGGGCAAAGCCAAGATCTTTCTCACCAGCGGGAACCCCCAGCTCAAGAAGGGCAGCCTCCGCTGAGAGTTCGCCTTTTTCGATCCGTTGGAGGATGTCAGGCAGGAGATGATTCATTATGCTTCGTCGGGCGGCAATTGCGGAAGGTCCATTCGTCGTTCCAGTTCTTCCACAAGGCGCGAGATCGCAATCCGAACTTGTTTCATCGAATCGCGATTCCGGAGTGTTACGGTGTCGTTGGATAGAGTTTCGAAATCGATCGTGACCCCAAACGGAGTTCCGGCCTCGTCCTGGCGGCGGTAACGGCGGCCGATAGCGCCGGTCTCATCCCAAAAGCAGTGCCAGCGTTTCCGGAGCATCTGGAAGACGGATCGGCCCTTGGCGACGAGGTCGGGCTTATTTTTGAGCAGAGGAAACACTCCGATTTTGATGGGCGCGATGCGGGGGGAGAAGCGAAGTAGGGTCCTGAGTTCATAGCCCTGGGGAGGCGGCCGGCCTTGAATGGCGGGCTGGGGTGAGCCTCCCTCTTTTGACGTGGGGACCCACTCCTCGCAATAGGCTTGGCTGAGAAGGGCCAGTGCCAGGCGATCGGCGCCGGCGGAAGGCTCGATCACATGGGGAATGTAACGACCTTCGAACAATTTGGTGCAAAACGCACGGGCTTCTTCGGCCGACCGATTCCGTGCCTCCCATTCGCGAACGATCGAATCGGTGAACGCGGCGCGTTCGGAATCCGACAGTTTTCGGGCGGCCAGTTTAAGCGGTTCGTCAAACACCTCAAGGCTTTTCCCGCTGAACGACTGATGTCGGCTCAGATCGAAGTCGCTCCGGGCGGCGATGCCTTCCAACTCTTGGATTCCGAAGGGAAAAGCGAACTGAATGTCTACGCAGGCGCGAGCGTAGTGGGCGAGTTCGTGGGGGGGCTGCCAATATTCCACAAGGGTCGAGGGGGGTAAACCGATCGAGTAGTACCAGTTCATCCGCTGCGCGACCCAGTATTTGTGCCAGCACTCCCAACCCCAGTCTGGCTGCGGCTCGACGTCGGTTCTCATCTGAGTCGGCGCAGCGGCCACCCGGCCGCACAGGAGACGGATCGCCTCATCGGGACGGATAAAATATTCCAGTTCCATTTGCTCGAACTCCCGCGAGCGGAAAGTGAAATTCCGGGGCGTGATTTCGTTGCGAAAGGATTTGCCCATCTGCGCGATGCCGAAGGGCACGGATTGGCGGCTCGTGTCCAAAATGTTTTTAAACTGGGCAAAAATGGCTTGAGCGGTCTCAGGACGGAGATACACGAGGGAGGAGTCGTCTTCCACAGGTCCGACAAACGACTTGAACATGAGGTTGAACAGACGGGGTTCAGTCCAATCCTTCGCGCCGCACGATGGGCATACCATTCCTTCGGGAAGTCGGAGACTACCGTTATCCTTTTGCAGGGTTTTGCCCTGTTCCTCACAAAGCTGGTCGGCGCGGAATCGCTTTTTGCACACTTTGCAGTCCACCATCGGGTCCACGAAGCCGTCTACATGCCCGGAGGCTTTCCAGATGGCGGGGTGCATGATAATGGTGGCGTCGAGTCCCACGACGTCTTCTCGTTTGTGAACCGTGCTGTGCCACCAAGCTTCCTTCAGATTCCGTTTTAACTCGCAACCAAGCGGGCCATAATCCCAAAAACCGTTTAACCCTCCGTAAAGTTCCGAACTGGGGTATATGAATCCGCGCCGCTTGCAGAGAGAAGCCAAGATCTCAAGAGACACCTTGTTTTCCGTGTTATTCATAGCCTTACAGAATGCGCCAAACCCTTTTCCAAATCAAGGAAATTGGGGGGCAGAGGGGCTGTTATTCCCGAAGGTTGCGTCGGCAATACAGGCGTGCAACCGGCGGGGGATGAGCCGCCCAATGGAGCCGAATCTCATCCTGTCCGTTCCGTAATTCGGGCGAAGATGCGCGGGGGGAGTGCTTCGGCTTTTCGACCATCGGAGAGAGAAGAGACCGGGACGGTTAGGGGTTCGAAATGAGGCCGCCGACCCGCAAAAGGGGGAGCGGAGCTCCCGGTTTTTGAAGCATGGAGCGCAGATATCGCATGCGAAGGGAAGTATAACGCCGGAGTTGACGGCGCAGCTCGTTCTCATCCCGGATCCCCACCCGTCGCGCAATCTCTCTTAATTGGAGATGCGGGACGCTTTGGATCAATGAACAGGCCCACTCCAACCGTCTGCGACGCACGTACTCCATCGGAGAGAATCCCGTTCGTTTCTTAAATGCCCGTGAGAAGTGGTGCGATTCTAAACCCACAAAACGAGCTAACTCTTGGAGCCGGAAGGGCTGGTTTCGGTGTGCGTTCAAAAACGCAAGAACCTTCGATTCGAGAGGATCGGATGGCACAAGGAGGAGTCGGGTGAATTCGGCTAGGATCGCATTGACGAACGCATGATGAATCGTCGGGGGAACGGATATCCTTGATTCAGAGATTGCCAACAGGTGCATTGCCAAATAACGAATCAGACCCTGTTGATCATTGACACAAAAGGGTTCTTCTCCCCTCGGTCCTTCCGGCCATTCCAAATACAAACTGTAGCAGCGCATGGGGAGGTGGGGGTCGTTTTCCTCCATGCGTGGAGATCCGGAAGGCCAGAACACCACTTCTCCGGCTTTCGCCTCCACGCGCCGTACGTGTTCCGACTTGCCTCCTGTCCGCGCGCGGTATACGCCTTCCACCATTACAATCAATTCGGCCGGCTCACCCTGTCGGACCGTTTGCTGCCGAATTTCCGAGGACTTGAAGAAGAGAATGCTCAGAAGATGAGCCGAAAAGGCTTTTTCTGAAAGGGGCTTTCTTAACACTGGAAACTCTCTCCCCACTTGGGCGCGCCCGCTTGATTGTCAAATCTTCAGCCACTTTAGCATGAAACAAGCCGAGGGAAAAGATCGCAGTGTTCCCCCGTATCGTGTTTGAGGCGAGAGGTCGTGAGGACTAAAAACCAATGGCCTTGCCTCCGTTGTTCTTTGAAATGGTCAAGAAAGGGAACGAGGGGTGAAAAGCCTTATTGTGGTTCCAGCCCAGGGTTCTGGGCTTGTCAGATTCTCATCGGTATGGCACAGTTATTTACATGAAACGGGAATCGCTCGATTTTCTTAAAACTCTGCTCAATACGCCAAGCCCCTCCGGTTACGAAATGGGGGTTCAAGAGTTGATTCGGCGACGGCTCGCCGATTGCTGCGATGAAGTCCGAACCGATATTCACGGCAATGTATTTGGCATTGTGAATCCCGATGCGCCGTTCCGTCTGATGCTAGCCGGGCACTGTGATGAAGTCGGCTACATGATCATGCACATTGATGAAAAAGGTTTTTTGTACTTCAATCCGGTTGGCGGCACCGATCCGGCCATCCTGATCGGCCAACGTCTCCGCATTCATACGCGGAACGGTCCGGTGTTGGGTGTGGTGGGCCGCAAGCCGATTCATCTAACCGAGCCCGACGAAAAAAGCAAGATGCCAAAATTTCATGAGCTTTGGCTGGATATTGGAGCGAAAGGCAAGAAAGATGCGGAAAAACGCGTGGCCATCGGCGATTATGCCACCATTGATATGCAGGTCGAAGAGATGCCCCATGGCCGGCTGGTTGCTCGCGCATTTGATGACCGCATCGGTGCGTTCATCGTGGTGGAAACCCTGCGTCGGCTGAAAGGGAAGAAGCTCCGGATCGGCGTTCATGGCGTTACAACCGTTCAGGAAGAGATTGGCCTCCGCGGCGCGGCAACCAGCGCCTACCAGGTTCATCCCCAGGCCGGCATCGCGGTGGACGTGGGGTTTGCCACCGATTGCCCGGGTATGGATGCCCGTCGTACGGGGGAATGCGCGTTGGGGAAAGGGCCCCAGCTACACCGCGGGCCGAATATCAACCCCATTTTAGGCGATTTCATTGAAACGACGTCCAAGAAGGAGAAGATCCCTATCCAGATTGGCGCCGAACCCCGCGGGACGCCCACGGATGCCAACGTGATCCAGCTTTCCCGGGAAGGGGTGGCTACGGCCCTCGTGAGTATTCCATGCCGGTATATTCACAGCCCGGTAGAGATGATTGCGGTTGACGACGTGGATCATTCGATTGATCTTCTGACAGCGGTGGCGGAGCGGATGACGGGCACGGAGAATTTCACACCGCGGAGTCTTTAGACGGTTTTGAGGGGAGGCCATGCCCCGGTTCGTTTTTCTGGCCGTCAATGCCTTGCCGGTCTATCCCAGTCATGCGGCGAGGCTTCTTCGGGAGTGTCTGCCCGGGGATAGCCCATGGCAGTGGACTACGGTTGAAACAAGTCTGCGGGAATCTCCGACCTCGGTTCTGGAGGATATTTTGCTGTTGGGGCCAGATGCGCTTGGTGTCACTTTCTATCTGTTCAACCGCGAATGGCTCCATGCTTTTCTAAAGCGGTTCCGAATCCTTCGGCCGAATACCGTTGTCATAGGCGGAGGTCCCGAGTGGTTAGGGGATTCGCGGAGGTTTTTTGATCCCTTTCCGCTTGTTCATGCCGGCGTGAGAGGGGAAGGAGAAGTGGCATTTCCCCAATGGCTGAGCGTATGGGACCGCCCTGAAAAATGGGGTGCCATTCAGGGGTTGATTTGGAAGGACCCTCAAGGGAGGATTGTGGATGAGGGACGGGAAGCGGTTCGGCCTCGGGAAGAGGAGATCCCATTGCCCCGTCTGGAGGAACAGGAAAAGCGGACGCATCCGTTTGTTTTTCTTGAAACGATGAGAGGATGTTCGGGTGCTTGTGTTTTTTGTACGAGCGCAGGGAGAGGCGGGGTTCGGTTCTTTTCTTTGAGCCGCGTAAAGGAGGAACTCGCGACGCTGCACCTTGCCGGCGTTCGGGAGATCCGTCTGTTGGACCGGACTTTCAATGACGACGAACAGCGGGCATGCGAACGATTGATGAACTTTCTCACCATTGCTCCTGATACCCGGTTTCATCTGGAGTTCGATCCGACGAAGATGACCTCTCAGCTTGCGGCCATATGCCGCCGGTTTTTACCGGGACTTCTTCACATTGAGGCCGGTGTGCAGACTTTGGAGCCTTATGTCCGTGCGGCGTGCGGCCTGCGAGGGACTCCCTTGGAGGTATGGGCGGGGTTGAATCTGCTTCGGACCACCCCGGCGGAACTGCATCTGGACTTGCTGGCCGGTTTGCCGGGACAAACGTGGGAGGGACTTCTTGCTGATCTGACGGCCCTTGCGGCGTGGGGACCCGAGGCGATTCAACTTGAGACCGTCAAAATCTTGCCGGGAACCCAACTTGCGCGGCAGGCGACGGCGCGGGGCATTCGCTCTTCACCGTGCCCTCCTTATGAAGTGCTGGAGACTCCTACATTCTCCTTTTCCAATCTACGGCAGGCTGCGCGATTGTCGCGGATCGTGGACTGGTATTACAACGAGCGTTCGCTTCGCCCGGTGGTTCAACGATTGTCGAGAGAAATCCCCGACTTTTGGCGGAATATGGAAATGTTTCTTTCCGAGCGGGAAGTTTGGAGGGACGGGCTCAGTTTGGAACGGCGGTTCGCCCTTTTGTATGAATGGCTCAGTCCCGAACGGCCCTCGCAGCGGGCGTTCCTCACGGAGACCTGGTATCGCCGGTCTCCGACGATCCATCCTGATCTCGACCCTGCCCGGGTTCGGTCGCCGCGTTTGCCAGAGGGACTGATCCGGGAAGAAGGAAGCGAGACGGGACCTTACTGGCGAGTCATCGAGGTCGAAGGAAACCCGAGGCGATACTTCGCTTGGAGGATTGAAAACGGGGGACGTCGGACGCTGGGAGCGATTTTGCACCCAAAAGCTCAATAGAGCTTTTCATATTCCCCTTTTCCCAAGCGTTTCAACTTATGGAAGCCGGCTTCTTTTGCTTTGCGGTCAAATCCTGTTGAAGATACGCCGACGTTTGGGCAGGAAACCAATTTCCGAACCGGAGCTCCGCAACGCGGGCAGACGACCAATGGGGAGTCGTTCAAAGATCGCGGCACTTCAAACGGTTTTGCGCAGTAGGAGCAGCATCGATTCCGATCCGCTGCTTCATATTCATAAATCGGCATAGCCCTAATCCCGCGCTCAAAACTCTCTTTTACAAGTTCATCTTTTAAACTGTCGTTGTGCGTTTTGTCAAGGGACTCGAAACAACCGGTTAAAACACGGAAGAGACATGGTATCCCCCTGGCTTGTATCCGGTGTCTGAGAAGATGGGGATTCGGGGGTTGAGAGAGAGGCTGCCTGCCCCAAGGGAGAAGGGGGCAGGCGCGCGGTTCTCGCAAAAACCGGGTCTACCAGATGACCGTACGGCGCGTTCGCCAATGGGTTCGTGGATTCGACGGCGCCTGGACGAGCCTGAACCATCGCTCCCGAGCGCCGCACCGGCGGCATGCGCGCATCTCGCCCGAGACAGAGGTCACCCTCCTCGCCCTGAAGCGCTGCTTGCCCACGTGGGGCGCAGAGCGTCTGAAGCGAGACGCCGCGTTGCCCTGTTCCGCCAAGGCGATCGCCCGGATCTGTCGTCAGCCCCCACTCACTTGTTCCAGGCAACGCCTGCATCGCGTCAAACGCGATTGGCGGGCTGTCAAGCGGCAGTGGCGGCTGTTCCAGCAGCTCGATAAAGCGCCCTCATCATGCGACCCATCGTACGATCCCCCCAGCTGCTCACGCCTACCCGAGCGATGGGGAGACCTTTCACAGCCTCATCGAACACGAGCGCTTCATAATCGAGCCGTTCCACTTCCGCTCCGACTTCCTCGCCCAAGTCACCCTTTATCCGCTCGTTTTCCATTACCCCGCACCAACTTCGAAAGAGCCACCAGACGCTTATTCCGATCATCCGCCAACGCGACTTCGCGATCGGTCTGCGGATCGGCCTCCTCCCGCCCCTCTTCCTCGAAAGCTTGCTCCCCAACCCCAACCCAACTACCTTCTCCTCTCCCCCGAGGGGATACCATGCTCCCTCCTATCACTAAGCCCTTCTACGCGAGGGCGTTCGAAAGCGGGAATAGCGGGGAAAGGCTTCCAGATGTTTTCTGGGAGGGGCGCCGTTTTCGGCGACCGAATATCGGAATGACAATCTGTCGGTTCCGCCACTCTGTGGCGGGGCGACAGAAGAAGCCGGGCAGGAGGTGTTTCTCAGATCAAGAGGAAGGCGGCGACGGCGTCGGGTGGCATGCCGCTGCAGTCGATTTCATGGCCATGGACGCGGGCGCCGGCATACAATCCTTTGAACAGTAAGGGTTTGATTGTCACTCGGCGGTGAGGTTCAAGTGCGGACGGATTGATGGGGATAATGGAGCGGGCGCGTGCGGTGTCGCCAATGCAGCTGACCACGAGGAGTGCGCCAGGGGCATCCGATTCCCATAACACCGGAAACAGGGCGGGATCTTCGGTTTGGACGGCAGTGGTGGGTGCATAAGCGGGATTATGGAGGCGGGTGACCCGGCCGGGGAGAGCACGGAGAGCGTTCCATAACGGTTGCAAGTAAGCGGCACATTCCGCAAAGGGGAGACCTGGTTCCATGGCGGGTTGGCTGGCCATCCCGAGGGCGGCGCATAGAGCCATGGCGCGAGGGCTAGCGAAGGCTTTTCGGTCGGGCAGATTTCCGCTGATCAAGTGTCCTCCCACATAGGCGAGACCGGCATAGGAGGCGGTCATTTCGGGCGCCACGAGCAGTTCATCGTGTCGAACCGAGGTTTCGCCACTGAGGGCCGCGTCGAAACAGGCGACCGTGATCATGTTGACGCTGTTGGTATGGCCGATGAGGGCGCCTTGCGGTCCCACCCGCTGGCGCAAAGCGCGGGTGAAGTGGAAATAGGCATAGAGGGAGAGATGGAGAGGGGAGGCCTTGAAATGACCCATGAAAAAGGGAGTGTTCCAGTCTGCGTAAAGCCCGTCCCAGTCCTTTTGACAGAACGTTTCGAAGAACGGGGCGTACAGGCACCAAGGTTCCGTGCCCCGGACATAGGGGAGCACGCGAAGCCCCCGGTGGTGGCAACGGGCGATGAAATTGGAAAACCAATCCGGATCGAATGGGACATAATCGGCGGGGGGTTCGTTGTTCGTGCCCGGGTTTTTCATCCAAAACTGATGAAGGATAACGGTATCGGCTCCCGCGTTTGCCGCTTCGTCGGCCCGTTCGACGGGAGGGTTTCCCTCGAAGAGCTGGGGGAGTTGTTCGGGAATTTGCTTGATCGGCATAACCACCCAAGGCCAGTCGGGGCCGGTGCGAGCATAGGGGTATTTAAGATGGCAGATTCGGCAACCGAGCAGATTGTTGCGGACCGTTGGATCGGCAGAAAGACCGCGTCGGGTGCGGGCTCTTCCCGTCAGGAGTCCCCACCGATTGGCGTAGCCTTTCTCCGTTGAGCGGCGGGGTGAGGAGTCCGTAAGGAGGTGCCAATTCAGATGCCAGAGGCGACCGTCAAACGTAACGGTCGTTCGACCGAATTCCGGGTTTGGTTCGCCGAGGGGAAGGGCGTCTTCGAGGAGAAATTCCAGGTGGTTGGAGGCGAATCGGGTATCGGACCAGCCGAGGTCGAGTCCGACGAGGGGTGCGAGTTCCCGGACGTCGGACGTCTCGGCGAGCGGAATCCGCATGCGGGAAGAGGTCCACGTATGGAGGGTGGCGAAATCTCTTTTGAAGGAGAGACGGCGTGAAAAGAGGTGGTACAAACCTGTTCGGAACGCACCTGGCGCGAGGACGAATTCGAGGCAGCATTTTCGCAGAGCGGCGGGCGTGAGGGGTTCGATTCGGAGCAGACAGAACAGGGCGCCGCTTTCGTGAATTTCATATTCTTGCCGGATGTGGGCGAAAGGTTCGGCTCGCACTGCGGCGGTCAGGCGCAGGTAGTCGGGAGCGGGGTGTACCAGGGTGAAGTCCGCCGTCCGGCTTGAAAGGCGGAGGAGTTGATCGTCTGTCTCCAAAACCAGATCGGAAAGCGGTATTTCGGTCGGGGGGGTCAGGTCATGGGTTCCCCCGTCATTTTTAAGGGAAAGCGCCACGATCTGTCCCCCCCGATCCGCGTCAAAGAGGAGAATGGCCGCGCCCGTTTCAATGGCGATGCGGCTTCGGCTTGGTCGGATGACCTGTAACATAAAAACTCCGTTGCTTTTTTTTTCAAAATCGGGGAGTATGTAATCATATCGTTGCGACTTTTTCCAGTCGAAAAAAGGATGATGGAATATGCGTGGCGAGCGGACCGTCATTTTGGCTGGGTTGATGGTTGGATTTTCCGGGATGCTGTGGGGGGAGGTCACCATCAGGGGCAGGGTGATCGAGGTGGAACCCGAAGCGTATGTCCGACTGTTTTGGACGTGGGGTGGGCAGGGATTAGGCGGCGATCCGGTCAGTGGCGAGTGGACGGCGGTGAAGCCCGCGCCGCCGACGGTTTCCCAGGCGAACGCGGCCGACGAGGATCCTCTTCTAAAGATTCTGGAGGAGAAACCTCAATTTCCGCCGGTTCTCATCGAACAGGGCGACACCTACGATTATCACTGGCTTCGGAAGGGCGTTTGGTCGCCCGAGCTGACGCCCGAGTCCTTTCGAAACGGCCGTCTTTATTTTCTCACCGTGTACGCGAACGGTTGCGAGCCAGGGGATTACCGGAAGCGGGTTGCGCTTCGGCGAGCGGTGTTTGAGTTTGAAATTCGGGAAGGGGGCAAAACCGTCAAAACGTTTCGGGAAGAAAGTCCTTCAGGAGCGGTCGCCACGATCATTGTCCCGCTGCGCTTTTTGGAGGAGGGCCGGCTCACTCCGTTTTTTCTCGAACATGCCCGAGGGCTTTCCGCCCTGATCCGGTGGCGGCGGGGGTTCATGGAAGGACTTCCATGGGCGAAGGATCCTGTTCCGCGGCAATATGAGATGTTGACCGATTGCGGCGGTTATGGAACGCAGCATGGATATGGTGTTCGAACCAGCAACAAGGCGGTGTTGTATGACGAGTTTGCCATTTTACGTCAGATGGGCGTGAATGGGCTTCGGGGGCGACCTTCCTTCTTTCTCGACGATCTGAAGCAGAAGCGTCTGGAAGTCGCCGGATTTGAACGGGTCACGACGGTCGGTTTTTACGGCTATCCTTTTGAGCCCGCGCCGGTGGATCACAAAACGGGAAAGCTTCGGCCGCTGCCATGGCCGGAAGGCGCGGGCTGTCCGTATCACCCGCGATATACCAACCGGGAAGCGGAAGCAAAGGCGCAGTTCGAGGAATTGATAAGGAACGCGCGGGCACAACCGTTCGAAACGTGGTGGTGTTTGACGGTGGACGAGATCGGGTCGGCTTTTGACCGAACGGGGGAAGGGAAGGCCCACATGAGTGTTTGTCCCCATTGTGTCGAAGCGTTTCGGGATTTTTTGCGGGCACATGGGGTGACTCCGGCCGATTTTGGGGTCGCCGATTGGGCGCCGATTCGTCCGACGTTTGGGTATTTCGAAAAATCCCACGCTGAAAAGGTGAAGGAAGCGGAGGAGGCGTTTCGTCGTTCGCTTCCGGGGATGAATTCGAAAGGAGCCGACTGGAAGGCGAAGGGGGGGGAGGAGGGTGACGCGGAGACGCTCCTCGAGGGGGCGGAGGCGGCGTTGAAGGCGCCACCGGCCGAAACGGAGGCGGTGGACATGAGCGACGAAGAAGCGGCGCGTGCGGCGGAACGGCGCCGCGAAATAGAGGAAGGAATCGGAACCTCGCCGACGCCCCTTTTGTCGGGCCGCGCTTGGAACCTGTTGTACTACTGGTCCCGCCGATTCAACAACGAGGGATCGGCCCGGCTCTTCACTCCGATGCGGGAATTGTTTGCCGAAGCGAATGCAAACAAGAAACGCGCGATTTTGGAGGGGCGGCTGGACAGCCCCGAGGCTCGTCAACCCTGGATGTTTCTCTATGCGCTTCGGGGCAACACCTTTTTGATGGGGGGCCACAGTCTCGATTTTTTCGACTGGTACCGCCATTCCGATCACGGCTTCATGTATGAGACCAGTAACCGTGATCCGCGCGTCTGGCAATGGGACAGTTATCTATGCGATGTGGGCCGGATTTTGCGGTTGAAGCTTGGTCATGAATTCGGCATCTACGTCAAGCCTCATCGCGGGGCGGCCATTCAGCGGGCGCTCTCCGCCGTTGCGCGCGGGGTGCGTTGTATCTACTGGTACACCTATGGGCCGGATTGGTCGAAAGGGGACACCTTCGGAGGGAATACCGCGGTGATGGCGCGTGTCAGCCGCGCAGCTCGTTTGATTGGTGCGGCCGAACCGGTTACCTGGGAAGGTGAATGGGCGGTCAGCCCCTCGGTGGCGGTGGTGCGCCCGCTCACTGCGGAGTATTTCGGCAATTCCGCTCAATGGGAGGATGGCAAGTGGGTCTATACGGCCCTGACCCATGCCCATCTGCCGCTCGAAGCGTTGGATGAAGGGTTTTTGATGACGGAAGACCTGTCGCGGTACAGGGCGATTTATGTGACCGGTTCGCACATTCGGAAGGATGTGGCCGCGCGATTGGCCCAGTATGTGAAGGAGGGCGGGACCTTGTTCACGGGATGCGGAGGGCTTGCCCGTGACGAAAGCAATTCCCGGTTGACGGCGCTGTACCCAATATTTGGCGTGACGAACCGCTCCGATCCCGTGCTGTGGGGAAAGGTTCCCCGTTATGGGGCTACGGCGCTCGGAAACATCTCGTTAGCGGGGTCTCGTCCGGAGAGCGCGGGGTTGGCGGCGGAAGGCGGCCCCATTCCCTTAAAGGTGGGATGGGAACGTCTTCAGCCGGTTCCGGGAGCGGAGGTGGTTCTGCAGTTTGCCGACGGCTCGCCCGCTCTGCTTCGAAACCGATACGGAAAAGGCACAGCATGGCTGGCCGCTTGGTACAGCGGGGTCGAATATGCCGCGGGCGTTATGAAAAGCGGCTATGATATGGCACGCGATTTCGATCCGCGATTGAGATACTGGATTGTTCGAGCGGCGTTGGAATCCGGCGCGGTGCCGGATGTCGAGCCCTCTGAGCCGTTGATTGAAGCCGTCCGGATTCGTTCCAAAAGTGGCGATCGGCAAGCGGTGGTCGTCATGAATTGGGCGTACGCTTCCGGGCGCGATCTAATCGAATTTCCGAACGCGACCCTTCGCCTGCCGTCGGGGGAGTGGAAGGGGGTCTATTCCGTGTGGCAGCGTCGCCGCATCCCTGTTCGGAAAGAGGGCGATAAGACCATTGTGCCCCTTGGATTGCTGGAGGATGGGGACGTCCTGCTGCTTGAGTAGACGGGGTCCTTGATGCGGGAGATGGCCGAACAGGCGGTTTTGAAACGAGTTCAAGCGCTCGAACCCTGGATGGTGGGGTTGGCACAGGAGCTGATTGCCATTCCGACCGTTAATCCTTATTCGGGTGATCGAGACGCACCCGGCGAAGCCGCCGGTCAGGCGTGGATCGCCGAACGACTGAAGGAGTTGGGAGGGCACGTGCGCTGCGTTCCGGTGCCGTCGGACATCTATGCGCGGTATGGTCTCATCGGACCTCCGGGTCGGGAATGGAAGGGACGGGACAACGTGGTGGCCGAGTGGGAATTTGGGAAGGGGGGACCCACGATCCTTCTCAATACCCACATGGATACCGTTGGGACGGCGGACATGGCCATCCCACCGTTCGATCCGGTAATCCGCGACGGATATCTGTACGGGCGCGGAAGTTCCGACAGCAAGGGAAATCTTGCGATGGACCTGACCGTGCTCCGGGCACTTTCGGAAGCGGGTCCGCCCCGTCAGGGGCGGCTGGTGTTTGAGTCGGTCGTGGACGAAGAATGCAGTGGAGGCGGGGCGGGCACTCTGGCGTGTTGCGCGGCCGGCATTTCGGCCGATTTGGCGCTTGTGACGGATGGTCCACGGGGACTTGCGGCGATCGGCTGTAACGGGTTAGCCACTTTATGGCTGACCGTGAAGGGGCGTGCGGGTCATTCGTCGTTGAATCTGGCGGTGAGTGCAATTGACAAGGGGATTGTTGTCAAGCAAGCCGTGGATGCGTTTATGGAGGAATATGGAAAACGGCATTCGGGATGCCGGGGGACGGTTGGGGTTTTCCGTGCCGGGCAATTGCCTTCGACCGTGCCGGGTGAGGCCGTGATCGGTGTCAATCTCAAATACGCGATCGAGGAAGCGCGGGTGGCGGAACGGACGCGGGGTCAGTGGAGCGGAGTCCTCTTCCGCGAGCGGTTTGAACAGTGGCTGCGGGCGGCGGTGGCGACAGACGCTTGGCTCGGGGAACATCCGCCGCTCCTGCAGTGGACTTCGGACATGACGCCCTTTGAGACGCGGGCCGATCATCCTTGTGTTTTGGCAGTGCTGGAGGCGGCCCGGGATGCAACAGGCGAGACGCTTTCGGCGGGTTTTATGCCGGCCTGGTTTGACGGGGCGCGGTTGGCGTTGGCGCTTCGGATTCCCGTGATTGGGCTTGGGCATGGGGAGTTGGGGCAAGCGCACAGTGCCGCTGAACGAGTTCCCATCGGGAATCTCGTGGCGGGGGCACGGACGCTGGCGCTTTTGCTTACTCGTCTCTTTGATGCATTCCCACCGTAGATTGCGGCAAGCAAACGCGAAAGCTGCGTGGCCCGCACGAAGGCTTGAATATGTTCCAAGGCGTTTTCTAGGGCGGGGCGCAGCAGGTGCGCCCGACAAAATTGGGAAAAGGGCGCATTGGGTTGAGGGCGGCATCCGGCACAGAGTGCCGGAACTACAGGGGGAACACGCAGGGCATTTGGCTGTAGTTGCGCCACTGGACTTACTGTAGTTCCGCCACTCTGTGGCGGA
>CALHRZ010000023.1 GCA_938038445.1 uncultured bacterium | reverse complement strand
TTTCCAAGGCATGAATTGTTGTCACCGAAAACAATTGAACCATCACCTGGCGCCTCAGGGGGAAAAGAAATTTTTCCCACCGCTAACCCATCGAAAGAAGGAATCGAAGCAGGAACCCATGCCACACCACTCCATTTCAGGACCTGCCCCTCCGACGCCCCGGAACTGGCCATATCCGCAGGATGCACTGCCCCTGCCGCCAGTTTCTCGCGCGTAACAGACCCATCGGCCAAAGCCGCAGTGCCGACCGCATTTGAGGCAAGCGCCCCCGCCGAAACAGCACCCACCCCCAACTTCACCGCCGTCACGGCCCCGTTCGCAAGTTTTTCGGTTGTGACCGCCCCATCTACCAGCTTCACTGTCGAAACCGAATCCGAGGCCAACTTTTCGACTGTAACAGCCTCATTCGCGATTTTTTCGGTGATGACGGACTGATTGACCAACTGCGTGACAGTAACCGGCATGGCATGTATGACGAGCGTGTTCTCGTCATGTAACGTTTCGATTTCGATGCCCTCCCCCGCCGCTAAGATGATCTCCTCACCATCCTCCCGAATCCCATTGATACCGGCCAACGCCGGGGCAAAAACTCGGCGAAACTTGACCCGCGCTGACCACTGCCCATATTCGGCACCGTCCCAGGCAATCACGCGCGCCTCATAAACCCCCTCGGGAAAATCAAAACGAGGCGCCCATCGGTTCTGCCGAGTCCATTTCTCTAACCAAGGTTCTCCGTTCCGCGTAATGGAAAGAAGATAGGCCGACGCTTGATCAGCGATCGTCCAGGAGAACAAAGGCCTCCGAGCAGGACAATCGCCGGGCAATGGAGACTCCATTTTCGGCCTTCCAGGAGCCGCCCACACCGTAACAACGGCAAATCCAACGAGAATCGCCCCAGTACCCTTTCGCCATCCTCTCTCCATCATTTTCCTTTTCCTTGCTTCGTTTCTTTTTCAGGTACAAACCCTATGCCCGCACGGTTTGCGGCGGCAGTTTAGGAAGAAAATTAACCGGTTCAAGAAAATTTTTACGAAAATGATTGACCTTTTAAAACTGTTTCTATATAAAGAAACACATGGTGAAAGGAGTGCCATGCAGCTAAGCCGATTCCCCGCGCGCGAAACCTTCCTCTCTCTCGCACGCGACGCCAACGTCATCCCCGTCGGTGCCGAAGTCCTCGCCGATTTCGATACCCCCGTCTCCGTCCTCGCCCGCTTCCTGCCCCACGCCGATTCTTTCTTCCTCCTCGAAAGCGTCGAAGGCGGTGAGCGATGGGGCCGCTTCTCCGTCCTCGGCCTCTCCGCCCACGCCCGCCTCACACTCTATCGCGACGCCATCGTCCTCCGACAAGGCATGCACGAAGAGCGTATCCCCCACCACCATAACCCCCTCCCCATCCTCCGCTCCCTCCTCCACCAATACCGACTTGCCCGACCCCCAGGAACCCCCCGCTTCTGCGGCGGACTCGTCGGTTACCTCTCCTACGAATCGGTCCATTTTTTCGAACCCCGCGTTCCAAACCTCCTCCCCGCCGAAAAACCTCTCGCCGATTTCATCATCCCAAACGCCCTCATCGTCCTCGATAATATCCGCCATACCCTGACCGCTCTCTTCCTCGCGTTCCTTACCCCAGGCCAAGATCCCGCGACCGCCTACCACGACGCCGAACACCAGCTCGATACCCTCCTCCAGACCCTCGCAAACCCACCCCCACCCCCTCAGCCCCCTACACCCCACGCCTCCCCACGCCGAGTCCCCGCACCCCCACACGCCGTCATGGATCCCCAGACCTTCCGCGATATGGTCGCCGCCATCAAAACCCATATCGTCCGCGGCGACGTCATCCAAACCGTCGTTTCCCAAGAATTCGTCGGGGAACCTCCCGCCGACCTCCTCGGCCTTTACCGCGCCCAACGCTTCGTCAACCCCTCCCCCTACATGTACTTCCTCCGCCTCGGCAATACCATTCTCGCCGGTTCCTCCCCCGAAACGATGGTCCGACTCGAACACCGCACCGCCACCCTCCGCCCAATCGCCGGTACCCGCCCCCGCGGCGCCAACGAACAGGAAGATCGCGACCTCGCCAACAGCCTCCTCCGCGACGAAAAAGAACGCGCCGAACATCTCATGCTCGTGGACCTCGGCCGAAATGAACTCGGCCGCGTCGCCCTCCCCGGCACCGTCCAAGTCGGCGACCTCATGATCGTTGAACGCTACTCCCACGTCATGCACCTCGTCTCCAATATCACGGCCGAACTCGCCCCCGACCAGGATGCCTTCGACCTCCTCCGCGCCACCTTCCCCGCCGGTACCCTCACCGGCGCCCCCAAAGTCCGCGCCATGGAACTCATCGCCCAATATGAAGCCACCCCACGCGGTCCCTACGGCGGCGCCGTCGGCTACATCGCCTTCGATGGCAACATGGACTTCGCCATCTGCATCCGAACCGCCCTCATCGAGGCCGGCCGCCTCTCCATCCGGGCCGGCGCCGGCATCGTGGCCGACTCCGTCCCCGAATCGGAACGACTTGAAACCGTCAACAAGGCCCGAGCCGTCGTCCGCGCCCTCGAACTCCTCAACCCACCCCCGGAATCCACCCCATGATCGCCATCCTCGATAACTACGACTCCTTCACCTATAACCTCGTGCAATATCTTCTCGAAATGGGAGCCGATGTGGCCGTCTTCCGCAACGACGCGCTGCCCGTCGAAGAACTGGCCCGCAAAGAACCCCAAGCCCTCCTCATCTCCCCAGGTCCCGGCCGCCCCGAAGAGGCAGGCATCACCTGCGACGCCATCCGCTTCTTCGCCGGCCAAATCCCCATCCTCGGCGTCTGCCTCGGTCACCAAGCGATCGCCGCCGTCTATGGCGCTAAAATCATCCAGGCCCAACGCCTCATGCACGGCAAGACATCCGACATCACCTGCGATGGCTTAGGCATTTTCGCCGGCCTCGGCGACCGACCGTTCAAAGCCATGCGTTACCACTCCCTCGCGGTGTCACGCGAAGGTTTCCCCGAAGAACTGCTCATCACCGCAACCGCAGAGGACGGCGAAATTATGGGACTCCGCCACCGCCTCCACCCCATCGAAGGCATCCAGTTCCATCCCGAATCCATCATGACCCCCGTCGGGAAACGGATTCTGCGCAACTTCCTCAAAATGCTCCCCGCCTGAACCAGAAGGTGCCCTATGCCCCGCCCTTATAAGGAAATTCTCGCCACCCTGATCGCCCGCATAAACCTCTCGGAAGCTGAAACAGCGGAAGCCGTGGACTCCATCCTCGAAGGCGCATGGTCCGAAGCCCAAATCGCCGCCTTTCTCGCCGCCCTCGCCACAAAAGGAGAAACCGTGGAGGAACTCGCCGGCGCCGCGCACGCCATGCGCCGTAAAGCCGTCCGCGTCCAAGCCGTCGTCCCTAACCTGGTAGACACCTGCGGCACGGGCGGCGACGGCGCCAACACTTTCAACATCTCCACCACGGCCGCCTTCATCGCGGCGGGCGCCGGCGCAACCGTCGCCAAACACGGCAACCGCGCCGTCTCCAGCGGATGCGGCAGCGCCGACGTTCTGGAAGCCCTCGGCCTCAACCTGCAAGCACCCCCAGAGGTCATGCAGGAAGCCTTGAATGAAATCGGCATCGCCTTCCTGTTCGCACCGCTCTACCACGGCGCAATCCGACATGCCATGCCCGTCCGTAAACAACTCGGCGTCCGAACCGTCTTCAATATGCTCGGCCCCTTGACCAACCCCGCCGGCGCCACCGCTCAGCTCCTCGGCGTCTTCTCCCCCACCCTCACGGAAGCCTTCGCCCATACCCTCAAGCACCTCGGCACCCGACGCGCCTTCGTCGTACATGGCCATGACGGCCTCGACGAAATCTCCGTCTGCGCCCCAACCCGAATCTCCGAACTCCGTAACGGCCAGGTGGTCACCTACGATCTCGATCCCCACCAATTCCTACCCGAATGCGCCGACCCGACTACCCTGAAAGGAGGCTCCGCATCGGACAACGCCTCAATCCTCCGCGCGATTCTAGACGGGACCGACCGCGGCCCCCGCCGTCATGTGGCCCTCCTGAACGCCGCCGCCGCCTTAATCGCCGTCGGCCTCGCTCCCGACTGGAAAACCGGCCTTGACCAAGCCGCCGCCGCTGTGGATTCCGGCGCTGCCCTCACCAAACTGGAAACTCTCGCCGCATTCACCCAACGTAATGCCTGATTTCCTTTCCGCCATCCTCGCCCAACGCCAACAGGACGTCGCCAAAGCAATGCGACAGGCCCCCCTCTGCCAACTTGAACCCCTGGCCAGAGAACATCAACAACACCGACGCCCCTTCGCCCACCGCCTGACCCAAAACCGCCCCGTCGCCCTCATCGCCGAAATCAAGCGCGCTTCCCCATCCAAAGGCCCCCTCGCCCCCAACCTCGATCCCTCCACCCTCGCGCGCGCCTACGAAACAGGCGGCGCCGCCGCTCTCTCCGTCCTCACCGAACCCCACTGGTTCAAAGGCTCGCCAGAGGATCTAAACAAAGCCCGAGCCGCCTCAACACTCCCCGTGTTGCGTAAAGACTTCCTCTTTTGCGAATACCAAATCTGGGAAAGCGCCGCCATGGGCGCCGATGCGGTGCTCTTGATCGTCCGTATGCTCGATGACCCCACCCTCCACACCCTCTTCTCCCTGGCCCAGGCACTGTACCTTGACGCAGTAGTCGAAGCCGCAACAGAAGAAGAAACGCAACGCGCCTGTGCCCTCGGCGCCTCTCTCATCGCCATCAACGCGCGCGATCTGACCACCTTTGAGGTCGACCTCGACCGCGCCGCCCGCCTGGCCCCTCCCCCCTCCCCCCAGCGAATCCTCATCGCCGCCAGCGGAATCAACGCCCCCTCCGAAATCCGCCGGCTCCATAAAGCAGGCTTCTCCGCCTTCCTCGTCGGCGAAACCCTCGTCCGATCCCCCAACCCCGCCGATGCCGTACGCTCCTTGCGGGAAAGTTCCACCCCATGAACCGCCTTCCCATCAAAATCTGCGGCGTCACTCGCCCGGAACAGGCCGCCGCCATCGCAGCGCTCGGAGTCAATGCCGTCGGCCTCGTCTTCTTCCCGCCTAGCCCACGCCATGTGACCGAAGACCTGGCCCGGGCTATCCTGGCCGCGCTTCCGGCCGATTACCCTGCCGTCGGCGTCCTCGTCGGCGAACCCCCACAAATCGCCCTCGCACGGGCCCAACGGCTGGGTCTCCGGTTCCTGCAACTGCACGGCGACGAAACCCCTGAAACCGCCGAAACTCTCCAAAAACACGGAATCCGAATCATCAAAGCCCTCAACGAAAAAACCGCACCGCTGATCGAGCAGGCAAACCGCTGGCCCCTCGATGTCCCCCTGCTCGTCGAATGCCCGATGGGCCCCTTGCCCGGCGGCGCAGGCATCCCCTGGGCATGGGAAAAAGCCGCACCCCTTGCCGCCCGCCGATCCATTATCCTCGCAGGCGGACTCACGCCCGCCAATGCTGCCCAAGCCGCGGAAGCGGTCCGCCCGGCAGCCCTCGATGTCAGTTCCGGAGTCGAAGATCGGCCAGGAATAAAGAGTCTGGAAAAAATCCGCGCTTTATTGGACAATCTGGCCCGTTTGCCTTGGACGCCCCCCTTTCCATCCCCCTGGGCGGCGTCAAAAGGGTAAAAAGGATTGCGTCATGTCGGCCCGTTCGCTCAACAACGTCAATATCCAGTCCATCACCCTCGTCCCGACGCCGCGGGAGATCCGACAACAGTATCCCCACACACCCAGCACACGCCGCACGGTCGGTCGAGCGAGGGAAACAATCGAAAAAATCCTCGACGGCGAGGATCCGCGCCTTCTTGCCATCGTCGGTCCCTGTTCCATCCACGACGTCCGGGCGGGCTTCGAATACGCCCAGCGGCTTCATGCCCTCGCCACGGAACTCCAGGATGCGCTCGTGATCATCATGCGTGTCTATTTCGAAAAACCTCGCACCAGTGTGGGATGGAAAGGACTCATCAACGATCCCTTCATGGATGATACCTTCCGGATCGACGAAGGACTCCGCATCGCCCGACGGTTCCTTCTGCAACTGGCAGAACTCGGATTGCCCACTGCCACAGAAGCATTGGAACCCCATACACCCCAGTACATCGGGGACCTCATCGCGTGGACCGCGATCGGCGCCCGAACCTCCGAATCCCAAACCCACCGGGAACTGGCCAGCGGACTCTCAACACCCGTCGGCTTCAAAAACAGCATGGACGGCTCCATTGCCTCGGCGGTCAACGCGGTCAAATCGGCACGCCAACCTCACCATTTTCTCGGGCTCACAGAACTCGGCCGACCCGCCGTCTTCGGCACAACCGGTAACCCCTATCCCCATGTCATTCTTCGCGGCGGGCCACGCCCGAACTACGATGCGGAACACATCCGCGTCTGCGAAGCGATGCTTCGAGAGTCGGGGCTCCCAGTCCGAATCATGGTGGATTGCAGCCATGGCAATTCCGCCAAGGAGCCCGCCCGCCAAGCCGACGTCCTGCGGGATATTCTCGGCCAAATCGAAGCCGGCAACCGATCCGTCTTCGGATTCATGCTCGAAAGCTTTCTCGAAGAGGGGGCCCAGCCCCCTGCCGCCGATCCTCCCTCCCTTCGATACGGCGTCTCCATCACCGACCCCTGTCTCGGCTGGCCCGCAACGGAAACCCTCCTCCGGGAAGCCCACGCCCGTTACAAACCCTGTCTCGCAGTCCGACGTGCAGAAGCCCCCAACACGCCCCCCCCGTAATGACCGATTATCGCCAGTTCCCGGATGAACAAGGCCACTTCGGCCCCTTTGGCGGCCGCTACGTGGGCGAAACCTTGATGCCCGCTTTGCTCGAACTGGATCGCGCCCGACGCGACGCAATGGCTGATCCCGCGTTTCTCGCCGACTACCGCCGTGTGCTCCACGACTACGTGGGCCGTCCAACACCCCTCGACTTCGCGGAACGCCTCACCGCGGAATGCGGCGGCGCCCGCCTCTGGCTGAAGCGGGAGGACCTCGCCCACACAGGCGCCCACAAGATCAACAACACGGTGGGCCAAGCGCTGCTCGCGCGGCGAATGGGCAAAAAACGGCTCATGGCCGAAACGGGCGCCGGCCAACACGGCGTCGCCACCGCCACCGTCGCCGCCCGCTTCGGCATGTCCTGCGCGATCTACATGGGGGCCGAAGACGTCAAACGCCAAGCGCCCAACGTCCATCGCATGCGGCTCTTGGGGGCGGAGGTCGTCTCCGTGACCGCCGGAAACGCCACCCTTAAAGATGCCATGAACGAAGCCATGCGGGCCTGGGCGGAACACGTGGAAGATACCTTTTACGTCATCGGCTCCGTCGCCGGCCCCCATCCCTATCCCGTCATGGTCCGCGACTTCCAGCGTATCATCGGGGAGGAAACGCGGCGGCAAGCCCTCGAAACTTTCGGCCGCCTTCCTAACCTCCTCGTGGCTTGCGTCGGGGGCGGAAGCAACGCCATGGGCTTTTTCTACGAGTTTCTGAACGATCCGGCCGTCGAACTTCTGGGCGTCGAAGCCGCAGGACACGGACTCCAAACCGGCCGCCATGCGGCCACCCTGTGCCGGGGACGAATCGGCGTGCTCCACGGAGCCAAGTCCTACCTTCTCCAGAACGCCGACGGCCAAGTCGAAGAGGCCTATTCAATCTCCGCCGGCCTCGACTACCCCGGCGTCGGTCCGGAACATGCCTTGCTCAAGGAATTGGGACGGATACGCTACACCGCCGTGCCCGATCGGGCCGCGCTCGATGCGTTTCAACGGCTCGCGCGCCTCGAAGGCATCATCCCCGCCCTCGAAAGCGCCCACGCCGTCGCCGCCGCAATAGCCGAAGCAAGCCGCCGGTCCAGCGACCAGATCCTTGCCGTCTGTCTCTCCGGCCGAGGCGACAAAGACCTGGCCCATGCCGAGGCGGCGATCCGACGGCTCGAGGAGAAAATGCCGCGATGAGCGAACGACTCGCACGCCACTTTGCGCAGCTCCGCACCCGCGGAGAATCCGCCTTGATCGGCTTTCTCACGGCTGGCGACCCCAACCCGGAGGCCAGCTTGGCCATTCTGAGCGCCGCTTGCGAAAACGGACTCGATGTGCTCGAACTCGGTATTCCCTTTTCCGATCCGACCGTCGACGGCCCCATCATTCAGGCCGCGTCGCAGCGCGCCCTAAAAGCGGGCATGACCGTCGCAGGCGTCCTCACGCTCGCCCGACGTCTGCGGCAAAGAACCGATATTCCCATCGTGTTGTTCAGCTACTATAACCCTCTTCTACAATATGGATTGCCAAAACTTGCGGCGGATGCAACCGAAGCGGACGTGGATGGCTTTCTCGTGGTCGACCTGCCGCCCGAAGAGTCGGAGGAGTTGACTCTTCACCTTCCACCTGGTCGTCTTCCCCTCATCCGTCTCATCGCCCCCACCACACCGCCCGAGCGGATCGACCAGATCGTTCAGAACGCCGGCGGGTTTCTCTACCTCATCAGCCGCACGGGCGTCACGGGTTCCGTCCCCGCCAGTCGGGAGGCCATCGCCCAGTTGACGGCGCGCGTACGGGAACGTACGAATCTTCCCCTTTGCGTTGGTTTCGGTATTCGAACTCCCGAGGAGGCGGCCGCAGTGGCAGGACTCGCCGAAGGCGTCGTCGTCGGTAGCGCATTGGTCCAACTCGTTGCGACCGGCACCCCAGACGGCTCAGGAACTGCGCACCAGGTGGCCGAAGCGGTTCGTCGCTTCAAAAAGGCGCTCCGCGCCCGCTCCAATCAATAGACCCATGGGCCGTTTAGACCGTCGGATGCTCGTCCTGACGGGAGGGCGGCGGGATGGGGGAAGGGCGGCTTCGCAGCGAGCTGGCATATTTGTCGAAACAGTCGGGACAGACCCCGTGGGTGAATGTCACGGTGGACTTGCGGGCGACGTATTCTTCGATCTTCTCCCAGGCTTCGTGCGCGATGCGGACCCGCTTGCAGTAAGAACAAACCGTCAACATCCCGCGCAACACCCGCTTCTGTTGTTCGTAGGTGTGTCCGACCACTACAATGGAAGTGACAAGGACGCCCGCCGTGAGAATGGCTCCCCGGAAAATGTTGGGCTGCTGATCGAGATTTTCACCCCAAATCAAGGCGGCCAGATTCCAAATTTCGTTGACCCAGACAAGCGCGATCAACATGAGGAACGCCATGAACTGCCAGAATGCAATATAAGCGAAGCCGTGCCCGACCGTCATGGGCTCTTCGCTGGACCGGCGTGGAATAGCCATAATTAAGCTCCCTCTCTCTTTACTATCCCTCCACATCTTTTCTCGGTCAAACTGTTTTTTCACTCCACGGGGTCAGACCTCAACATTCAACATTTGCTTCCGCCCCCCCCACCTTTGGGAGAATTGCCGTTGCATGGAAGAGGATTCATGATGGATGGGAGAGAGATGGTGCTTAAATGTTGAATGTTGAGGTCTGACCCCAGGGCTGTGCTATGCCCCAAACTGGGGGAATCAATTCCACTTGATGGGAATCGGTAAAGTTGGTATCGAACCCCCTGCAATCCATACGAAAGAAGAACCGATGGCACGAATCCTCATCGCGTGCGGCGGCACCGGCGGCCACCTGTTTCCGGGAATGGCCGTTGGCCGTCTTCTCCTAGAACATGGCCATTCCGTTCTCCTCTGGCTCGCCGGAAAGGCGATCGAGCGCTCCGCCGCTTCGGGATGGCCCGGACCTGTCGAAACCCTGGAATTGGAATGGTCTTCTTCGCTTTCTGCCTGCGCCCTCCCTCGAACCATGTTCCGATTCCTCTGCGCTTGGCGCCACGCCCGCAAGGGACTACATGCATTTCACCCCGACGTGCTCCTCGCCATGGGCAGCCGCTCATCCCTCATTCCCGTTCTTGCGGCCCGCGCCGGCCGTGTTCCCGTCGTTCTCCATGAAGCCAACGTCGTTCCCGGCCGCGCCATCCGAATTCTCTCCCGCCTTTGCAAGACCACGGTGGCGATTTCTTTTGCCGATACGGCTCGCTATCTCCCCGGCCGTGCCCTCGTCCACACCGGCTATCCCCTCCGCCCTCTGCCCGTCCACAATCCCCTGCCCGGTCTGCCCGCAGGACCCAATCCTCTCATCCTCGTCATGGGCGGCAGCCAGGGCGCCTCCCGGGTCAATGCGCTCGCGCTGGACGCCTTTCGCCTCCTGCATGCACAACACCACGCCTTCCGCATCCTTCATCTCGCGGGCGAACGGGAGGCTGACTCCGTCCGTTCCGCCTATACAGCTTACGGTCTCCCAGCCCTCGTCCTCGGCTTCCTCCGCGATATGGGAGCCGCCTATGCGGCCGCAGATATCGCCATCTCGCGCGCCGGTGCCGGTTCCTGCTCGGAACTTGCGCTCTTCGGCATCCCCACTCTTTTCATTCCCTACCCCTACGCCGGCAACCACCAGCGCTTCAATGCCGCCCTCTTCGAAAAAAAAGGCGCCGGCCGTTTGTTCATCGAAAAAGAGTTGACGCCGCAAAGACTCGCCGACGCCATCGCCTTCTACCTCGACAACCCCACCGCGCGAGAACAGGCGCGAATCGCCGCCCGGCAACTTGCCTGTCCAGACGCCACGGAGCAGGTTGCGCGCCTTCTCCTCGAAACGGCCCTGAAACAATGATCGAATTGGTCGATACCCATGCCCATTTGGACGGTTTGACCGCTGACGGCTCGACAACCGTTCTCGATTCCCTCCAGCGTGCAGCCGACGCCGGCGTCCTAATGGTGATTGCCGTGGGCGGCCATCCGGAGGGCAACCGATTCGCTTTGGATATGGCCGCTTCGCACCCTTCCCGCCTTCGGGCCGCCATCGGCTATGATCGGTATACCGCCCACCTGGAGGAGGCGTCACTCCCCCCGCTCTCGCCCCAGCTTTGCCTTCCCACCGTAGTCGCATTGGGCGAAATCGGGCTGGATTTCTACCACTCCCCCGAAACCGCCGTCCGTCAGATCGAGCGATTCGAATCCATGCTCGCGCTGGCCCGCCGCTTCCAACTACCCGTTCTCGTTCACTGCCGGGAATCCGAGCCGGCGATGCGCCCCCTTCTCGAACGCCATGCCGCAGAGTGGCCTGGCGTGCCGGATCGCATTGGGGTCATTCACTGTTACACCGGAACCATTGCGTTCGCCGAATTTGCCGTCTCGTTGGGCTTCTCCATCAGCTACAGCGGAATCCTCACCTTTCCCAAAGCCGAAAACGTGCGGGCCTCCGCACGGATTGTCCCCCTCGACCGCCTTCTCGTCGAAACCGACACACCCTACCTGGCGCCCGTCCCCCTGCGGGGCAAACGCAATGAACCCGCCTTCCTTCCCGCTATCGTTCGAGAACTCGCCCGCCTTCGCAACCTCTCCTACGAGGAAATGGCATACCAGACTTCCGCCAACGCGCGCCGGATTTTCGCTGTTCCCGCCGTCAGCCCGTTATGCCCAACCGCTGCCGCACCTGTTCCGCCGTAATTCCCGCCACGCGGACCCGCTTCAGACGCCCTCGCGCTCCTGCCGCCACCACCACGGCGCTACGGGCGCATGCCAACCGATCGGCCAAAAAATCCACCAACGCGCAGTTGGCCCGATCGTCAAGGGGAGGCGCCTGAACCGTAATCCTCAATGCCTCTGCGGTTTCGCCCGCAACGCCCGTCCGCGAAGCCCGCGGCGTAAGTCGAACCGTCAACTCAACGCCCCCCGGCAGGGTTTTCATCCATCCCGCTCCCATTCGCTCCCCTCTTCTCACCATTCGACCACCAGTCCGTCCCACGCCAATTCCACTCCCGCCGGAAGTTCCGATTGCACGACTTCATGATCCATATCATGGCACATGTGGGTCAACAGCGACTTCCGGGCGCCGATCCGCGCCAACATGGCCAGACTCGCTTCCAGATGGGCGTGCGTGAGGTGCGGCGTGTGACGGAGCGCATCCAACACCATGATATCCACCCCGTGAAAATGCCGATAGGACTCCTCCTCCATGGCCAAACAGTCGGGAACGTATCCCAGGGTCCGCCCCGCCGCTTCCAACCGGTATCCCACCGTCGCAATCCCCCCATGCCAGACCGGAACCGGTTCAATCAAAAAAGGTCCAATGGAAAAACTTCCCTCCACGGGATGCAGCGCAACCCTCGGCCGATACACACCCTCCGGTTGCGGTCGAAAGGCATAATCGAAAATCCTCCGAATTTCAGCCAGGGTTTCCGGATGTCCGTAAGCGGGAATCACTCCTCCCTGCAGGGTGTTGAACCGCCGCAAATCATCGAACCCAAACACATGATCGGCATGGGCATGGGTATAAAGCACCGCATCCACCCGCTGCACCCCATACTCGAGCGCCTGATCGCGCAGATCAGGAGGTGTATCTACCAAGAGAGCCGTCTCGGCGGCGACCAGATAGAGACTGGAACGCCGCCGCCTGTTTTTCGGATTGGAGGAACGGCAAACCGTACACTCGCAACCGATCATCGGAACGCCCACCGATGTGCCGGTCCCCAGAAACGTCGCTCTCATCACCCCCGCATTATCGGAAAACCCTTGCAACTTTCAACCTTTTCCTCTATCTTTCCCCTACATTGCCAATGCTCAAAACGTTCTATATGCTTTTGGCCGCCTCGCTGTTCGTTTGCCCCCCTCTCGAAGCTGAGGACATGGAGGCACCTCCTGCCTCGTCCCCTGACCCTATCCCAAGTCCTGCCGACGCGCTTCTCGATGCCGTCCTCCTCCGCTTGCCCCCCGACCCGCTCCAAATCAGCGGGGAATATCGGGCCGACCCTCGCGAAGGCAACCCCGAACGACGGGGCCGCGTCCAGCTTGTTCTGGAATACGGCGCAACCCCTCCCAGAGCCCGGTACACCTTCATGAATCTCTTCGGCGGAGAGGTCGAGCAAATGACAATTGTTCGCCCCGCCGGCACCCCACCCCGTTGGCATTATGCCCGCGGATACCCCCTCGCAGACGCCCCCACCCCCGATCCCACCGAAGTCATTCAGGGAACCGACGTCACGTGGTTTGACATCAGCTTGTCCTTCCTCTGGTGGCGACCGGCTGTCCTGATTGGCGAGGAAACGATCCTCGACCGGCCATGCTTTATCGTCGAAGCAATGCCTAGCCCCGGCGAACGTTCCCCTTATGCAAAAGTCCGCCTCTGGATTGACCGGCAGCATCTCTTTCTCCTCCGCGCCGAGGGATACGGCCCCGAGGAAATCCCCCTCCGGCGGCTCAGCGTCAAAAGCATCATGAAAATGGACGGGGAGTGGATGGTGAAGGACCTCGACGCGACTTCGCTGAAGGAACGATTGCGCACCTCCCTGCGAATGGAGGCGGTGGATAAACCCCAAGGAGCCGTCCTTCGCCCCTGATCCATCGGATTGGCGGCGTTCCTATGAACCCCCTCCTTTTCTCGGTCCACTTTGTTCTTCTGCTTGTCCTCTTGTCTCTTTCCGCCACCTTCAGCGGTTCGGAAACGGCGCTCTTTTCCCTCAATCCCCTTCACCTCCACCGCATCGGCCGGAGCAACCCCAAGGCCGCTCGCCTCCTCGAGCAGCTTCTCGCCCATCCGGCTCTCCCCCTTTCGACAATTCTGATCGGCAACACCTTCGTCAACATCGCAGCCGCCGGGTTGGGCTACGTCATTGTCCGCTCCCTTGCCCCAGGGAACGCGGAGCCAATTGCCATCGCAACCATGACCTTTCTCCTCATCATTTTTGGGGAACTCGTCCCCAAACGCCTCGCTATCCGCCACTCGGAAAAATGGGCGGTCCGCGTTCTGCCTTTTCTTCTCACCGCCGTCCGTGTTCTCGCCCCCTTCCGATGGGCCCTCCTGCGGCTAACCCGCCCCTTCGAAATCCACTTCTCCCATCGGCCCAGTCCCCTTTCCGCCGAAGAACTCCGAACGCTCGTCGATGTCGGGGAACAGGATGGGGTTCTCCATCTCGAGGAAAGTGCGATGATGGACGGTATCCTCCGCCTCGAAAAAATCGAAGCCCGCGAAGTCATGGTCCCGCGGCCCGACGTCCTCGGCCTCGACCTTGAAGACCCCCCGGAAACATGGCGCGAAACGGTCCGAAAAGCCGCCTGCCGCTATGTCCCCGCCTACCGCGGCTCTCTCGACCAGATCGAAGGCTTCCTCAATGCCCCCCGCTTCCTCTATTCCAACGATGCCGGCAATCTCCAAAAATGCATGATTCCCCATTTCTTCGTCCCCGATACCATGCCCCTCGATCACATCCTAACCCTTTTTCAACAGGAAGGAATTCACATCGCCGTTGTCATTGATGAATACGGAGGAACCGACGGGATCATCACGCGCGAAGACATTTTGGATGAGATCATGCCGGACCTCGGCCAGGACCAACCGGCGATCGTATCGGCCGGGCCGAACCGATGGAAAGTAGACGGCAATACGAGCATCGAGGATGTCAACGAAGCACTGGATCTTCGCCTTTCGGCGGAAGGAGCCGACCGGATCGCCGGCTGGTTCACAGAAAAAGCGGAACATCTGCCCAAAGCCGGCGAAATGATTGAAGCCCAGCAGTGTCGGGCCACCGTGTTGGAGATCCGCAAGCGCCGAATCCGGACTATTCTGCTCGAAAAAATTATCGAACCTCCCTCGGAGACCCCCTCGACCCCATGATCGTCGGTTTTCTCATCCTTATCCTCCTCGCGATGACCGGCAACGCCTTCTTTTCCGGCTTTGAAACCGGCCTGATCTCGATCAACCGGCTGAAACTCCGCCATCTGGCCGAAGAAGGGGTGCCGTGGGCCGTCACCCTCCAGAATCTTTTGGAACAACCGGCCGCCCTGCTGGGGACCACCCTTCTCGGCACCAATTTCTGCATGACGGTCGCCTCCGTATTGGCCGCATCGCTTGGCGCAAAAATTCATCCGGTTTCCGGCGAAACCATCGCCGGTGCCTTCATGGCCATCGCCGTGCTGCTCTTCTGCGAGTTTCTCCCAAAATCTTGGTTCCGCGCCCAACCCCTTGTTCGATGCCCCCCTTTTGTGCCGCTTTTCGCCGTCCTCCAACGCGTTGTCCGTCCCCTCGTCCAATTGGTGATCGGCGTGACCGACCGGATCATACGAGACCCCGAGCAGTCCGTTCGACGCATCCCCTTGATCACCCGCGATGACCTGCTCCACCTGACGGCAAAAAGCGTCGAAGAAGGCGCCCTCTCTCCCCGTCAGCGGTTTATGCTGTTACGCGTCACGGAACTCTCCAAAATTCCTTGCGCCGCGGTCATGACCCCCCGCAGCCGGATGGCAACCCTCCCCGCCGATGCGCCCGTCTCCCGTTTTTTTCAGGAAAGCACGCGAACAGGCTTCGCCTCCTACCCTGTCCTCAATCCCACCGGAACGGATTGCCTCGGCGTCGTCAACCTCTTTGAATTGATGCCGGTCGAAACCCCCGACAGCTCCACGCCTCTTTCACGCCTGATGAAACCGCCTCAGTTCGTCCGCGACGATGTGCCGGTTCTCGACATCTTTCCTCTTCTGCGCCGAACCCGCCAGTCCCTATGCCTGGTTCAGAAGGCTAACGGCGAATTGGCCGGTCTTCTCACCGTCGAGGATATCCTCCGCCGGATTCTGGGAGGGAGTTGACCATGCCGGCGCGGCCGGGATATTGTTTTTCCTGCGAACGGTTTATCGGTCCCTCCGATCACTGCCCCTACTGCGATACCCCTGCGGCCGGACTTCTCTCCCTTCGGATCCTGCGTTTTCTGGCACTTGGCACGGCCATTCTCGGCTTGGTTCTCCTTGCGATTTTTCGCCATCGGCTTGCGATTCCGACCGTCCCGCTCGCCGATCTGCAGCCCGCAATGCATGGCGCTCGGATCCGAACAACCGGTCTCCTCTCCGCTCCCCCCCGCCACGGCCGCTCCCGGTCCGGCCAGCCATGGCTTCGCCTCACGATCGAAGAAAATGGCCAAAGCGTTCGCCTCGTGGCTCAGGGGAAGACGGCTGAAGCAATCCAAACGGCGCTCCGTAGCGAAGAGTCCTCCCCTCCATCCGTCCCTGTCCACGTCGTCGGCCGTCTTCAGTGGCGCGCGGGCGAATCGCCCGTGCTTTTCGTTCAAAAGGAAACCGACGTGATCGTGGGTCCTCATCCATGAACCTCCTGACGCTGTGGATTGCCCTTTTTCTAGGCCTTTTGGTCGGATTCCTTTGCGGCTGCCTACCCGGCGTGCATGTCTATCTCCTTCTGGCGCCGCTTCCTCTCCTGGCCGGATCGCTCCCTCCCTACGCCCTGGCCACCGGATTGGCCACCGCCATCGGGGCCTGGACGGTAGCCGGCCTCTTGCCGGCGCTGGTCTTGACCGTGCCGGATGAAAGCACCTTTCTATTTCTTCCCGCCGGCGCTGCCACCTACCGCCAGGGCCAAAGCCAAAGTGCACTGAACAGCGCAGCAGCAGGGGCACTGGCTGGCGCCTTGTTGCTTGTGGCCGCAGGATATGCCGCCCGGCCGTTTCTGCCGCTTCTGCTCCCGATCCTGCGTCCCCACTTCCATTGGATGCTCTGGGCCATCATTCTTTTCCTTCTCTTCTCCGAATGGCATCCCGGGCAATCCTTCACCGCCCCGGGCTGGCGTAGCGCAGTGGACGCTGCAGGCCCTTCGCTCGCGGCGTTGGCTTCCTTTACCCTCTCGGGGCTGTTGGGACTCCTGCTTTGGAGCCGCCCCTTCCTCCCTCCTCACAAGGCCGGGCTTTCGCTCATGCCTGTTTTCGCAGGTCTTTTCAGCGTGCCTTCGCTCCTTCTCGCGATAGGAGGTTCCTCCCCTCCGGTCCCCCAGAGCCCTTCCGCCCGTTCTTTTCCGCTTCTGCCCTGGATCAAAGGAGCGCTGGCCGGAGCCGCCGGCGGCTGGCTCGCCATTCTCCTCCCGGCGCTCTCCGGCGGCGTCGGCGCCTGGATGGCCAACCAGGCCATCGCCTCCTCCGACCGCCGTTCCTTTCTTGCGGCTCAAGGAGCCGCCCGAATGGTGTACTACGGAGGCACACTGCTTTTGTTCGGCGCCCCGGAGTTCGGGCTCATCCGCGGCAGCGCCGCCTGGAATCTCTTGGCCTATGTTCCCCGCGACCTTCCCGCTCTTTCTTTCCTGCTCCCTTCCGCGTTGCTGGTTGCAACCGGACTTTCCTTTCTCCTCATCGAACCGGTGGGTCTCTGGCTTTTACGCCGAACCCAGACCCTCCCCGCGCGCCGATGCCTCCTGATCTTCTCGCTGACTCTTCTCACCGCCCTCATCGCCGCGACAACGGCGCTTCCCGGCCTCGCTCTCCTGTCCCTCGCAACGTCCATCGGCTTCCTCCCGATTTTATTCCGATGCCGCCGCGTCCACCTGCTGGGCGTCATCTTGTTGCCGACGGCATTCGCCCTTTCGGGAAACTCCCCGTTGTGAAAGGAATCGCCCATTACGCCATCGGCCTCGCCGTCGCTTCCTGTTTTCCGGAAACCGTCCGCCAAGCGGCTGCGGGAAACCCCTGGCCGATGCTCGCCGGGGGGTTCTTCGGACTTCTGCCGGATCTGCTCGATTTCAAAGTGATCCGTTTCCTCGCTCCCCGTCAAGTTCAGATCATTCCCGACCCCCTCGAACCCGACATGCGGATGGTGGCGGAAGGACTCGCGCTCGCAATGCGCGAGGCGCAAAAACGCCGGAAACCTCTCACCGTTCAACTCCATTCGATGCGGCTCGGCCCTGACAAATGGCAACCCTATGAAATCCGTCTGGTCGCGGCAGGGGGCATCGAGGCGCGCCTTCTGCCGGATGCCACAACCGAGGGTTCGTTCCTTCGCAAACAAGACGTGGAAACACACACGCCTTTATTCGTTCCGCTCGATTTCCCCCTCGTGATCGGGTATGAGGCCCGAATCCACGTCGCCTCCTTCGAAGGACCCACACTCCTTCTGACGCCTCTGGGCGAACGGGGCGTGCAAGTGGATTTTCTCCCTTGGCACCGATGTTGGAGCCATAGCCTCGGCCTCGCGGCTCTTTCCGGAATCCTGGCCGCGTTAGGGGGCAGCCTCCGGCTTGGCCTGATCGCTTTCTTTGCCCTTGCAGCCCATGTGCTCAGCGACCAACTCGGCTTCCTGGGATGCGCTGTTCGCTGGCCCTTCCGACGGCAGCGCGATCCCGGCTTCCAACGGTTCCATGCCCACGATCCCTTTGCCAACACCGCGGCCGTCTGGCTGGCGTTGTTGGTTTTGTTCTGGAACTTGGTCCGTTCTGCCTCGCCGCCCCTTCCGATTTCAGGTCCCCGCTTGTTCTTCTGGGCTGGCTTCATTCCTCTGTTCCTTCTATCCTTGCTCCGCCGCCGACTTTTGCCTTTTCCATCCCGCCGAAGTGTCGTACGTTAAAACCATGGAGACGGTGGCGTTCGGAATCCGGATCGTCCGAATCCTTTTGCTCCTGCTCGGAATCGCAGGCGCGCTCGCCTTGGCCGGGTCCGCGTTCTACCGCATGAGTCTCTTTCCCGCCGACCGCTTTCCCCTCGAAACGGCCCACCGCGCCGCCCGTCGTTCCGGGCTAAAGCTCTGGCCCACAGAGGGAACCGACTATCAAGCACTGGTTTCGACCGATCCCATTCCTCATCCCCGCGGCATTGTCGTGGTCTTCCACGGAAACGCCGGCTCTGCCTCTGACCGCTTTTACTATCCCGAGGCACTGGAACCCCTCGGTTGGCGTGTGGTGCTGGCCGAATACCCGGGGTATGGAGCGCGGCCGGGACGGCCGAGTGAACCATCGCTCGTCGAAGAGGGCGCCCGAACCGCCCTTGCCGCCCTTCAGGCGTTTAGCGGCCCCCTCGTTCTCTGGGGAGAATCGCTCGGGGCCGCCGTAGCAGCCGGGGTGGCAGCCCGCCCCGAGGTTCCCGCCACCGGACTGGTGCTCGTAACCCCATGGTACGATCTGCCAACACTGGCGAACCGCCTTTATCCTTTTCTCCCTGTCCGACTCTTTGTGCGGGACCGGTTCGATAATGCGGCCGCACTGGCGGCCTTCCAAGGCCCCGTGGCCATCCTCATGGCAGGCCGGGATGAGATCATTCCCCCCGATCACACCCAACGCCTCTATGAAGAACGGCAGGAGCCCAAAAGACTCTGGGTCTTTCCTTCGGCCGGCCACAATTCCTGGCCCTCCCATCCTGCTCTGCCTTGGTGGCAAGAAGTTATGCAGTTTGTCGCGCCGCCGCCCGTAAAAGCCGATCATTGATCGCTCGGCCCAACCCATGGTCAGTAACCAATTCCGCCGCGATGGCGTCTAAACCCTCCTCATCCAGTCGCCGCATGGCGGCAAAAAGCCGCGCGGCCGCTTCGCGCAAATCGCCGCAAGGAGTGAGAATCTCTACGGCCGCATATCCCTCACGCGCCCTTCGAAAGGCCAACAATCCCCAGCGGCCCCTTTCCGTCGGAGGCGGCCCGCCCTCGGGAATCACCCAAAGCGGCGTATGGGTGGCATAGTGCCGCTCAAGCATCCCCGGCGCCTGGGGCCGTGAGCCAAAGGCGACCGACCCCTTACGCACCGGCCCAATCGCCTCTTCGATTTCCTCGAGCGGTGTGCCCCCCGGCCTAAGAAGCACCGGCCTTCCTTCCTCGAACGTAAGGATCGTGGACTCCACTCCTACCTCGCATGGACCTCCGTCCAGAATGAAATCCACGCCGTTGCCCAATTGCTCGCGGACATGGGCAGCCGTGGTCGGACTGGTCCGGCCAAATCGGTTCGCGCTCGGCGCTGCAATCGCTCCCCCTGCCCGCCGAACCAGTTCGAGCGCCAACGGATGGCGAGGCATCCGAATCCCAACGGTTGGAAGCCCAGCTGTCACAATGTCGGGAATCCGGTCAGTCTTGGGAAGCACAAGGGTCAAAGGCCCCGGCCAGAAACGGTCCATGAGCGTTTCCGCTTCCTCCGGCCACTCGCGGACCAACCCCGAAATGTCCTCCCGCCGCGCAATATGAACGATTAACGGATCAAAAAAGGGGCGCCGTTTAACCTCGAAAATTCGCGCCACGGCGAACGGTTGAAAGGCGTCGGCCCCTAAACCGTAAACCGTCTCCGTTGGAAATGCGGCAATTCCCCCCTCTCGAATTATTTGGGCCGCCTGTTCCACCGCTGCTGTTTTCATTGCGGCACGGGAAGAAGCCGGACGCGCCGGCCTTCCACTTGAAGCCGGCCTTCCGCAAGCCATTGGACCGCCTGGGGATAGAGGAGGTGTTCGGCTTCCTGAATCCGGGCATGGAGGGTTTCCGGTGTGTCGTCGTCGAGAACCGGTACGGCCTGTTGCGCAATGATTGGCCCCGTGTCCATTCCATCGTCCACGAAATGAACCGTACAGCCGGTGATCTTGGCGCCGTATTCAAGTGCTTGGCGCCAGGCTTCCAGCCCAGGAAAGGCCGGAAGAAGCGCGGGATGGATGTTGAGAACCCGCTGGGGATAGGTCTCAAGAAGCCCACGTTTGACCATGCGCATGAAACCAGCCAGCAGGACAACCTCTGCGCCGTAGTCGCGCAGGCAGGCGAGGAACCGTTGTTCCCCCACACCGTCGAGTTTGGTTCGAAACGGAGCGGGATCCACATAGTGCGCGGGGATGCCCGCCTTGCGGGCCCGTTCGAGAATAAACGCGTCCGGCACATCGGAAATCACGCAGACAATTCGGGCGGGAAGCCATCCCGCTTCAATCGCGTCTTGGATGGCCTGCATGTTGCTGCCTCGGCCCGAGCCGAGGATTCCAAGTCGTAGAGGATTCCGATTCATGGTAAATTCCATTTCCATACCCTACCTGCCTTGCTCCCTTGTCTCAAGCCCAAAGCAAACGTCCCAAGGCATTCGGCTTCCTCCTCTGTATGCCCCATCCGTGCTGAACCGCTGGGGAGATTCGGAACATGTGGCAAGTTTACCCGGCCTTGATTTTTGGCATAGGATGTCCCCCCTGAGTAACTAGGCAGGATTTTTTGTAGCCCAATTGCAAGACGCAATGCCTCCCGGATGCGGGCAAACAAAAAAACATTCTGGGACCCCGCAACGAGGAATGGTATTGTTTTTTGTCTCATACTTTCGAAAGTGTGAGATCTCCCTCGATCTCGATAGCCGGTTCCTAAACCAAGATGGAGAACGTTTGGGAAAAAAGAAAGATCGTGTTCGAGGCTTTAAAAAAAACTGTGCCTCTCTTCGCTGCAAAGAAACCGGTTAAGCAAAGCGATAAGAGGAACCAGGAAAATGTTACTGCCCAATCGGTTTCCCAACTTGAAAAGACTCTTGCCCATTCTATAATTACCCTTTTTATCTCCTTGGGAGCCTTTCATGAAACGCGCGATTCTCATCGGAGTCGGTGGTCGTTCCGTCATGTGGCGTGACGCCGCCGCGTTTGGATATCCCCAGACTTCCACGCTCGTGGGACTTTGCGATATCAACCCCGGCCGCCTCGAACTGGCCCTCCGCCAGCTGAAGGAAAAAGGCGCCTCCACCCCCATTTCACTTTTCCCCCCTGAAGAGTTGGAAAAGCAGATTCGCATGCTCAATGCCAACCTTGTCATCGTCACAAGCCGGGATTCCACCCACGACGAATTCATCGTCCGCGCTCTCGACGCAGGCTGCGACGTCATCACCGAAAAGCCCATGACCATTACCGCCGAGAAGTGCCGTCGGATTCTCGAGGCTGTCCGCCGTTCCGGCCGCTCCGTCCGCGTCACCTTTAACTACCGCTACTCCCCGCCCCGCCGCCAGGTTAAGGAACTCCTCCAATCCGGCGTGATCGGCCGCGTTCTCTCCGTGGAATTCAAGTGGGTCCTGGACACAAGCCATGGAGCGGACTACTTTCGCCGCTGGCACCGCAACAAAGCAAACAGCGGCGGCCTCCTTGTGCACAAGGCCACCCACCACTTCGACCTCGTCAACTGGTGGATCAACAGTGTGCCGGAAACCGTCGCCGCCTTCGGTGATCGGGTCTTTTACCGCCCCGAACAAGCCGCCCGATATGGATTGACCCGCCGTACGGAACGGTGCGCCGATTGCCCGGAGTCCGGCCGCTGTCCCTTTTTCCTCGATATCAAAGGGAACCCCCGCCTCCGCGAACTCTACTACAATCAGGAAAAGTACGACGGCTACCATCGCGATCGTTGCGTGTTCAGCGCCTCCATCGACATCGAGGACACGATGAATGTGATCGTCGCCTACCGCAGCGGCGTCAAAATGACGTATACCCTCACCGCCTTCTCGCCCTGGGAAGGCTATCATATCGTCTTCAACGGTGCCAAAGGACGCCTTGAGCACCTGATGCGCGAATCCTCCTACGTGAACGCCGACGGCCGGACGCCGGGTGAGATGATCCGGGATGCCACCACGATCAACGTCATGCCCCATTTCGGACACGGTTACTATGTGCCCGTCGAGGAAGGGAAGGGCGGCCACGGGGGAGGCGATCAGCGACTCCTGGACGACCTCTTCCTGCCCGATCCAGGGCCCGACCCCCTCGGAATGCGCGCCGACCATCGCGCGGGCGCATGGTCAATCCTCACCGGTATTGCGGCCAATACCTCCATCGCGGAAAAACGAATCGTTTCCGTGCGCGAATTGGTCGGCGATTTGGACCTACCCGACTACCTGCCCACGCCCGCCTGGGACGAACCCATCCGACTTGCGACCCCGGCCAAACCTTCCGTTTCCTGATCGGCGAAAGCGGCCAATCGGTTCAACCGAAAATCTTCGGCTTCTGAGCGGCTTTTTCCTTTACAAGCCGGATTTCTTTCCCTAAGTTGAACGCCTGCATATGGTGTCGTCCGTTCGGAGCCCTTCATGAGCACCGAAGACAATTCATCCCGCCTGCGCCGCCCACGCCGCATCCTCTTGAAACTCAGCGGCGAAATCCTCCAAAACAAAGCGGCTTCCATGGTCATTGACCCCGCTATCCTCGCGCGGATGGCCGAGATGATCCGAGAAGTCCACCAATCCGGCGTTCAGGTCGCCCTCGTCATCGGAGGGGGGAATATCTTCCGAGGCAAAGCGGGCGAGCTGCGGGGTATTGACCGCAACTCCGGCGATTATATGGGCATGTTGGCCACGATCATCAACGCGCTCGCCCTTCAGGATGCGCTCGAAAAAATCGGCGTGGATACCCGCGTCCAGACCTCCATCGAAATGAAACCGGTCGCCGAACCCTTCATCCTCCGGCGCGCCTTGCGCCATCTGGAAAAGGGCCGCGTCGTGCTTTTCGGCGGCGGGACCGGCAACCCCTATTTCACGACGGACACCACCGCAGCCCTCCGGGCCAGCGAAATCCATGCCGACCTCCTGCTCAAGGCGACCAACGTGGACGGAGTGTACGACGCCGATCCACGTACCCACCCAAACGCCTGCCGCTATGACCGCCTGACCTATCAAGAGGCGCTCGAACGGCGGCTCCAGGTCATGGACGGCGCCGCCTTCTCCCTCTGTATGGAAAACCATATTCCCATCATCGTCTTCAACCTCCTCCAGGATCACGCCCTCCGACGCATTCTCAACGGCGAACCGGTCGGCACCCTGGTCTCAGATTAACCCTTCGAAAGGGAGACACGCACCCATGGACTCGCTGGACGACATTCTGCTCGAAACAATGGAGAAAATGGAGAAGTCCCTCCACGTCCTTCAGGAACAGTTCGCGGGACTTCGAACAGGCAAAGCTTCCCCTCATCTCGTGGAAAATGTCCCGGTCCCCTACTACGGCGCGATGACCCGTTTGCGAGAACTGGCCAATATCGCCGTTCCCGAGCCCCGCCTGCTCGTGATCAACCCCTATGACAAGAGCATCCGGGAGGCTGTCGTCAAGGCCATCCTTCAAGCCAACCTCGGCCTCACCCCGATAGATGATGGCCGTGTGATCCGCGTCCCCGTGCCGGAATTGAGCGAAGAACGCCGAAAGGAAATGATCAAGGTGATGAAACGGATGGCAGAGGAAGCCCGCGTTGCGGTTCGCAACGTGCGGCGGGAAATGAACGAGGCCGTCCGCAAACTCCAGAAAGAAGGGGGATGCACCGAGGACGATCGGGACAAAGCGCTTGCCGACATTCAGAAACAAACCGACCAAACGGTCGAAAAAATCGATCAAATGGCCTCAGCGAAGGAAGCGGAACTCCTTCAAGTCTGATCGTCTTTTGGTTCTTGACGCTTCTCAGGCTCAGAGGTAAATTTTTGAATATAGCGAGTCGGAGATTCCGCGATGGAAGAAAATAATAAGACTCCGCCGGCGGAACAGCCGGCAAAAACTCCGGCGGAAACCCCTTCGGCCGGCGTTCCGCCGCGCCTGAATCTCCAAGAGGCTCTGGCCGCCCAACAGGCGGCGAATCAACCGCCTAAAAAAGAGACAACGCGGATCGATATGGCCGCAGCGGCGATGCTCCCTGAGGAGAAGACGAAGACCACTCGCATCAATCTCGGCGCACTGGCCATGGAAGCGCCCTCGGCGCCTAAAACCATCAAAATTCAGCGGCCATCCGAAGTCGCGACCATCAAAATCCAGCGGCCGGGGGTTGTTCCTCCCCCTACCACTGCCCCCACCGCCCCTCCTATTGCCACCCCACAGGTCAAGCGGCAAACCTCCCGAATCCCTCTTCAGACGGCAATGGAAACCCCGCTGGTCGCGGAGCCGATTCCTCCCCCCCCTTCTTCCGCAGCGCCCCCGACTGGAAGTCCCAAAACGATTCGGATCAAGCGCCCAACCGACGCCGCCGTCCCAGGACCCGCCCCGGCAGCTCCTTCCATTCCGATTGCAGCCCCGGCAGAACCTTCCCCTGCCGCCGCTCCCGCCGAAACGGGTCCTCTAACCCAGCGGAAAACCATCAAGCTCAAACGACCGGGCGATACACCGTCCGGCCCCTCTTCTTCCTCCCTTGTTCTTCCCAAGGTTGCTGCAGAACTGGCCGCCGATATGGCACAGCCTCAGGTCGAGGAGGATCAACCCGGTCCTGTTTTCGCCCTTCTGTCCGTGGCGGCAACGCTTGCAGTCTTGGTGCTGCTTTACGTGCTGTGTGCGCAGGCCTTCCCCCAGTGGGGACTCCCCTGGCCCGGTCCGTCCTGACCCGTTTTATTGCACGCCGGAATTTCGCCAGCCGCCAAAAAGATCCGCCCACAACCGGGCCGCTTCTCGCCGCAGGGAAGCCGGAACCCGCGAGGGAAAAGGCATCTGCTTCCGGATCGCCCAATCCGCAAGGCCATCGGCCACCGCCTCGAGAATGTCGGCCATCCGTTTGAAGCTGACCCGGCTCATGTCGTCGTCCGGCCGATGGTGGAAAAACCGCCCCATTGCGCAGTTCGGCCTCCAAATCCATACCCCCGGCACCCCCGCGGCAACAAATGGAAAATGATCGGCATAGGGAATCAGATCCGTCTTAACCTGCGGATAAAGATTGCGCCGCGCGAACCGTTTTCGAACCTCTGGTTCCATCTCCTTCGGACCATTGCACCAAATTTCCGTCCATCCGAGCCCGGATCCTAAACTATCGAAATTCACCATTAGTCGCCCCTCGCGTGTTATTTTCCTGCGGTGACGGCGGACGTAATACGCGCTGCCCAACGAAAGTTGCTCTTCCGCCCCAAAGCTGATCAGCCGAATCGTCCGCCGACGGCGGATCGGCGCAAGAACACGGCATATTTCAATAAGGCTGGCCACTCCCGTGGCATTATCATCGGCCCCCGGGGAGGCGGCCTGGGTATCGTGATGCGCCCCCAAAAAGAGAACCCCTGCTTTAGGATCCTGGCCCGGTAGTTCGGCAATGACATTCGCTGACCGGCCCCGCTTCATCCCTCCTGCCACGCAAAGCCGGGCTGCATCTGCCCCAGCCCGTTCCCACTCCCATGCATCCCGATAGGCCACGTTGACAACAGGCACAGCGCCGAATGCCTGGGTATACGCCGGAAACATTCCGTCGGCCAACGGCACCGTGCCAGGAAAGCGAATGTCCACAAAAAGGAGAAAGGCGGGCTTCGCCTCGATCAGGTGGCGATACGCCTCCCGAGACTCAATATGACAACCCAGGTGAACAACGGCCTTCCCACGCAAATGGGAAAGATCCTGCCGCCGGTATTCGCCGTGCGCCTCAAAAAAAAGAAGGGGAGCCTCGACAACCTTTCCACCCGTTCCCGGCGTGTTGCTGAAAAGGGAACACGGAAACGGGTGCCACCGCCCTTTCACCCGCACCCAGAGTTTTTCCGAAGGAACGACCCGGGCACGCACGGGAAACGGCTCGACCTCGACCCGGGCGCCCGCCTCACGAAACCAAAACGCTATCCGTCGAACCGCCTCCCGCTCCCCTTCGGTTCCCGCCAACCGGACCCCAACGCCTTCCACCAATTCCCGTAGAATTGTTTCCAACCGTTCCGGTTCGATCGTCGGCCTTCCCTGGATCTTCACGTTATTCATCCAGCCATTCCTCCTCTAAAACGTCCGCGGCACGGTCCAGCGGCTGGGCAGCGTTTCCCCGGCCCTCCCGTTTCAGCTTTTCCGCCTGCGCTCGAACGCTTTCGATCGTCACTTCCCGAAGCCGTTTGGCCCGGACCGGGTCCTGACGAACCGTCCATAAGTAAAGACCGGCGCCAATCGCACCGAGAACCAGCAGGGTCCAGAAGAGCCAGATCAGGGCCTTGATAAAGTGCTTAAGCCCACGCCAGAAAAGAAAGATCACCGCGGCGGCAATAGCCGCTACCGCAAGAATCAGAATGACGATTCCGCCCGTTGTTTGGGCCGTTTGTTTGATCATTTCCCACCACTCGTTCATCGGGGCCTCCTCAGGTTGCGCGTTGTCGGGTTAATGCGATGACCGACTGCAGAATCGCGGAAAAGCTGATGAGGAGCAGGACGCCCCCGGCTAGCCGTGTGAGGGTTCGATGGGAAAGCCGATTTCCGATCGGCATCCCAATCCGGGATCCCAGCCAAAGAAGGGGAAACGCCGCAATGCCAAGGGCGGAAAAAGTCCATATCCGACGGTCGAATGAAAGCCGTAGAAGCCCAATTTGAACCGGTGTCGAAGCGGCAAATACAGCGAAAAGAAAACCCCGGATCCTTCGGGGGGACCAGTCGTGGGCCATCGCCCAGAGAACCAGCGGCGGCCCCCCCATGCCACTGAACCCCGCCATGAGCCCGCTGGTGGAAAACGCCAGTGCATTCCATCCCCAGGAAAGCCGCGGCAAGCGCGGACGGTCGGAAGCCAGTTGCATCATAGTCGCCATCGCAAGAACCGCACCCAATGCCAGACGTGTCTTGTCCGCCCCAAGCCGAAGAACCGCTTTCATGAAGACCAAACCCAAAAGGACGAAGGCCAGTCGGATCGCGGTCGCTTCTCCCACTAGGCGCCAGGGAATATCCCGGCGCAGTTCGTGGGCGGCCAGGGCCGATTGCAGCATTGAACAGGTGGAAACCAGCGTAACGGCGTGGGGCAATTCCATGCCCATCCAGACAAGAATTGGGGTCGCGAACAAGGCGGAGCCAAATCCGATGGCGCTCTGCGCAGCCGACGACAAAAGCAGAACAAGACCGCCAACACACCATATCCATTCACTCATTCCCGGAGTTAATCACCCCTCCCAATCGTCGGTCAACCGTTTTCCCACCTTTCAAAAATCCGACTTTTTTGCGCCGTCCCCTTCCCTTTCGGCCCCTCGGACGAAGGGGTCAGGGAAGAATAAGCCCAAGGCAGGCTCTCGTTTCGTTGCCGTCGATTCGGCACCTATTGAAAACACCTGCAATCCCTTTCTTTTCCCGTAGCGCCTGTTGGTTCCACATCACCGCCAAATTGCGGCCTTGATACCGGATGGAACCCACACAGAAATAATCCCTCTCGTCGGGGACCAAGGGCGCAAGGGTTATATGCGAGCCTCTCACTGGGGACGGATTTCCAACAGAGCGTGTAGATCGAATAATCTATTTCAGCCAGTCCATCATTCAGCCGGAAAAGGAAGAAATTGTGGGCTGAGAAAGCCGTTCATCGTATTCTGCATATGTTGGCGGTATGTTCCCCGGTGAAACGTCACTCGTCGTCCGCGCAGGACGGGTTTAGAAGAACTCACCCCTGGGGTTGATGCCCAATCCCCAAAGACGGAACTATCCAGATGGTACGTGCAGCGAGCGGATTTACGCAAGAGCGGGATTTAAGCGTGCGGTGAAGGAGCTTAATACGGAGCGGGGTGCGAAGAGGTTCCGATGCTGGAATGCATTCGTCGCGATGCTGTTTTTCCCTTTGGGATCGGCGCACTCGCAGGAGAGGAGCAAAGGGGGACTGAGCAGGGAGCTGGGCCAAGGGCCAACATGGGAATAAAGGAGACGCCGAAGCGTTTGATGCTGGGATACACCAACATACCTCGGCCGGCGGGGGTACCAACGGCGTGTTCGAGCAGGGGCTGGGTCGCTGTACGAAACTGGCCGCGGTCTGCAAGCGGACCTTTTGGTTCCAAAACCCGCTTCGGATTCTGGATCCCACAGTAATCAACCGGTCTTCAGGAAGGGAGATCCAATAGAATCCTTGCGTGCGTGGGGCAGGCAGTCTGTGCTTTGGACTTCCTGAACACCCCCTCCACCCAAAAGTTTCTACACAGCACGATTCCTGCAGATCTATTCTGCAGAGCGCGACATCACACTTCCAGAAGTGTGATATTAACTTCCTTTCCTTGAATTTGCCGGCTTCCTCTTGGTCCGGGGCGACTCTTCCCTGAAACGGTCGGTGAAGCCGAGTCCTGCCCAAAGACCGATGAAAAAAGCCTAACATGGTCCGTCCGGCCAGCCTGTCAACCAATGTAACACCTCGAATGAAAGTAGGAATGCTTATGAAGGCAATCCTCTCAATCCCAGGATAGACAACCCAACGAAATAAAGGCACAATTCCATGACGCAGCACGGGAGATTGCTATGCCGCTGAGCCTTGGACAACACCGCGAACTCTTTGTGGACGATTTCCTGATTGCCTCTCTTACCGGAGATATCCGGCTTCACGCCCACGAACCCATCCCCGCCGAAATCGCCCTCCGCCTTAACAAACCTTGGGAAGGGGGTTTTTGCAATTACGGCACGGTGATCCGCCTGCCGGATCGCTTCCTCCTGTATTACCGCGGCTGGGTCTGCCGTAACCAGCACACGCCAGAGAAAGAAGCAGCGGTCTATTGCCTCGCCGAGTCGGAAGATGGTAAACGATGGACCCGCCCTAACCTGGGCCGGATTGCTTTCAAAGGATCGTCCGCCAACAATATTTTTTTGGCCGATAGCCCCACGGTTCACTCCTTTTCGCCTTTTTTCGACGCCCGACCAGACTGCCCGCGGTCCGAACGATTCAAGGCCATCGGCCTGATGCCGGAAGGAAAAGAAAAAAAGGTCTCCGCCCTGGCCGCCTATGGCTCCTCCGACGGTATTCGCTGGCGTCTCCTGAGCAAACAGCCCATCATTTGCAAAGATGCCGAAACCCCCCACGCGTTCGACTCTCAAAATGTCGCGTTCTGGTCGGAGTCGGAAGGCCGATATCTCTGCTACTTCCGAACTTGGTCGGAAGGAAAACGGCGGATTTCCCGCGCCGAAAGCCAGGATTTCCTCCATTGGACTCCCCGGGTCCAGATGGAATACCGACGCTTCGGACAGCCGGTTCCTGTGGAGGAAATGTATATTAATCAGACCCATCCCTACTTTCGCGCTCCCCATATCTACGTGGCGCTTGCCGCCCGCTTCGTAAAGGAAAAGCAGGTCGTAACCGATGAAGAAGTTCACGGCCTTCAGCTGGTGGAGAACTATAAGAACGATTGTTCTGACCCCGTTCTGCTCACCACTCGTGGAGGGGAATGGTACGACCGCACCTTCATGGAAAGCTTGATCCGTCCAGGCCCGCATCCCATGTTCTGGACCTCCCGAACCAACTACCCTCTGCTGGGTGTTCATCAGACGGGTCCTACCGAAATGTCCCTCTACCTCTTCGAGGGTTACGCCCAACCGGCTGCCCGAGTCCGACGATACGTCCTCCGACTGGACGGATTTGCCTCGGTTCGTGCGTCATGGCACGGCGGGGAACTGCTTACCAAGCCCTTCACATTTGACGGCAATACCCTTTTGCTTAACTACGCATGCTCGGCCGCTGGGGAAGTTCGAGTCGAAATAACCGACGAATCGGGGACTCCGCTTCCAGGCTTCTCCCAGCCTGATACCCCCCCCTTGTATGGTAACCGGATCGACGTAGCTCTGCCTTGGAAACGGGAAACCTTGGCGGCTCTGGCCGGCCGGACGGTCCGACTGCGGTTTGTCATGAAAGATGCCGACCTGTTCTCGTTGCAGTTCGTGCAAATGCCGTAACGCGATGGCGCTCTTTGATTCCCATTGTCATCTTCAGGACGAACGGCTCGCGTCGGATATCGAGGGCGTCATGCGTCGGGCCGAGCAAGCCGGAGTCGCTCGATTATGTTGCTGCGGGTCCTCTCCTACCGACTGGCCTGAGGTCGAAAAGGTGGCATTTCGTTTTCCCATCGTTTTGCCCGCTTTCGGCGTCCACCCTTGGCACCTCGCCGAACGAGATCCCGAATGGCTCGAAACCCTTCGCGCACTCCTTGTCGCTCACCCCGAGGCGCCCGTTGGCGAAATCGGTCTGGACCACGCGATCGCAGCGGATCGAACGGAGCAGGTGGCGGCTTTTCGCGCCCAGCTCGAGTTGGCGGCGGAACTCAAGCGGCCCGTCTCGCTTCACGTACGGCGCGCATGGGACTCGGTTTTGGGGATTCTTCGGGAAATTCCTCGCCTCCCACCGGCTCTCCTGTTCCACGCCTATTCCGGCGGAGCGGAACTGCTTCCGCAACTGCTTTCACTCAACGGATACGTCTCCTTCTGTGGTTCCATCACCCGCTCGGGTAACCGGCGGGGACGAGCGACAGCCCTTGCCATTCCAACCGACCGGATGCTGGTAGAGTCCGATGCCCCCGATCTGGCTCCCGTTCAAGTTCCTCCCGCAACTCCCAACGAACCTTCTTTTCTGAGGCACACGGTCGAAGCGCTTTCGCAAATTCGCGGCCTTGCGTTCGAAGAAACTGCAGCGCTTACTTGGACCAATACCTGCCGCGCCCTGAGAGTTGCTCCCTAAGCGGTCCAGAGGTATAATAGAAAAAGCATTCAGTACGAAAGGCGCATACCATGTTGGGATTGGACCCTCTTTACTGGCTGTTTGCCCTTCCAGGACTTGTGCTCGGCTTGCTCGCCAGCCTCTATGTCCAATCAATGTTCGATAAATACTCGCGCATCATGGCGCGCTCCGGGTACACAGGGGCTCGCGCGGCTCGTGAGCTTCTGGATGCTAATGGCCTTTCAAGCGTGAGAATCGAAATTTCCCAGGGTTTTTTAAGCGATCATTATGATCCGATTCACCGGATCTTGCGTCTTTCTCCTTCGGTTTTCAACTCGCGTTCCCTGGCCGCGATCGGCGTTGCCTGCCATGAAGCCGGCCATGCCCTTCAGCATGCCGCCGGCTTTGCGCCTCTTCACATCCGCTCTTCCCTCGTGCCGGTTACTCAATTCGGCACACATTTGTCCTATTTCCTTTTCCTGATGGGACTCTTGTTCCGCTTTACGCTCCTAATGCAGATCGGCGCCATTTTGTTCGGCTTTGCCGTTCTCTTTACCGTGGCCACTCTTCCGGTCGAATGGGATGCCTCCGCCAGGGCCCGCCGCCTGATGCTTTCCGCCGGAATTGTCACCCCACAGGAGCGCGATGCGGCCGCGGTGGTCCTCCGAGCAGCCTTCATGACTTATGTGGCGGCTGTTGTGACTGCGGTCTTGCAATTCCTCTATTTCCTGATTCGATCCGGCCTTCTCGGGGGAGGAAACCGTCGCCGTTAGGATTGCACCTCGATTCATCCGGGAGATCCCCATGTCAGTTTCGGTGTTGATTCCATTGGCCTATGGTGTTGAAGAGATGGAGGCCGTCATTCTGACCGACGTTTGGCGGCGAGCGGCATGGAAGGTGGACCTTGTCTCCCTGGCCCCAGGTCCGGTCCTTGCCTCGCGTGGCGTACGGCTTCTTCCTGACGCCGATTGGAACTCTGTTCACCCCGAGCACTATGATATTCTGGCCCTACCGGGCGGACTGGGTGGAACGGAGACGCTTTGCGCGGATCCACGGATTCTCCATACCATCCGGATGTTCAATCAACAACCGGACAAATGGCTGGTCGCCATCTGCGCTGCCCCGCTCGTTCTGCAAGCTGCGGGCATTTTGAATTCAAAACGGCGCGTAACCTGTCATCCCTCTGTAGCCCAACGGCTCACGGAGGTCTCCCTTTTGCCCGATCGAGTCGTTCAGGACGGCCACCTTGTTACCAGCCAAGGGCCGGGAACCGCCCTGGAGCTTGCGCTGGCCGTTGTCGCCCTATTAAGTGGGAAAGAGCAGGCGGACCAGCTCGCGAACGGCCTGCTCCTCTCCCAAAGCGCTTTCTAACCTTATTCCCTTTCGGAAGGCTTTCGATCAGGACGCGCAAAAGTGGGACGCTCTTCCGGCGGACGATTCTTGCTCCACTCTCGAATCAGTTCCCGCAGCTTCTGTCTCTGTTCCTCCGTCAGAACCGCCCGGACCGCCAGCAGGTTCTTGACGCGGGCTTTGGCCAGTTCGGTCCTCGCCGCTCCAGCCTCTTCCACCGCCTTCAGAATCGCCTCTTCGTCCGGATGATCCGCCAACATTAACTCGACTTGCTTCAAAGAGGCTTTTTCAATGGCCGCCCGCAGATCGGCCTGCCGGCTTTGCGCCTCGAAAAACAATTTTCTTATCGTCTCTTTCTGGGCATCATCCAGCCCGATTTTCGCGGTAACTTCTTCACCACGCCCTAACGCCATCATCAGCCGCTCCAGTCCGGCCTCGCGCCCTTCTAAGCTCTTCCACGGCCCATGCTCAACACCCATGGGACGACCGGGGGCGCGGAACCCCGCCCGTTCGGGCCCCACTTCCCGCGGCGGCGGCGCAGGCGAAGGAGCCTGCGCCTGGACTTCCAACCCCAAAAAGCCACCGATGAAGACCCACAACCCAATCGCTTTCATATTCATGGCGTTCCTCCTTGCGTGTTCTAAGGGAGTAAACGATTCCTCGCCCGCCCTTATTGTGTCCCCCCCCACTCCAACCGTTTAGAACAATCCGCCAGAATCCGTGCGCCCTGCGATGTCACCACCACGGTATCCTCAATCCGTACGGCCCCAATCTCCGGATAATAAAGCCCAGGCTCTACCGTGACCACGTGGCCCGCCCGAAGAATCATCGGACGGCTGCCCAAGACGGGCATCTCGTGGATTTCCAACCCTACCCCATGGCCTGTTCCATGAAAAAACCCGACCGGCCTTCCTTTGCGAATTTCCGTCTTGAATCCATGCGCCGCCAGCGTTTCCACCGCCAGAGCGTGAAGACGCGCGGTATTCGCCCCTGGCTTAATTGCCGCGAGGACCGCCCGCTGGGCCTCCCGTACAGCACGATACATGGCCCGAAGATCGGGAGAGGCACGCCCCCAAACAACGGTTCTCGTCATATCGCCCCAATAACCGGTCCGGAGATGGCGGGGAAATACATCCAATACGATGCTCTCCCCCACCCATAAGGGGCCATGTCCGATTTCATGAGGGTCCGCCCCCTGCGCGCCGCAGGCAACGATCAAGTCGGGACCCGCGCAATCCCAATCCAAAAGCCTGTGGCGGATCATGGTGCGAAGCCGATCCGCCGTCAATAGGCAGCCCTCCAGCGTCAGCCGCCCCTTGCCGTCTGGAACTGCGGACCCGATCACCCGGATCGCCCGGGAAATCGCATCGGCCGCTGCCCGTTGGCAGTGTTGGATATTCGCGAGCTCCTCCCGGTTTTTGATCGCCCGTTCCGGAAGCGCGGGTTCAGAGAGAATCTTCATCCGGATTCCGGCCTTCCGAAGAGCATCCGCGAGCCCGCAAGGAAAAGAAAAAGGCACCCAAACCGTTGTCAATTGTTCCCGTTTGAGAAGTGCGACTGCCCACGCGGCCCTCGAGCCGCGCTCATCGTTCTTTATGGCGAGATCTTCCGGGGCAATCACAACCGCGTTCCGCACGGTTCGTCGCGCTCGCGGCGCCTCCATGGAATTGACCACCAGGAATACCCGCCGCTTTTTTCTTAGAAAAACAACAGGATCGGGCGCCGTAAAGCCGCACAAATACCGAAGGTCTGCATCCTGTTCGGGAATTCCAACGCGAAGGACAACTGTTTCTTTCTCTTTCATTTTCAAGCGTTTTCGTCAATGTTCAACCAAACGGATCGCACATCATAAATGTATAAAAACGAAACATTCCAATTTACATTTTTTAGTTTTTTCTTCGGAAAGTGGAACATGCTGACCCCCACTGATTGTGGAGGGCTTTGGATAAAAGCCCATCCTTTTGGGTTCTGAATAAAGCTTTTCTTTTCCGCTTGCGGCCATCAACCCTTTCCCCTACCCTTGCACGCGGACGTGCATTCGAGCGCTCTCCTCCGGCCTGTTAACAACCTGTTGACAAGCCCCGACGGGCCAGAGCGTACCAGAGCGCAGGTCCATGTGGAAAGTAAGAATTCTCAACGCCCTGCGGGGCGTGTGGAGAGAGCCGCTCCGGCTGTCTCCGCGCAAAAAGGAGCTTTATCGTGAGGCCCTGGGATGCGGGTGCTTTATGGGATGAAGTGTGCAAACGACTGAAAGCGCTGCTTCATCCGGAAGTCTACTCGAAGTGGATCGCGATCATACGGCCTGAACGGTTGGATGATCGAACCCTTCTTCTGGCAGTGGAAGATCCCTTCTACCAGACCTGGCTTGAGGAAAATTACCTCCCTTTTATTCGGCAATCGGTTCAGGGCGCATACGGTTCGGAACTTGCCGTGCGGTTTACCGTCAAACCTATCGAGAAAAAAAGCCCGCCGCCTTCGACGCCGGCCTCTTCTTCCATGCCCCCAGTGGTTCAATCCCCTGTGCCAACCCTTTTCCCCCTTCCGCAAACCACATCAAATCTCCGTCCCAAGATCCGTCCACCGGTTCCGGCATCTCCACGCCCGAATTCAACCTCCCTTAACGAACAATTCCAGTTTGATACCTTTGTCGTCGGACCCTCCAATAGTTTTGCCCACGCGGCATGTGTGGCCGTCGCCCAGGCACCTGCTAAAGCTTATAACCCCTTGTTTATCTATGGCCATTCCGGGCTCGGCAAAACCCATCTCATGCAGGCCATCGGCCATTATGTTCTGGCCCATGGACGGGCTCCCCGTGTGTGCTATGTCTCTTCCGAAACCTTCATCAACGAATTCATTGATGCCCTTCAAACGAACCAACCGCTCGAATTCCGAAAACGGTACCGGGGAATGGACCTCCTGTTGATTGATGACATTCACTTCCTCGCGGGAAAGGAACGGCTTCAAGAGGAGTTCTTCCATACATTCAACGCCCTTTTCCATGCACATAAACAAATCGTAATGACGAGTGATCGGCCTGCCAATCAGATCCAAGGACTGGAACAGCGCCTCGTCTCCCGGTTCGAATGGGGTCTGGTAACCGAACTCCAGCCACCTGATTTTGAAACACGACTTGCCATCCTGCGCAATAAGCAGGAACGGGCCACCGTCAAGCTCCCTGAGTCCGTCCTCGAATTCATCGCCTCGCGAATCAAATCGAACATCCGACCCCTCGAGGGCGCTTTGACCCGTGTCATCTCCTACGTCTCGCTCTATCGCGCCGTTCCTCCTCAAAATAAACTGGAAGAACTTCTTCGCGACCTTCTCGAAGAAGAAGCCCATCAGGCCTTGTCCCTGGAAGGAATCCAGAAGGCCGTCGCGGAATACTTCGATGTGCGAATGGCCGATATGTCCAGCAAACGACGTCCCCAGGCTGTCGCCTATCCTCGTCAGGTTGCCATGTACCTGTGCCGTCGTCTGACTCAGTCCTCTTTTCCCGAAATCGCCAATGCCTTTGGAAAAACCCATGCCACTGTCCTCCACGCCTGTTCACGCATCGAATCACGTCTGGAACAGGACCAAGCCCTGCGCAAAGACGTTGTGGAAATCGCCCGACGGTTGGGACGAAGGGAATTCGCCCTTTGACAACCGTGTTGATGGTTCTGTCAATCTCTGTTCACAAGGGATCCCCCTGTTGAAAAGACGCCAGTTACAAACGGGATTCTCTCGAATTGTTGACAAAGCAAATGGCCTAAAATTCCAAGGTTTTTCCCCATTTTTCGCCCGTTATTGCCGTTATCTTCTTCTCTACGGGTGGAACGGTTTTAAATTGACAAAAAGAGTATCAAAGCCGACCCTGTATACAGAACGGAGTTCGCCATGAAGATCACTATCCAAAGAGAGCAATTGGCCTCTGCTCTTCAGCGCCTTCAAGGGATCAGCGGTTCACGCAGTACCCTTCCGATCCTTTCCAATGTTCTGATCGAGACGGACAAAGATAAGATCTGGCTTACTGCGACGGATTTAGAGCTAAGCCTCCGCTGTGCCGTTCCAGCGGAGGTAGTTAAATCCGGATCCACCACCCTCCCTGCAAAACCTCTTTTCAATATTGTCCGAGAACTTTCTGAACCCCAACTCGAGTTGGAAAGCGATGAACAACACTCAACCTCGATTACCAGTGGCGCAGCCTTCTTCAAGATTCTGGGTCTCCCTCCCGAAGATTTTCCCGCCCTTCCTGAGGTCCAATCCGATGTTTCCCTCACGCTTGACCAGGCGGTATTTCGGGGAATGCTGGAGAAAACCTCCTACGCAGCCTCCACGGACGAAACCCGACAATTTCTAAATGGTGTTTTGCTGAGTTTCAAGGACGACAAGCTGACCGCTGTGGCGACAGATGGCCGCCGTTTAGCCCTTTTTGAACAGGAGATCGAGATTGCAAAGGGGGCAGAAGGCGAATTGATTGTGCCGAGCAAAACCGTTTCCGAACTTCTGCATGGCCTCAAAGAAGAAGGTACCCTTCGTATTCGACAGGCTAAAACGCAAATCGCCTTCGAATGCGGAGACCTACTAGTGCTCTCGAAGCTGATCGAAGGTCCCTATCCTAATTTTCGCCAGGTCATTCCTGCCCAAGCGGAAAATCGGATCGCGTTGGATCGGGAAGTCCTTCTTGCCGCCGTGCGGCGTGTTTCGTTGCTTACAAGCACTCGGACTAATTCCATTCGCATGACATTTGCAAAGAACAAATTGACTGTCAGTGCCGAATCGCCCGATATCGGCGAAGCACGCGAAACGTTGCCCATCAAATACAGTGGTCCGACGCTTAATGTCGGATTTAACCCTGATTATGTCATGGACCCTATGAAACACCTGCCAACGGACGAAGTCTTTCTTGAAATCACCGACGAAATCAGTCCGGCGGTTTTCAAGTGTGACTTGCCTTTCCTGTATGTCTTAATGCCGATGCGGCTGGATTAATGGCGGATTTTTAGGGTTCTTTCGTTGAGAAAGAGTCCAGGGGATTGATCAGAAGCCGCGGAAGAAGATCGCGGCAATAACTGCAGCGGTAGCATTTCTTGTTGCAGTGGCTTGTCTGCTCGAACCAATCAATCGGAAACCGATCATTGGACAGGATATAAGGAGCGAACAGCGTCGAAAAACTGGGCTCTAAAAGGTCAAGCAAATTGCCCCGAAATCTCCCCCTTGCATAGGCCCCAACAACCGTATGGGGCCGTTCATGTATACGCGTTGCAAGCTTGACCCCATCGCACAGTTTCTCGTAATACACAAGGTCTTCCGGGCGTATCCACGTGGCTTGCAAAACAGCCGTGTGATTTTCCTTCCGACGCAGAAATCGCCAACACGTAAACGGCATAAACCCTTCCAAGGCATCGAAGAATCCGTTCGCACCTTCATGCGCCACGAGATTATCATGGAACGTTTGGCCTGAGCAAAAACGAAGACAGCCGCTGTTCGCGAGAAGAAAAAGCCGTTTCCCATTGTGTAGGGCCCATTCCCGCAACTCCTGAAGCCGCATAAGATCCCGGTTGCACTCGCGTTGCACATGAAACCCATCGAAACAGTCCGCCCAATACGCCATCCCCTCGATCGTCCCAATCCGCATATTACTCGAGGCGCGGGTTTCGATGGTTGGCCGGTGATGTTTCACAATCCAGGCAATAGCGGGTGAAGTCGTGGTAATAATGTCGGCGCCGCCGGCCACCGCATCGAGCTGGGACAACGTGTCAAGCACGCCGCGCTCTAATGTTCGACTCCTCGCCTCGGGTCCGTAGCAGTTTGCATTAAACAGGAGATCAAGGTGATAACCGGCAGCCCGGGCCTTTTGGAGATCGCGGAAAAAACGCGCACGGAGGTCAGAATCCATCGTTCCGTTGTTCAAACCAATGGGAGCCCGTCCACTCGGGTGACCCAGCCACGCAAAGAAAAGCTCCGCAATCGAATCGCGATAGGGTTCTATCAAGTCGATAAACGATTCTTCTCCTATCTCAGATAGTTGATAACCGACGGCAAGCTTCAATCCCATGATCTCAATCCGCCTCGGTGCTCTGCGAGTTTGAATGGCCTTTGTTCTCTGCCCATTTGTCCCAATCCACTCGCCAGGCCGGCCGTCGTCGGAACGGCTGCTGGAAACGGTTTTCAATCACACCCCGCGCCTCCAGCGCCATCATACAGGCCCGGGTGCATCCCCGCGCCCCACAGATCGCCTGTCCCGAGTTGTAAAGATTGCGCGGCTTGTGATAGAAAGGACTCCACCAGCCGGGCTTAGAACTCTCAGCCTTCGGCCCGTCCAAGTAATAGGGCGCGTGGTCATCTTCTTCCCGCTTCTCGGCTCCTCGGAAACAATAGTCGCAGCGATCCACGTCAATGTCGGCCCACTCGACATCATAGCCGCCCAGCCGAATTTTCACCGATCGGTCGCGAGGAATAGCCCCGGCCGGGCAGTTGCGGACGCAAGCCATGCACCGATTGCAAATCGTACCCGGTTTCATGATAGGGTCGGGTTCGAGCTCCGCCTCCGTGAGGATGATTCCAATCCTCTGCCGTGGGCCAAACCGCTTCGTAAGGAACATCTTGCTCCACCCAATTTCGCCGAGGCCGCAAAGATACGCGGCAATTCGAAGATGAACGGCGACATCCGGAGCAGCACGACCCGTTGCGACGGGAACACTATAGTTTTTTTTCAATCGGCCCATGTTGTCAATTGCGCGCCAATCGCTTTGATGACCGTATGGAATCGCTTCGTACCCATGGTCCTCGATCATACGCGCGATGTGGATCACGGCCATGGGAATAAACAGATAGGTGAGTCCACCGTAACCCATGGCCGAGTAATTGGAGAAAAAAGTTCCTTCTTCGATCCCCCGCAAACTTCCCCGCATCACCCGAAAGGCCATCCCGATGACCGACCGGGCTTCCGGCATGATCTGACGAGGGTCCTGCTGGGGGGGCGAACCATCCCAGCGCTCGATCGAACCGATTCCCACAAGGTCGGCGCCCGCTTCCAGGGCAAAGGACTTTACTTCTGCGGCAGTCAGGGACATAGGTGTTCCTTCGATTCATTTGTCCTTGAGGAGGTGGTTTGGATCGCGTGAACCGGATGCTGTACACAGGCCGGCACCAGTTGCCGATACCCCGCCGACCTGGCCGATAAACACAACGTGGATTTCGTCAATCCAGGTTATCCTTCAATCGATTGTTCAATACTGTTTTCACTGAATATACATAAAAGCACCTTTTGATAAAAGGGAGTTTTACAAGGCAGAAGCGGTACACCCTTGACGAGCGATTCACCGCTTATGGAATATCACACTTCCAGAAGTGTGATATTCCAGAAAAATTATTTGAACTTGTATCACCCCAAAATCTCCACCACACTTTTAAGTGGACCGCGATGGTCCACCAATTCCACTATGCCGACGCTGCTAAAACCTCTCTTCACGATTTCAAGGCTTTCTACAGCCATTGGTCTGATCCTTTCCTTCCAGAACCTCGTTGCCGAATCCGCCCTCCTGTTCCGTCCCAGAACCCTTCTTGGAGGAGAATATTGGGGGAACCTGCCGACCGATGCCTATCTCGACTATCTCAAGGCCGTAAAACCCGACCTCATTCACGGCGGTGTCCTCGGCCCGGAATTGGCCAGTTGCATCCATGGAAAAGGCACGCTCAAGGCCATCACGCCTATTTATCCAGCCGACGCGGAAAACATGGCGGCCTACCATGCGTGGTGGCGCAACTACCTCGAACCGATTCACCGCCAAGGAATAAAAGTGCAGGCCACTTTTTCGGTCATCGCCCTGTGGGGCGATTCCGAGGCAAACACCGGCTGGTTCCGCTACTACAACGACCTCTGGGAAGAAAACCTCCTGGGTCCGCGTCCGGCTCCCCGCTCGGAATTGTTTCTCGAAACCGACTCCGAGGGCCGCTTGCTTTCCGAGCCTGCGGGTTCATGGCGTCTCTACCGGGGCTGCGTGAACAACCCCCTCTGGCGGCAAACTCTCAAAGCCATGGTCCGACTCGGCCTGGAAACCGGTTTCGATGGCTTTATGGTCCAGTTTCCTCATTGGCGGGGAGGATGTGCCTGCTCCCACTGCCAGCAAGCATTCCGCGATTTCTTACGCGCCCGATGTTCTCCAGAAGAGCTGGCGGCGATGGACCTTGGCGCTCTGGATCGACATGTGTTCGCCACCACGGCTCCGCGTCCGGGAAAAACCGATCGGCTCGACATACTGGCCCGGGAGTTTACCGCTGTAAGCATCAAAAACTGTCTCGACGAAGTCTTCCTCAATTACGGAAGAGCGCTTCGGCCCGATCTCCTGGTGTCCCAATGGACGCACTTCCGCAACTTCCTTGCGGAACGTTCAACCGCCGCCGACTTCACCGCCTACGTGGATGAGCGCGCGCTCCTCCCCCTGACGCGATGGGCCCAGGGCGAAGACTATGTATGGTACTCGAGCCCGATCTACTCGAGCGATCTCAAAACCGGAATCGTTGGCGACTCGGCCCTCGACGGACGTGCATTACGAGCGATGGCCGCCGGCAAACCCTTCCTGCTACTCAAGTACGACTATTTTCGTTGGCGGGCCTGTGCCGCCGAAGCGCTGGCGATGGGCGGCATCCTCTTTGGAAACTGGCGGGGCGGATGGTCAGGAGGAACCGACCGGGAAGAGCCTCATCTCAAGACCTATTTCGAGTTCGTCCGTTATCTCGACCCCATGCTTCGTGGACGGCAACCTTACGCGGAAATCGGACTGCTCTATCCGAGACGCGCTCTCTTCAACGGCGATGCCTCCTTTTTCGCGCCTCTTCGCAACATCGGCCGGGCTCTGATCGCCGGGCATTTCCTTTTTGATCTCCTCATGGATGAACGATTGACCCCCGAAACGCTGGCCGCTTGTCGGGCGGTGATCGTTCCCTCGCTGCGCGCACTATCCCCCGAGACAGTCGGCACTCTGGACGCCTACCGACGAAAAGGAGGAATCGTCTTCGCTGCCGTGAGTGGGGACAAGGAAATGCTGCCCGACGAATGGATGCCTCTGCCACACGATCCCGCGGACCGCACGGCACTTGTCCGGCACATCGCGGCAGCGTGCGCTTCCCTTTCTTCCTTCACTGCACCCTGGACCGTCCAAGTCTATGCCGACCGCCGTCCCCATCCCCCGGCTCTGCTTCTGCACTTCGTCAACTTCAATCGGGATGAGTCTCAACCCGGAAAGGAACTCCCCATTTCTGCCGAGCCTATACAGGCGGAGCTTGAATTGCCTGTGGAAGCACCGATCCGGCAGGTCGTCTTTCATACCCCGGAGGCGGGACAATCGCTCCCGATCGAGTTTCGCCGGAAGGGCAACCGGCTCATCTTCAAGACGCCCCGCTTTGTGGCTTACGGTTTGACCGTAATCGAGTACGACCTCCCCTTCCCCAGTCCTTGATTCTCGACCTACCAAACCAGTATAATTATTCGATGGAACAGAATCCCCAACGCCTTCTCATTCTGGCCTGCGAAGTTCTGGCGCGGGAATGTTATCTCTGCGCCGCCTTCTCAAAAAATATTGTCGAAGTCCGCCTTCTCGAGCAGGAACTGCATGACCTAGGCGCCCCCAAGATGTCGGCGGCCCTACAGGCCGCACTCGATGCAGTCGATCCCGCTCGCTACCATGCGATCGGACTTGCCTACGGCCTCTGCAACAACGGAATCGTCGGCTTGCACGCCTCCCTTCCTCTCATAATTCCCCGCGCCCACGACTGCATCACACTCCTTCTCGGATCCAAGGAGCGCTATACGGAGGTTTTCGAAAAAAATCCAGGCACCATCTATGAATCCGCAGGCTGGCTGGAAGCCATTCGGTACCGTCTAAAAAATCCTCGTCCGTCCGCCCTGCGCTATGACCAGGCGCTGTATCAGGAATATGTGGAAAAATACGGCGAAGAAAACGCTGGCTATTTGATGGAAACTCTCGAGGGGCTCGCCCATTATTCCCGCCTCGCGTTTATCCATACCCCCGTCGGCGAATCCCCCAGCCTGGTGGAACTCGCTCGCGAGCAGGCGCGCGAACGTGGTTGGACTTTTGAAGAGCTGGAAGGAAAACTCCGGCTCATCCAAGCCATGATGGATGGACCTCCTTGGGACAACCGCGATTTTTTGGTCCTCCAACCCGGCCAAGTCCCTTCCCCCTCCTACGATCTCTCCGTTCTACGTCCACAGCCCGCCCCGGACAAGGAGAACACACATGTCTTCCATCCCACCGCTCCGAACGCCTGCTGATATTCTGCAATCCGCGCTTAGCAAGGAGAAAGAAGCCTTTACATTCTATGCCGAGGGGGAGCGCCAAGCCAAAATCGCCATGGTGCGTGATCTGTTGACAACCCTCAAAAACGAAGAACAACGCCACATCCGACTTATCGAAGAAATGTTGGCCCGTCTCCGCCTGGGATGACCTGCCGCTTACGGGCCCACCTGCCCAACCTCCAACGACAATGAATGGGAACCCACGGTCAGTGGGAATCGAATCCACCCTTCGCCCCCTGAGGCGCTCTCCACATCCCGGCCGTTCAGCCGGACACGCTGATCCTTCTCAATCCACAGCGTGAATTCCGTTTTGTCCGACGAAACCAGGACGGTTCCTCCGTAAGGGCGCATGAAGATCGAAACAGGCATCGAACTCGAAAAACCCGCCGCGCCCCGGCGAAAAAGCTGCCCCGACCGGACAAAATAGAAACCGTCTTCCGCCATCTCGGAATCCCGCCATAATGCGAGACAACCTTGGAATTCGCTGGCGCCGTATTGTGCCGCTTCCTTCCCGCCTTCCAAAATCATGTCGCGCACGCCCGAGGGGTGTTGGACGAAAAACCCCCGATAGTTCTCGCCCTCAACCCGCTGCACCAGCGGCTCCGCCATCTCCTGATCCAAAGGAACGTAAAACGTCAGAATCGAGCATCGTCCTTTAGTATCGGCTCGAAACACCGCCTCGATTCGATTGTGATAACCCGATTCGGGTGTCCGTTCCAAAAACCCCGATTCGACCTGTTCTTGCATCACCTTTTCGGGAGACGTTGCAAAGGCCACCAGGGTGGAAACACCCGGCTTCCGAGCATGGTGATTGACGCGATACCGGTAGAGGCCGTTTTCTTTTTCTTCCGCCGGCTCTTCCGAGGCGGTCTGTAAAAAGAAATGAACGGCATCTCCCGCTGCTGCCTGAACATCGTCCCATGTAACGAAATAGCCGCCGGTTCCCGATCGGCTGTGGATGAACAGGAGGCTGCGATCGAAACGCCCGCCGGTCAAAGCTCGCCCCGAATCCCCTCTCGCAAAATCGAATCCGTCCGCCGTAAACCCCTCGGGAATACCGGCGCCCACTTTTCGCATATGCCGTTTCCGATTGATGGCGAGCGTATTGTTTTTCCATGGCGGACGCGTCTCATCCCCCAGCCACCCCCCATTGACCAACAGTCGGTTCCCATAAGCCGCAAGGGATATCGCATTGACCTCTTCATGGGTATGGCCCTCATCGTTTTCGACGATGTTGTAAAGCATTGCCCCCAAAGCGAGCGGCGAATCCGCCGGTTCCCTCAAAAACGCGCCTCCATACCGAAAAATTTGACTTTTGGGCACTTCCGATTCCGGCAAGGGTTCGGTCATCAGCACATAACTCAGCACGTGGGGAGGCGGGGATTTTCCCGCCAGAAACCACGCCGCATAGGCCGCGGCCTGCCGGTCGAAGCGCCCTACCCGCCAAAGAAGGGGCGAATTGGGCGGATTCCAAACCGGCGTCACATCGCCGAACGGGTGAAATTGGCGGGCCGGCGTGATACTCGCGCTAAACAACCACCGATAAAAGGCTTTAATCCTCGAATCGTTGTAATAACGCCGATCCACCCCGGTAAACTCCAGCACGTCGGCATAGCCTGATTTCTGGGGTCGATCCGGGCCCGCACCCAACCGGGCAAACGCATAGCCGGGGGAAACCGTGCTCACGCCGTCCCGAGTCATCTGGCGGATAAAGTCTTGATAGTAAGCATCATCCGGCTCCGTCCGCTCGCCTCGATAAATAGCCCAGGTCCCGTGGGTTCCAAGCCGTGCACCCAGCCAGGAACCCGTTGGTGCGATTTTTCGTATCTGACGCTCGATGACCTTCTCGCACTCGCGAATCTCCTCACGAGTCAAATCATTCCACGCGATATCCAGCGCCAGAATTGCCACAAACGCGGCGCCCATTGGAGGAACCGTTCCCGCATGTTGCAGCGAGGGCTTGAACACGACCGCAGCGAGCCCATTGGTGATCGCCGCGGCAATCCGTTCGGCCTGGAGCCGCGGGTTTTCCTCATCCACAAGGTAAGCCAACGCCAGCGCCCCCAGATATTGCTGCAGATGAACGGCATATCGCTGCACACGATCACCCTGAACCGGTTGGGGCGGACCCTCGGAAGCCCGTCTTAAAGCCTCGGCTTTCATCGTTTTCCAGGGCTCGCGTTCCGCCCGCGCCCGAAGCTCAACGAAATCGCCCCGACGGCAGATTAAGAAGGGATGCTCCCGGACGGGTCCGGAAGAAGAGTCGCCGTTGGTCGTAATGGCTCCCGCCTCAAGACTAACAAACATCCCAAGAACCCATGCATAGGATGAGATCATTCGAACAGTTTCCATTCCGGGTGACGAGACAAGGGGTGATCGGCTGTTTCCCTCGTGGCCGTGACGATCGCATCGGGATGCTCCTGAAGCAGGGTAATGGGATATTCTGCGCAAGGGGGCGCGAACAGGGCGGCACGAAAGGCGGTCATTTTCCACGGCCCTGTGTCGCTGAATACGCGAATTTTCCGCGCCGACAGGCATTCCTTGATCCCGATCGTGCAGGACATCGGCGGCACAAGCTGATAGGCCGCCCCAAAGTTTCGTTGAGCAAGCGCCAGGATCGTGTCCACGTTGTTGTACTGAATCCGCATTTCCGCCTGGCGGAGCATCTCCAGCGTCACGGGGCTGTACGGCTCCCGACGGGCTTGGTTGTACGCAATATGGCCATCCTGCCCCCACCCCCCCAGGCATAGGTCCACCGGCGCTTCCCAGAATGCCCTTCGATATCGCTCCATTTGGTCCGGTTGCATCCAATACCGCTGTTCCTCCGGAACCGCGAGTTCGGAATCAATCGGCTTGTAAAAGAGTTGCTCCATGACCCACCGGAAATTGAGAGGATGCCCTTCCGGCAAAAGCCGGCCCTGCCAGTCGAGGCATTCGTCCATGTGAAAAACCGTCAGACGACGCAGAGAAATCCGGCGTTCGTTTACCCGGCGGGCGAAGGGCGCGTACCATGCCATCGGACCGCAAGGCACGATGGCCCGGGTCGGAAGCCCCTTTCGATTATTCCCTTCCACCTGATCGGCCAACTCCGCCGCCATTACTTCGCCCATTTCCGCGGAATCTCTTACGATTCGATAGCGGACACGGGGATGATGGCGATCGAATTCTTCCAATGGAATGCGGCAGATACGTTCAACTTCTCTTGGGTCCAGAACCTGCATAAGATCAAATCTCCTTTGTTTTTTCTCGCCGTGTATGGGATTCAATGCCTTTTTTAGCCAGGAGATGCTCAATTTGCAAACGCTTCGTCTCCGGAATGACCCAGTTACGGTAAAATCTCCCGACCCGATCCGCCAACGCCTCTCCTCCCAAGAGACGCGCTTGAACATGGACCCGCTCCAAAACCCTTTCCTCAACCTCTGAATCGGTAATAGCCTGGGCGATCTCATCCCGGTCGCCTGCCGCTAGGATGGATTGAAGGCGGGGAGCATCAAGGCGCCATTTGGCATCCGCCACCTGCCGGCCCAGCCCCACCCGAGACCGAGCCGCCTTGCACCCTTCCGCCGCCGCGCGCCAGGCAGGATCCGAGAGTTCCCGTGGAAGCGCTGCCAGGACTCGGACCAGCGCTTCATCCGAACGGGCGATCTTTTCTCGCAAGCGTTGTAGGGATGCTTCTGTCACCCGCTTTCTCTCAAAACTGCCTCTAAAACCGCTGGTTCAGGGACAATGCCGGCCTCCACCTCTCCGACCCGTTTCGGCAACGCAAAGCGAACAATGCCACCGGCCTTCTTCTTGTCCCGCTCCAATGCAACCCGAAAAGCCCTGCGATCGAGCGCGGGCGGAATCTCAACGGGCAAGCCAAGCCCTGAAAGCACCTGTCGGACCCGGTGCCCAAGACCGCTTTCCGCTATTCCCATCGCTTCCGCCAATTGGGTTTCAGCAGCCAGTCCGATGGCCACGGCTTCCCCATGATCCAGCCGGTATCCCATGGCTTGCTCAATCGCGTGCCCGATGGTATGGCCGAGATTCAATACCGCCCGCCGTCCCTTTTCAAATGGATCCTCTTCTATGACCCGAATTTTGACGGCGGCGGCCTTCCGAATCAACAGTTCCCAGTCGCTCGTCCGAACCGCCTCCCATCCCTTTTCACATAGAGCAAACAAGGCAGGATCGCCTATAAGACCATGTTTGACGACTTCGGCCAGACCCGACCGAAAAATAGATTCGGGCAACGTGGCCAGCACGTCCGGATCGGCCAGAACCCACGCGGGCGGATGAAACGCTCCCACGAGATTTTTTCCCTCCGGAAGGTCCACCCCTGTCTTTCCACCCAAGCTTGCATCCACCATGGCCAAAAGGGTGGTCGGAACCACTCCCCAGCCGATGCCCCGCAGATAGGTCGCTGCGGCGAACCCTACCAGATCGCTTACGACGCCTCCTCCCAGCGCGATAACACCATCCTGCCGCTCAAGCCCGGCTGTAAGAAACTGTTTCCAAAGGAATTGGACGGTATTCAACGTTTTGGCCCCTTCGCCGGCCGGGGTCTCGATGAGAGCGGGATGACCACCCGCCGCCTGCAACGTGTCCATCGCCCTCCGGGCAGCCGGGAGTCTCCGAAGAGTTTCATCCGTCACCAGGGCGACCCTTCCCTTCCAACCCGAACGGCCTTTCCACCCCCCTAAATCCCCAAGCAAACCCTTCCGCACGCGAACGGAATAGGGTTTCCCCATACCCCGGATTCGAAACGCGCCGAACAACACCATGGCCTGACGGACTTTTTCATCCATCCGTTCGTGACCGGCCTCCAACTGCTTCGGAAAGGAGCGATAATGCTCCGCACGTGCCCGGAGAAGCTCCGCCAGCCGATCCTCACCTTCTTTTTGAGGCTTGAGTAGGGGGCGTTTGCCTTCCTGCCGTCGCGTGCGGGACCTCAGCACCTCGAGCGGGGCATTCAGAACGACGACCTCGCCGCTCTGTTCCACCCGTCGGCGATTCTCCCGATCGAGTAATGCCCCGCCTCCTAACGCGACCACCTGTTCTTCCCCCCGTGTAAGCAGCACGCGAATTCGGGCGGATTCCATGGTGCGAAATGCCTGCTCGCCTTGCCGTTCAAAAATTTCGGCGATCGAACGGCCGGATTCCCGTTCGATCTCCCTATCCACGTCCGTAAAGGGAAGCCCTAAAGACTCTGCCAACGCTTGGCCCAGGGTGGATTTCCCAGAGCCTGGGGGTCCGTAAAGAAAGAAGAGGGTCATGGCCAAAACACCTGCGGCCGGTTGAGAAGTCGAAAATCCTCGAGCCGCCCTTTCGGAAGAGCCGCCCATCGCGCACGGACCTCCGCCAAAGAATCCCCGCCGGTTTTTTCCAATACCGCGTCGGCAAGCACCAGCGCTACGACCGCTTCGATCACAGGTACAGCGCGAGGGACTGGACACACGTCCGAGCGTTCATAGCGTGTGGGGGCCGCGCTTCCCACGGTTACCTCCACGCTCGGTTGGGGAGTCAATGTGGTCGGAATCGGTTTCATCGCGGCGCGAAGCCAAAGAGGCTGACCGGTCGTGACTCCTCCCTCCATCCCGCCGGAGCGGGCCGAGGGACGGACGATGTGTCCGTCTTGGACGTGGATAGGATCGTGGACCTTGGTTCCTGGCAAACGGGTATTCTGGAAAGCGGGACCGATCTCCACCCCTTTGATGGCCGGCACACTCAGAACTGCCGCGCCGAGACGGGCATCCAGACGGCGGTCGCTGTGGACATAGGAACCCAATCCCGGCGGAACACCGAGGGCAACCACCTCGATGATACCCCCAAAGGTTTCCCCCGCTTCCATGGCCTGCCGGATGGTGGCCTCCATTTCCGCGGCAGCATCAGCATCCGGACATCCTGTGGGCTGGAGCGCAGCCTTCTCCAACCGCTGCTCAAAGGAAAGGGAGGCCAGGTTGGCTGTCACGGGACCTAACGCGGCCACATAACCGCCGATTCGAATGCCCAATTCGCCCAGAAACAGTCGGCATACGGCACCGGCGGCAACTCGCATCGCCGTCTCCCTCGCCGATGCCCGTTCCAGGGTGAGGCGAAAATCGTCATGCCCATACTTGAGCGCACCGGCCAAATCGGCATGGCCGGGCCGCGGAGTGGTCATCGGAGGAATAGCCCGCCCTTTCCAGTTCTCGTGATCCTGATTTTCAATCAACAGCGCAATGGGGGCTCCGGTTGTCCGACCAGCCATAATGCCGGAAAGCACCTTCGCCGAATCGGTTTCGATCGTCATTCGCGCGCCGGCTCCCACTCCCCGTTGGCGTCGGACCAGATCGCGCCGGATCGCCTCTTCATCCAGCGAAAGCCCAGCGGGAATGCCCTCCAAAATGCCCACCAGAGCCGGCCCGTGAGATTCGCCGGCCGTCAGCAGCCGCACGCCCGCCATAAGATGCTCCTTTCGACCGAAAGGCCGGTCCATTTTTCAAAGGCCAATGCCCCCTGTTCGATCAGCATGCCCAATCCGTTTGATACGGGCGCGCCGGCGGCCGCAGCTTGTCTCATCAATTCCGTTTCCGATGGGTGGTAGATCATATCGTACACGGCGATCCCTCGGGGAAACGGGACAGAGATGGGCCACGGCGTCCGACCCTGTTCCGATCCCATCCCAACCGGAGTTGTATTGACGAGCACATCCGCATCCAATTTTCCCAAAGGCTTTGAGTCCAGAGAACAAGCACTGGCTCGACCAGGCAATCCGTCGCGGCTATTCAACCATTCGACCAGCGCTTCCGCCTGCTCGAGCCGGCGGGCTGCCAACACCACCTCCCAACCCGCGCGGCAAAGCGCATAGGCGGCTCCCCGGCATGCGCCGCCGGCTCCCAGCATCAAGGCCCGGCCGCCTTTACGCCAGTCGCGTCCGAGGGTTTGCCCCCACCGGAACAGATCGGTCACGAACCCGTCAGCGTCCGTATTATGCCCCAGCACTTTCCCGTTTTCCACAAAAAGCGTATTGGCCGCGCCGATTTCTTCCGCCAGCGGCGTCCAGCCATCGAGCAAGGGCATCACGGCCTCTTTATGCGGTACCGTCACGTTTAGCCCCTGCAACTCCCCCTTGCGGATGCGTTCGATCAATTCCCGAAGACTCCTTCCCAAATCCGGTCCGGGAGGGATTGGGAAAAGGCGGTACCACCCCTTCAGACCGTGGGAGCGAAGGGCGGCTTCATGAATCGGAGGAGAAAGCGAAAACGTCAACGGCCAACCCGTCAAACCCAAATGCCATTCCATGGGGAAACCCCGCACCCTCATGACGGCTCACTTCTTTTGTTCGAGGCGAACATCGGCCCCCAGCCGTTGCAGAACGCCCGAAAAATCGGGAAAAGATTCCTCAGTGATCTCTGCACTCTCGATGATTATGGGGTTGGCAGCAGCCAGGCCGAGAACGGCCATCGCCATGGCCAACCGATGGTCTCCGTGCGGATGAGTTTTGCCTCCCGGAATTTCCCGGCGGCCGACGATGCGGAATCCATCCCGATATTCCTCTGCCTCGACTCCCACCTTCCTTAACTCGCTGCAAAGCGCGGCGATGCGATCGCTTTCTTTGACCCGAAGCTCCTCGGCATCGTGTGCCTCGCTGATTCCATCCGCACATGCGGCCGCGGCGGCAAAGGCTGGAAATTCATCGATCATCGCGGGCACCCGAGCGCCACGGATCTTCGCCGCGCGCAGGGGCGAATGGCGCACCTCGATGTCGCCCAACGGCTCTCCATGAATTTCCCGAACGTTGCGGACCCGAATCGTTCCCCCCATTTCCCGGAGCGTCTCCAGGAGCCCCGTTCGGCCGGGATTCAGTCCGACCCCCGAAAGACGGACATGCGATCCCGGCGTGATCAGCGCACCGACGATCAAAAACGCGGCGCTTGAAAAATCGGCCGGAGGCCTTAAGGAAAACGGATCCAACGGCTTCTTGGGCGGCGTAAGGCAATGACGGGCGGAACCGTCAGGACCAAAGGTGGTTTCAACCGAAACGCCCATGGCCCGAAGGAGCCGTTCGGCATGATCGCGGGAAAGAAACGGTTCCGTGACGGTCACCCGATCTTCCGCAGACAAGGCCGCTAAAAGGAGGGCGGTTTTAACCTGGGCGGTGGCGACGGGCAATCGCTCTTCGATCGCTTTAAGGGGCTTTTCGGGCGAACGGGCCTCAAGGACCAGTGGAGCCGTTCCAGAGGAAGTTCCGCGAATGGGAACCCCCATCTTTCGAAGGGGGATGATGAGCCGGTCCATCGGGCGGCGACGCAACCCTTCCGAACCATCCAAAATGGCCGGAACGCCGGCGGCAGCCAGAGCGCCGGCCAGAAGCCGTAGAGTGGTTGCGGAATTTCCGCAATGAAGGGGCGCTATGGGGGCACGCCACGCGCGCCAACCGGCACTTCGCACGGTCAGATGCGTCCCTTGAAACGATGCCTCCACTCCGAAGGCTTGAATCGCATCGAGCATGGGGCGGGTCACCCCAGAAAGCAGAACCTCCTCGATGTGCGATTCCCCCTTCGCCATCGCGGCAAAAAGAATCGCCCGATGCGAAATGGATTTGTCGGCAGGCAATGAAGCGCTGCCTTTCAGCGCATGGCCGGGAAAGACGATCAGGTTCATAAGCGGCTGATAAGGCCAATATCTTCTCTCCAATATGGGAGCCGATCAAGCCTAAAGAGGGCCCCCAAAACATATTGACGAATTCTGCCGCTTGAACAAAAATCATCACGTGCTTTCCATAGGAACTGGAACTGCTCGAGATGAATCCAAGCGGTTTTATCCGGCGTTCGTGCTTTTTCGCTGCGGTTATCCTAACGGCGGTGTCCGCGGCATTGTCGGATACCTTGTTTTGGATTGGAACAGCGAACTCCAACTGGAACGTGGCGGGGAACTGGAACCTGGGGCGTGTCCCGGCGGAAGGGGACGATGTCCTGATCACCAATATCGGAACGCGTCGGGTAATCCTCGCGGAGCCGACGCCGCTGTTGAACTCCTTCACGATCTCAAACGGAACACTGGTCTTCACCAACTGGACCACCGTCCTGAACGCCGAACAGGTTACGATCGGAAATGGCGGCGTGCTGACCATGCCGGCCGCTTTTGCAACGAATCAGATGTCCAATCGGATAGCAATTGCCTGTGGAGATCTTTTGATCGCCACGGGCGGGGTGATCAATGCCGATCGGCTGGGGTTCCAGCGCGCCAACGGACCTGGCGCCTCTCTGACGGTCGCAACGTATTCGTCCGGCGGCGCGGGCCATGGAGGTCGGGGCGGCATCAGCGGTCACCTCTATGCCGGCGGAGAAGAATACAATACCCCGTCCAATCCCATCGTGCCCGGGAGTGGCGCAGGCAATACCACCAGTTGCCAGGGTGGACCCGGAGGAGGGGCGGTATGGATTCAAGCGTCCGGGCGCATCACCGTTCACGGACTGATCTCCGCCAATGGCAGCCCGGGCACCGTAGCGTCCAGTCGAGATGGCGGGGGAGGCGCGGGCGGATCGATTCTTTTGATCTGTGAGACCTTCGCCGGAACAGGGGGCGTTATACGCGCCGATGGCGCCCGAACTTCCTCCCTTGCAGGGGGCGGCGGCGGCGGACGCATCGCCCTCCACTATTCCCCGCAAGCCCAGGCACTCCTCGATCCGCCGCAGGTCGAGTTCAGTGTGAAACCGGGGCTCGGTTACGTCTATGAACGGGACCGTTTTCTCATGGCGGATTACGGAACGATTTATTTATCAGATTCCAGCAGTGTCTTCCGCGTTTCGAATGTGGTGAGCGGCTTTCATGGACATCTCATCTTTCCGGAGGGATTTTCCACCTTTTCCACCGATGCCTTCCGCCTGCAAAACGCCTGTATCGGATTTGCGACGGAGCCCTTTGCCTATGACATCGCAGGCCCGATTACCCTTTCCGATACCAACTCCGGTTTGATCGGACGTGGGGCCGTCACCATTTCCTGTTCTGCCCTGACCAATGCAGGGCTCATTAAGCTGGGGTCCAATAGTACCGTCCAAGTCAACGGCTCCGTGGTGATGCCGAACGGCGAATGGACAATGCGCGATGGCGGGACCGTTTCTGTCGGAGATGGAGTCGTTGTCAGTGGAGCCGCTGGGGTGGTCAACTGGCAAGGGTTTGAAGCAGCTGTGACGGGTAACGTCCTGCTCACCTCGGGGGCGGCCGCCCACTTTGTGGGCGATCCGACCAACGGCGTCCCAGGCGCGTGGGGTGCGAGACTGCGCGTGGAAGGGGATGTCCGTCTTGAAAGTAACTCTTGGATATTCCCTTATTCCGACGTTACGAATGGTGGTTCGCCCTATCTGGTTTGCCGGAACCTCGAAGTGGAAAGCGGTTGCGGGTTCAACGCCGATGGGAAAGGATTCGACGTCTCTTCGGGCCCTGGCGGTGCGCCGACTGTCAGCACAACGACGGGCAGCGGGGGCGCCTATGGCGGACGGGGAGGACGCGCCAGCAGTGGGGCGGACTTCGGCTTGCCTTATGGATCCGCCCTTTATCCCATAGATGCGGGCAGCGGGGGCGCGAAAACAACAAGCTCGGGCGGTGGCCGTGGGGGGGGAGTAATCCGCGTAGAAGCGCAGGAGCGCATTCTGATCAATGGTACAATGACGGTTTGCGGAATGGCAGGGGGTGCCTATGGCGGACGGGAAGGAGGCGGTGGCGCCGGCGGATCCATTTATTTGAAGGCACCCATAATCGCAGGTACGAATGGGATTCTTCGCGCCGATGGTGGAAATGCTCCCTATTCGTCCACTTGGGGCGGCGCCGGTAGTGGCGGCCGAATTGCGCTTCTCTACGACCCGGCGGCTCAAAGCCAAATTCCACGACCTTCCCTTCGCATCACGGTCAATCCAGGCAACAACTATCCCGAAGCGCGTCTGTGGAGAACCGCCGATTGGGGTACCTTGTGTTTCTCCGATGTTTCCGGGATCTTTTCTCTCTCAAACCAAATTTCGAATGTTGGCGGTTATCTCGTCATTACGAACGGGGAACCGACCATTTTCGCTGCCGACAACCTGATACTCAGCGATGCCTGGATAGGCTTCGAGTCTCCTTCCGTCGATTGGACGATTGCCGGGCCGATTGTGATTCATACCAATGGCGGACTATTAGGTCGGACGCCGTTTTCGCTTTCCTGTTCCAATTTGATCAATTACGGGGTGATACGTCTCAGCCCTGAGATGGCGCTGTCCGTGAATGGAAACCTCTTGAACAGCAACGCCTTATTTTCTTTGGGAGGCGATTCCACTCTGTCCGTGAAGGGTTCTGTGAAGCTTCAAGGCGGAACTTCCCGACTATCCTTCGAAGGGGTGGATGCTTCTGTGAGCGGGGACTGGCTGATGGAAACGGGGACGCTCTTTTCGTTCTTTGCCCTTTCCACCAACGGCGGATTCTGGGATTGGGGTGCGCGTCTTAGCGTGAGCGGTGCCGTAACGATCGCATCCGATTCCTGGATCCATCCCTATTCTCATCCCACGAACGGGGGGGCTCCCCTCCTGCGTTGTCGCACACTCCAGGTTGCTTCAGGAGGCGGCATTGACGCGGTCGGACGCGGTTATGACCAGAATCAGGGGCCTGGGAAGGGTCAATTAGCCGGTACAGATCCCGGTGCCGGCGGCGGGCATGGAGGAAAGGGCGGCAATTCCTCCTCAACCCGCAAAGGCGGAAATGCCTACGCCCAAACACTTTTTGCGCCTTACTCCGGAAGCGGGGGCGGGAGCACCACTTCTGCTCGCGGCGGTATGGGCGGTGGAGTAATTCGCTTGGAGGCGAAGGAGGTTGTTCTGGACGGAACGCTCTCCGTTCAAGGCGGCAACGGTGGAGTGTTTACAGCCCGTGAGGGAGGGGCAGGCGCTGGCGGATCCATCTTTCTCGTCACCGAGCGATTTTCCGGTTCGGCAAATGGCCAGTTGAATGCGGATGGGGGGTTAGCCGCTACGAGCAGCGGGGGGACAGTAGGCGGCGGCGGGGGCGGCGGCGGCCGGATCGCCGTCTGGATGCGCGCGACCACCGATCGCGTGGCGCGAATTCTTGCAGACTCCAACGCGGTGCCGTATCGTGTGGAAGCCTTTTCACCCCATTTTGCGGGAATGGCCTCCGCTTCAGGGGGAGCGGGATGGCAGTCCGGAGAAGATGGTTGGATCGAGTTCATCACTGTTCTCGCCCGCCCCGGAACCCTGATGGTCATCCGATAAGCCTTTTTTTTCAGGGCCCTGCCCCCCTGGTGGGGGTTCGCTTTCCCGAACCTGGGTTCGACAGGGGAATTTCCGGGCGAGGTAAACCGGAGATGGTCCTTTCATTTGGGAGGATTCCTTCTAAAATGGCGCATGCAAGGAGCCTTGTATCCGGCCCCCGCCTGAAGAGGAAAGAAGAATGCACCCCATGAAAAAAACATTTTTAACGATACTCACTGGCACCGTCCTTGGAACCGCGAAGGAAAACCTCATGAGCCAAGAAATCGTTCTGTTCGAAAAAGGACGCCCTATCGCCCCCCTTGTAATCGAAGGCCCATGGGCACCCTCTTTACCGGATCTTCCGCCCTCGGTCCGACGCGCCTTTTCCGAAGAAGAACGGGAAGCACGGCGTCTTCAGGAACTCCAAGTCAAGGTAATCAATGACTTGCTCTATCATCTCGAAAAAATGACCGGGAAACGTCCTCCGATTTTGGACGCTTCCACGCTTTCCTCCTTGCCGGTTCCCGCCATCGTCCTCGGCCCCCCAGCCGTTCGTCTGGGAGCGGCTCCCCGGCATGAGACGGTCATGAAGGAATCATTCCGCCTTCTCACAAAAGAAGGACGCGTTCTGATTGCAGGCGAAAGCTTTTACGGCACGGCGCACGGCATCTATGAATTTCTCCGCGAAGTAGGATGTGACTGGATTTTCCCCGGTCCCGAAGGCGAGGTCATTCCCCGCGTCGAACGGCTAACCGTTCGCCCGCTCGATGCGGCAAAAAAACCCGCTTTTGAAATCCGTTCCCCCTGGATCAGTACGGCGTGGGCAGCGCCCGAACAATTGGCGGAATACGAACTGTGGAAAATCCGCCAGCAGCAAACGCAATTCCGAGACCGCCGCCACCCCAAATTCATGGAAGGCGGACACTATTGGAATGCGCTCATAACGAAGAACAAAAAACGGCTGGAAGAAAATCCCGAGATGAGGGCCCTCAGCCGAAAACCGGATGGCACCTGGGAACGGAATTGGTCGCAACTGGAACCGACCCATCCGGGCGTAATTGAAATGACAGTCGAAGATATCCGGGAAACCTTCCGTCGCAATAACTGGCCCAACGACTATGCCGTCGCTTTCAGCATTTCTGCCAATGATGGCGGCGGTTTTTCCGAATCGCCGGAATCCTTGGCGGCGGGGTCGGGGCGGGTGGACCCCGTGACCGGAGAACGGGATCACACCGACGAGCTGGTTCTCTACATCAACACGGTGCTGGAACGGCTCGAGAAAGAGTTTCCCAATCTTTACCTTGGGATGTATCTCTACGGCGCCCATGCCGATTATCCGATGCGGTACAAGCCCCACCCCCGCCTGACGGTCAACATCGCGGACATCACCTACTCGCGCTATCACAGCCTGCTCGATCCCCGAAGTGCGACCCGCACCTACTACCGCCACATTCTGGAACAGTGGGGCAAACTCCATTCCGAACAAGGCAATCCCCTCTCCTTCTATGGGTACAACTGGAATCTGGCCGAAAACGTCATGCCTTATAGCAAACTCAAAATCTGGGGGCAGGACCTCCCCTTCTACCACCGGATCGGTGTTATCGGCCACAACAATCAGCAGGACAAGGCGTACGGAATCAACGGACCGCACGACTACCTGATGGCTCGGATGGGGTGGGACATTACCCTCGATTGGCGGGAGGCTCTCAAGCGGTACTGTCAACTCGCGTTCGGCCCGGGCGCCCCCTTTATGGAACAGTATTATTTGCTGCTCGTCGAAACCCAGGAATCCGCCGGACACGAAGCCGGCAGTTTCGGCGCCGTTCATCTCATCTTCACCCGGGAGTTTGTTGCCCGTGCCCGTACCCTCTTCACCCAGGCCGAGAAGGCGGTCTGGGACGAATTTCACCGCCGCAATCTTGATTATTTCACGCAGCCTGTCCGAGCGCTCGAACTCTATCTGGACTTTCGCGAGGCCATCGGCCGGTTCGATTTTACGGCCGCTCAGGCGGCTTATGAAGCCCTGGTGGCTCATCACGACCGATATCTCGAGAAAAATCCTCAGATTGTATCCACCATCGGGCGCACCTATCTGACGCGTCTCTTTTTGGGGCCTTTCATCGACTCGGCGGTTAAATATTCCACCGGCAATTATCGCATTGTGTATCCTGTCCCCGACGAGCTGCCGACCATTCTGGACCCGCATGTCATGGGACAGTTCATGGGATTTTACCATCCCGAACAGTCCGATCGGGACCGTCTCCGCACCCGGACCTGGTCCACGACGTGGGACGCGCAGGGGCTCGGGCCTTATCGGCAGGGCGCTGTTTGGTATCGCATCGGGTTCGATCTTCCCGAAGTGTCCCCTGGCGAGGGGATCGGTTTTTTTGTCGGTGGAGCGGAAGATGAAGTGCACGTGTGGTGCAACGGCGCCTATGTCGGAAACAGCAAACGAGCCTATTACTACCCGAACGTGTTCGACTTAACGCCCCACGTCAAACGAAACGGGCGGAATTTGGTCGCCCTGCAGGTCATTCAGCGATCCTGGTGCAACGAGCTGTGGCTGGGAGGAATTCTCTATCCCTGTTTCGTCTTCGCCGGCCCACGGCTCGAAAAGTCCGCTCCGAACGAGGACCTTCCCTATCGGATTCTTCCAGGCGGCGAGCGGGAGCCGATCCGAAATCCCTAGATCGCAGCAGCGGCCGATCGCAAGGCATGGATCTTCTTCCCGACTTGATCCTCCGTCCAGTCGGGATGAAGCATAACGAAGACAGTCCGCCGGAGAAAATCGAGAGTGCGAGGACAAACGTCTTCACTGTAATCGGCGCGCAATCCCCTGTTTTTTCGGAAGTAGAAAGGGTTCATATCCTTTCGGTGCATGATCCGCTTTTCCCGAAGGGGCGTCCATTGCGTATAGACGTGCTTGCCGTGGTCTATTCCCACATAACCCTCCACGCCAGGGGAGTTTTTGAACGCACGGGCGTCCGCCTCATTTCGGAATCGAAACGCCACACAAACCCCGCAATCTCCTTCGGGATCGTTATTCGGCGCAATGCGAACTTTTCGGAAACCCGTCATTTCGGTCTCGACCGTCTTTCGAATGCGGCGGAGATCGGCCAGAATGCCATCGAGCCGCGTCCTTTGGACACGCGCAATCGCTCCCATGACTTCATCGGCCCGGTACTGCTGGGCCACAAAGATCGGGATGGAAAGCGAACCGGCTTGCGGGCGGAAAGCGGAACCGGAATCGTGGAATACAAACGCTGTTTCGAAAATGGAGCGGTCATTTGTGACCAGAACGCCGCCTTCTCCTCCAGAGGAAATGATTTTGAAATAGTTGAAACTGAAGGCTCCGGCATCCCCCCAACTGCCGGTTCGACGCCCTTTGTAGGCCCCCCCCACCATCTGACAGGAGTCCTCAAGCACCTTAACGCCGTGTTTGCGCGCGATTCGGAGGATCGCTTTGAGATTGGCGGGGCGGCCCAACATATGCACGGGAATAACCGCTTTGACGGCGGGGCCGATTTTCCGCTCGAAATCCGCCGGATCGAGCGCCATCGTTTCATCCACTTCCGCAAGCACCGGAATGGCGCCGACGGCGAGAACGGCGGTGGCGGTTGCCATCCACGTGTAGGCGGGGACAATGACCTCGTCGCCCGGCCCGATTCCCAAGCCCGCCAATCCGCAGACGAGGGCGGCTGTGCCGCCTCCGGACATGAGAAGGGCATATTTTGTTCCGATCGTTTCCGCCCATTCCTGTTCGAAGCGAACCACCTCTTGCAAATGGCCTGCCGCAGGATCCCCCGACCGAAACCACATCTTGGAATGGATCACTTTCGCGATTTCGTCAATCTCTTCCTGGCCGGCTCTGTACATCGGAACTTCCTCATGCGGGGTTTGTGGATCGAAAGACAGCCCAGAAAACAATCCAGGGATCAAGCCAATATTGACCGCCCTGTTCGGTAATTTGAAACATGAAATGGGTATGGGGATGCAATCCAACACGAACGCCGGCCGTTGTCGCGTAAGGGGTTCCAGCCTTCAATGGGGTTCGTTCTGGAACGATCATTTCGATCAAATGATGGGTTTGAATACGCCATTCCGATCCGTCGGGCCAACGCCGGACGCCGCGCCAACGGTTGTTGTCGAAACCGGCGGCTAAGGTATTGAACATCTCGTGACAATCCAGATCGAAGGGCGCAGTCAGAACGGTTCCCTTGGGCATGTTGAGGTCCAGCCCGCAATGGGCCGAGGCGCCGTTGTAAGGCCCCATCCAGCAGTCTTCGCCGTCGTAGCACTGGCTGATGTTCGGACGGCCGGACTCGTTGGGGTACCAGGGATGAAGAGGTTCGGGGCAGAGGGAAAGTCCTTCTTCTTGCACGGCGAAACGCGCCGCTTGGGACGGCTTGCAGATCCACCCGCCCTTCCAGTCCTTTTCTGCCATGAAACCGCCCGCGTCGCGGAAGATGCTGGCGACGGCGTCGAGCCAGAGGCAGACGCCCTCGATCCGTGCGGGCTCATCAAAACTTTTCTGGGTCCCGACTTCTCGGCGGAGTTCATACTCCCGGCCATTGATCCGGACGAGGGCGGTAAAACCATAGGCGGAAATGTCCCCGCTGTCATGGCTGGGGTCGTGATAGGAATGAAGGCGATTGAAGTCGCGGGCAAGGATACGGGCGCGGGTGGCCAGAAGCGTCATTTCCCAAAGGCGGCCGCTTCGAAGCTGCAAACGGAACGTATCCCCTATATGGAGACCAAACGGCGTCAGGGTGGGCTTAACCGATCGTTCGATAACAAGACTCATCAGCGGGAAGAATAACGTTTCGATTCGAATGTTTCATCCCAAATCATAACACCCATTTTTACCGAAGGATCATCAACGTACCGGGCACAGCGGTTGACACAAAGAACGAGGCCGTTCCCGGTTCCGCTGCACGAGTGGAAGGGGGATCGTAAAATCCCGACCCGTTGGTGACGGAAAGCGTTCCTTCCCATCCGGGAGGGGCATTCGTTTCCATGACGCGGCCTGACCCATCGGCGATATACGCATCCATCTGATTTTGTGAAACGCCGATCCACACGGCGATTCGGCCTCCTCCCCCTCCCCCTCCATTGTATGTTCCGTTACGATTTCCGCCTTTTGCCGACAGGACGGCGGAGGGAGTTCCCTGAAAAGTCGCGCATCGAACAAAGATGCCACCGCCCGAACCGCCCCCGCCATGAACGCTATATCCACTATCTCCGTTTGCCAGGAGCGATCCCCCAAGGAGAAAGGGCCCGCTCGTTTCGATGCGGATCAAACCTCCGCCTGGGGCGCCCAAGCTCGCATTCTGCCCTCCACTCCCGGCATGTAGAGGGGTGTAACGACTGCCATAGGTCGGACCGCCATTGTAAGAAGTCGCATTTCCTCCACCCCCTTTCCCTCCATATCCTCCCCCCCCATTTGAAGTCCCTGCCCCATACCCCAAACCGGAACGAAAACCGGTTCCAGATGCATTGAAACCGGCATTGGGCGCGATGCGAAGATAGTGAGCGCGGAAAAATGGCGTTCCCGCTTCTTGCCAGTCCGAAAAAATATTAACCCAACAACCCGAAGAAACAACAGCAGACCCACCAATCTGGACTAAGCCACTGTAGTCGGTTGAAAGTCCGTTGGTCGGACCGCCATAGAGGTTGAGGGAGGCGGAATTGGACAGAATGAGATCCTCACTGACGGTGATGCGAAAATCTCCTTTGAGACCGACACTCCCGTTTAGAATGGTCATCGGGCCGCCGACCGACAGGGCAAAATTCGTTTGTTCCAACACGAAGGAACAATTGCTGACGAAAAGTGAAGAAGGAGACCAGGAATCAACATTTCCAATTAGAAGCCGCGTGTTTTGGAGTCGTCCCTCGATCATGGTAGGCGAAAGAATAGCAGTGTCAGGTAACCAGACGGTTCCATCTTCGCTGCTTCGGCCGTACCCACGACCAGGTGCGGGGTCATCCCCACGACGCACATCCAAGCGAATACCGGGCCAAAGGCCTCCCTGAGCGGTTGGATTATAAAGGATGGCAATCCTTCCGCCGCCGCCTCCCCCACCGTTTAAGTTACCCGCTGCTCCGCGGGCGCGGATGAGGCCGGTCGAACTGCCGGCGATATTCGAGCAGATCACGAGAATGCCGCCGCCCGAACCGCCCCCGCCATGGGTATAGAGGGAGCCTTGGCCATTCGCGAGCAGGGAACCGTGGAGAGTGACGGTTCCGTTGGGCGCTTCGATCCGAATGAGCCCCCCGCCGGCGCCGCTCAATGTAGCGTTGCCGGCGCCGCTACCGCAGTATTCAGGGAAAGCGGGGTCTCCGTACACAGGCCCTTGTTGCGCACCGCCTGCGAAGCAGCCACCGAACCCTCCATAGCCTGCGCCACCTCCAGAGGTGGAATATGTGGCGCCGGCTCCTGGGCCGTAAGTCGGCTGGAAACCCCATTCACTGGCATCGAAACCACTGTTGGTGGAGATAAAAAGGTTTGCCATGCGGAACACAGGGGATCCCCCATTGGTGCCGTCGGAAATCGAATAGACCCAGGAGTTGTTTTCCAACCGCATATCGCCGGTTACGGAAAGAAGTGCGCCGTAGTAAGGGGCGATACCATTGGTCGGACCTGCCGAAAGTTGGAGAAAGCCCTTGTTGGTCATGACGAATGAACCCGCCACATGAAATTCGGCGTTGCCCTGAAGACCGATCCCGCCGTTATAAAACTGGGCATTGTTGGAGACAATGAGAACAAAGTTGGAGTGAACAAAATGAACAAGGCAGTTACTGACAATCAGATCGTGAACGCTCCAATTGGTGAAATTGGGGATTATGAGACGAACATCATAAAATAGACCTCCATCCAGCGTGGGAGTTATAAACCGCGTGTCGGGGTAATACCCTGTTCCGGATTCTCCGATGCGCACACGAATAGTTTCGGTTCGACCGGGGTAGCCGTCCATTCGAACGCCGGGGTTTGGGATTGTCGCCTGTTCGGCAGGGTCATAAACCACTGCGATTCGGCCCCCGGCTCCTCCTCCTCCTCCTGCCACACCATTACCTCCTCGAACCCGAAGGAGACCATTCGTGCTTCCCTGGAATCGTTTGCAGAGAATGTAAATCGAACCGCCCGATCCCCCGCCCCCATGCGTGGTGGTTCCGGACTGACCGTTCGCGGTGATGGTGCCATGGATGGAAACGACGGCATTGGAGGCATCAATGAAGACGGCCCCGCCGCCGGCGCCTCCATAGGAAGTATGTCCGCCTCCGCTGCCAGGAGCGATCGGGGCTGTCGGATCGTTGTAGGGGCTTCCTCCTCGGTTATTGGGTGCGTTTCGACCTCCCCATCCTCCATGACCTGCCCCGCTTCCGCCTCCTGATTGCGAAATGCCGCCACCCGGACCGTTGGTGGTGGCATACCCTTTGAAGTTGGCGTTCAGAGTAGCATTGGAAGCAAGAAAGAAATTGGTTCCAGCCGCCAACCAGATCCGGTTGGAGGGTTCTAGCCAGGTGAAGGCGTTGGGTAGTGTCACCGTGCCTCCTTCAATCCGGATGTCGGCGGCGGAAAGACGTGTGTTCCAATTGGAAAAGACGAGAATTCCGGTCGTCATTCGGAAAAGGGACAACTCTGCGGTGGCCGTGTCCACTCGAACGGAAGAGCCGGCTGTGAGAATCATGGCCGTGTCGCCATCGCCAGGCACCATTGCGATTCCGCTGGTATTTGTCCATTTGTTAGGGTCGTTCCAGTTGCCGAATCCGCCGACCCAGATGACCGTATCTCCCAGCAATTGATGGACGCATCCGAGTGTTGCGAAAAGAAAAGCAAGCCCTCTGACACGTATTGACTGCATGATCATCCTCCTGGTTATTTGACACCGCCCTCCGTACAAGTATATTTTTTTGGGGAAATGGGCAATAAAAAAGATAACGGTTTTGTAAACGGCGGGGCTTTCGAGATCGTCTTTGGGAGGAATCTTTTTTTGCAGTTTTCTTAAAGCGTGGCACGTTTATTGTGCGGAAGTGCTTTTGGAAGGTGGAATCCGGCGGGAGAACGGTGGCTTGTTTATTTGCCCTTTGCGGTTATCCCTTTCCTGATTTGGTTTACGGGGCGGCCAATCGCGTTTCGGAGCGATTTTTTCAGGGAGATTTGTCTCACACTTTCGAAAGTGTGATACTTTCATCCGGACGATAATGGAATGGACATTTTATGCGAGAAAAAGGGGAAGACCCGTCCCTTGCCCCGACCCTTTGGCGAACCTGCCGAGCGTTGGCGAATCGAAAAAAAATTGAAAATCCTGCCTTGGATTCTTCAACAGCCGTTCGAGACAACCGTTTGCACAATTGCTCGCCAATTTGCTCTTTCCGGCGCTTCTGCGAACCGTACACTGTGAATCTTGGAAGCCCGAGGATTGCTTTCCGCCCAGCGATTCGGGCGCTATGTTCATTACTGCACAAAGCCTCATTCCAATGTTCCCTTTTGTGGACCGATTCTGGCCGCCCTCCCCATAATACTGGCCGACACTCAGGAGGCCGATCAAGCGTTCGTTCTCCTCACCGCATTGACCCACCCGCGGCGCCTTGAAATCCTCCGAGCGCTCAACCGGGGCATCCGAACCTCCCAAGATCTTCGAATCGTTTACGGCATTTCCCGACCGGCCCTTGCCCGCCATACCGCCAAACTCCGCCGCCGTGGAATTTTAGCCGCTTCCCCGCGCGGCACCTTTGAGTTGCACAACTCCTCCAACCCTTTGGCCAACGTTCTCAGCCAGGCCGTTTTATCGCTAACCCCTCAACGTTTATTCTCCGCAAGAGCGGATCACAGCGCTTCCCTGCCCGCCGAATGAGCCAGCCGAATCAAGGTCCGGTAGTTTTCCAGCGTGGAGGAAGAAATTCTTCGGCCATAGGGAGCGGCGGACGGCATGAGTACAAAACCCCGTCCCTCCCCCGCCGTTCCCTCCAAAACTGCTTTTCGTGCCTTTGCTGCGAACGCTGGAGGAGAAAGATTTTCCAAATCCGAGGCTTCTATGTTTCCAAACAAAACCATCTGTTTTCCATATTTCCGGCGCACTTCAATCAATTCGATGTCCCCTTGCGGAGGCGGCTCGATCGGGTCAAGACCATCGGCCCTCATGGCGGCAATATGGGGCAAAATGTTTTTCAAGCGCCCGTGGCAATGGATCCGCACATAGCCCCCAAATTTCTGGATTATTCGAACCATCGGGCCGGTGTACCGGACGACGTATTCTTCGAACAGAGAGGGCGAAAGATAGGGCTCGGAGGCGTACTCAGGCCCATAAATGCGCCACAACCGCCCGGGAAACTGACGCGCAATGATTTCAGTTTCATTCCAGAGGAGAGTGGCGATCTTTTCCAGAATCGCGTGGAAGAGCGTCTGTTCCGTCATCGCTACAACCGTGTAGTCTTCCATCGAAAAGAGAGAAGCGGCCTGACAGAGGGGGTCTGCCGTGTCCACCATGACCAATCCTTGGTCGCCGAGAGCTTTTTCCTCCTCTTCCATCGGGGAAATATCCAGGGAATGGGAAAAAAGCTCATTCGGAAGAGAAAGATAGAGTTCCAAGTCCTCAGGTCCTTTAAGCAGGGGCTCCAAGGTCCAGACGGTGGAAACCTCCGGGTCACGACGCGAGAGGGATTGGAGACGTTTTCCTCCGATTTTAAGAATGGAACGGGTGAATCGGGAGCCGTTTTCCAACCAACATTCCGTCTGATGGATGCGGGCCCATTCGTCCTGGTGAAGTCGGGTTCGTTTGGGGGATACCATGCGGATAAGATCCGTCTCCTTTTCCGCAAGATCCAAGAGGGGTTGCCAGTCAGGCGCGTTGTAGATGTTGAACGGGGACGGGTCTGCACGATCTACAAGGAAACCGCCAATTTCATAGAAATTGACCGCCGGGCGGTCCACCGGGCGCCCTTGGAGAGTGGCGAGGAGCCTTTCGCGACGAGTCATCAAGGAGTTGGACCCTCTTGAAGAAAGTGGAAACAATCTAGCAGATGGGGTAGAATTTCGCAAACCGTGAGTGGAAATGAGACGATAGCTGCTCTGGCCACGCCGCCGGGGGTTGGAGCCATTTCAATCATCCGGATTTCGGGTCCGGAAAGTCTGGCGATTGCGGACCGGGTTTTTCGATGCCGGGGACCTGGGCTCAGCGCGCGGCCTCATGGAACCTTCGTGGTCGGCCGAGTCGAAGGATCGGAAGGATTTCTGGATGAAGCGGTGGCACTCATTTTTCGGGCTCCTTCGAGTTACACACGGGAGGACGTTGTCGAGATCCAATGTCACGGCGGGCGCGAGAGCAGTCGGCGGGTTTTGCGAGCGGTTTTGGAAAGCGGAGCGCGGCTGGCAGAACCGGGAGAGTTTACACGGCGGGCCTTTCTGAATGGGCGGCTGGATCTGACCCAGGCTGAAGCCGTGATGGATCTTATTGCGGCCCAATCAGACCGCGCGGCTGCGGCTGCTGCCGAGCAGTTGCGGGGGGGACTTCGCCGTTCCTTGGATGCCATTTACGAGCAGACGGTTGCCGCGGCGGCTGATTTGGAAGCGGGTTTGGATTTTTTAGATCAAGATGAGGTTCCGGAAGGGTTGCCACAATCGGCGGCCGACCGGATCGAGACGGCATTGAAGGAGATTCGATTGTTGTTGTCCACGTGGGACGAGGGTCACCGATTGCGGGAAGGGGCTTTGGTGGTGATATCGGGGCGTCCAAATGTGGGCAAATCCACCTTGATGAATGCCTTATTAGGACGGCCACGGGCTATTGTGACTCCGATTCCTGGGACCACGCGGGACATTTTGGAAGAGACGTTGATTTTGGATGGGGTTCCTGTTCGTTTAGTGGATACTGCCGGTTTGAGGGTTACGGACTGTGCGATTGAAAAGGAGGGAATTGCCAGAGCGCGTGCCCTATTGGCAGAGGCCGATCTTCGTCTCCACTTGATCGAGGCGAGAAGCGAAATGTCGAAGGAAGACTACGAAGCGTTATGTTGCGAAGATAAACAACGATATGTAATCGTTCGCTCCAAAAGAGACATTGGTGTACACCCAAATCCAAAAATCCCATCGGAATATACAACGATATGTATATCAGCAAAGACAGGCGATGGTCTTGAGCAGCTGATTCAGACGATCAAGGACAAGATCTCCAATAGGATTTTGAGTCCCCCCAATTCCGTAATTTCCGAACGCCATCGTTTGCTGCTTGTGGAAGCTGAACGCGAGCTGGAATACGGAAAGAATGCTCTGAATGAGCAGAAGGATCCGACAATTCCTATTACGCATCTTCGATCAGCTGCTGAAGCGATCGGGAAGACGACCGGAAAGATTTACCATGAAGACCTTTTAAACCAGGTCTTCAGTCGGTTTTGTGTTGGGAAATGAACACTTCCTTATCTGCTTACGACGTCATTGTGGTAGGAGCCGGTCACGCTGGATGCGAAGCTGCTCTGGCTTCCGCCCGTCTTGGCCTTAAGACTGCTTTGGTAACCCTAAAGAAAGATGCGATTAGTCGTATGTCCTGCAATCCTTCTGTAGGAGGGATTGCGAAATCACATCTTATTTTCGAACTTGATGCCTTGGGTGGAGAAATCGCGCGTAATACCGATTATACGGGCATTCAATTCCGAGTTCTTAATACGAAGAAAGGGCCCGCTGTTCGCTCCAACCGCGCCCAGTGCGATAAGAAAGCATTTTCCCACCGGATGGAATGGGTCGTGACCCACACAGAAAATCTTCATCTTATTGAAGCAGAAGCGACTGCTCTTGATATACGTAATGGTAAATTAATGGGAGTCATCCTAACAAAGGCCGAAAGCATATCTTCCCGTGCCGTAATTTTAGCAACAGGCACATTTCTCAACGGAACTCTCTATTTCGGCAAACGCGCCGTTCCGGGCGGTCGCATCGGGGAGCCTCCAAGTTGTTCTCTCACCAATCAGCTCAAAGCGATCGGTTTTCGCATGGGACGTCTCAAAACAGGAACGCCCCCCAGGCTTCATAAAAACAGGATTCAATATCAGCGCATGGTCATACAACCAGGTGATACTCCACCGCCATTTTTCTCGTCCCAAGCCAAACGAGAATGGGAAATGTTCTACGTGGAACACGCGAGACGAATGTTCCACGTGGAACATTTTTTGCCAACTCCACTGAGGCCATGGCCCCTTAATGAGGCTCAACATCCGTGTTATCTGACGCATACCACAGAAGAAACGCACGAGATCATAAGACAGCATTTGGAGGAGAGCGCCTTGTACGGCGGGATGATCACCGGAACGGGGGTCCGTTATTGTCCTTCCATCGAAGATAAGATTGTGAAATTTCCAAATAAGTCCACCCACCATGTTTTTATTGAACCGGAGGGACGTGAGGTTGATGAAATCTATCCTAATGGTACCTCTAACAGTCTTCCGGAAGAAGTTCAGGAAAAAATGATTCGGTCAATTCCAGGACTGGAAGAGGCCAAGTTTCTTCAGTACGGATATGCGATCGAGTACGATTTCTCAGATCCAACACAACTTTTTCACACGTTGGAATCGAAAAAGATTGAGGGACTTTATTTTGCTGGACAGATTAATGGGACGACAGGTTATGAGGAAGCTGCCGCACAGGGTTTTGCGGCTGGTGTCAATGCAGCACGCAAAATATTGGGGTTGCGTCCTGTTATTTTCAGAAGAGAGGAAGCATACCTTGGCGTAATGATTGATGATCTTGTAACGAAAGGGACGGATGAACCCTACAGGATGTTTACATCCCGAGCCGAAAATCGTCTTATCCTCAGGCAAGACAACGCACCCTATCGACTCCTCGAAAAGGCAAAAGAAATAGGGATAGTGTCCGAAGCCAGAATTTCGGAAATAGAAGAAGCGGAACGTGTAATAGGAAGGCTGATTGAGTTGATTAAAAAGGAAAAAGCCCATGACGGAACCGCATTTGATTTATATATAAAACGTTGTGTTGATGTGTGGAACCTAATCATGCAACGGGTTGGCTCGAATATTCCGGAGGAAGTTCGCCGAGAAGCGGAAACCCGAATTCGCTACGAAGGATATATTGCCCGAGAAGCGGATCAGGTTCATAAACTTAAAAAAATTGAAAACGAAACGATTCCTATTGATTTTGACTACGATCGTGCCATCTCCTTGCGTTATGAATCCCGCGAGAAGCTAAAGCGTATACGTCCTGAGAACCTCGGGCACGCTTCCCGAATTCCAGGGATAACTCCTGCCGATGTTGCGATCCTATCCATTCTAATCCGACGCGAAAAACAACAAAGGAAAGAGTCTTCGTGAATCCAACCGTTTCCAGTCTCCCCAAACAACTCGTGAGCGATTTCATCGAAACCGCACACGAGATCAGCCGCCGAAATCTCGTCGAATGCAGTAGCGGAAACCTCTCCGTGCGTCTCGATGAAGAGTACCTCCTCATCAAATCCAGTCGCGCCTGGCTTGAACGACTTCAACCCTCCGATCTTACCCTTTGCCGCTTATCGGATGGCCAGGCGGTGGACGGTCCAAATCCATCTGTAGAAATCGGTTTTCATACCGGAATTATGAAAGTCCGTTTTGACGCGAAAACCGTTCTCCATTTCCAAAGCCCATTTGCAACGGCCATAACCTGTCGGTCCGATCTCCACACCCTCAATTTCAATGTGACTCCCGAAGTGCCCTTCTATATCGGGGCCGTTGGTTGGGTTCCTTTTCATATGCCAGGCTCCCCCGAATTGGCGCATGCCGTCTCGGAATCCGCGCGTTCCCATGCGCTCATTCTCCTTCAAAATCATGGACTGGTCACCTTTGGCGATACGTTTGATGAAATGATTCAACGAGCCGTTTTCTTTGAAATGACGGCCAAAATCATTCTGCTCGACGGGGCGAAACTCAAACCTCTTTTGCCTGAACACAGCCGTCGTCTCATGGAGTTGAGAAATCGAAAAACAGTATGAAACCGATTCGTTCATGTAAGATCTGTTCAGAAACCATCATCGTTCTCCTCTTTGCGGCCTTTTATGGGGCCGCCGCTCTGAATAGCTCCATTGCGGCGGAACCTCCGCCCGGCACTCCTATTGTCCATCCGGTGGATCGCGCCCTCATGGTCTATGTGCCAAGCGGCGAGTTCATCATGGGTGTGAGTGAGGAAGAAGGCCGCCGTATTGCCGCCGATCTGGGTCAACGCTTCGAATCGCTTTGGATTCATGAAGCGTTTCCTCGGCATTCTCTCTTTTTGCCCGGTTTCTTCATTGATCGCTATGAAGTCACTGTCGAACAATGGCAAAATTTCCTTGAGGCCAGTGGAGGTCATACAGGACCGGCCGAAACTGTCCGCTGGTTTGGCGTCCCCCATGCTCGGCTCTTTCCGGCGGGTGGAATCTCCTGGAATGAGGCCAAACGCTATGCAAAATGGGCGGGTAAAGCTCTCCCGACTGAAGCCCAATGGGAAAAAGCGGCTCGCGGAACCGACGGCCGGTTTTACCCTTGGGGTCATGAGCCCCCGACGCCCCAACATGGCCACTTTGGGACCGGACGCTACAAGGGTTCCGATGGCGTTGCTGCCGCCCTTTACACGTGGATCGGCCGGTATGCCTTGGGCGCATCCCCTTATGGAGCGTTCGATATGCTGGGCAATCAGTACGAATGGACCTCCGACCGGATGTTGCCTTACCCCGGGAACCCGGAAGGAGAAAAAATGAAAGCTTATGCCGAGCAGATGGTCGTTCTGCGCGGCGGTTCCTGGTACCACGGATGGGTGAGTTTCTATGCAGCCAAACGATTCGGTTTGAAACCTGACGAGACGTATTACCACGTGGGATTCCGCACCGTCTGGATCCCACCCGACGGCTATTTCGAATCCGAACAGTTTGCGCGCGATCGGCACGCCGTGGCGGAACGGGAAGATGAAATCCGCCGAATGCAGAAGGACGCCGAGGCCGCCGGCGTGGAAAGGAAGTGAATATTCCCTATTCCTAAGGAACGGGACTTCCCATCCGGGATGAGGAAATGGGAGGGGGAAGGAAGGCAGAAGGAGGCGGCAGCATGCCGGCCGAGACGATCAATTTAAAGGCCTCCTCTACGCTCATCTGAGCCACTTGAACATTTTCCGCCGGCACCAGAAGAAGATACCCCGATGTGGGATTGGGAGAGGTAGGAAGAAAGATGTGACAAAACGTCCTTCCCGTGGAATCCTGCGAGGTGCCGGTCTGGAAGCCCAAGGCCTTGTAGCCGGGATAAAAACACTCGAAGACCACGACCTTTTCAAAAGCCGTCTGCCGGTCGGACGCGATACTTTCCACGATCTGCTTGCTGGCGGAATAAATCAACTTGATCCCGGGGATTTGCAAAAGAAGCGACTCGAACCATGCGATCAACCGTCGCCCGAATACATGTTGCGTGACGAACCCGATGAAATAGACAACCAATCCGAAAAGCAGAAGAGCAAAAAGGTTCCGTTGCCATTCAGGAGTTTCCCGGGGCAGAATCTGCTCCATGGGAATAATGAAAATGGCGAAAAATTGGATCAGAAAGCGGATGGTAAAAATTGTAATCCCCAAAGGAACCAGCACCAGAAGTCCGGAAAGAAGCCGACGCCGCATGTTGCGGCCGGTTTTTTTCCAAACGGTTACCGCGTCGCGTGACAGTTGCGTTTCGATCGAAGAATCGAGAGGTTGGGAAGGCGCGTTCACGGAAAGAACCTTAATCCGTTTTGAAGCGATTGACAAGTCGGTGTGAGCATGAGGCGTGGGGAAGGGCCAAGGCTTATGGCGAACTCTCCCGCCGAATAGAAAGGGGAATGCCGTTCGCTTCCGCATTGAAGACGACGAGTTCAGCGGAAGTTTTGCCTTCGTTGATTCCGTAATGCCAGGTGTGGACGACTTCCACCAGCGCATCCCCTGGGCGAAGAGGGAGGGTGCCGCTTTCCTCCGTCACGACGGTTAGCGCTCCACTCAGCAGAACGCCCGCGTTGAGCACCGGATGCAGATGCGACTCGAGCCGAACCCCCGGTGGAATCGTCATGCTTAGAAGCGTGATTTTCGGCTGACCAGCGGGATGCGGCGGCAGGATCGCCCCATCCCACAAACTCCGGTCGCTTTGGACCCACGTTTCCACGCGGACGGTCGCCTCGGTACGGCCCGACCGATTGTCCTCAAGATGGACGCGCCCTGTGCCCAGACTGATCGCGATGAAAACCATTTAATTTTCCTCCCCCCCATCCATTTGCTTCTTTCCATGCGCTTCTCCTCTTCTTGTCGGAACGGTTGTAATTTGGACTCCGATAAAATGCCCACTTTTTCGGTTGCGTCCAACCGGAGCCCCAACGCAAGAATTCCATTGCATGCGGCCGTCCAAATGAAGTTAAATCCTTGCGTATGAAAGCACTCTTGGATCGAATCCGCGAAGGCGAAATTCTGATTGCCGACGGCGCGATGGGCACGCAACTCCAGTCCCGGGGGCTGACCCCGGGCGAATGTCCTGAATTGTGGTGCGCAACCCATCCCGAGGACGTTTTGGCCATTCATCGCGCCTATGCCGAAGTGGGCAGCGATATCGTCGAATGCAACAGCTTCGGCGGCACGCGATACAAGTTGCGCCATTATGGGCTCGACGATCGCGTGGCCGAAATCAACCGGGCTGCCGCCCGCCTGGCTCGAGAGGTCGCCGATGGCCGCCAATACGTATTGGGCAGCGTGGGTCCCACGGGCGCATTCTTGGAACCGCTGGGCGAGGAAACGGAGGAGTCCTTTTTTGCCGCTTTTCTTGAACAGGTTCAGGCCCTTGAAGCCGGGGGCGCCGACGCGGTGATCGTGGAAACCATGACCGCCGTGGAAGAGGCCGCCATCGCGATCCGCGCCGCGCGGACCTGTACCGCCTTGACGGTCATGGCCAGTTTTACCTTCGACCCCCAACCGTCCGGCGGATATGCCACCATGATGGGCGTCACTCCCGAGCAGGCAGTGGAGGCCGCACTGGCAGCGGGCGCGCATATTGTCGGCGCCAATTGCGGAACGGGCGGTCGGGATATGGTCGAAGTCATCCGCCGAATGAAGAGAGCTACGGCAGGTGCCCTCCCTCTTATCGCCATGCCCAACGCCGGCATGCCCACGCTGGAAAACGGTCGTACGATTTTCAAGGAAAAACCGGAAGAGACCGCCCAATTTGCAGTCCGTCTGGTGGAAGCCGGCGTCTCGATCATCGGCGGTTGTTGCGGGACCGGGCCCGATCATATCCGTGCGATTCGTCGCGCGATCCGCCAAGGGTAAAGGACGGCATGTAATGGAAACGGCGGAAATCACCCTCTACGGCCGCCAATTGTTGGGCGAGATTCGCGGCCCTCTCTTCGGCCAGTTCCTCGAGCTGGCCGGCCGTTGTGTTTATGGTGGACTGGTCGATCCTGAAAGTCCCCTGGCGCGACCCGATGGCCTCCGGACCGACGTGGTGGCGATGCTTCGGGAACTGAACCCGACGCACCTTCGATACCCCGGCGGCTGTGCGGCCGCTTACTTTGACTGGCAAGATCTTGTCGGTCCAAGGCCCCAGCGGCCGTCGGCTCGTCTTTTTCGCCGATTCCGCGTTCCGCAATCCACGGCCTTCGGCATCCCGGAAGTCCATGCCCTTTGCCAGGAAGTGGGAGCCGAACTTTACTACACCGTCAACGCGCATACCCAGAGCCCGGAGGACGCGGCCAATCTCGTGGAATACCTCAATGCCGAGACGTCCACTCGGTATGCCGATCTTCGTCGCGCTCACGGCCGGCGGGAACCCTATGGCGTACGGCTTTTCAGCCTGGGCAATGAGATTTACGGCGATTGGCAGCCGGGACAGAAAACGGCCACGGAATACACGGCCTGGTGCCGGGAAGCGATTCGCCAGATGAAACTCGTAGATCCTGAAATCCGGGTTGCGGTCTGCGGTCTCGGCCGGCCGAATCCCGAGTGGGATCGGACCGTCTTGAAAGGACTCATCGACCAGGTGGATCTGATCGCGGTGCACAACTATTTCGGCCGCCCTGGATTTGCGGACAGTCTATGCGCTGCCTTCGTAATGGAGGAAATGATTCAGCAGTTACGGGTCAACATCCAGGAAGCGATGGACGGCTGCCTTTCGCGAAAAGATCCTCCCCTCATCGCGTTGGATGAATGGAACGTCTGGTACCGATCCTCCCACGGCGCAACCGAGGATTTGGAAGAACGGTACACCTACACCGACGCGCTGACCGTGGCCTCCCTTTTTCATACCGTTCTTCGCAACGTCCGATGGATCGGGCTGTCGAACATCGCCCTGTTCACGAATACCCTTGGGCTGGTTTTTACCGATCGGAATCGCGCGGTCCGGCAAACGATTTTTTACCCTGCCCGGCTGATGCGCGAGGTTCATCGCGGGCAGGTGATTACGACGACCTGCGATGGACCGACCTTTTGCGGGAAACATGAGCGGTTTTTCTGCGGTACCGTAGATCCCGATCAGGCGCAGAAGGAGAATCGGCCGACCTTAATTCATTATCGAGAGGTGCCGGCGCTCGATGTGCTGGCCAGCCTGGACCGCGCGCGGGGTTGTTTGGCGGTTTCAATTGTTCAGAGGCTCGAACAGCAACCGGTTCGGGTCCGGTTCCGGTTTCGGGGAATTGCACCGGCGACCGATTCTCCCCTCCGCTTGCATCGTCTGACCGGCGGGGAGGATCTCGCGGCGGTCAATGCACTCGACGCTCCCGATCGGGTGGGGGTAAGGACCCATTCGTTTCCGTTCACGGAAGAGATCGAACTTCCGCCGGCGAGTTGGACGGTGCTCGAATTTGGCCTTTAAAAGCGAACTCCCAGCGTTAATCGCTCGAAGAAAAAGGGCGGCTGCCGGCGCGCAATGGGAACGGAACGGGACAGGCTCAATCCCGATGGTTTGACGGGAATTTCCTGTGGGGTTATCCGAGGAATTCTTGTTGCATTTTTGTGCACCAATCTTTATAATTTTAACTTTTATGAATGGACAAAAGGCGAAGCCCATCATCTGTGGATATCGGATCCGGTCCAACCCGGGGCTCCCTTCGATGGCCGATCCCATTCAGAGGGCGGAGATGCAGAGCCCAAGGGAGGGGTGGGCGGTATCCTCAGGCGGGACGAGGTATTGCCCGAGGGCAGGGCGAAACGATGATCGCGCCCGGAAATGGGGAGTGGTGGGTATGAAATGGGATTTCATCCGTAGGCGGCTTCCCCTTGTCGGGCTGGCAGCGGCTTTAGAAGTTTTTCCAGCCGCCGCCGAAAGCCGCCGCCTTTCCTTGGAGCAAGCACTGGCCATCGCCCTTGAGCGTAATCCCGACATGATCGAAGCGCAAAGCCGCCTGGAGGAATCCGATTCCCGCCTACGGGCCGCGCAGGCGGGCGGATGGCCTACGATTAAGGTTCGGGGGGCAGCGGATTTCTGGTCCGAGGATCAACGGCTGTTTCCCGCAACGCGTAACGGAGAACCTGGCGCGTTTGGTTCCCAGACGGTGGGCGCAGAACTCGTGGCAACCTACCCCTTGTACACGGGGGGGCGCATCTCCGGCGAGATCGAAGTGGCGAGGTGGAACCAGACGGCTGCCCAGGCGCAGTGGAGTCGGGCGCGAGAATTTCTGGCTTTTCAGGTGATCGCCCAGTTTTTTGAGCTTTTGGCGCAACAAGAGGTATTGCGGTCGCTCGAGGCAGCCGTGGCCGCGATGGAAGAGCAGGCGAGAAACATTCAAGCGTTGGTAGATGTTGGGAAAGCGGCGCGAGTGGACCTGTTACGGGCGAATGTGCGGCGGGCTGAGCTTTACGAACTTCAGGTCCGGCAACGAAACCTCCGCACTGTTCAACAGCGCGCGTGGGCCGTGTTACTGGGGCTGGACGATGCCGAGGCTCCGGAGGCAGAGGGAACCCTGGACCTGGAGGAATCGCCGCCTTGCATGGCGGTGTCGGAATGCCTGGAAAAGGCCTTGAGCCTCCGATCCGATTATCAGGCGGCCCAAGCGGCGGTTTTCGCTGCCGACGCCGCTATCCGCGCGGCGCGGGCTGGGTTTCGTCCGACCGTTTCCCTCCAAGCCTCATACGGCGCTCGATGGATGCCTAGTCCGACCGAGCGGCCGCCCGGGACGGAAGCGCTAGCCGACGTCGGGCGTGTTGGGCTGATGGTAGAATTCCCTTTGTTGGATGGTGGATTGACGCAGGCGAAGGTGGCGGAACAACAAGCCCGCCTGCGCGGCGCGCAGGAACGCTTGAGGAAGATTGAATTGCAAATTCGCTTTGAATTGGAGACGGCCTTGTCGGAACTTGCCGCCGCGCGCGAGCGGATCAAAACGGCCGAACAGGCCATCGTCCAGGCGCAGGAGAGTTTTCGGATCACGAAGGAGAAATATGAACTGGGCAAAGGCACGATGACCGATGTGTTGGATGCCCAGACGGCCCTGGTTTCGGCTGAGACCCGTCATGCCCGGGCTTTGGCCGATTCGGCTGTGGCGGAAGCCCGGCGAAAACTCGCGATTGGAGCGATGGGACCATGAGTAAAAAACGGCCGAGTCTATTGTTTCCCGTTTCTGTTCTTCCGAGCGTGCTTCTCCTTCCCTTTGCGGCGGGGTGCGGTCGAGAACGTGCCGAGGGTGGCGGGAACGCCCCGAAGCCGATGCCTTTGGTCCAGATCGCAAAAGCGGAGCGGCGAGAACTGTCGAAAACGGCGACCTTTACGGGGTCCGTGGAGCCGGTCAAAGTCGCGCGAATGGCTTCGCCTGCGGAGGGACCGATCGCGGCGTGTACCGTGCGCGAGGGCGATTCGGTCCGGAAGGGTCAGATCCTGGTGAAAGTCGGCCGCAGTCGGATCGCGGAAACGGGGCTCGAAGCGGCGCGCGAGGAGTTCCGGCGGCAGGAAACAGAATTCCAGCGTGTCGAGCGACTCGTCAAAAGCGGATTCCTGCCGAGCGAGCAACTGGAGGTGGCGCGGGCCAACGTGAAGCGTGCCGAAGCAAACGTTGCGGCTATGGAGACTGGAGCAAGCGATTACGAAATCGCGGCGCCATGGGACGGCGTAGTATCGAAGGTCTGGGTCGCCGAAGGAAATTTCGTTGCTCCCCGTGCGCCGTTGGTGGAGATGATCGAACCCGCCAGTCTAGTGATTCGGATGTCCGTTCCGGAACGACAAGCACTTGCTCTCCAAACCAATCAGCCGGTTCGCGTGACGTTAGACGCCTATCCGAACCGGCGTTTCAACGGCCGACTCATCCGCTTGTACCCCGAGTTGGAAAGGACAACGCGCACCCTGACGGCCGAAGCAGTTGTGGAAGACGACGTGAAGCTCCTGAGCGGTATGTTTGCCCGCGTGGACGTGACGGTCCAGACGCTGCCCGATGCGGTAACGGTACCGGCCAGCGCGTTGCTCGTGTTGCCGAACGGAGAGTCTGTTTCGTTCATCTTGGAGGGGGATAAAGCCGTCCGGCGCAAAGTGAAGGTGGCCATGGAGGCCGGCGAGACGGTGGCCATTGAAAGTGGAATTCAGGCGGAAGAGATGGTGATTAGCCGGGGCAACGAAACGCTCAAAGATGGGGCGACGGTTCAAGTCATGGGGCTGAAAAAACCAGAAGGCGGTGGGTCCGGAAGCGCAACGGGCACGGTGCCCGTTCGCGGCTCCGCCGAGCCGCTGAGGGGGAAAGGCGATCCGGCCTCATGAGACTTACGGAAATCAGCGTTCGACGCAAGGTCGCGATGACGGTGCTGACGGTCGCCGTCATCGCCTTGGGGTTGTTTGCCCTGCCCCAACTCGATGTGGACTACCTGCCGGATATCACCTATCCCATGGTGAAAATCCACATCTGGTGGCGCGGCGCCACCCCGGAAGAAATTGAAACCAGTATCGCCGATCCGATCGAACGGGCCATGGCCACCGTGGACAACCTCGATTACCTCGATTCTTCCTGCATCGAGGGGATGTACACTCTGCTGGTGAATTTTCGATACGGCGCAAATATCGACGTGGCCTATACGGACGTGATGGCGATTATGGGTCGCGTCACGCGCCTGTTGCCCAACGACATTGATCCTCCCGTGGTCATCAAAGCGGACCCGTCTCAGTTGCCCGTGTTGGAGGTCGCACTCGCGTCTGGCCAGCGGAGTCTCGTATGGCTGCGGGATTGGGCGGACAATTGGCTTGTGGATCGCCTGAGCGCGGTGCCCGGAACGGCCGGCGCCGAAGTGGTCGGGGGACTGAAGCGAGAGATTCGGGTCCATCTCGATCCCGAACGGCTGGATGCCTATGGCCTTTCGCCGGAGAAAGTCGCGGCCGTATTGCGGGACGAAAATCGGCAGATATTTGCCGGCCGGGTAACGGTGGAAACCCGGGAAATGATCGTGCGTACGATGGGTGAGTTCGCGAATCTCGACGAAATACGCAACACGGCCATCGCCCGCGGCAAGAACGGTGAGCTCGTGTATGTGCGCGATGTGGCTTCGGTCGAGGACTCCCACCAGGAAATGCGCGTGATCACCCGATTCAATGGCAAGCCGTGTGTGAAGGTCAACGTGCTCAAGCAGGCCGAAGCGAACACGGTCCGCGTGGCCCAGGGCGTCAAGGACAAACTGGCCGCCCTGCGTACCGAAATTCCCGCGGACATCGAGTTTGGCGTTGTCGAGAATCAGGGCGACTACGTCATGGGCGCCATTCGGAGCGTGCGGGATTCGGCCATTCTTTCTGCGATTCTGGTTGTTCTCGTGATTTATCTATTTCTTGGGCATTGGCGGCAGGTTGCGGTCATGCTTGTGGCTTTGCCGGTGACTCTTCTGGCCAATTTTTTCCTTATGTACGTCGCCGGCTTTTCGTTGAATCTTTTTTCCTTGGGTGGACTCGTGGTGGCGCTGGGGGTGATCCTCGACAATTCCACGGTGGTATTGGAAAACATTACGCGTCTGAAACATCAGGAAGACTCCTTGCGGCACCGGGGCACCGCCCACGTGGTTCTCAAGGGGACATCGGAGGTCGGCCCGGCAATCCTGGCGGCCACCCTGACTTTTCTCGGTATTTTTCTGCCCTTTCTAATCGTCCCTGGGCTTGCGTCCCTGCTCTTCAAGGAGTTGGTGCTGGTGATTGCGTTTATTGTGGTTCTTTCCCTTTTGATCGCTCTGACCCTCACTCCCTTCCTGACCGACCTGCTGGTGGCGCGGGCTCAGCCGAAAGGCCGCATGCGCGGTGTAGGCGCCGCCTTTGATTTATGGATGGACCGAATGGCCTCTGGCTATGCGTTCTTGCTGGGGGGCGCACTGAAGGGGCGGGGGTTCCTGCTGATCATATTTACGGGTCTGTTTATTGGCGGATTTTGGCTGGCCAAGCAGATGGGTTCTGAGTTTCTTCCCAAAGTGGACGACGGGCGGGTGATGGTGAAACTCAAGATGCCGGCCGGAACTGCGGTGGGAGAGACCGACCGCATTCTGGCTGGGGTGGAGGAACAGCTCAAAGGATTGCCGGAAATCGAGAGCATTTTCACCCTGGCGGGCGGTCGTGTGTGGGGGCTTGCAACCTACGAGATTGCGGAAGAAGGAGAAGTCGACATTCAACTGGTTCCGAAGAGCAAGCGGACGATCCATACGGCGGATTTTGTGGAAAAGATCAAGCCCATGGTCAAAAAGGCCATGGCGCCCGGCGCTCGGATGCCGGTGATGCAAATGAAGATCAAGGGCATTCGTCAGATCGGCGTTCAGGATGTCGAAGTGAAAATCCAGGGTTCGGAAATTCTGCCGATCTACGAGTTTGCCAAGCAAGTGGCCGCGAAACTCAGCGAGACCCCTGGACTGAGTGGGGTCAACCTCTCAATGGATATGACAAAACCCGAGTACCGGGTTTACGTGGATCGGGTCCGCGCCTCGGCGTTGGGAATTCCGGTGGGGAAAGCGGCCTCCCTGCTTCGAGGTTTGGTGGGAGGGATTGTTTCGACTTCCTATCGCGATCGAGGGGAATACTACGATATCCGCGTGAGAGTTCCGGAGCCGGCGTTGACCTCCAAGGATGACGTGGAAAACCTCGTGCTTGAATCTCGGGAGGGTCGGACCATTCGGGTGCGGGACGTTGCGGAAGTGCGACGGGCGGTTGGGCCGGTGGAGATCGCGCGGGAAAATCAGATCAAGCAGGTCATTGTGCGGGCCGATTCGTCAGGAGTGAGCGTGGGAGAGGCAGTCCGTCGGGCGGAGGCGGCCGTTGCCTCGCTCCAACGGCCGCCGGGCGTCAGCGTTGCCATGGGTGGACAGGCCCAGATGATGGCGGAAAACCGACGGACGATGTCCATGATCTTGGGGTTTGCCGTTCTCTTTGCCTATATCGTGCTTGCCATCCAGTTCGATTCGTTTGTGCTTCCTCTTCTGGCGATCGTGAACATCCCCTTTGCGTTGACAGGTGCTTTGGGAGCGCTGTATCTGTTTAAAATCCCCATTGGGGTGACCGTGATGATTGGCCTCGTGGTCATGATGGGCGGCATTGCCTCCCAAGGGGTTGTTCTCCTCACGCTGGCCGAAGAATACCGTCGGGAAGGACAGAAGCCTCTTGACGCAGCGAAGAGCGCGGCGCCCATTCGGTTACGGCCGATCTTGATTACGCAGCTAACGACGGTGCTTGGCCTCCTGCCGCTCGCGTTAAACATGGGCGAAGGAGGCGACATGCTCCAGCCCATGGCCATCGCCGTGATCGGTGGGCTTCTTTATTCGCTTTTGTTGACGCTTTTCTTCCTTCCGGCTGCATACGCCGTGGTAATCCGGTCCAAACCTGGCCATCACCGATGAAGGCGATGAAACCATACGCCATGGTCCGAAAGACTCCTCCGAGCCGCTCGTTTCATTCCGTCGAATTCCGACTGGGTGCTGCAATCGCACTCAACGGGCTGATCGTTGCGGCCGAAGTGGCGGGCGGGCTCGTCTCGAGCAGTCTGGCCTTGCTGTCCGACGCCATGCATAACTTCAGCGATGTGGTGGCCCTGATCATCGCGTTTGTGGCCAGACGACTGGGTCAGCGCCCGCCCTCACCCCGCCACACGTATGGTCTGGGCCGCGTTGAGGTCATGGCCGCATGGTTCAACAGCGCCGCAATCCTGGTCGTGGGCACGTTGATTATCCGATCGGCGGCGATCCGGCTGATCCATCCGAAGCCGATTCTTTCCGGCGTAATGTTGACAGTTGCGGCGATCGGGCTTGCGGCTAATCTCTTCTCGGTGCTGTTGCTGAAAGGGCACGGGCACAGCGACCTGAATCTTCAGGCGGCCATGCTGCACCTCATTCAGGATACGCTGTCTTCTGCCGCTGTGGTGGGTGCGGCCTTGCTTTCCTCGTGGCGGTTCGGCCCCTGCCTGGACCCGCTGGTCTCGATTCTGGTCGTGCTCCTGGTTCTTTTCAGCGGCTGGCGTTTGTTGCGCAATGCCACGCGGGTCCTGTTGGAGGGAACACCGGCCGGACTCGATCTGGAAGCCTTGCAAGCCGATGTGCAGCAGCTCGTGCCCGGAAGCGTTCTGCATCATGTGCATGTCTGGGAGGTGCGTCCCAATCAACGGATTCTGACTGCTCATTTGCGATTAGGTCGGGACGAACCGTTGTCCCGGCTCGACGGCGTTCTTCATCAGGTTCGAGAGGCATTGCGCAGCCGATGGGCTATTGCGCACAGCACGGTGGAGCCCGAATGGGTCGGCTGCGGAACATGCCAATTGATCGGATCGGGAACCGAATTGGGCTGCGGTGAGGAGGAACCGTCCCAGGCAGAAGGTTATGGCGACATTCTCAATGGGGGCGAAAAGAACAGAACTTGCGATCAAACCCAACAACAGAACGACGCGAATGGGGGAGAGGTTCCATGAAACGGATCGGTGTGGTGGTCTATACGGCGTGGATGGCGGGTCTGGCCGCTTCAGGGTGGGCGGAGGAGAAGACGCTCATGCCCCCGTTGCTTTCCGCATTCGATGAGGAAGTGGCGATTTGTCGGCGGATGGTGCGCGCCTACTGCGCCATCGCGCAAACACTTGGGGCCATGCCTGAAATGGACAAGGAACAGGCGACGGAAGGGCTTCGATTGTTGGCGGAAGCCCGCAAACGGTGGGCGGAGCTCGAGTTGAAATATGCGGCCAACCCCCCCTCGGAATACGCGAAGGACAAAATGTTCCCCGCGCGGCTGCGCGATTTCGCCCATGCGCTCGAAGACATGGAAAAGGCGCTGGCCGCCGGAGATGCCCGGCGCTCTTTTCTGGCCTGCGGTTTCGGCTGCGGCCTGTTCGTTCAGATGCACGAGCAAAACGGGCTGAATTACGCAATCGACAAGCTCTTTCACTTGCGGGCGGATATCCGGACGGCCCAGGCCGTTTTGAAAACCCAAGGACTTCCCGGGGTACGGGCTCGAATGGCCAATCTGTTGCAGAAACGCGATGCCGTCCTTCTGGCACCCCCGCCTTTCCCGCAGGAGGACCCCCGAGCGGCAGCCTATACGGCGGCCGTTGAGGAACTTTCGAGCGCAATGGATCGACTGGCCCTGGCCGTGGCCGCCGGCGATGCCCGACAAGTTGAAGCGATTTTGGTCAATGGACTATTGCTGGTGAACAAACCCTACGGAATTGCGTTATAATGACAAACCTCCTCAACCCACTTTCCATGCGCAGTTTCTCATCGCATGCGCAGGGAAATGGGGGCGGCGGCAAAACAACAAATGGAGAGCAGTAATGAACAACCAATCTTCATGTGCATGCGGCGGGGCCCCGAAGTTGATCTTTGCCTGTTCAGGCGCCTCGGATGTGGGAGCGATTACGGACCAAGCGGCGCGAAAACTGACCCGGGAGGGGGTGGGAAAGATGTATTGCACCGCTGGAATCGGAGGGCGCGTTTCCGGCATTCTGGCGACGACCCAATCGGCAGCGTGTATTTTGGCCTTGGATGGTTGCCCGCTGAATTGCGCGCGGAAAACCCTGGAGCAGGCCGGTTTTCAGTCGTTTGAACACGTGCAGCTTGCAGACTTGGGAATGGGAAAAGGGCAGACCCCTCCCGCGCCTGAGGCCATCGCCCGTGTGGCTCTCGCGGTGGCGGAGAAACTGAAGGAAAAGGAAAGGGGGAAAGGGAATGACGTGTAAAGGGAGGATGAAAAATGGCGGCAGCCGGAAATTGAGCCTGTTCGGGATTCTGTGGTAAAGTATGTCCTTACTCTTCTCGTTTCCGGTTCGGCAGTACCCGGGCAGGGATGCGGAAGGATGGCGGATCGAAGAGGAGAGGACCTGCAGAGTGGAAATGAGGATATTTTTTACAAAGGACGAAGCATGTTGAAAAGACTCCCTCAAGGAGCGGGACGGCAACAATCAATCATCGCGGTTTCCGGGTCCATGATTCTGGCGATCGCACTTTTTCTCGCCGGCTGTGGACGTTCCGGAACGTCGCGGGCCGATGCTTCGAAAAACGAACTGGCCCCGCCTTCCGCTCAAGGAGGGGCGACGACCGCCCCGTCCCAGGCGCAGAAGATTGCCGCGCCCAACGTACCCGAAGATGCGCCGGTCCTAAGCGAGGTTTATCCCACACTTTCCGGCGGAGCCTTGCGCCTGGCCCGGCTGGCAGATCTGCCAGGCTCCATGCTGTTGTGGGCCGAAGGCGTCTCCATTGCGGAGGAAGACCTGCAGCGGGAACTGGCCGCGGTGCCCGCTGAACTGCGCGCAGACATGCGCAAGAATGCCTTCTTCCTTCTGGAGCAAAAGGCCACGATGGAACTAGTGACAGCCTTGGCTCAACGACGATTCGGAAACGCCGCGATCCCCCAGGACCGATTGCTGCAGCGCTATTTCGAGGAGGTCACACGTGGGGTGGCCGTCACGGACGCGGAGATCGAAACGTTTTACAACGAGAATCGGGGACTGGTGGGTCCCATGCCCTTGAAGGAGATCAAACCGCGGATTCGGGAGCATCTGCGCCAGCAGAAGCAGCAGGAGGCGGTGGAAGCGCACCTTGCGGAGTTGGGAAAGGAGATTCCTATCGTCCTATCTGCCCAATGGGTTCAAGAACAGGCCACGCTGGCTATGGATAACCCGGTGGATAAGGCACGGTCAAGCGGTAAGCCGACCTTTGTGAACTTTGGGGCCAAAGGCTGTGTTCCCTGTGACATGATGGAGCCGATTCGCGAGGAGATCAAACGCGAGTATGAGGGGCGACTCAACGTGGTCTTTGTTCACGTGAATAAGGACCGGCTCCTGGCATCGCGTTATAGGGTCCGCGGCATCCCCCACCTCGTGTTCTTCGACAAGAACGGAAAGGAAGTGCATTCCCATACGGGGTACCTGCCCAAAGAGCGGATTGAGGAATGGCTGAACAAGAGTGGAGTGAGCGATTGATGATCCATACGGAGCAATTAAAGAGCGGGGTTTCCCGTCTCCTGCTCGGCTTTGTCCTGGTGACGCTCGGTTTCGCCGCCGGGCGACGAACGGCGCCCCCCCCATCGCAGGGCGCGGCAGCGGTTGCCGTCCATGAGCGTGAGGCGGCGGACAAGGTGATCGTGTACGCCGCGCACATGACCTTCCGCTGTCCCGAGTGCACACGGATCGAATGGCTTGCCCGGGAATTGCTGGAAAAGGAGTTTGGCGCTGAACAGGCCGCCGGTCGATTGGAGTTCCGGACAATTGACTACATGCGGGACCTGGCATTTGCCCGAAAATACAACGTGTCGTCCAGTACCCTTGTCGTGGTTCGGCTAGTCGGCGGTGAAGAGAGAGAGTTTCAGCGGTTGGATGAGGTCTGGACAAAAATTCGGGACCGTGAGGAATACTTCGACTATGTCCGAGGCGCCATTCGGCAGAGTCTCGAGGGGATGGGGAAGGAGCGCGCGAGATGAGTTGGTTCACCGTCGTTACGGCCCTTTGGTTTGGCATTTTGACCTCCATCAGTCCGTGTCCGCTCGCCACGAATATCGCCGCGATCAGCTTCATCACGCGCAAGATTGATAAAATGAGCGTCGTGTTGCTCTCGGGCCTTTTGTACGCGGCAGGCCGGGCGGTCGCCTATCTGGTCTTGGGCGCTGTGATCATGGCTGGCCTTCTGGCCAGCGGGGAAATCGCGCTTTTCCTGCAACGTTATCTGAACCAAGTATTGGGTCCGGTGCTGATTCTGGTGGGCATGCTGCTGCTGGGATGGATTGGATCATCCGCCTCCTTCACGCTGGTCGGCGCGGGTGTTCAGACGCGCGCCTCGAAAGGAGGCATGGGTTGGGCGGCCCTGCTGGGCGTACTGTTTGCCTTGTCCTTCTGTCCTGTCTCCGCGGGGTTGTTTTTCGGTGTCCTGATCCCCTTGAGCGCCGCGAATCAATCCCGGGTGATTCTTCCGCTGGTTTACGGCCTCGGCACGGCTGCACCCGTCGTCGTTTTTGCCCTTCTGATCGCATTCGCATCGCAACAATTGGGCAGTGCCTTCAACCGGCTGACGCAGATCGAACGTGCGGTCCGGCTCATAACAGGCGTCCTTTTTGTCATTGCGGGAATTTATTACAGCTTGTTGTACGTGTACGAATTGCCCATCAAATTGTGGTAGGGCCGAAAGGGTGCAGAGGGAAAAGGGCACGCAAGGCAACGACCGGAAGAAGGAGCGATCCGATGGATGACAAGACGAGGGAATTGATTGCAGTGGGCGCTTCGATCGGGGCTCATTGTCAGCCCTGTTTGGAGTATCACGTCCGAAAAGCCCGCCAGCTCGGAGTGACCGACGACGAGATACGCGACGCGATGGCGGTTGGGCACATGGTGGAGAAGGGAGCCATGGCGGCTATGCGACAGTTTTCAGCGGGGATATTCGATCCCAAGCCTTCTCCTCGTGGGCGGGGTGGCGCTGGGTGAACATCCGCCGCAAAAAAGGCGCGGCGGATCCGGCCTTAGGAGAGTACGGGATTGACGGAACGGCTCCGAACCGCCTATATTTAGGAGGATGACGAAATATCAAGGCCTCAAAAGGGAAACGATCGTTGCCCTCAAGGCGTTGGCGGATGGGAACCGATTGCGGATCCTCTACGCCTTGCGTGAGGGGGAACTGTGCGTATGCCAGTTGATTGCGCTGTTGGGGCTGGCGCCATCCACCGTTTCCAAACATCTGACGGTCCTTCGGTCGACCCAATGGGTGGAGAGCCGCAAAGACGGCCGGTGGATGCATTACCGGTTGACGGACCGTTTCCGTTGCCGGGGATTCTCGAAAATTCTCCACGTGATTTTCGCCGAACTGGAGAAGGACCAAGGGATTCGTATGGACCGGCAACGGTTAAAGACCATCTGCGAAGAAGACCGTATGTGTCTCTGTAAGCGATTGTTCGGCAAGGCGCAACAATGAAACAGGGGAAGGGGAACTTCAAATGAAACGGGTCGAAAGGGAGTGCTTTGCGAAGGCGAGAAACAGAAGGAGAAGTCGTCCTGTTGCGAAGGGCTTAAAGGGTTAAGAGAGAGTTTCGGAATGCGAGGAAGGAAAGGAATGGGCATGGGCGAACGCGCGAACCGGGCCCCCTTCGCGAGCATTCGGGGAAAGTATTCGGATCCATTAGGCATTATCGGGAAGCGAGGAACACCATGAACCGGGCAGTGAGCGCCGCCGACGAACGGCGAATGACCAATGTGTTTGAGCGCTATTTAACCCTTTGGGTGGCGCTCTGTATCGTGGGAGGAATCATATTAGGGAAACTGGCGCCGGGCTTGGCGAAAACACTGGACGGAATGGCCATTGTGGTCAACGGCGCTCCGGTTGTGTCCATTCCCATCGCGATCTGTCTGTTCTTCATGATGTATCCTATCATGGTGAAGATTGATTTCGCTTCCGTCATACGGGCAGGAGGGCTTGGGAAAGGCGTATGGCTCACGTTGTTCGTCAACTGGTGTATCAAGCCGTTCACCATGTACGGCATCGCGTTGGTCTTCCTCGGGGTGTTGTTTCGAGGACTTATCGGGAACGAGGCCACGGATTTGGTCAAGATGCCCTTCGGCTTGAATCTGGAGTACTGGGCGCGGCATGGCGCCGGGACCGTCGTTCCCACATTGGGGGGAGTGGAAGTGACCGAGATGCTTCCGGGCGTCGAATACATCAAGATGCTCAGAGTACCGCTCTGGCGCAGTTATTTTGCGGGCTGCATTCTGCTGGGCATCGCGCCGTGTACGGCCATGGTGTTGGTGTGGGGCTATCTGGCGCGCGGGAACGATGCGTTGACGTTGGTCATGGTGGCGATTAACTCCCTGACCATGCTGTTGCTCTATGGGGTGCTGGGCGGGTTTTTGTTGGGGGTTGGAAAACTTCCGGTTCCCTGGCAGGCGCTGTTGCTCTCCATTTTGATCTATGTGGCGTTGCCCCTTATTTGCGGGTTTTTCTCGCGCAAATGGATCCTGGCGGCAAAGGGGGAGAAGTGGTTTGAGGAGCGGTTTCTCCATCTGCTGACGCCCGTTACCATTCTCGCGTTGCTGACCACGTTGGTATTGCTCTTTAGTTTCAAGGGGGACGTCATACTCGATAATCCGCTCACGATTCTGTGGATTGCGGTTCCGTTGTTTATCCAAACCATGTTGATCTTCTGGATCGGATACGGGCTGGCCCGATGGTTGAAAATGTCGTATCGGGACGCTGCGCCTGCCGCGATGATTGGCGCTTCGAATCATTTCGAAGTGGCCATTGCCACGGCGACCATGCTGTTTGGATTATCGTCCGGCGCCGCGCTTGCGACGGTGGTGGGGGTGTTGATCGAGGTGCCGGTCATGCTTTGGCTAGTGAATATTTGCGTTCGAACGGAACATTGGTTTGGTCCCGTGCCGGAAGGGGGGGCCCATGAACGCAACACGTCCCTCGATCGAACGGTTTGAGGGGAAGGTCCCTTTGTGTTCGTTTCGGATGGAGACCTTCCCGCGTTTCTTGCGGTCGGGGTGGCGTGGGGGGAAGCGCAGCGAGGAGCGCGAGAATCTCGGCTTGACGATTCGAGACAAAACCCACTGCGGCGGAGGTATGGATCTTCGCCGAGCCTCCCTCTGGCTTGGGATGGCGATCATGTGCTCCTCTCCTTCGAGCTCAACCGGATGAAGATGAGGGCGGGTTTGTTGCGTTTGACCCAGGGCGAGTCGGAGCCGCGCATTCCGCCAGTTTGGCGTCCCGTGCTGACCATGGCCACTCACGCCATGATCTCCTGCGGACGGCGTTTGCGAGCAAATCCGAAAAAGTCATAAAAGATGGGAGTCTGCGTGGGAAGCTCCGCCTGTGCTGCTGACGGTCTGGTTGTGAGCATGCCGTTGGCGGGAAGACGCCGGTTTCGCAAGAGCGCGGCCGGTTCGAAGGCTTGAAAGGGCGCGAACACGTCGGCCTAGGGACATTTTGGCATGCCGATTCGACGGGGCGCAATCGGAGGAGAGGAGCAGGGGCGGGCGGTTTGCGCATGAGGCGGTTGTTGGGCGTGTAACCTATCAAGAGGGAGCGACCGTGAGGGGGAGAGCATGAACCGTCAACAGGGGGTCTCACGATAGGGGCTTTTGGAAGAGCCGGGGCGAAGAAATATTTTGGGGCGTGGGACCCCGTTGTAAGAAACGATGGGGGTTTCAGGGGTAGCGAGAAGAGGATCGAGAGGGACTGTTTTTTCTTGCGTTGAATTTCCGAATGGCGCTATATTTTATTTCGATGATAGGCGAAATGGAAAGGGAACGATCTGCGTCAAAGCGTGTCGTAAAAAAGGAGATGAACGTAACATGCCCACCTATGAGTATGTTTGTCAGAAATGCGCGCATCCTTTCGAGATCCAGCGGTCCCTCGCCGAATACGCAAAGGTTCCGCCCCCAAAATGTCCGCGCTGCGGATCGACGAGAACAATTCGCGTCTTTGGGGCGGTCAACGTGTCAACGGCTTCCCGTTCGGCGGGACGGTCGACCGTCGGATGCGGTCCGGGTTGTGACTGCCGATGAGCCCATGATCGCCCCCTGGGCCAGAATTCCCGAACACGGCGAGACTTTGACTGCGCTTTCGATCCACGCAACGAGGAGAAGGAGCCATGACGAGTAAGACTCTTCGAGAAAAACTTCGAAAACTGACTGCAGAGGAGCGGGCCGAGCTTCTGGGGGAGTTTCTCCCGGAGGTGTGTCGGACGGTGATGAGCCGTCCGGCGCTTATGCAGCGCATGATGCCAAAGTGTCAGGCGATGAGGTCTGATCCTGACATCCCGGGCCGGATGCAGGCGATGATGGAACGGATGAGGCACACCATGAAGGGAGAAAAATAGCGATGCGCAAAACGACCCATCCAATCAGCGCTGACAAAAGGGAACCTTCCTTGGAAACGCCTCCGCCGACAGGGTTTCAACCCTCGCCGAAGATGTGGGTATATTTGGCGATTGTGGTCGTGATGTACGCGAGCGGTCTTTTGTACGCGGCGTGGCATGGACTGTCATTCAAGAGCCTGTACCTCTACGGACTGCTTCAACCCCCTGGAATCACGGGGGAGGAGGCTCGGCTGGCCGACATTCCAACCCCGCTCTCCTGGAATCTCCTTCAGGTGCTCTGGTTTATTTACCTTAAGGGATCGGCCGTGCTGGTGGAGCTGTTTCAATATTGGGTTGTCGGCATGCTCATCGCGGGCGCGCTCATCGTGTTCGTTTCTTGGGAGCGGGTCAAGGCCAAGATGGGCTATGGAGGCTTTCGGGCAAACGTGATGGCGACGGGGGCGGGTGCGGTCATCCCGATCTGTTCCTGCGGTGTTGTACCGGTTCTCGCCGGCATGGTTGAGGCCGGAATCCCGCTCGGTCCGACCATGGCCTTTCTCATTGCCGCACCGATGCTGAATATCCCCACCATTTTTATGACGGCCGGCGTCTTGGGGTGGCCGATGGCGGTTGCGCGAACGGTGGCCACGTTCGGCATCGCGTTGGCCGTGGGCCATGTGCTCACGCAGTGGCAACGCCGGCATCGCAATCCGCGGAAGTTCCTGAAGATCTATATCACCCCCAAGCTCTCCCCTGAACATCAGCAGTTTGCTTTCCGCTTCGGGTTGCGGGCGGCCCAACGACCTGAGGGCATCCGCGGGGAGGAACTGGGACCGGGGGCGGAAGCCAATTTGGCTATTCTGGAAGAAGCGGGACTGGCTGAACGGGTCAACGGTCTCTGGAAGTTGGCCGACGGAGGAAATGGCCGCGAGTTGGGGATACAAAATGTCGGCGCTTGCGCTGTCCTGCCTACGGGCGCGGGCGCTTCTCTGTCGTTCAAACAAAAGCTGGCGGAAACGGGGCGCGTCGGGCTTCGTATGTTCCTTCAACTGAACGGTTATCTTGTTTTGGCGGTCATGATTGCGGGGGCAATCAAGGTGTTGCTACCCACGAATCTCATCACGGAATGGGTGGGCGGCACGGCATTGAACAGCGTCTTGATCGCCGCCGCGATCGCGCTACTGGCCTATGTCTGCACCTATGTCGAAGTGCCCACCGCGATGGCGCTCATGAGCAAGGGGATGGGACCCGGCGCGACGCTGGCCTATCTGCTGGGAGGGCCCGGTTTGTCGCTGCCCTCCATCGCCATGCTGGCGGGTGTGTTCCGCATGCGTGTCCTCGTCTTATATGTGGGAGTCTCTTTTATCGGTTGCGTGATTGCAGGCTGGATATACAATCTACTCGTGTAAGAAAGGGGGAAAAGGATGAGTAACAACAAAACAGTTCTTGTTTACTACGTGCCGCAGACGTTTCCATGTGGTCCTAATTCCACCTGTTGCGGACCCGTCGGACAATCTGAGGCCGAACTTCAGGAATATAAAACCGCTATCGAGAATCATCTGCCCGGCGTCTCCGTGCAATGGATTAATGTCTCGAAAGAAGCCGGCGGCAAGTTGCAGTTGGGGCGTGACATGGCCGTCCTCAAACTTCTGAACAGTTTCGGCTTTCAGTCCTGCCCCATCTTTGCCGTGAACGGCGAAGTGATCTCGATGGGGCCGCCTGTCCTGGAGGAACTCGTGACACTTCTCAAAGAGAAAATCGGCGCGTAACCGTACGGGGCCGTGAAATCCCGGCCTCGGTTGCGCGGGAAACAGAATCAAATCGAAAGCCAAACCCAAGCAGCGAACTCGATACAGAAAGGATGCTAAAATGACGCAACAATCGGGAAAAAAGAAAGCGATCCTGTTTTGCACCTGCAGCGGTGCCTGCCCGAGCATGACGAAGATCGACTTTTGGAAATTGGCCGAACGCGTTCGGTTGGAACTCGGCGACCGGATTGAATTCATGGCCCTCCATCCTCGGCTGTGTGAACCGGACGGCGAGCGATTTTTGGCCAACGTCCTGGGGGAGGGCATTCTATTCCTGACCCCTGCATGCAAGGAAACGAAGCAGCAGAAATTGCTTCGGGACGGGTTTGAAAAGGCGGGAGTTCCCATGGACGAGTCCCACTGGAAACCGGTGAGTATGGCGATGCTTGATACGGACACCGTGTTTGAAAAAATCAAGGCCGCTCTGGAGGAAGAAACGGAGAAGAAAACAGCCTAGGAGAGGGTTCATGACCACCCGTACTTATTTAGGGATTCCTCGCGACGAGATTCCGTGGAAGCCCAACATTGACGAGGAGAAATGCATCGGATGCGGCCAATGCCTGGAGGTCTGCCCCAACGGCGTGTACGAAATGGACGAAGCCGCCGGGAAAATGAAGATCGTCCAACCGATGAATTGCGTGGTGCTATGCGACAAGTGCATGGTGTTTTGCGATCAGCATGCGATTACGTTCCCGGACAAAGAAGCAACGAAGCGGTTGATCGCGGAAAAATTACGTGCGAGGGCCCAACAGCCGAAGACGAATGATGGTCAGGGTTGAGGATAGCACCGGTCGCGAAACCCTGCTCCAGGCCTCGGGGCTGAAAACGGGCAAAGCGCTGGATGTGGGAATGGGGGGCTGCGCCTGCATGGCCTTCTACCTGGCCCGCAAGGGGTTCGACGTCACGGGTATAGACCGTTCGTCTCGTGCGATCCATCAGGCGCGGGAAAATGCGAAAACGAAACGATTGATGGGTGCGTTTCTTGCACGCAAAGCCGATGCGACCAAACTGCCGTTTGGAGACGACACGTTTGATGTAGTTCTCGCATTCCATTCCCTGCATCATATCGCCCGCCCCCTTGTCGCCGTGCGAGAGATGTTCCGCGTCTGCCGTCCCGGGGGCAAGGTGCTGATTTCGGACTTGAATTTCACGGGTTGCAAGATTTACAAGCATCGACACGATGCCGGCAAACTGCTGGAGAGCGTTGAACGAGTCGCTCGCCAACTGAGTGCAGAAGTTCAGACAACCGACACTCGCCTCGACCGGTTGTTCGTGTGCACGAAAAGAAAGGTGTTTCGCTTGGAGGGGTCAAATTGAACAGGGTCAAGGGACTTTCCGGTTAACTCCGGATGGGAAGGCGGGGGTTTCTCTTGACGCGAACCGACGGTTCGCCACAATCAAGAGATCCTGAAAAGGGAGAATTTGTAATGGGCGTTTCGCGAAATCACGAAAAAATCCGGCGCGCTGTTCGGGAACGATACGGTCGGATTGCGGCGGCGGCCAAAAGCGGTTGCGGTTGCGCAACCTCGTGTTTTGGCTACTCGAGGGAGGATATGGAGTCCGTTCCGGAAGGAGCAGACATGGGACTGGGTTGTGGAAACCCGCAAGCGACTGCCGCTCTCACGGAAGGTGAAGTGGTTTTGGATCTTGGTTCGGGGGGTGGGTTCGATTGTTTTCTTGCGGCGCGAAAGGTCGGACCAACTGGACGGGTCATCGGCGTGGATATGACGCCGGAAATGGTGGCCAAGGCGCGTGAGAATGCGAGAAAAGGAAGGTTCAAGAACGTCGAGTTCCGCCTCGGGGAAATCGAACACCTGCCGGTGCCCGATTCCAGCATTGACGTCATCCTTTCCAATTGCGTGATCAACTTGTCGCCTGACAAGGAACAAGTATACCGTGAGGCATTTCGAGTTCTGAAACCCGGAGGGCGGCTGGCGATTTCCGATGTTGTGGCGGTACGGCCCATTCCCAACACGCTTCGAAACGATCTCGAAAAGCATTCCGGTTGCGTGGCGGGGGCGCTCTCATCCGAGCAGATAGCGGACATTTTGCGCGCTGCGGGATTCATAAAAATTCGCGTGGTGATCAAGGAGCAGAGCAAGGAGTTTATCAAGCACTGGTTTCCAGGAAGTGGCATTGAACGATATGTTCGGTCAGCTGATGTGCAGGGCGTAAGGCCGAAAGGGAAAGAATCATGAAGGCTCAAGTGATGGTGGATGCAGGGATTTGCGGATTTCAGACAAGGATTTATGCGGAATCCGACGACACCCAAAACGTCATGTTCCGGATTTCCAGTCCTTGCGTAAAGGCAAGAACTTTCGGCGAAGCGTTGGTGGCCAAGGGGCCGGTGGATGGGTTTGCCGAGATTGGCGCGGGAGCTGACGGCGTGGTTCTAACAACCGCCCGTGAAACACTGAAAGGCTGCTGCGCGGCATGCGTCGTGCCAATCGCAGCGTTTAAAGCCCTACAGGTCGCGGCGGGTGTGGCATTGCCCAAAGAGATCAACCTGCACATTGAAAAACTCGAATATTAATTTTGGGGTCAGACCTCTACATTCAACATTTCTCTTCCGTCATAGAGTGGCGAAACGGCAGTAAACAGCTTATGACCACCTTCTGATGGGATTCCGAGCTGTCGTTCCGGCACTTCGTGCCGGAAGCCGTATTTCTTTCCACACAAGGTGATGGAAATGGCCGATCAATCGAATGTTGAGGTCTGACCCTTTGGGGGGCGTCGGCTTTACATGGAAAAGGACGCATAAAGGATGGGGGATAGGTGTGGCTTAAATGTTGAATGTAGAGGTCTGACCCCATTAGTCTAAGAGAACCATTTTTTTAAGCGCAATGCCTTTCGAGGATGAAACTCCTCATAATTTTGTTGCGAGACTTTCGTAACTTAAGTTATCCTGCAATGGATGATGCGGACGGTTCGTCACTTTGTATTGTTCTGGGTTTTAGTGGGCACATGGGTTATCCCGCCCTTTCATTCGTGGCATATAGCCCATCGTGTTTGTGTTCATGAAGGTTGTCATCGGGAAAACCCGGAAGGCGGCGCGCCATCTTCTCATGATGCCGAGCATTGCCCGATTTGCCAATTGGCGATTACGCCGTATACGGTTGAAACGGATCCTGCGGTTTTCGCCACGACAACCATGTGCAGGGATCCGGTTTTTGCTCCGCGTTCTCAAGACGTTTTGAGCGGGAAATACATCCTGCCGTTTTCCTGTGGTCCTCCGGTGTAACGCTTGTTCTTGAACGTTTTAGGGGCGACCGTGCGTCCGGTCGCCGGCTGCTTCACGAAACACACATACGAGGAGTATCGGCATGCAACGCCATATCGTCTTTTGCACAGTATTTTTTCTGGGGATGGAATTCATGAGGCCGAATGGAATAGCGCAACCCACCGGGGCCATGGGGGGCCCTTACGGGCTCGAGCGTTCCCTTCAAGCATTCAACCCTGCCATCTCCGTAATCGTGGACCTATTCTACCGCCAGGATGATTCCGAGGAAGGAATTGCCCATGTGCTCGAGGGTCTTTCGGGATTTGGTCACATCCATGGGCATGCCCATCATGACCATGCCCATGGTGCGGAAAAAGGGTTTAATCTCCGCCATGTGGAAATACAGTTATCGGCGGACGTTGATCCTTACTTCAAGGGATCGGCCATTGTCGGGGTCGACACGGAAAGGGCGGAATTGGAGGTCGCGGAAATCGAAACAAGCCACCTTCCCTGGGGATTCAAGCTTAAGGGAGGAAAGTTTTACAGTGATTTCGGCTACCTCAACGCCCAGCATTCCCATCAATGGGACTTCATCGATCGGCCCCTGATATTTCAGTTGGTTCTTGGCGAGCATGGTCTGAACGACAAGGGGCTTCAACTTTCCTGGCTGGCGCCAGCGCCCTTTTATTTATTGAGTGGTGTGGAAGTATTTCAGGGAAACAACGAGACGGCATTTGCCTATCATGGTGAAGATCCGCTTCCTATTTATGATGGACCTCGGTTGGGCGTGGGATGGCTGAAGTTTGGCCCCGATCTTCCAGGCGCACATGGCGTTCAGATCGGTTTTTCTGCCGGCGTGGGGAGGCATCAAGAAGCGCACGATGGGGATGCGGATGGGGATGCGGACCATTGGTTGGACGGGACTCATGCCTTCTGGGGAGCCGATGCGGTTTACAAATTCAATGCGCCGAAGCCGTACGGTCAAGGCGATATCACACTACAAGCGGAATATTTGTTTCGGAGAAAAGATCTGGAATTAATCGACCACACACTTCGCCCCGAGTTGGTGGGCAACAGTCTCGTGAAAAAGCAGGACGGCTATTACATTCAAGCGGTCTATGGTGTTTTGCCGCGATGGCGGATTGGGACTCGCTTTGAACAGGTTGGATTGAAGAATCAGGATAACCGCCCCAATGGCGAAAAGGTTCGAATGGGGGCTAGCAGCCGAGCGGCCCTGATGCTCGACTTTACGCCCTCGGAATTTTCCCGCATACGCCTTCAAGCGAATCAGGGCGCATACAAGACGGAGGAAGGAAAGCAAGATGTTACGGAAGTCGGCGTGCAGTGGATGGTCTCGTTAGGGGCCCATGGCGCACACAAATTTTAGCCGAGTGATTCAGGTTTGGAAATTTTAAGGGGAATCCTGCGATGAACATTCCAATGGCGCTCAGGCTGTCTGCGTTCGTTGTCTTTTGTTTGAACCTCGGCGCGAGGGCAGAGCCTCTCCGGATTGTCACGACGACCTCGGACCTTGCAGATATTGCGAAACGTATTGCCGGAGAACATGGGGTTGTCCAATTTGTTTGTAATGGTAATGAAGATCCGCATTTTCTTACCGCTCGGCCGAGTTATACGCTCATGGCTCGCAAGGCCGACTTGTGGATTCGGATCGGGATGGAACTGGAAGTGGGGTGGGAACCCGTCATTCTGGACGGGGCCCGGAATCCTCGAATCCACGTCGGCCAGCCGGGGCATTTGGATGCGTCGCTTCGGGTTCACAAACTGGATGTGCCACACGGACCGATCAGTCGGGCCATGGGGGACATTCATCCGTCCGGCAATCCCCATTATTGGTTGGATCCGTGGAATGTTCGAGTTGTGGCGGAAACGATAGCGGAACGGCTGGCGGCCTTGCGCCCGTCGAATGAAGCCGATTTCCGGAGAAATTTGGATTGTTTCAAACGCGAACTCGACGAACGGATGTTCGGTCCCGCATTGGTTGCCGACCTGGGGGGGGATGTGCTTTGGGATGCGCTCCATAAGGAAACGTTGGATACCGCGATCCATTCGAGCGGGAAGTCATTAGGGGGGTGGATGGCTGCCATGGCGTCGGTACGGGGCCGTGGTCTGGTAACGTATCACAAGAATTGGGAGTACTTCGCGCGGCGTTTCGGCCTGGTCGTGATGGCGGAATTAGAGCCAAAACCTGGAATTCCTCCGACGGCCGCTCATCTCGCCACGGTGGCCGAGCGGATGAAGCAAGAGGGGGTTTCCTTTATTTTGCAAGACCCCTTTTATAGCCGTAAGGCGGCCGACCGCCTAGCCGGCCAGACCGGTGCCCGCGTCCTTGTGGCTGCTTCGTCGGTAGGCGGATCGCCTGCCGTGGGAAGCGTGTTTCAGGTTTTTGAGGAACTGGTTGCCTTGTTCACTCGAAAGAATTAATGAACCTCGCGATTCGGTGCGAAGATCTTCACGTCCAATTGGGTGGTCAAGAGATTTTGCGCGGAATATGGTTGGACATTCCACGCGGATGCTTCCTTCCGATCGTTGGTCCCAATGGGGCAGGAAAAACAACCCTTCTCAAAGCTATTTTGGGACTTGTTCCCATCACGCGAGGACGGATCGTAACCACGGAGGCTGTTTTTCGCCCTGCCTATGTGCCGCAGCAAAAGACGATTGATCCAATTTTCCCCGTTTCTTTACGACAAATCGTCGAAATGGGATTGTATCCTCGCCTGGGTTGGTGGAAACAACCTTCGCTAATGGACCGTCGAACTGTGGACCGTGTGTTAGAAAAGCTTGGCTTGATCGAACATCAAAACAAAACGTTTGGAGAATTATCAGGTGGTATGAAGCAAAAGACCTTGGTCGCTCGTGCCTTTGTCATGGGAGCCGAAGTTCTTTTGCTGGACGAACCGACATCGGAATTGGACGAGCCAACGGAGACAGAAATTTTGCGCATTTTGCAAGAGCTCGTAAAACAAGAGGGGCGAACGGTGGTCCTTGTGCACCATGGACTGCATCAGGCGGCGGCTCTTGCAGACTGCCTCTGCTGGATAGAACATGGTTTGGCCGCTTTGGTGAATGCGAAAGACCTTTTAGCAAAAAAAACGCCTCCCATGGCGTTCCGATAGGGCTGAAATGAACTTATTTCATGAGTTTCCGGATGCGGTTATTGCTGGTTTGCTGATTGCTTCCGCCTGTGGGCTTATGGGCCTATGGGTGATTCTCAAACGGTCGGTGTTTGTTGGAATTACTCTATCGGAAACGGCTCTCTGTGGGGTTGCGCTTGCGTATCTTTTACATATTCCAGCCATGGCGGGCGCCTTGACTTTAACGCTGGCAAGCGTAGCGGTGGTGGCATTTCCGTTGGAAGGGAGTCGTCTCCCGCGGGATACTCTGCTGGGTCTGATGTTTCTCTTGGCAACTTCCGGCGCGATTTTGTTGGTTGCCCGGAGTGGCTTTGGATTGATAGAGATCAAAGCGTTGTTGTATGGGGATTTGATATTGACCTCTCGCAGGGATCTTCTGGTTTTGGCCTTCGTGTTGGTTCCTGTTTCTCTGGCACAGTTGCTGTTTGCCCGCCCGATCCTCTATGCCTTTCTCGATCGAGATGCTGCATGGGTCATGGGGATCAAGGTGCGGTTCTGGCAAACGTTTTTTTTCGTTGGATTGGGGCTCGTCATTTCTCTCGCTTCAAAAGTGGCGGGAGCCGGCTTGGTGTTTTGCTACCTGATCGCTCCCCCTGCAGCGGCCTTGCTATGCACCCGCCGATTAAGGAGTGCACTTATACTGGGAATTATTTTCAGTTCGGTTTCAACGCTAATCGGTATGAGTGTTTCGTTTCGTTACGACCTTCCGTCCAATCCAACGATTATCGTCTTGACCGTTCTTCTTCCTGCTGTAATCGGCGGGTTGAGGATGATCTTTCAAAATGGATAATTCCGTCTCAACAGTGAAGCGGTGTTTTGGCACGGTTTTTAAGCAAAAAGGAGATGTGCAGAACCGTAAGAAAACGATGACGAGCCTTATCGTTCCGCCACTCCCGTGGCCGATCTTTTTGGTCACTCGTCCTTGCCGATAACGATGGCAGAGGATGCAAAAATTTGGTCGGGCACTGCAGGTTCCGGTCAAAGGCAACCGAAACTTGGGGTGTTCTACAAAAACTGTCCAACGGGTACCTTCCAGAGCCGATTCTACGTTGCTAACCCATCCAGTAGAAATTAGAATGACATAAATGAGGTTGACAGTTTGAAAGATATTGGATTTACTTTAGCCATGAAGTGTAGAGGGCTTTTCGTTGTGTTTACCTTTCGTTGGCCGGACACGCGTGTCCGGTCGGCTGGGTAAACATCTGCCCAGAACGATCAGACCGGTGGAAAACCGCGTGTCCGGCCCGACGGACACGCGGTTTTTTGTTTTCCGATTCCATTCAAACCCCGAAACCTATTCCAATGAATATGACACATAAAAAAATAAAAAAAGTTGCTTTTTTGGGACCCGAAGGCACCCATTCCCACGAGGCTTGTCTCGCATACTACCGCAATGGTTTTGATCCTTACCCCTGCCGCACGGTTCGCGAACTGTTCTGGAGTCTGTCGTCCGAATCCCATGCCGGGGTGGAGGAGGCCATCGTTCCTGTGGAGAACTCAACCGAAGGACCGGTGACCCAGACGCTTGATCAGCTAGCCCGATCGGATTGGACGACGGTGGTGGCCCAGTTCAGTTTGCCGGTACATCAGGCTCTTCTTGGCGCTCCGGATGCGCCTCCTCTTGGCCGGATTACAGTTGTGTACAGTCACCCCCAAGCCTTAGCTCAATGTGAAGCTTGGTTGGATGCCAATTTGGACGGTGCCGAGCGCGTCGCCATGAGCAGCACGGCAGAGGCTGCGATACGGATTCGGGATCACAAGGAGGCGGCCGCCATTGCTGGTCTTTACGCCGCGCGACTCTACGGACTTAAAGTTCTTGCGGAGAACATCCAGGACGACCCTTCCAACGCGACCCGTTTCTTTGTGCTGCGGCGACCAGACGCAGGGTGGGAGCGCCGACAGCCCACGCCGGGGGAATGGCGCACCCTTCTTCACGTGATTCTTGCAAATCGGCCTGGATCTCTTCTCGAAAGCCTGGAACCGTTTCGTCATCACAGCGTGAACCTTACATTTATACAAAGTCGGCCTTTGCCAGGAAAACCTTGGGAGTACGGATTTTTTATGGAAGCCGCTGAACATGGCGCAACGGAAAGGTTTCAAAAAGTTTTGGAGGAACTTCGACCTGTTACCGACGGAGCCAGACTGCTTGGTATCTATCGAAACGAAAATTCACTGATTGGCCATTAGGATAAAAAACAATTCCTATTTTTCAGAAATCACGTTATGGTTAAAGAAAGGCGATCAAGCATTGGAGAACAAATGAAAAGGCTGGTCATTGGTATATTAGTAGTCCTGGTCGGAATGAGTTCTAGTGGTATGACCGAACAAACGGCTCCGATTTCAGCGACGGAACCGGTCCAAAAAATGACCCTCCCCAAGGTAGGGGAAGAGGGTTTGGAATGGATGACAGATTTCGAAGAGGCTCTTAAGAAAGCGAAAGAGCAGAACAAACCCTTGTTGCTTGATTTTACAGGATCCGACTGGTGCGGCTGGTGCATCAAACTCAAAAAAGAGGTGTTTAATCAGCCGGAATTCAAACAATTTGCCTCCAATAATTTCATTTTAGTAGAAATCGATTTTCCTATGCGGAAGCCGCAACCTCCCGCTCTCAAAGCGCAAAACAGTAAACTTCAGGCTCAGTTCGGAATCCAGGGGTATCCGACCATTGTACTTATCGATTCGAATGGAAAAGAATTCGCCAGGACGGGCTATCGAAAAGGAGGCGCTGCTTCCTATGTCGAGCACCTTCAAGAACTTTTGAAAAAAATCAAACCTAAATAAAAAAACATAAAAAATTTTTCATCGCCGTTGACTATTTTTTGAAAAGTTTTATCGTATGCGGTGATACAAATTTCAGGGCACAACAGATAGTGGTTGAGTTGCAATTAGATTCCAATGGGATGTGGCGTTAACCCAATGCGACAGGATGACACAGTGAAACATGGATTGTTTCCCCTGTTGCTGCGGGATCAAACGGAAAGGGCAAGGTCCCAACAATGAATGAAGGTGGCAGTATCGCCGACTCAAGCCTCGTTTCGGTAGACGAGCCTCCGTTGTGTCCGCCATCTGTTGTGGCGGCGCCGTCCGTTGACGCAAATTATTCACGCTCCGACCTTTCGTTTCGTTCCCGTCTAGATGCCGAGAAAAGCGGTCGTTGGAGCGAGTGGAAATGGCAGATTCGGAACCGCCTCCGTTCTGTCGGGGCATTGTTGGAATGTTTTCCAGAGCTTCGGATGTCGGCGGAAATCAATGAAGTGGTGGCTCGTTATCCGATGGCCATCACGCCCTACTATGCTTCATTGATTCAGCGTCTGGATGATTTGGATCCGGTTTTTCGGATGTCGATTCCCCAGATTCAAGAACTGCGCGATCCTCCCTTTCTTAAAGCGGATCCGCTCGAGGAAGACCAGGACATGCCGGTTCCGGGACTGATTCATCGTTACCGGGATCGAGCACTGGTGATGGCCACGACCACCTGTGCGATGTACTGCCGCCATTGCACGCGCAAGAGGGTGGCGGGCACTCGGGAATCCACTCTGTCCGTGCCGCGCATTCGGCTAATTCACGAGTATCTCACGGCCCATCCGGAAATCAAAGATGTGATTATTTCAGGCGGTGATCCCTTCACGATGGAGACATCGGCCCTTGAACGGATCCTCGAAGCGGTTCGGAGCGTGCCCAGCGTCGAATTGATTCGGATCGGAACACGGACACCGGTCGTTCTTCCCATGCGAATTACGCCCGAACTGACCGCGATGCTGCGCAAGTATCACCCCATCTGGGTCAACACCCATTTCAACCATCCTCAGGAGTTGACACCCGAGGCTTCGAACGCTTGCACGGCCTTAGTCGATGCAGGCATTCCGATGGGCAACCAGTCGGTACTCCTTCGCGGGGTCAACGATGATCCGGAAGTGATGGCCCAGCTTTGCCGCGGACTGCTTCGAATGCGTGTCAAGCCCTACTATCTGTTCCAATGCGATCTTGTGCGGGGTGTCGAACATTTCCGAACGCCGCTCGCCAAAGGGTTGGAAATCATGGAGTATTTACGAGGGCGGGTCAGCGGCCTTGCGATTCCCACTTTCGTGGTGGACACCCCTCATGGGGGAGGAAAAGTGCCCCTTCTTCCCAATTACATCGTCTCGATGAGCCCCACGCACACCGTGTTGCGGAATTATGAAGGAATGATGGTACAATACCCCGAACCTCGCTATCGGCACGAAACGGAGCATGCGCCGATCGCCTGCGCGGAAACGCCGGAAGGCGTCTGGCAAATCGCATCCGGTCGCCAGACCGCCATTATTCCGATGGGAGGGGAACGTGCTGTCCGCCGCGCCCGTAAAAGTCGGGTGGTTTCCCTAAAATGAGGCTTTGGCGCGAGGCGGTTCTTCTTCTTTACAATCAACCTCGCAGTGCGGCGGAAAGTGAACAGGGCGTCCTGGATGAGGTGAAAGCGGTTTCGGAGGCGCTCGATCGCCTTGGCGTCCCTTTTACGCAAGCGTCCCTGCGCGCGCTTGCGGATTTGCCGGCAGTCCTGTCGGCTCACCCCGCCCGGATTCTGTTCAATCTTGTGGAAACGCTTCCCGAGGACTCTGAAGCGGCCAATCGGGTTCCCTCGGTCGCGCGCGCCTTTGGACGGGAAACAACGGGTAATGATGCCCCCTGCCTCAGTGTGGCTCTCGACAAAGCGGCGGCAAAAGCCCTTTTGGAGGCGGCTGGTGTTCCCGTGCCTAAAGGGTTCACGATTCCACAGGGTGAGCTTCCGCTTCCGCGCCGGCTCTCCCCGGGTCGCTACATGGTCAAACCGTTAAAAAGTGATGCCAGTGAAGGGATTGACCACCGATCCGTGGTCGAATGGCCGGGTGATGCACTGGCGGCTGCCGTCCGGCGGATTCATCGCAAGATGAACCAACCTGCGTTGATCGAAACGTTTGTCGGAACCCGTGAACTGAACCTCTCTCTGGCGGAAATGAATGGAAAGATCGAGATTTTTCCTCCTGCGGAAATTGATTTCAGCGCGTTCGGTTCCCATCGTCCCCGCATCCTGGGCTATTCGGCCAAATGGCGTCCCCGCTCTTTCGAGTATCGCCATACCCCTCGACTTCTTCCCGCCCCTCTCTCGGAAGAAGAAAAAGCGCGGGCTATGGCACTGGCCCGGTCGGCCTGGCATGCCCTCGGATGCCGAGATTATGCCCGGGTGGACTTGCGAATGGATGAAACGGGGCGAATGTTCGTCTTGGAAGTCAATCCGAACCCCGACATATCACCGGAAGCCGGTTTTACCAAAGCGCTCGAGGCTGCCGGTTTTTCATTTGAGGAATTTGTGCGCGCGATGTTGGAGAATGCCGGTTGCCGGTTGGGTCTCCCCCTGACGCTGGGACGTTCGAAGCCATCGTCTCGGGGAGCCGACGAGCTGCGCCTTCGGCGATCCGAACTGTGTGATCGAGAGGCGGTGCTTGAATTTGTGCGACGGACGGGAGTTTTTCAGCCTCATGAATTGGAAATCGCCCGCGAGGTGCTGGATGACGCCCTGCGGGATGGCCCTGGCGGCCACTACCAGTCTTGGGTGTTGGAAGACGACGGGCAGGCTGTTGGCTGGGTTTGTTTTGGCCCGACGCCCTGTACGGCGGGAACGTTTGACATCTATTGGATCGCTGTGGATCCGAAATGCCAAGGTCGGGGATATGGCCGGCGTTTGTTGGAGCATGCGGAACGGGAAATTGCCGCCCGCGGCGGGATGTTGTGTGTGCTGGAAACATCCGGACGACCTGCCTACCGGGCAACACGGGGTTTTTATGAACGATGCGGATACCGACTCGAAGCGGAAATCGCCGATTATTATGCGCCAGGGGACCCTTTGGCCATCTACATCAAGCGCCTAACCGTTCCGCAAGCCACTCTCGGATGAACCGAAAGGACTCGGCCAGCGGAAGGGAACTTTTGCTTAGCAACCCGTTGTTATCCTCAACGCTAATGCGCCCCTGGTAGTCCGCCTTCTTAAGAGCGGCAAAGAACCTCTCGAAATCGAAGGGACCGGCCTCTCCCCATCCGATATCGGGGAGAGGGGGGGTTGGGAGGTGGATATGGGCCAGATAGAGACCCGCTTTCACGAGATTTTCGAAGGGCTCGGCTTCGCGACCCATGTGAAAAAGATCGGCAAGAAGCCGCAGTCGAGGGTGGGCCACACCCTCCACGTATGCAAGCCCCTGATCGGTTCGGTTGAAAAAATTGCATGCCCGTTTATACAGAGGTTCCAAAACAACCGTAACGCCATAACGGTCGGCAGTCTCGGCGGCGAGACGGGCTGCGTTCATGAACTGCGACCGAGCCTTCTCAAGGGGGAACCCCTCGGGGACACGACGCGCCCCTCCGCTGCCGAATACAATGATCGAAGCGCCGACTTCAGAAGCCCGGCGGAGGACCCGGTCCATGTGGCGACGGAGGGAGTCCTCGTCCACGACAGGACCGGTCACCTTCAAGGTGGGCGGAAGGAAAACATTAAAGGCTTCGATGGGCAACGGAGCCTGGCGGAAAGCCGTACGAACAGAAGCGAACGCCGCGTCGTCTTGGGCGTACTGCAGCGTGGAGCAGCCCATTTCGGCGAAGTCAAAACCCGCGTGGGAGGCGGCTTGGAGGTGTTCGGGAGAAGTGCAGATTCCGAGACGCATCAGAAATACAGAACGTACTTTAAACGGACTGTCGAAGCAACTTTATTTGCAAGGCCAGTCAAGCGCTCATGCAATTCACGCTTCTTTTTAGGGGGGGAATCAGGGGACAAAAGGCACGGGAAAACATGGCACGAATTGGTGGTATGTTTGTCTCACACTTTCGAAAGTGTGAGACATTCGGAACTAGCTGGTGGACGGGTTTTATCGGCGAAAAGAGCAGGGCTGAGATGCGGCCTTCTAAGCGGATTTTTGCGTTCTTCAAACTCGCAGGGGGGGGCGCAAGGCAAATACGAAATCGGTCGCCGACGGCACGGCGAGAGACCGCACCTCAAGCGCTTGCCATGAAACAAGGGAACGAGCGCAGAGGGACAAGGGCTTCACCCGCCTCCTGTGGCTTATTCAGGCAGCCGATGGCGACGGGTCCGCTACCGCGTTCCACACCCGTCAGGGGGACGCCCCCCGAGAGGTTGGATGGGAGAGCTCCAGGAAAAGGAAGCTGGAACCGCTTCAGTCATGGAAAGGGTTTCTGGATTGAATGAATCTGGCGTAATACGAACCGCCAACGTGACGGCTTCTTCTGCGGGAAGATCCGGCAGTGCCAGTTGAAGCGATGCGGTCTTTCGCCCTTCCAGCGCAAGAGAAACCGCGAGTCCCCGCAGGGTGTGCGAACCGTGGTTGACAAAGGTCAAACGGATTTCGAGCCCTTCATGGATGTGCCGAAGGATGGAACGCAGAAACAGTTCCTCGGACGTGCTACCCGTACGCAGTTTCCAGCGAACTTCCTGCCAAAGCTCTCCCGTCGCAGTGGGACCATGCCACGGTGGATTGCGCAGCTCGACGGGAGCGAAAGCGGCGGAAGAACAAGTTATAGCAGGAGGAAACCGAAGAAGCCAGTTCTGACCGTTCGCTTCGGTCACGAGTCGGACCGCGCGTGTTCCGGGACACGGAACGGCTCGGATGGGACAGGAAAGTGCTGTGCCAATTCCTGTCTTTCCATACCCATTTCCGCAGTAAAAGAGGCGCAACCGGCTGCCCTCGCAGAGCACGCAGGGATATTCCACCATCTGCCACTCCCAATCGCTCCACACTGGCGCCATTTGAAGGTTATCGCCGGGATTGCCACGCGTCCAGTGCACTCCATCCGGGGATTCCGCATACGCGATGGAGTAGCCACCCCACCGCGTCCCGATGGCGGAATACCACATTCGGAATAGCCCCTCCTCTTGGTGCACAACAGGACCTGCCACGGCCACATTTTCGTATTCGCGGTCGGGGTCCCGAAAAAGAACCGGCCCCCGCCGTTCCCAGTGAATGCCATCCGAGGAACCGGCCCAGCAACATATTTTTTGCTGGTTCTGAAACACATCGGTTCCGAGCGACGGACAACCCGTGTAATAAAAGCGCCATTCGCTCGCGCCGTTCGGCAGCCGAACGATCAGAACCGAGCCTCCTGCGATTCCGTACCGGTCCGGATCGCCCGGTCGGCCAGTGGGGGCAAGAATGGGATTGCCTTGGTATTTTTCCCAGTGGATCCCGTCGGTGGAAAATGCGAGGCCGATCCCCGGGAAGGCGGACAATCCTTCCCCACGGCCACAATTTCCGGTGTAATAGAGATGCCAGCGGTCGGACGCGGCGGAAACGACGTGGGGAAGAACCGTCCATCGGGCGTCGAAAGCGCCTTCGGGCCCAACGTCGAGCACAGGGCCGATGCGTTTGAAGGCATCGGGATTCGCCACAGGAGCGATGGCGACTCCGATGCGCCGGAATCCTTGATTGTCCGCGCCGGCATAGTAGAGACGATATTCGTCCTTCCAGCGGATGACGCAAGGATTCATGCAGCATCCGCAATCGAACGAACCGGGCGGTCCAGGGGGAAGGACGGCCGTTGGGCGATAGCGAATCCACCAAGTATTTCGGGTGAGGAAAGACACGGCACCGGCCTACAGGGGTTGGGGGGGAAGGGAAAGCGCCCTTCGGAGTTCCGCCTGAAGCGTGGCGGCGGCGAGGCCAGGATCGGGAGCCGCCGTGATGGGGCGTCCGACCACGAGATAGTCGCTGCCGGCGCGTATGGCGTCGGAAATCGTCGCTATGCGTTTCTGATCGCCTGCGGCCATACCGGCAGGTCGAATACCCGGCGTAACCAGAATGGGATCGGGTCCGAATTCGGCCCGGAGGGTGGGTGCTTCGTGGACGGAGGCCACAAGGCCGTCCATGCCGCAATCGAGCGCGAGTTCTGCCAAGCGCAGGACGTGATCGGAAAGGGTTCGTTCAATGCCCAGGGCTTGCAGATCGTCGGCACTCAGGCTGGTCAGAACGGTTACCGCAATCAACTTGGGGGCGTGGGCTCCCAACTCCCGGGTCGCATCAACCGCCGCGCGAAGCATGTCGCGTCCTCCGCTGGCATGGAGGGTAAGAAGTGAAGCGCCGAGACGGGAAGCGCTGCGGACGGCTCGGGCGACCGTATTCGGAATGTCGTGAAGTTTGAGATCCAGGAACAGACGATTGTGATGTTCAACGAGGTCCCGGCAAAAGGCGGGACCTTCAGCGGTAAAGAGCTCGAGGCCGACTTTGAACAGGGCGATGTGGTCCGGCATTGCGCGGGCGCAGGCGAACGCTTCACGCGCGGTGGGAAAGTCGAGCGCGACAACCAGTTCCGGTAGACGAGGCATGCAAATCGCTCCTTTGAGGAAAATTGTGACGGCCCTTCGTACCCTCCGCAAGCAAAAATGACGGGCCGGTTCCCACGCTATGGCAGCGGGGATTGACAAAAGGGGCTTGGACGGGCGACACTGAGCCCCATGCAAGAGACCTGCCCTTTTCCCTTCGCTCTGGCGATTCGCGTCCCTTATGCTCACACGGACCAGATGGGCTTTGTCTATTACGCCCATTACTTTGTCTATTTCGAAATGGCGCGGACGGAACTGCTCCGGACCCATGGAATGCCCTATGCCTCGCTCGAGGGGCGCGATGTGCTGTTGCCGGTGCTGGAGGCTCGGTGCGAATACCGTCGGCCTGCCCGTTATGACGATCTGCTCTCCATTGGAGCAGGTGTTGGCGAAGTCGGTCCCGTGCGATTCCGGCTTCTCTACACGGTGCGACGGGGGGAGGAGGAGCTGGCGCGGGGTTATACGGATCATGTGTGCGTGAACCGGAAGGGAAGGCCCCTTCCGATGGATCGCGCGTTGAAGGATTTGTTGGAACGCCTTCGAAAGGAAGAGCATCCATGAGTGGCGATCCGCGTCTGGAGGTTCACGCGCGGCTTTTGGTGCGCTATTGTGTAGTGGCGCGCAAGGGACAAACCATCGGCGTTTCAGGAACCTCTGCCGCCGAACCGCTCTTGGAAGCGATCAGCGCCGAACTCTACAGACTGGGCGCTCATCCCTTCCTCCGCATGCAGCCTCCCGGACTCCAGGAGATTTTCTTTCGGGAGGGGCATGACGCCCTTTTCGATAGGGTCCCTGCCATCCAGTATGACTGGGCTCGGCGCATGGACGCCGTGATCAGCGTGCAATCGGAGACCAATACCCGAGGGCTTTCCGGGATCGATCCGACTCGGATCGCGCGGTTTAATCGGGCCATGGAACCCATCCGGGAACGGATCATGCGGAAACCCTGGGTGACCACCCTGCATCCGACTGCCGCCTACGCACAGGATGCCGACATGAGCCTGAGGGAATTCGCGCGTTACGTTTATGGGGCTCTTTTTGCGGATACCCGTGACCCCCTCAAGCACTGGACCTCCCTCAGCCGCCGGCAAGCGGCCCTCATTGCCGGGCTGAAAGGGGCCGACCGTATTGAAATCGAGGCACCTGATACCCGGCTGACCCTTTCCGTCCGAGGGCGCCGGTTCATCAATTCGGACGGTCGCCACAATATGCCGAGCGGCGAAATTTTTACCGGCCCTGTCGAAACGTCTGCAGAGGGGCATATCCGTTTCGAATTTCCGGTCTGCACCCAGGGTCGAGAAATTGCAGGCATTCGACTTGTGTTTCGGCGCGGTGAGGTCGTGGAAGCTACGGCGGAAAAGAATGAATCCTTTCTACGGGAGATGTTGGCCCTGGATGCCGGCGCCCGACGGCTCGGCGAATTAGGGATTGGCACTCATCCCCGATTGGACCGCTTTGTCCGGAATATTCTGTTCGATGAAAAAATCGGCGGGACGATTCATCTGGCTCTTGGCCGTTCCTATCCCGAAACGGGCGGTCGAAACCGATCGGCTTTGCATTGGGATTTCATCAAGGATCTTCGGCGCGGGGGGGTGGTACGAGTGGATGGCCGCGTGTGGATGAGGGAGGGCCGATGGGTGAGTTCCGGTGGAAAGGGGGGTGCATGATTCCCAAATCGTTGATCGAGCGGATGTTCGGCGCGGCCACCATTCAGCGGTGGAACGATCACGTTCGGCCGGTCGAACTGACGGAGTTGGACAAGCAGGCGCACAAAGCGTTCATCGTCTATCTCCTGGCGCGGTTCGAGGAAGATCGGGGTGCGTCCCTCGACTGGTCGTTTCTCGTCGAAGGGTTTCTTTTCGAGTTTCTTCCCCGGGTCGTTTTGACCGACATTAAAGCGCCGTTCTATCACCGGCTGATGGCGGTGAATGGGCCGAAAGTCAATGAACATGTGATGCGCGTCCTGCAAGAGGAACTGGCTGAAGTGGAAGGGGGGCTGCCGGATCGGTTTCGCCGTTACCTCGAAGGACGGGAGGGGGAAAAACTGGAACGGCGTCTGCTCAAGGCGGCCCACTATTTGGCCACCCAATGGGAGTTTCGGCTGGTCTATCATCTGGAGCCCTTTCTCTATGGGATTGAACGGACGAAAGCGGAAATCGAAAATCAGATCGAGGACTATATTGATCTGATCGGTGTCCAGAAAATCCATCTGAAGCAAAAAGCGTATGGATTTGTGGACTTGTGCGGCCAGCTCCGCTTTCAGCAACGGTGGGCTCAAACCCCTCGAATGCCCCGCACTTCCGTGCTCGGACACTCCCTTTTCGTGGCGCTTCTCGCCCACCTTTTCGGTCTCAAACGCCGGTTCTGTCCGATTCGGGTCCGCAACAATTTCTTCTGTGCGCTGATGCACGATTTGCCCGAACTGTTCACCCGGGACATCATATCGCCGATCAAACGTTCGATCGAAGGGTTGGAAACATTCGTCGAACAGGAGGAACGGCGGCTGGTGGAGGAGCGCCTTCTTCCCCTTCTGCCCGATGCATGGCACGTTCAGGTGATGTATTACCTGGACCGTCCCTTTGAAAATCGCATTCTGGAGGGCGGTCAGCGCCGCGGTTTGCGCGTGATCGACGCGCAGCACAACGACGATCGGTACGAACCGACCGACGGCGAACTGATCAAGCACTGTGACAATTTGAGCGCGCTGATCGAAGCTTCCAAATCCCTTGAGACTGGCATTCAGTCCCCGGCATTGCTCGATGGCGCTGCGACGATTTTGGCCCAGTACCGGGCCGCGCCGGAGGGACCGATTCCTTATTCGGTTTTCATGCAGTTTTGTCCTGCTGCTCTTGCCGGCGAGGCGAACGCTAAAACGTCACTGGCGCGAAAACGGAGCAGGGGGCAAGCGCCTTCCGCCCGTTGAGGAACGTCAACTCGATCAAGAAATCGGCCTCGACGACCCGTCCGCCAGCCTGTTGAATGAGTTCTACGGTTGCCCGTGCGGTGCCTCCGGTGGCGAGGAGGTCGTCCACGACGAGAACCCGTTCGCCGGGTTGGAGGGCATCCTCATGCATGGCCAGACCGGCTGCTCCGTACTCGAGTTCATACTCCCGCTCCACCGTTCGCCACGGCAATTTCCCCTTTTTTCGGATCGGGATGACGCCGGCTCGGAGACCATAGGCGACCGCAGCGCCGAACAGAAAACCCCGGGCATCCACGCAGGCTACCTTGTGGATTTCGGATTTCTGATGCCGGGCAATGAAAAGTCCCACGGCCTCATGGAATAGGGTAGGATCGGCAAGAATCGGCGTAATGTCTTTGAAAAGAATACCCGGTTTCGGAAAGTCCGGCACATCCCGAACGGCGGCTTTCAATCGATTGGCCAGGGCTCTTGTGGCGAGGTCCATGAGAATGCCTCTTTTGGGATAGGAGATGTCTATTTTTTGGAAGCGGAACTCTTAATGGATGCCTGAGCCGCGGCCAGGCGGGCGATGGGAATTCGGAACGGGCTGCAACTGACGTAATTGAGTCCGATCTGGTAACAGAATTCCACCGTGGCGGGATCCCCTCCCTGTTCTCCGCAGATCCCGCATTTCAGGTTGGGCCGGCGCTGGCGTCCCCGTTCGACGGCGACACGGACCATTTCGCCCACACCTGCAAGATCGAGGGTTTGGAACGGATCGGCCGATAGAATTCCTTTTTCGAGGTAATGCGGGAGAAAACGATCCACGTCGTCTCGGCTGAACCCGAAGGTCATTTGGGTCAGATCGTTCGTGCCAAAGGAGAAGAAATCTGCTTCTTCGGCCATCCGGTCCGCGAGCAAGGCGGCACGGGGGATTTCGATCATCGTGCCGAAATGGTAGGGGAGGGATTTGATGTTGTACTTCAGCATCACATCCTGCCGGATGCGCTCGCAGAGTGTACGTTGATGGCGCAGTTCGGCGACGTCGCATGTTACGGGGATCATGATTTCGGGCATGCAGGGCTTTTTTTGCGTGATGAGTTCGGCAGCGGCCTCAAAAATGGCTCGGAACTGCATTTCCGCCACTTCGGGGAACGTGACGCCGAGCCGCACGCCCCGGTGGCCCATCATCGGATTGGTTTCATGAAGTTGATCCGCCCGGACACGCAGCTCCTTGAGCGTAATGCCCAGACTGTCGGCCAGCTCTTTTTGCCGATCTCGTTCGCGCGGCACGAACTCGTGAAGGGGGGGGTCGAGAAGGCGTATGGTGACGGGAAGACCGTCCATGACCGCGAGCGTGGACTTGATATCACTTTTGACGAACCTGAACAGGCGGGAAAGTGCCCGCTTGCGTTCTTCATAGGACGCACTGAGGATCATTTTCCGGAGGAGGAAAAGCGGTTCCTCGGACCCTTTGCCATAGAACATGTGTTCGGTCCGGAACAGGCCAATGCCTTCCGCGCCGTACTGACGGGCCACTCGCGCGTCCTGAGGGGTTTCCGCATTGGCGCGCACCCCCATTTTTCGATAGCGGTCCGCCATTTCCATGAACTGCTGGAAGCGGGGGTTTGCGGTGGCATCCACCAATTTCAAGGCACCGGCATAAGCGATGCCGGTAAAACCGTTCAAGCTGAGCCAGTCACCCTTTTTCAGGGTGATGGACCCGGCGGTCAGCTTACCGGTCTCAGGCGACACATGGAGCGTACCGGCGCCAACGATGCAGCACTTGCCCCATCCGCGGGCGACCAGGGCGGCGTGACTGGTCATGCCGCCCCGGGCGGTCAGGATACCGGCGGCCGCGCGCATGCCTTCGACGTCCTCAGGACTGGTCTCTTCTCGGACGAGGACGGCCGATTTTCCCGCGCGCGTCCACGCGACAGCCTCCTCGGCCGTAAAGACGAGTTGGCCCACGGCGCCGCCGGGGCCGGCGGGGAGTCCTTTGGCGAGCAGAGTTGCCGTTTTCTCCGCCTGGGGATCGAGAATCGGGTGCAGAAGTTCGTCGAGCTGAGAGGGTTTGACACGGAGGACGGCTTCTTTTTCCTTGATCAGACCCTCTTCGAGCATATCGAGAGCCATATTCAAGGCCGCCACGCCCGTCCGTTTTCCCACGCGGGTCTGGAGCAGATAGAGGCGCCCCTCCTGGATGGTGAATTCCAGATCCTGCATATCCCGGTAATGTTTTTCCAGAAGGTTACGGATGCGGACGAGTTCCGCAAAAACCTCGGGCATCGCTTTTTCAAGGGAATCGCCTGCGGTCTCCCCCGCGTTTTTCATGGCCTCGGTGAGTGGCTGAGGGGTTCGGATTCCGGCCACGACATCTTCTCCCTGAGCATTCGGAAGCCACTCGCCGAAGAAGTTCCGGTCGCCGGTTGCGGGATTCCGGGTAAACGCGACTCCGGTTGCGGAAGTATTCCCCATATTCCCGAACACCATCGCCTGCACGGTGACGGCCGTGCCCCATTCATCGGGGATCTTCTCAATGCGGCGATAGGAGATGGCCCGTTTGCCGTTCCAGCTCTTGAAAACGGCGGCGATGCCGCCCCAGAGTTGTTCCTCGGCGGTGTCGGGAAAAGGCTTGCGAAAGGCGGCCTGGACCCGCTGCTTGAACAACTCGCACAGGACTTTGAGATCTTCGGCGGTGAGGTCGGGATCGGAGGCAATCCCTTTTTTGGTCTTATAAGTTTCCTGGAGGCGTTCCAATTGCCGTCGGATACCGCGGCCATCGGGAGGCTCGATGCCCTCGGCTTTTTCCATCACGACATCCGCGTACATCATGATGAGGCGCCGGTAGGAATCGTAAGCGAAGCGGGGGTTATTCGACCGGGCGATCAAGCCGGGAAGGGTGGCAGAGCAGAGGCCGATATTGAGCACCGTTTCCATCATGCCGGGCATAGACTGCCGAGCGCCGGATCGGCAGGAGACAAGGAGGGGCCGTTCCGGATCGCCAAATTTCATTCCCATCAGTTTTTCGCACTGAGCCAGGGCTTCGGCCACCTGTTGACGAAGGGCAGCCGGGAAACGAGATCCGCCGGCGAAATAATCGGTGCAACATTCGGTGGTGATCGTAAAACCGGCGGGAACGGGGATGCCGAGCCGGCACATTTCCGCGAGGTTGGCGCCTTTGCCGCCGAGAAGTTCCCGCATGGAAGCATCTCCCTCGGCCTTCCCCCCCCCGAAGGTATAGACGTATTTTTTGATTTCAGCGCTGACGGAACGGTTCGAGCCCATGGTTGAAACCTTTATTTTCGTCCTCTTTTGGCAAAATAGAAGCGGAAAAAATTTACCAGAAAAAAAGGAAAGGTCAAGAATTTGCGAATTTGGTGCGGTTTTTTTGAGGGAGAGTGTGTGGCATCTGAGAGCATGAAAATGCTCCGAAAAACCGTAGGGTCGGTCCTAGTATTTTCAGGATACGTTTCCGTTTTTGCGCGGCGGACGAGGTGTCGCCGTCCATCCGACGGATGTAGTTCGGCAGATTACAAGGATGACCCATGGCCAGCCGCTCCGCTCTCCACGCATTCCGCGCGGATGTCCTCCGTTTCAGCAGCCAGGCCAACGCCC
>CALHRZ010000022.1 GCA_938038445.1 uncultured bacterium | reverse complement strand
CCCCCTCTGCTAGGGCGGGATGAGAACCCGCCGCGGGTTCGACTCGAGACCGCGCGGGGGCGCGGGCGAGAGCGCCCGGCTTCCTACCGGGCCCGAGCAACCGCGAGGGCAAGGCCGCCGAGGGCAGGCGGCCGCCGCAATCCCGCCCTCTCCGCCAAGCCCTTTTCGACAAACCCCCCTCTGCTAGGGCGGGATGAGAACCCGCCGCGGGTTCGACTCGAGACCGCGCGGGAGCGCGGGCGAGAGCGCCCGGCTTTTAGAAAAAAACGGGGACGACCACTATAACCGGCCACGAACAACAATTCGAATCCGTGCCCGGGACCCTTCGGGACGATCCTGGAATACCGCCTCTGCCTCGAGAAGAAAGGAACGGATGTTTTTTTTGATAATCCCTTTTTTTTCCTCAGGGTATCGGACAGGACTGAGTCCGCTCAGCACCTTAAGGCGGTTGATCACATGCTCCACGGAAGGACGCATCTCCATGCCGCGCTCTTTGCAAAATGTTTCCAAAGCCGGCAACGACCGTCCGGATGTAATCACGACCTCATGTGTCCCCTTTGCCACCGCATGGTTCAGAAGCCATTCCACATAATCAATTGCGGCAGAATTAACGCACATTTCGTCCATAGCCGGACCCCTTCTTCTCAATCGATATCACCGTATTAGTACGAAGGAGAATCTGTCCCCACGGATACAACAACACTTCGTTGCTCCCCGCTCTCATGGTCCCCAAAGGCGTCCCATACCGTTGGAGAACTTCCGATCGGTTTGCTCCACGCATGCATTCTGAGATCTCTTCTTCGGAATCATCTTTGTTCCCAATCGGCTTGAAAAGCGAAATTTCTCCAAAAATGGGAATGGACATAAGGGGATCTTCCGCTTGAATATCGGATGGTTTAAATTCCAATAAACCTTCTGTGGTCAGCCGGAACATTCCGAGCATCACACCTTGAACCGTCTTTACTGCCCATGGGTATGGCGTATCGGTGGTGGGAAGGGGTTCCCAACGAGTTTTGTAAACTTGGGACTGTTCGGGCGTGTGCTCTCGCCAAATCATAAGCCCGTCCCCTGAAATTTGGATCGACCGGTGCAAACGTATGGAATTCTGCTCTTTTAGATAAACCCAAAACCCTTGAGGTGGAGACGATGGAAAAGTTGTTTTTAACGGCGCTGTTTCGGCGTACTTATTGGATGTCGAAATTGAATGCGAAGCGTTTTGAATTGTTTCTTCGGCTTTGGGTGGTTCAGAAGAATCTTCCTTTTGGGAATGCCAATCAATTCCTAAGATTCGAAGCCCTTCCCCAACAAGTTCCGCCATTGCCTCTTCATCGGAACGAATCCATCTTGGATGGGGATTGAGGGCTCCGCCTTGTGCTTTCGGGCTTTGCCAGCGATGCCATTCGAGCCCTTCTGAATTGCGCTCCAGCAGAGCGTTTATCCATGCGTCCTCCATCCGATCCGTCCGATAGAGAATAGAGCGGGCAATTCCCTCTCGAAAAATCGCTCTCACTTCCGTTGAATCCCTCCGAAACACGATAGTCTGGGGGGAGGTATTGGAGGTGCCTCCTTCTATTGGCAACCCCCAATTCGCGCTAAAAGTCTCTACCGTTTTGCCGATTTGCCCGAAGAGGGTACCGTGAATGCTCAACAAAAGGACTAGTATGATAAGATGCTTCCGTTTCATTATCAAAGGCCTTTTCGGCTCCGCGTGTCGGCACACTCCGGCCTCCTATTGAAGAAAAGCCCACGACTGCCATGTCCCTGGAACGATTCTCCACGCCGTATCCAACTGAATGCTTCGTTGAGTTCCTACGGGCGGGGGCAACCCCGGAGCAGTAAGGGAGCCATCCCGAATTCGTTCATCCAAAGTCACGTCCAAACGGGTTCGGTATTGTCCGGAGCCGGTGGTTCGGTTCAGGCGTATGTGGTTTCCCGCCGACATGTTTCCATAAACACTGATAAACTGCTGATCCACGGTATTAAGGTTGTTGTCAATAAAATCATTTTCGGCATAGAGCATCGCATGGATACTTCCGCCAGTTCCGAATTGGGCATCCCCTATCAGAATGTTCCCGCTGTTGGTCGGGCAGTTTGGATTGCGCAACGCAATAAGACACAACATGTCCTGAGCACCCTTGACCACTGTGCTGTCCATATCCGCATATTGGAGATTGGGGTCGTAGTTCGCGTTGTAATAGAATTCATCCGAAATAACGATATTGCCCCGTGCCACAATTGTCACCTTTGTTCCGGGCTGTCGGAACCGCATGGCATACACCCGGGGACTGTGGATGTAAAGGTTTCCATCTACAAAGTACACTTTGTTGTTTCCGTTATTTTTGACATCGATCATCATCGTATGAGTCCGATTGTTATCGTTTTGAGCGATGGCATACTCTTCGCCCGGGATCTGGTTAAAGGTGGGATCAACCGGATCCTCAAGGAAATAATCGTCTACCGGCTGTCCGCTGTTATCGTACACTTTCGTATAGGAACGGCCGTAAATGGTTTTTCCTCGACTGTTCACGCTCCCACTTGTAGGCGGATTTCGAATAAAGATATGCTTTGGATCATTGGGATCGGTGATGCATCGCTCGGAACCAAATGTGTCCCGATGAACCAAAACATCATGTCCCCAGCGGGGTAATGCATCGGAAGGGGGCGCACCTGTTTTGGGAACATGATAGTACATCCGCGCGAGATCAGGCGGAGCCAGGGGGGGATCATTTCCTGTGGCCGCACGTTGCCCGGGACCTGGAGTCGGCATTCCTGTAATCTGGCCTGGGGCCTGCGTTCCGTAATCGTAAAGGGAGTTCCGATCGTCAAAAAACTCTTCCCCCGCGTCATACACGCCGTTCTGGTCGATAAAGGGCTCGGCGGGATGATAGACCCCATCGCCCACGTCCTCAAACGCTTCGGCCGGCCAATCGGCACAGGAATAGGTCCTTCCCCCTGATCTGTAGGTCGTCCTCCATCTCCACGTGCCGCTCGATAATTGCCAATATCCTCCCGCAGGATCGTAACGGCCGTTTTGCCGGAGCGGGCGAACGGGGTCTTCGGTCCATTCTTCCCCGGGATCCCACTGGCCATTTCCCAAATTAATCACGGTATCAACACCCGGATCGAACGTCCCGTTGCCGTTCCGATCGATGAATTGATCCCCCGGATCCCATCTTCCATTTCCATTCAGGTCGGTGAACGGTTCTCCTTCATCATACTCTCCGTTCCCAATCGTATCCACAAACGCTTCGCCAGGATCATATCGGCCATTGTTGTAAAACTGACCCTTAAAAGGGGCCATGGCATTGGTATAGGCATCATATTCTTGCCGCGTTAGCGGTCGGTCCCAGTATTGGGTAGCGTAGGCATGATGCCATGTGTCCGTTCCAGGGTCGCAGATTCCATCATTATCCCAGTCGTGGATAAACTCTTCGGGGAGGCGAAGGCGTGCGTCGCCGGAAAGCGCCAGATTGCCTCCGGAATATACATCACCCCGAACAAAATCCGCTCCGCTGCCTTGCCCCCCGATGAGCAACGTGTAGTTGGTGCTTCCGGAACTGTTTCCCACATAAAGCGCATGGGCGTAGAGCGCATGAATACTCCGTTGCCCGCTTCCCAGAGTCACCTCGGCCCGAATGCCCGCCACTTGCCCGTCATAGCGTCCGACGGAAGTAATCCAGCTCCGATTGCTGCTCGTCGCTAGCGTCGTCTCAAACCCCCAGTCCGAAGTGGGAAGTGCGTTGGTGTGCGCCAACAGAACCCGGGATTGGGAATACGAAATGTTGCCTTCGGAGTACGCATTCAGCCGCGTGACCGCTGCCCGAAGTCCCGCTTCAGCAAGAAAAAAGGCTCGTTCGCGTGAAAACTGGCGCTCGGCCATGCGATGATAGCTCATCGCCAAGGTCATCAATCCTCCAACCAGGATCCCCGAGACGGCCAACAACACAGCCGCCATGACCAGAACAAATCCCTCCCTATGGAAGGAAGAAATGCATCGAGTGTTTCGGTTCATGGAACACCTCCCTTCAGGGTGTTTGCCTCGTTGTATTTCGCAAATGGATCGTAAGATCCACGGAGGAGGCGAACACGCCGTCGTTGACGACTTCACGTCCTTCCGATGTGACCGGATCGGTCACCCGATAACGGATTCGAAGCAGGTCGGGCCTTGGACTGAAAAAAACATTCGGCGAAAACCCTACGGTGGTTTGGAACCCTGTCATTCCTCTCGTCACAAGCCGTGTGACGTTATTGGTACGAATGAGATACAACCGTCCGTCGCGTAAGTCCGGGATGGCGTTGGAATACACCAAAAGGCCGCTCGAACCATCTGAGAATCCCAATCGAACCCACGTGCCGTTTTCCTCATCCATTTCGATGATCCGGTTAGCGTTTCGAACATATTGGCCAATAATTTCCCCGGTCGTCATTGCTCGATTTTGTGACACCACCACTTTGGCCGTTTGGACCGAGGTGCGGACCGCCCATAAATAGGTCAACATAATGGCAGCCCCCAACGCGAACGCAATCCCCATGGCAATGACCAACTCCGCCAGGGTCATTCCGGCATGGCTGACCCTGCTCCAAGGACGAAATAAACATATCAAATATTTTGAGTTCAAGGGCCGGATCCTCCCGACGGTTCCCTTTCCAAAATCGTGACCAAGTTTTCTTCCCGCCATTGTCGTATGAACGGAGAGAAATACGAGACCGACACATGTACCTCTGCATATTTAGCATCCTGAGCCGACACAACCGTCCCATCCGGCGCATGCCAGACCACCATGGGCGAGAGGATAATCGCGTAGCCCCGGCTGCTCTGATTCGTTGTGACCGCCAAGCCAGAAAAAAAAGGTTGCGCCAATGCATCCGCTCCATACGCGATGATCTCCTCCATACGCGCTTTGGCCAAAAGGCGGGCTTCCGCCGAAATCCGCTGATGTTCCGAAAATGCCCGTGCCTTATAGCCGATGGCATATAAACCCCCTGTCAGCAGCAACACGATGGCCAGAGCCATGACCACTTCGACCAGGGTAAGCCCTCTGTCGGCGTTGCGCATATTCCGTTTCGAAGTCCCGAAGTTCATTCGACTTTCCCCTGCTTCGTTTACACCCACCCTTCCGCCAGGCAAAAAGCATGCCAGTCCCGCTACAACCGCAGGGCGCCTTCGTAACCCGCTTGATAATCAATGAGTTCGAAACGAAGCCCAACTTCTCATGATCGCAGAAAGGGGTAGGACAGAATGTCCTTAAGGGCGCCTTAAAGACTTTCTTGACGCGAATTGAGCCGGCGCTCCATCATGTAACGGCTGAGAGTCCGCCGAGAGATTTGTAAGAGCCTAGCTGCCGCCCCAAGATTGTTGCCTGCTCTTCGCAGGGCCTCTTGAACCAAGGCGGTCTTTGCCTCTTCCAGTGTCGGCAGTACATTCCCAAATATAAGGTTTGCCGTGTTCGCTTGTTCGCTCGAAATGCCTCCTATTTCGAGACCCTTTGCCACGGGCTCTCGGTCCGGTGGCAGAAGCATGTCGATCGAAATAATTCCCTTTTCATGACGGGACACCGCATCCGTCATCAGAGATCGCAGTTCGCGAACATTGCCGGGAAACCGGTAGGTCTTCAAATAGGTGATCCATTCCGGCGGAACTGCGGGAATGGGCTTGCCCAGGCGTTCTGCCGCCTGCCGCAAAAAATGCTCGGCCAACAGCGGAATGTCCTCCGGTCGTTCCCGAAGCGGGGGAATTCGTACCAGATGGGTTTGGAGTCGATAGTACAGATCGGCTCGAAAACGACCGCTCTGCAACAACGATGTAAGATCGCGGTTTGTGGTGGCCAAAAAACGACAGCAACTTTTCCGGGGCCGGTCGGCACCAAGAGGGTAATACTCGCCTTCCTGGAGCAATCGCAACAACTTGGTCTGTTCGTCCGCGCCCAGATCGCCAATCTCGTCCAATAATAAAGTCCCACCGGCAGCCTGTTCGATCAGTCCCTCCCGAATTCGATCCGCTCCGGTGTAAGCGCCTCGGACATGGCCGAACAAACTATCCGAAAACGTCGTCCCATCTATGCCGGCAACGTTTACCGCTACAAACGGACCGGTGCGCCCGCTCAATCGGTGGATCGCGCGAGCAATCAGTTCCTTGCCAACGCCGGTCTCGCCAAAAATAAACACCGGTTCAGGAGAAGGTGCAATCGCCTCCATATAGCGGAAAATATTTCGCATCGCGGGAGAAACGGTCAGGATCTCTTCGAAACATTCCGGATGTTGCAGCGAAGGATCGACAAGGCGGAACATCAATCGCTGATTCTCCCGGGACATTTCGTACTGCCGGAGGGCATTTCGAATCGTCACGCTCAGGCGAGAAAGATCACACGGTTTTGTCAGATAATCAAAAGCGCCCTCTTTCACACAACGAACTGCCGTTTCCAGATTCTGAACCGCAGACAGGATAATCACGGGAATGTCAGCCCGCTTTTCTTTCAGGAGCCGCAAAACGGCTTCGCCCGGCAGGTGCGGCATTAAAAGATCCAACAGAACCAACCCAATGTCCTGCCGCGAAATCCATGAGGCCACTTCCCGCGGGTCCTGGCAGGCCACAGGGGTCCCCAACTGCTCGAGCCGGATTGCTCGCGAAAGCGTCCGAAGAAGCGCTTCATCATCATCCACGAGAAGGATTGTGGGCTTCCCTTCCATCTAAGCACTCATTCGGAATGTTTCTCTGCGCTTGAAGCGCTCGGAAGCACGATCCGAGCCGTTGTGCCTTGCCCAGGACTGGAGCGAAGGCTCAGTGTTCCTCCCCATTGTTGAAGAAGCGCAAGGGAAATGGCCAACCCCAGCCCTGTTCCCCCTTCTGCCCGACGGGTTGTAAAAAAGGGATCAACCGCGTGTTGGAGAACTTCCGGCGTCATGCCCGGCCCATTGTCCCGAACCTCCAAAACAATCTGTCCTGCCGTCGGCTCATGCCAGGCGCAAACAATTATTCTTCCCCCGCGTTCCGGAATTGCCTGACAGGCGTTCAGAAGAAGGTTGTTCAACACTTCGGTCAGAGCCGCCGGATCCATCTTCGCCGGTGGAATGCTCCCCTCGAAATGAGTTTCGAAGACACACGGCTTCTTTTTCATCTCCTCCTGTACCCACTGCAAGCTTCCTGCCACCACATCCGCAATGGCGGCCGTTGCATTTAGAGATTTACGGTCCGTTCGCACCGATAGATACCGCATCTTCCGAATCAGCCGGTCCACTCGTTCACTGGCTCCCAGGGTCTCGCGGACCGCAGCCTCCGCTTCTTCCAGCAGAAACTTCTGTTCCTCAGGAACTGCGGCCCCTTGAAATCGCTGAAGCGCCTTTTGAACCACCGACATGTTCAACCGCATGATCGCATTGGGGTTGTTAATCGCATGGGCGAGCCCCGCCGTCAAGGTTCCCAGCGCCACAAGCCGCCGGTTCTCACGGGCTTCCTCTTCCCGACGGGCCGTCTCTTCCATGTTTCGACGCATGGTTTTCACGGCTCGTTGCACGGCGTTTCTCAACGCTTGAATTTCATCCGGAAGTCGGCGTAATGCGCTGACCTCTTTTTCTTGTCCACCCCAGGAATCGCGTTCGGCGCTTTGAAGCCAATCAACAGCGGTGTTCAGTTCCCGGATCACCCACCGGTCCAGAAACACGGCGGAGACGCCGAAAAAAACTGCCCCAGCAAGCATCATCCATGCGATCAAGAAAGACACTCCCTTCCACGCCTGAACAAAAGCGATTCGGGGCAAAGTCAGCATGAGTACCAGCCGTTTTTTCCCCGTAATGTCCCCGATCACAATCTCGGCGCGAAGATGGGACCAGGAAATCTCCTGGATCCACAACCGCTTCAAAGGCCACTTAGAATGGGCCATCTCAATCTGAAGGGAGGGGTCCACTTCGTCACGTAGTTTACGCATCCGGCGATCATCCAGATAACGACCCATCAGAAATGTCCCCTGGGTAGGTCCCTCCCCCTTGGAGGTCATGATAGGCACAGCCGCCAAAATGAAAATCGTATTTGAGATCGTGGCGAAACCTGCCGCCCCGCTGGTCGGACATGCGCCTCCCGCCAAGCTCGTTTCGTTGAGGAGATCCAAAACCTCTCCCGGAAGATGTTCCTCAAGCCCCCGCGAGATGTGGAAATGACGTTCCAATACGGAGCGTCCCTGCGGGTCAAACATCGCAAGCCAATCCACTTCAAGAGTTGAAAATTTTTCCGGAATCAAATTGCGCTCGAGATATTCGGGATTTTTTCCCTGCATGAACTCATACGTGTCGTCCCAGACAGCCCAATCCCTTGCGAGCCGAGACAATTCTTCTGCATTTATGTGAAGAACTCTGGCGGCTCTGATAATGCTTCCAGAAGCAGTTTCGCGGTCCGCGCGCCGCGCCGAAATCATGAGCGTGTAATAGGAAAGCCCCGTCGCCACCCCCAGAACAGCCAAAACAAACAAACCTAAAAGCAAAAAGAAACGGATTCGCAGACTCATGCGGCTTGCATCTTTCCTACGGTCGGACTATGGAAAAGAGACAGTTCGGCTGTCAACTTCAAAACGAGGAGATTCCAAAGCAGAAGGAAGTTCAGGGGATGCGTTCGGATTCCGGAATGAAGAGGGCGGTCACGGCGCCACAGTCCCACTTCGGACGCCCCATGTTCCACGTGATAAACAGAATGTCCCCCTTCTCGCTCAGTGCCGTGCTGAACGTCCCCTCAAACTGCGCCCCGACTTTCTCCGCCAGCGCATTCATGAAACCGATCACCTTCCGCTGGCGTGTCTTCACATCATACTGCATCACCGGCGTTCCCTCCCGCGGTCCGCCGCCATGCGCCCCCGGCACATAATAGAGATAGCGCCCGCTCGGATCCGCATCCATACTCGTCACATAGGTGTTCCGCCCTGGAGCGCCATCCCCTAGGGGAGTCACCTGCTCCGTCCGGACATCAAACATCCAAAGATCGCATGCATTCCCCGACACTCCATACACCTTGCCCTCCGGCGTTTCCTCCGTGCAGGCACGCACATGGGGAACTGTCGGACACGGTTCCACCGTTTTCGTCTCGGGGTCGAACCGGAACCCTTTCGCGGCTCCCTCCCCTTTGTCGGGGCGAATCCCCCAATACACCCGCCCCGTGCTCCCGGCAAAGATCGCATATCGGTCGAACCCATTCGGCGCGCGATGGATCACTTGTCCCGTCCGGGCGTCCACGGCCAGAAACATATTCCCCTTCTCGGCCGCATCCGGCCCCGCAACGGTGCCGGCGTAGAAAATCATCCGAATGGGGTCGAGAACGGAGGCTGGAAGAGAATGTTTCGGTTCGGGATAGTCCGCGACGATTTCGGTCTTCACCTTTGCCGGGTCGGGATCGGGCCACGTGCGCAAAATCCAATCGCCACGATAGCCGTTCGCATCATTCGCTTCGCGCGGGTTCCCCCGGTGCGTCGCATAATAGAGCCAGCCGTCCGAACCCGCTTGCACCCGGCTGTGGACCTTGCCGGGCGTGTATCGCTCCTCTGGCGCTAGCCGGCCGCTTTCCAGCAAAACCTTTCGCACGTCCGCAAGAATTCGAACCGATCCGTTCGTCGGATCGAATTCATACAGCAACGCGCTGCCGCCAGGCGAGAGATGATCACTGAGGGCCGAATAATAACGGCCATTATGCACGCATCCATCGCTCCAGTTCGACCACGGTTTTCCGGGATAGGTCTGCCCCGGCAAAAACGCGAACACCACCCGCGGCGGGGTTTTCGCAATGCGCGTCCCTTCTTTCAGGGGCACGTCGGCCGAGGCCGGTTGACGAAGAACTAGTTCCGATTCAACGGTCAGAACCGGTTGGCCGTTGGGCAAGGCCGGCGGGATCCATTGCGCCTGGCCGGCGGCAAGCGTTGCTGCTGTCGCAATGGCCCACACGATGGGGCTTCCCTGTCTTCGGTTCATGGAGCACCTCCGTCCTTCGATTGCCTCAATCCACTTTACGGCGGCCAATTCACAACAAGCAGCCGATCGGCCGCCTGACGCGGCCAGACGTGCCGAACGCCGTTCCATTGCACCTCGACATCCACTTCGGTCCGATCGCCCAGGCCGAAGTGCGCCAACGCCTCTTCACCGCTGGAATACCCATTCCCGTGCGTGATGTCACGCCGTTGGAGAAACGATTTCGGATCGCTCCCCCGTCCCGCTTCATACAACCGGACCGTTGCGCCGATTCCCATGGTGTTCCAGCCGTTTCCGTTTCCGACAACCCGCACGGTCAGCCAATGCCCCGACGGTTCCGTCCCATTCCGAAATAGATAGGATGGCCCTTCCTCCCACCGAAACCACGCCGGCAAAAAACCGTCCATCCGGCCGTCCCGGTCATAATCGGCCACAGGTCCCACCGCGTAATAGCCCAACAACCGATCTCGGGGGATGGGAGAAAATTTCGGCCGGCCGTCTGCATCATTCCCAAGGTTTCGAAGCACCACCGGTTGCGGTTCCCCATTTTCGTTCCGAAAAACGAGCCCCAGCCAGAGATCCGGACGTCCGTCATTATCGAAATCTGCGATCGCCACGTGGCCTTGCTTGAGTGGAAAACCTTTTTCCGTCTTCGGCGGCAACGCCTCCATCAACCCGGCGGCCTCCGTGACATTCTGAAATGTCGGCAGTCCTTCCTTGTTTGTCCCGCGGTGAAGGTAGATCCGGATCTGGGCGCGCTCTCCATGTTCGGTGGTGACAAGGTCCAGCCGACCGTCGTTATTCAAATCGCCGAAAACCGCCCCACAGGTGTGGGCTTCGCGATCGCCGCTCGAGGGTTTCTGGAAGGTTCCGGCTGCCGCTTCCCGATAGCGGCCTTCCGGACCGCTCACAAAGAGCCGATTGCAGTCCGCCACAAAGAAATCGAGGCGGCCGTCGTCATTGATGTCGCCGACCGCCAAGCCAAGCCCCGTGACGCCCCGATCGGGAAAGCCCAGCCGAGCCCGCCCATCTTCAAATGTAAAGTTCCCACGATTCAGCAGAACAACCAGCGTTCCTCCCCCATCGCTCCAGTTCCGATAATTGTTGTCGCACCCCAGCAGGTCCAGACGTCCGTCACCATCGAGATCCACAGCGGCCACATTGCGATAGGCCATCGGATTGGGCCAATACCCTTTGCGGGGCGTAACGTCCCGAAATCGGCCTTCTCCGAAATTCTCCCATAATGTCGAGGGATACTCCTTGGGATTTCCGGCATGGCAGACCATCATGAGGTCCAAATCGCGGTCTCCATCCAGATCGGCCAGAAGAATGTGCGTCACGCGCGCATGGAGTCCTTCCATTTGGAGTTCCGGTTGCGGCGAAAGTTCGAACCGTTGCCCATCCCGGTTGAAAAAGAGCATGTTCGGAATGGGACCGTCCGTCCAGCGCGGCACATTGGCAAATGCACCCATCAGGAGATCGGGGAATCCGTTCCCCGTCACATCACCCCATGAGGCGCTGTGCGCCAGCCGCCACTCCTTGAGACAAGGCTCCAGCCCTGCCGCTTTTGTGGCGTTTTCGAAACGAATTTCGCCCGTATACGCCGTCCCGACCGCCATCAGAACAGCCGCGATCGTTTGTCGCCTCCCTTTCCGATTCATCGCGCATTGCCCTTTCCCGCCTCAACCTCCAAAAGTGCCAGGCCGCCGCTCGGCACCGAAAGCCGACTGCCTTCGGTCAGCGAAACCCGTTTTTCACCGATCGGCCGGACGGCCGGATCGAATAGCACCGTCCGGTACCGCCCCCGCCGGCCGGGATACACATGAAAGAACGCGCGACCCGTCCCGTTTAACACATAAAGCCGCTCTGCCGGAGGCAGCTTTAGCTCTGCCGCGTCAAACAAGGCAGATACCGCCTGCACCCGGCCCCGGCCCATGCGCCATGTCTCCAAGCGGCGATCGAGCGGTTCACGTGACACGCGCCAGAGTGCGCGATTCGCGTTGTAAAACTCAAGCCAGCCTTTGATCACCGCCAGGTTTTCCGCCGGTTGACGCGGCAGATCCAGCGAAAAGGTGGGAACCCCAGCCGTGAGGGACTTGATCATCATCACGGCAAGATCGCGGGGCGTATCGTGGACGCTCGCCGCAAGATAATCGTTGTGCACCACAGGTGCATAGGTTTGAAGATAAATGCAGCGGTGGAAATTGGTGTCCGCATCATAAGCCGTATCGCCGGCACGCACCATCGTGCCGAAGGCGGCAGAAAGAACATTTCCATAATTTTGTTTGAGCTCGACGAGCCCCCTGGGACACCATTTCTGAACCTCCGCCCAAATCGCCGCTTCCATCCGCCGCACTCCCTCGATCACGCTTTCCGTATCGTGGGAATGGGCTCCTCCCGTACAAGGCGTTGTCGGAAGCGTGTTGTAAAGATCAATTTTGAACCCGTCGGGTTCATAACCTGCGATCATCCGGGCGATCTCCCCGCAGACGTACGCTCGGACTTCCGGATCGCAGGGGCAGAGATTATAAAAGCCATTCGGCGCCATCACAGGTTCCCCTTCCCGAGCGATGCGATGGTCTTTCCACCGGGAAAATGCGCGACTGTCGGGTGAAAGGCATGTGGGCGCATACCAGAGAAGAACCGACAATCCCTCCTGTTTCAAAGAGCGGATCGTGGACGCAAGATCAGAAAATTTCGCTCGATCCGGCTCGTAATCCCCGATGTTAAGCGGGCGGTCGTCCGTATCCAGCCCCGGGCCGAACCAGCCATCGTCAAGAATGAGGGTGCGAATGCCGAGATGGCGGGCTATGCGGGCGTTGGCCTGGACCGTCTGGTCGTTCATCCGGTCGGAGCACCAGGCCGTCCACGTGCACCAAACGGGGTCCAGAGCGGCGGGATTCCGGGGATACCGCACCCCGAAGCGTCGGCGCGACAGGGCGGTGAAACGGCGAAGCGCATGAAACCAGGAATCGGGACATTCCGCGCAGTAGAACGCCTCTCGCACCTCTTTCACCGGGCCGTATCGCCACCCTTCGGTGGGCATGCGAAACGCCAACGTCAGCAGGTCATGCCCCCCCCGCATCGCCTTGCGGGCCGACAACAGTGGGTCCATGCAACGGCAGGTGCTTTCGCGCCAGAAGGTCAGCAGGCCAAAGGCCCATGTCCGGGTGCCCGTTTGATCGGTCAGAGCGACAAAGGGATGCCCATCGTTCGGCGCCGTAACCTGGGTCACCTGGGATCGCAGGAATAGAGCTCGATCGCGAAAGATGTACTCGCGCCCTCCGTCCGGAAGAATCACCTTAGAAAAATGGAGCAGCGGGACGGTGAACCGCGCTTCCAGCCAGTCCACGTCCATCGTGGCGCCGTCGGCCCTTGTAAAAAGGATTTCGAACCCCTCGACCCGTAGGCGCGTTTCGAACCGATAGCCGCCCATTTCCGTCCGAATCCCCGCGTCCTTGCCGAAGGCGGGAAAAACAAACTCCTGCCCGTCCGCGCGAAGGCGGATTTCCGCCACCGGCCATTGAGGAGGATTATCGCGCATGTGTCCCATTTCCGATCTCCTGCTTGCCCAAACTCTATCCTATCGTTATGATGTTGCCAAGAGGATTGAACCGTACCAACACAAAAGGGAGGAGAAACGATCATGATCCGGCTGGAACGGCGGTCGTCCGATGGCATATGGAACGTGCGATTGGCAGGACCCCGCCTTCGCTTTCCCCCGAGGGAACCGGGACGATGGGAGACGCTCTACGGATACGGGTCATTCCTGCAGATTTCGCCTGATCACGTGGCGCTTCTGGTCAACCGCCGTGTGTTGGGCGAGCCGGTAATTGATTTCGAAGACGGCGCAGACCTTTTCGTGTTAGAATCCCTCGACGCGCTGGCTTCCGCCGTCCCTTTTCCCGTTGTGCGCAGCGAACGGTTCCGGGATTCTCGGACCGGAATTCCCGCGGTAACGCGCTGTATTGCCCGAATCGGAGGATTCGTCCCGCTCGGAGCGCGCGTTTCGGATGGACGCATCCATCCGGCGGCCGGAACCGGTTTTATTCTCGCAAGTCACCACCCCATCGCCGCCGAACCTCACCCTCATCCGGACGATTCTCTCGCCGGCCAAAGTTATGGCGAAATGATTCATCTCCGCTGGGATGGCCACACTCTAATAATCACGGACCGTTTCCATTTCCAAGGGCCGGAGCTTCATCCGGATTTTTGGGTGATATTTCAAGGACTCTCCACCGCCATTCCCGACGGGGAAGACCTGCTGACAGGAATCTATGCCGGGCCTGTGGCTCCTGGTATCAAGCCGGGTTCGCCGGCAATCCCCTGTTCACATCCTCACGCCCATCGGGTGCTGGGAAGAAACGTCGGTTCCTGCTTCTGCCGATGGCGATACGGCCCGCAGGGATGGCGTCCCATCCAGATCGTCCCGGTCAGCGGACCCGATCTCGCGATGGAGCCTTCGTTGATCCGCCTGGCGGAGGGCGCCCTGCTCATGTCCGTTCGTGGCAAGGGACTCCAGGAACCGCCGGGGTCAATCACGGAAGGATTGGAAAATACCTACGAACATTTCCGCGTCTATCGGTCAGACGACAACGGCATCACATGGCGACCGCTGATCCATCTTCCCCGAATGCGCAATGCCACGCCCGTCGTTATAAATCGCACGGTCGGCGGAACGGCTTTTTTGACGGCCAACCCCTACCAGGCGCTCCAAGATTCCCGCGGCCGCGTGGTCCCCTCCACCATGATTCGGAACTTGTTGGCTTTGTGGCCGTTAGATGCGACGCGGGGAATGATCGGCAAACCCCTTCTGTTGCTCGATGCAGATCGCACGTTCGGACCACCCCGCACAAAGGGCCCTTGGGACGTCCATCTGAAAACCGATAACCGGTGGAATCTCGATCATCCCATCGCCACGCCGATTCGATTGGCCGACGGTCGCTGGCGGGCGGTCATGACGTTCCGGGTTACGGATGCCGCCGTCAACCAAGGGGGCGCTTCGCCCGCCGAACCAGCCGGATTCTGGACGGCGGAAATCGAAAAAACAGGGGAAAACGATCTTCCCATCTGGAATTTCGTTTGAGTGCAGGGTCGGAAGCGATTCATCGGCTGGGGGGGAGGATAGCCGGTTGAAGGACCGGCTTGAGGCCAAAAACCGTTTCGAAGAGTGCCCCCTTGTTTTCCAGGGCAACCCGTTCGAGCGAGAGGTCGCCTACATCCTCAACCCCGATCGCCATAACGCCGTCGCCCGCCGAACAGCCTGTGATCCGAATCCGCTGAGTATGACTCCGGTCCAGGGCGTCGGCTGCACGCAGAATGGCCGCCAACACCAAAACCAACGCACGATCCGGTCGGTCCAGCCGGGCGAATTCCAGATGCTGGGGGCCGGGTTCCGATCGGCGGTGATAGCGAACAACCAGGGCAATCAATTCCGTGTCGGCCGTCGTCAGTCCAAATAGCTCGCTGCTGCGGACGAGATACATCGAATGCTTGTGATGACTGCGAGCGCTCACAAACGTGCCAATGTCATGCAGGAGACCGGCGACCTGAAGCAGTTGGCGGTGGCGAGGCGTTAGACGATAGGAAGGCGCCAGCTCATCGAACAACCGAAGGGCCAACTCCGTCACATGCCGCGCATGCCGTTCATCAAAGGCATATTTTTGCCCAAGCGCCAGGGCAGACCGAACCACCTGCTCGCGGAAATGATCCGACCAGCCTCCCCCCCGAGCCATGTGGAAAACCAACCCTAGTCGCAGGTCGGCGCGTGCAAGGATCACTCGACGCGTCCGGAACGCTTCGGCAAGGCGAAGGTACGCCATCAGGGCAGGGGCGGCCGTTTCGGCTTCTTGAAAGGTCAGTTGAAATCGACGCACCAGTTCGGTCTCGGTCAATTCCACCAACGCACGGGCACGCAAAAAATCGGAAGCCTCCACCGCCGACGCGAAATCCGTTTCCTCGCGGGCGCCGGAAATGCGGCGGAGCGCTTGGATGAGCAACGGCGGCAAATCGCCGATAACGGCCACCATCTGAGGGACGCGGCGGACGGGAAACACCCGCCGAACTTGATCCAACATCCGGTCCACTTGCCGAGCGAGAGCCTCCACGGGATGAGCTTCCGCTTCTCCGTCGCCCTCCAGGGCTTCCCGAACCCGAACCGATCCCAGACGAAAAGTTTCCGACACGGTCACAAACCCATTTTGGATAAGAAGCACTTTTGTTCCGCCTCCCCCCACTTCGACCACGAGCACATTCCCCCGGTGCAGGAAGGGTTCGCCCGCCAGAACTTGGTAGAGGGCCAGATAGGTGTATCGGTGGACCTCGGGTTCCTCAATGGGCTCGATCACAAGACCGGTGGCTATATAGGCCCGATCGAGAAACAAATCGCGATTACGCGCTTCCCGGAGAGCGCTGGTCCCGACCGCGCGGATTTGGACGTGAGGGCCATATTCTTCCGTTGCCGCCTTGAATTCGCGCAAAATGACAACGCAGGATTCGATCGTTTCCCGGCTGATCACCCCGTCCGTAAACGAATCCCGCCCGAGCGAGGACGGGCGGTGAAGCGTATCCAAAAGCCGGACGGCCCCATCGGCTCCGATCTCCGCAATATCCATCCGAACCGCCGCGGAGCCGACATCAATGGCGGCAACCACACGGGGAACTGCCTTGGCGTTCATGTCCCCTCCGCCGCCAAAGCCGCCGCACCGAGGGCGACGGCATCGCCGCCTAGCTCGGCCACACAAAAACGAATGCCCCGAACAAACACCTCCAACCCCCGCTCCTTTACCGCTTCCACTGTTTCCTTCAGATAAAGATCGGGAAACTCTTCCACCAGCCCGCCACCCAAAAGCACCACATCCGGTGCCAGGAGGTGAACCACGCCGGCGATGGCATAGCCCAACCAGTTCGCTGCTCCCCGAATGATTTCTTCGATAATCCGATCCCCGCCTCGAACCGACTCGGCCAGCATGCCGCTGCGGATTTTCGCCACATCCGTTCCCCCCAGCTTCAGAAGGCATGGAGCTTCCCCCCGATAGGCCGCTTGAGCGGCCTGACCTGCAATGGCGAGCCGACTCGCAACGGTTTCCAGGCAGCCCCGTTTGCCGCATCCGCAGGGAAGGCCGTCGGGTTCCACGGGCATGTGTCCGATCTCCATCGCCGAACCGACACGGCCCCGTATCAAACGGCCCATGTACACACAGGCGCCCCCAATGCCGGTGCCCGGAAAAACACCCAGCACACAACGGCCCTTTTGCGCCGATCCCAGTCGGTATTCGCCGTAAGTGCCGGCATCCACATCATTGGCAATAACGGTCGGGACGCCGAACCGCCGGCGCAGGGTTTCCGCCACACGGATCTTCTTCCAGCCCAGATTCGGCGCTTCCAAAAGAATGCCCCGGTCGAGATCCAGCATGCCGCATAATCCGACCCCAATTCCGCTCAGGTTCTTCCTCGAAATTCCCGCCTCCTCCAACGCCTCTGAGGCGGCTTTTTCCATGCGATCCAGCGGATCGCCGCCTCCTTTGTCGTCCCGCGTCCGTAACTTGCATCGGGCGATGCAACGATAATCCGAGTCCACCACACAGGCCACAATTTTCGTCGCTCCAACGTCGAGTCCAAGCCAGAAACATCGTTTTCCGGGCATACCCCTCTCCCATGCGGGTGTCTTAACGCATCGGAGAGAACACTATCAGAACAGACCCTGAGAGGCGAGAGCGAATTGAATCGGCCGCAAGCCGTTTATTTCGCAACGTCGCGATGAACGACCAAAAAGTCGTCGAGATAGACATTCCAGTTCACAGGTATTGGACGGGACATAACACCTTCAATAAGAACAGATAACGTTGGCGCCTTGTTGAAGAATATCTGATCCACCCGAAGGTTGGGGCGAATCTTGGTCCATACGTTTGATGTGACCGGCTTCCACAGAAGTTTCACTTTCCCCGTTGCAAACGAAAATGATAACCGGATGTGGAATGTAGTCCCAAGTTCATCAGGAACGGAACGTTCGAAACCATCCCACTTCTCTCCCCCGTACCACGACACATTACAGATACGGCCTTGCGTTCCTATATCGACAATCCAAAAGCGAATCCCATCTCTTAAATCTCCTAACGAACTGTCAAAAATCAATATCCCGATTGCATAGAAATCATCTGCATTGCTTTTGTGCGGGACCCGCAACTTTGCTTCAAGCACAACACTGTCTTGGTCATCGCAAACAGGGTGAAATTTGGCACCCCAACGTCCCATGAGATCCGATCCGGCCCATTCCTCTGCATTCGTATTCGAAAACAATCGCAATCTTCCGCCTGTTTCCCTGAGAGCTTTTCCTACCGGAGCATACCACTTTGTCTTGTCCCGAACGCCATCGTTGAAATCGTCGAAAAACTCCTGGGAATAAGCCGCCTGCGCCAAAGAAAACGCCAAAAGAATCCCTGCCGCCATACCCCACATTCTGCCGTTTGTGGCCATAATTTTCCCCCTTCTCTTTTTTACAATTTTTGTTGCCTCTCTCTCTCTCCGTCAATAGAAAAAATTTCCCCATAGGGTTACTCTGAAACAAAAATGTTTGTCAGAGAAAGAGGATCCAACCGGGTTCTTATTCCGATGATTTTGAAGTATCCGCCTGGGTTCGAAAGGAGAGGATCTGCTCCGCCGACCCGTGCCAAAATGCAATGCGTTCGCGCCTCCACGTGTAGGTGATGGCCAGTCCCCGCGGGGTCGCAATGACGGCCGGATAGGAATATTCGCCCTCTGCAGTCTCCAAATCGAGCCGGTTGGGCCATGTTCCTCCATTGTCCACCGAAAGAAGAATCGAAAGTGGGGTGCGGGGGCGGCCCCAGCCGGGAACCGGATTGCACACAAGGGCGAGAAGACCCTCCTCCGTCCGGACCACATCCAGCCCGCTATTGTTGTTGGGCAGTTCGATGGGATATGCCGCACACCACGTTCGGCCGTGATCCTCCGAGTCGCTCCGATACAGACGGCGATCCGTGCTCCGAAGCAACATATGGACCCGCCCGGGGTGACTTTCCCAAAGCGCCGGCTGAATTAGGCCGTATCCCTCGACGTGGGGCATGGGCACTTCGACCGGCTCCTCCCAGGTCCAACCCCCATCGGGACTGCGTTGTGCATATGGAATCCATTTCCACTCCCTTTCCGCATCGGCCGGCTCGTCGGAAAGACCCGCCAAAAGCGTCCCGTCGCTCAGAAGAATCGGCTTGTTCTTCACGGGTCCCCACCCAAGCCCCGGGGGTCCGGAAAGCCGTTCGGGCTCAGACCACGTCTCCCCCTGATCGTGCGACACCGTATGCCACGTCCGCCAGGTTTGGACCGTCGGACCAACCTTGAACCACAGATGGAGCACGCTTTGCCCGGACCGAGTATCCGGCCCGTAAAACAACACCGGATTCCAGTGCGCCTCTTCGCTGACCTTGGCAAGCCGGCGGGGAGGCGACCACCGGCCATTTCGGCGGGCCGATCCCCAAATCGCCACGTCGGGATGCTTTTCGTGCGTTCCTCCGAACCACACGGCATAAAAAACCCCATTGTCCAGAAGAGCCAGCGAGGAAGCATGGCACTGGGTAAACGGACGGTCCTCTTCAAATAGATACTCGCGGGTAACGATTTGATTCCGCAGATAGCGGCCGTAGCGAGATAAATCAAGGGGTTGCATGTTCTGCTCCAAGTCACGTTTCAGATCGGAAATGGAAATTGCGGGTAGTTCGAGCTGCCGCTCAAGTGCTTGATGCACCGCCCGGCCGGCCGCATAACCCAACTGGGCGCAGGTAGCCATAACGCGGAAAGAACTCATCGCCATTTGGTCGCCCGAAGCGGCTCGTCCTGCAACAAGCAGGTTACGTGCTCCCGGTGGTTGGAGACTCCGGAACGGAATATGGTACGGTTCTACCATCGTCGTGATCCCCGTACCCTCCCGGGCCAGTCGATCGGGCCAATGGTAATCCAAATGATAGGTGCCGACGGCTACTGCATCGTGGAATACTGCCGCATGGGTGACATCCGTTTCCCTCAGCACATACTCCCCCACCAGCCGTTTCTGTTCCCGAATCCCGATCGTTCGGGAAACAGAGGCCAGAACATGGGTCCGATAGACCCTGCCGACGTAACCTTTGGTCTGAAGGTGATAAATCAGCCCGAACATCTGACGCCGAGCGGCCATTTCCGCGCGGGAGAGATCTGCGCCATCAGCCGCATCGAACCCGATCACCTTCATTTTGACCTCAACCCGGCCATCGGAGTGAAGATGAATCGTGGTCATCGGAAGGTCTTCCTCCCGATTCCAGCTTGGGCATCCCGGAGGAAGAAAAGGCGTGACGGGTCGGCCCGTATCCCAAAGCGTAAAATAGAGGCTCATCGGCAATTGGCGCAGCGCCCCTTCATGGAACACGGACCACCCAGCAGCCTCCGCCAACCGACAGGAGCCTGTCGCATCCACGGCGAATTTCGGACGAAACGTCCGAACATCCACCGGTGTCGCCACCTCGACCTCCTCTAGCCGGCGATTCTGCGCTTTCGCCTCAATCACCAGGCTATGAAAGAACACTTCGATCCCTCGCTCCGCCGCCATCTCCTGGAGCACAAACGCAAACGCTTCGGCATTAAAGGCGCGCCGGTCGGCTGTCGGGTCATAGGGTTCTACGGCTTGAAAAGCCGCAAGTCGTTCCAGGCATTCCTGGAAAGGCCGGTTGACGATTGCCGTATCGCCACAAAAACCGGCCACCCCTCCCGCCGTGGCCTGTCCTCCCAAAACATTGGCCGCTTCGACCAGCACAATACGCCGTCCGGGGGCCGCCGCGCCGAAAGCGGCCATCACGCCCGCGATTCCGCCGCCGGCGACCAGCAGATCGCATGGTTGGGAATGGGAGGAAGAATGCTTCATGATGTTCATCATAACAGAGCGCCCTTCCGCTTTTCAAGAAGGGCATTGCGGAGAACACCTCGCTTGATTTTCCCTGCGCTTCTTTCCAACCAAACACTTTGACGCACTGCCTCCGAAACCGCTACATTAAGCAGGCCCATTAGGTAGGAAGCCTTAGGAACGCCGTGCAGGTAGTAGACGAATCGAACATTTTTCTTTTTCTCCTGCAAATCAGCTTGCTGCTGATTCTGGCACGGGGACTCGGGCTCTGGCTCCATCGCCGAGGCCAGCCGGCCATCACCGCGGAAATTGTCGTGGGCATCCTGATGGGGCCCACCGTTTTCGGCCGTCTGGCGCCTTCTCTTCATGCCCGTCTTTTTCCTCCCGATCCCTTGCAGCAGAACATGCTCGAAACGCTCGCTTGGCTCGGCATCCTTTTTTTCCTGCTCCAGTCCGGCCTCGAAACCAACTTGGCCTCCGCGTTGCGTCAAAAACGGGACGCCCTTGCCCTTTCTCTTTCCGACCTCCTTTTGCCCATCGGCTTCATGTTCGCGTTTGCCTGGTTTCTGCCCTCCTCTCTTCACGGACCCGCCCAAAACCGTCTCCTCTTCAGCCTGTTGATCGCAACGATCATGACCATCAGCGCTCTGCCGGTCACCGCGCGCGTGCTGCAGGACCTCGGCATCTACCGCAGCGATGCCAGCCTGTTGACCATGTGCGCGCTGACACTCAACGATTTGGCAGGATGGGTCGTCTTCGCGGTGATCCTGGGCTACGCCACCGATGCCGCCCTCTCCGTCGCTCGCATTCCCTTTTTGATCGGAATGACCCTGTTGTTCGCAATCTTCTGCCTGACGCTCGGACGGCGTCTGACCGATCGGGCGATCCACACGTTCAACCGTTGGCATCTCCCTCAGCCCGGCGCCTCTCTGACCTTTCTCTGCATCGTGGGGATGCTCTGCGGCGCCGCAACCATTGCCATCGGCATTCACGCCCTCTTCGGCTTCTTTATCGCCGGCATTATGGCCGGAGAATCGGAACATCTCTCGGAGAATACACGCGATGCGTTCGCCCAGATGGTCAAAGCCGTTTTGGTCCCTCTCTTCTTTGTCTCCATCGGCCTAAAAATCGACTTCTTGAGCAATTTCAATTTGCCTCTTCTCCTTTTCATGCTTCTGCTGGGTGTCACCGCCCGCTTTGCAGCCGCCTGGGTAGGCGTTGGAATGACCCGCCATCCGCGTGCCAATCGCCACCTGATCGCCGCCGCCCATACCCCCGGCGGGGAAATGCAAATCGTGATCGGTCTTCTCGCCCTCGAGTATGGGGTCGTGGCCCTCCCGGTCTTTGTTGCCATCATTGGTTCCGCAGTTCTTTCCTCCGTCACCCTGGGTCCGTGGATGCGGTTCGCCCTTTTCCGCAGTCGTCGAGGCGGTCCAATCGAAATTCTCGAACCCCGCCATGTGGTGCCTTCCCTGCCGTCCTCATCGCCGGAGGAGGCCATACGCGTTCTTTCGGAAGCCGCCGCCGGGGGTGGAATCGAAGCGGAAACGATCGCGCGCGCCGTAATCGAACGGGAATCGCTTATGACAACCGCATTGGGGGAAGGCGTGGCCGTTCCCCATGCCCGACTTCCGGGGCTTGCAGCCCCCCGTCTCGCGTTCGGACGCGCCCGATCGCCTGGAATCGAATGGAATGCGCCGGATGGCTTGCCGGTTTTCCTCGTTTTTCTGCTCCTGACGCCCGACGACGACGATCAGACCCAGCTCCACTTTTTGAGGACGCTGACCAAAGCCATGAACAATCCGATGGCTCGAGAATCGCTGCTTGCGGCCCCCGAAGACGAACTCCACGAATTTTTGACGGCGCTGTTACGATAACAAACCGGCCCCGTTTTCGACTATGTCTGCCGGTTCCGTCCACCTTTCCGGGTCGCGGCCATGATCAGGACACGGGCTGCGAAGAGTGCCGCCGCCCTGAACGGCAGGGCGTAATCCTGCAGGCCAAGCACCACGCCCCGATATCCATACAGCGCCAAGTAGAACGGTCCAATCTATGGGGAACACCTCCCGGCTCGATCTTCACACCTCCCGCTCCCCCGTGCGAACCCTTACCCAAAAAGTCGAATCCCTTCTGCCAATACGCACCTGACCTCTTCGCAATTCTTCGACTCAATAATTCATATTTATAGATGCGACCCCGCTCGATGTTGACTTGAGGAGCGTTGAGCGCCGGAACCTCAAGAACAAACATGAACTTGGCATCCTTGATGACCCACGTTCCGGCCTCGGTGTATTCGACCTCAGCGAAGGCTGTCGGCGGTTCCTTGGGGAATGCGTCGGTGGCAAACGCGTCCGCACTGGCCTTGTGGGCAAACGTCGCTCCTTTCTTGCCGGCCAATGTGAGGACCCCTTCCACCGTTTTCAGACTGCCTTCTGCCACGACTTCTGCCTTTTCGTTCTTCAGAACCCCCGTCCCGCCGGAAGCTACGAACTTGCGTCCCCCGTCAGTTGCCCAGAAGGACATATCCTTGAATGAACCCGAAACATCCGCCAAAGCGCTAGACACGACACAAGTTGCAATTGCGAGACCTACCAGTGACTTCTTCATCCTGTTTTCTCCTTTCGTGAATAGACTACCAGATGACCATCCCAACTCATTGCGTTTGTGAATGCACACCGTCCTTTCTCCGGTCTCATGGACCGAACGACCGGCGTGTGCTGCGAGCTAGCCCGCCGCGGGCTGGCGAGTAGGCACGACGCCGTGGTTCGGACTCCCTTTCATTCCTCTTCGCTTCTGGTCTTCAGGATCATCTTGCAGCGGGGATAGCCGGGGCAACCCCAGAATGGCACCCCTGCACCGCGTCCCTTTGCTCCGATGCGTCGAACCATCTTCCGTCCGCATCTTGGACAAGTGGGCGTTTTGTAGTCGCCTGCCGTGGCAATCTCGTAGATGTGCCGTTGAACCTCTCTCGGCAAAACCTTGATGCGTTCGATCAAGGCGCTTCCGTCAATCAACGTCAACGCCTTTCCTCGTGCAAACGATCGGGCCTCTTCGGTGTATTCGCCGGAAGTAACGAAGAACCCCTCCGAAACAGATTCGGCGGCCATGACCCCGAAAAGCTCTCTGACGGGTTTGACGCCGACCTTGGAACTGGTCCACGCTTTGCACTGCACCACAGCGGCAATGCTGCGTTCGCCGGGACGAAACAGATGAATGTCCACCCCTCCGTCTGCTCCGATTCTTGCTGGCTCAGTACGCCATCCAGCCCGCTCAAAGTAAGCCTCAGTAACTTGCTCAAACCGCTTCCACTCCAACTCCCGCAACAAGTCGCTCGTGATTTGCGGGACGACTTCTCGCGGAGGCGGTGGCGGCGGTCGAATGGGAACAGACGCGAGGACCGTTGCAGCGGGCAACGGTGGCACTCGGACAATGGCACGACACGATTCGCATCTCGCGTCTTGCCCTGCCATATCCGATGGTGCCGCCAGAACGCTCTTGCACGTTGGGCAAGTAACTTCGATTTCCGCAGGCTGCGATTCGACTTTCGGGGGCTGTGGCACTGGAGGGGGGATCGGAGGGGGGCGATTGTGCTGGGCGTGTCTGGCCCTGGCGAAAGCCACGACCAATGCGTGTACAGCCGCTGCAATTCCATCAGCCACGATGTCGGCTCCCGACCGACGCCCAGATCCTCTGTATCCAGGCTTGCGTCTTCCTCTCCGTCGGTCTCTCGTCAACTCATCAACGACCAGTTTGAGTCCCAGTACAACGCCGAGGAGTATGAAAATTCCGGTCATTCATCATTCCTCGTGTCCGAACGTATTTTCGGTTAACCTTTCCCTTTTCCGGCGGGGAACGGCCCGCCGGACTCCAACATCGTCAAAAAC
>CALHRZ010000021.1 GCA_938038445.1 uncultured bacterium | reverse complement strand
CAGTGGCGAAATCTCGATTCGGCTCATGCCCGCCCCGAAGCCTGCCGGCGGCGCTCCTGCAATCCTTCAGGACCCAATGCTCGGGCGTTCTTGATTTCCACGCACTCATGTTGCCACATCATCGCCAGAGTGCATCACGATAGATGACCAGGTTGGCAGGAAAGCGCCGACTGTGGTAAAAGGGCACGTCGCGGCCCCCCCCCATCGCGGTCAGCGCAGTTCGAGAATCTCGAAGCGCCGGATGAACATGGGCCGGTGAACCGTGCTCCCCTCCAGCACGCGCGGAACCGGGTCGCGCCACACTTCCATAAGCCCCGTCTGATCCGCCCGTACCGTCACCACCTGGTCCCCCGCCAGTTTCCCTTCCCCAGGCAACTGAACGATGGTGGCGGACTGGGCGAACAAAAGGATCACGAAATAGTTCTGGCGGGGATTGAGCATGTCGAGAATATTACGAAAAGCCGCCTCCCGCCGCAGAGGAGCGGCGCTCCAGGACCAGGTGGAAACTCGGGTCGGGTCGGGGTTGTTCGCCGCAAGGGCATTGGCAATAGCCGAAGCGCGCGCCCAATAGGTTGCGTTGCTCACGAGCTCCGTTTTCGCCCCCCAAAAACCCCGCTGCCAAAGAGGGTCCCGAGTCCACTCCTCCGCCATACTCAGTGCATCGTTCCACGAAACCCGAATGGCTTGCTCGAATCGGGGATCGATCGCCCGCAGATCCTCCGTCTCACCCGGATACAGGTCGAGCGGCATATCCGCAAACAACGCCGCCAAGACTTCCATATCGTCCGTATTGGGATTCACCGCGCCGCGCTGAGGAAGCGGCGAAGATCGAAGCGTAAACGCGTCGTAGAGAGGATCCGGCCCGGCTCCCGTTTCGGTCGGCACCAACCGAAGGGTGAAAAAGGCCGATTGGACTCCCGGAAAACGCCAACCACGCGTGAGAAACGAAAGCTCTCCGACCGATCGCAGCGGCCGATCCGCCACATGCATGTAGCCATGGCCGTCATGCCAAATGTTCGCAAAAGGTGCGGCACGGGATAGCAGACGGGCGGTAATGGCATTCGTCTGACCCAGCGTTCCATTCTGGCCGATCGAAAAGGAAGGATCGCCCCCCGTTTGATAGATCTGTTCCGTTATCCAATATTCATACCACACGCTGTTGCGAAGCGGTTGATACGCAAAACGGGGGTCCAGACACTCCAATCCCGCTCGCCGCCCATACCGCTGGCCGGAGAGCGGCACCGTGACCGAAGCCAGCCTGTTGGACTCGATCGGCGGAGGCACCCCCTGAAAAAGAAGATTCGACACCTGACCCACCACTGCGCCTCCCTGGGTCATGTCGAGAAGTCGAAGCAAGTGAACGTGGACGTGAAAATACGCAGTCTTGTTCGTCCAACCCGGCCCCAACATATAGGGCCCCAGCGGAATCACCACCTCTCGGAACAACTCTTTATTCCAGTTTGCCGGACGGGTGCCGGAAACCCTTCCAGGCGAGGGAAACGGTTCGCCGGCAGGCCCGGTGTCGCTCACATATCCGGCCCCGCTGGTGGTCGCAATCGTCACGTCGTACTCGACCTGATAATTGAACGGCCCAGACCGATGTTTGACAAAAGGAGCGGTCAGTTCGATCCGAATCGCAAACAGTAAGGCATTGGGTGTTGCCGCAGGCAAAACTTGTATTTCGTTGAACATCGGATTCCGCTCCGTGTTCGGCCCATTGAGATTGCGCGGAATGTTGTCCTCGTCCACATAGTCGAGCAGCGCGTCAACGATATGATCTTTGTTAAAAATGTCCTCAAACGCCGGATTCGAGAATTGGGCCAAAATTTGAGCCCGGCGACCGGCGAGCTGGTCCGCTGTTCCACTCAAGTCCACCGGCATCAGCGGCGCATTCGTCGGCGCCATGCTGAAGGTGACCCATTTGTACACCTCCGATAGGCCGACTTGTTCCTGCAGCGCTTTCATCTCCGCAATGGACTCGTATTCCCGCCCCTGGAAGAAATCGCTTGGGTTGCGAATCCCCAATACGGGATTCGTTACGCACAGTTCCACCGCATTCGTTCCGCTTTCCCGTTTGACGTTTCGGCCCCCCGCATAGTTGGCATCGAGCAGGCCGGAAAGGTTCACGATCGCGTAGGCCACGCGCCCGTTAGGCATAGCAATCCATCCAATACTCTCGACGGCGTTGGTGAAGGCAGGATCCTTAAGAACCCCTTCAGGAATATGCCGCGCCCATGGCTGGTTTGTGGCCATGCTGAGGTTCAGGGGCGGATCGTTTGCCGTCAAGGGAGAATGGGGGGAAACCGCCACAAGCCACTCGGGATAGGGACGATTCGGCGGTTCGTTTTCGATCCGTTCAAGCGCTCGGGCGGCCGCAGCGTAAAGGAGTTGACGCGCCCGAACGTCATGTTGGTAACTGCCCGCCGCATGCCGTTCTGTGCGCATGTAAATGGAAAAGGCGACCCCCAGAAGCATCAGGAGCGCCATAAGGCCCAGAACGATGATCAGGGCCGCGCCCCGTTTGGAAGGTTTATTCGTCATAACGGTACCTGTAACGGTTGCGAAGCCAGGCACGGCTGATGAACGATTCCATATAGGCACTGTCCGGATCCTTCACCCGTACCTCGACGTCCACATAAATGGGCGGGCGCCCGGCCGCGGTAGGACCGGCCGTGAGTCGAACCCGGTCCACAACCCCAGCCGGCGCCAACCGTTCTCCATTCCGCCGCAAGTTGTTCGGCGAAAGATCATACGTCACCCATTGATACGCCCGGGGGCTCAATCCCTCTCTCACGCTCTGCTCGTCCAAAATCGGAAATCGGAGGGAATTTCCGCCCATTTGCAGTTCCCCGTCGGTACTGCACACTGCCCGCGACAGATCCTGGGCCAGAAAATCGGTCATGTTCCGTCCGATTATATTCCGCTCCGCGCGGCGGATACCCGTTTCCCACGCCGCCGCACTCTGCTGGAAAAGGCGGCCGCAAATAACCACGATGATGCTCAAAATAGCCATCGCCACCAGCAGTTCCACAAGCGAAAATCCGGCTGCTAACCGCCGCATCATGGCAACTCCCGATAATACAGTTCCGTATAATAGATATTGCCCCGATCCTGCAGCCACTGGAGAGTGGGAGCACCGGGAGCAACCCAGGGAAGCGCATAAAGAAGAACTTCTTTGCGCCGAAGCCCCGCCACGCTGCCGGTCGGGCTCCCGATCGTCAGGTAATATGCCGTATTGTCCATCACGGCAACAGAATTTATCACCAACCCCGGCAAATTGAACTGGTTGTTCTTCCACTCGGTCCAGTTCATCTCCGCCGCCCGCGCTTGAACCCCATTCAAAATCCGTTCCGCAAATAGACTATTCGAACTCTCCGCCGAGGCCACACGAATCGTCTCGAGACCGGCTGGAAATAAGGCGAAAATGGAAATGATTCCCAGCCCCACAACCACGATCGCAAGCGATACTTCGATCAGGTTGAACCCTCCCTGCCGGCGAAAGCGTGTGCGAAGCCCCTGCCTCATACCATCTCCCGTTCCTTTACTGCATCCGAATCACGCCCAGCATGGGATAGATCTCCAGAGTACGAGTCGTCGTCTCCCGCAGTCGGTCGATCAGCGTCAACGTCCTCACCCCAACGCCGCTTGTTCTCCCGTTCGCGTAGAACAGAATGAACCCCCGGTCGGAACCGTCCACAAGCACCTTGACCCCCGGGGGCACGAAAAACTTTTCAGCCACCTGAAATCCAAAATCGTCTCCCGAACTCCATCCCGCAGCCCCCGCCTCGATCCAGTTCACCCGCCGGCGGCTGTCGTCTTGCTCATTGATTGTCTGAAGCGTCCCTATCCGATCCGCCCTCATGTTATACACCAATCCGCCGTCCGCTGGCCATGGAATCGTGTTAGGGAGCACCACCAGGGTCGTTCCCGCGGAACCCGAAATCGCGGTGCCGTTTTTTTCAAATACATAATAGCAGTTCCGCTGCCGGCCCTGCGCATCCGTTTCAGTCCGAAACACCAGCGCCACAGTGCGCCGCCTGGCCACCGCATGCTGGCGAGCCAGGGATACAGCAGAGCGGAGGGTGCCAACAGCAGCCCGCATTTCCGCACCCCGCCGCGCCCCCGCAAAAGACATGACGCCCACCGCAAGAAGGATGCCGATGATCGCAATGACCGCCAACAGTTCGATCAGTGTGAAACCCCTCCGCTCCGCGGAAGAACAAGCGTTGAAAAAACAACCCATGCCGCTTCCCCTAATTGCGAAGGAATGATACCGTGTAGGAGTCGTTAAAATCATCGGCACTTCCTATCGGAGGCTGCCCGGCCGGATTAATGCGAACCCGGTACTCCCGGTTGTTCGCATCCACAATCCGGTCTCTGCCTGTCCAGTAAATGCGGCCATAGGGGGTGTTCGGAGGCCGAAGCCGCCGAATGATCTCCTGGCTGTTCAACACCGTCACCTGGGTCTGGTTGTCCACCGGCCAAAGACTGGTGTCCGCATAATAGGTCATGATCGCCGCCTTAAGCGCCGCCCGCTCCGAAGCCGCCTGAGTCTCCCGCGCCCGCCGGCGCAACGCCAGAGTGGCCGGCATCAAAATCGCCACCAGCAGGCTGATGATGGCGATCACCGTCAGCAGTTCCATCAACGTAAATCCACGGCGGCCGCCCTTCATCCCTTACTCCCAGCTCTTGATGTCGTCGTCCGTCTCGTTCCGGCCGTCCGGACCCATGGACCACGCCACGCAGTCGCGGTACACCACCTGGCCGCGCCACGGCCGAAAATCCGACCCCGGATCCGTGCGCAGCTCGAACCGGTAAGGATTTCCCCACGGGTCCACAAAATCGCCGTTCTTCAGATTGCCGGTCTTGAACTCCATGTACGGGATGCTGTTGCCCGACCCCGACCGGCCTTCCAGAAATTGCACGACCGAGGCAACAGTCTGGCGAACCCCCGGAAATCCTGCCCACCCCCGATTGTCCAAATAGTAACTCTTGAGCGCCGCTTCCAACTGGGCCGCCTCCGCCAACGCGCGCCGCTTGTGCGCATGCAAACGCACGGCCGTCACCGTCGGCAGCAGCAACCCGGCGAGAATGGCGATGATCGCCATGACCGCCAGCATCTCGATCAGTGTGAACCCCTTTCGCCACGCACGCATTCGATTCCCTTTCCTCGGGTTATTCCACCCACTTGATGCCAATGTCGTCGTTCGTCGTATCGGTTCGTGGACCCCGGGAATAGAGTTCGTACGACTGATAAGGGGCGCGAGTCGAGTAAATGTACGACCTTTGCCATGGATCCAAGATCGTCCAATATCGGTTCGACCAAGCCATGAGACCGAAATCCGAAGCGCTCTGGCCGGACTTGGCGATTATATCCGTGTCCGGCCATCCGTCCAAATATTTGGTCCAGCGGGAACGGTTGGAGTCCAAAAAAAGATAGGAAACCAACCCGTCATAATACCCCGCGCCTCCCTGCGGAGGCGCCGGAGGCACAAACGGAGGACCCTCCCCGGCAAACTCGCGATCCATCCGGTTCACCGGCGGATACATTCCATAAACGGCGTAGTATTCCTCCAGCGCATTCTTGATCCGTTCGATGTCCGCAGCCGCGCGGGAACGGCCGGTTTTGGTGTTCACGTATGACATGATCGAAATCGTCATCCCCGCCAAAATCAGAATGACCACCACCACCACCAGCATCTCAACCAGGGTGAACCCGAAGCGTTTTACCGTCATGGCATCCTCCTTTCAGCGGGAATTCATCACGCCTGCTCCGACATCCTGCCGATGATCTGGATCATGGGCATGAACATCGCCACCACGATAGTCCCGACAATGACGGCCAGCAGGATGATCAGAATCGGCTCGATAATGGAGGTCAACGCATCCACCGCCGTGTCCACCTCGTCGTCGTATGTGTCCGCCACCTTCATCAACATCCCGGGTAGATCGCCAGTCTCCTCGCCCACCTGCACCATGCCCAGCACCATCCCCGGAAAGACCCCCGATGCCTCAAGGGGCGCCACCATGGATTCTCCCTCCTTAACCGCATCGTGCACTTGGCCGATCGCGTTCGAAATCACCTCATTCCCCGCAACATCCTTGACGATGGTCAACGCTTGAAGCATCGGAACGCCGCCCGTCAAAAGGGTCCCCAGCGTCCGTGAGAACGTCGAAATCGCTCCCTTCTGAACCAACGTTCCAAAAATCGGAGCCCGAAGTTTCAGAATATCCAGCAGACGCCGCCCTTTCTTCGTCCGGGCCATCAGTCGCACCAGAATGACCAGCGCCACCAACGCCCCCACCACCAGCGGCCCATGATGGATCACGGCTTCACTGACCCCCATGACGAATTTCGTCAGCGGCGGCATCTGGCCGGTATCCCCGAGCAGATCCCGGAAGATTTCATTGAACTTCGGCAGAATCACCAACATCATAAAGGTCAGAATCCCGACCGTCATCAGCAGCACGACAATAGGATAAACCATCGCGCCTTTGATTTTGTTCCGCACACGCTGGGCCTTTTCCATGAAATCCGCCAGCCGCTCCAGAACCTTTTCGAGCGCACCGCCGGCTTCACCAGCTCGAATCATGTTCACATAAAGCTTGTCGAATACCCGCGGCTGTTGCGCCATCGCCTCGGCAAAGGTGCTGCCGCCTTCTACCGCCTCCGCCATGCTGTTAATGGCATCCCGCAAAGTAAGGTTCTGCTCCTGTTTCTGAAGAATATGCAGTGCGCGCAGGAGCGGAAGACCGGCATCCAACAAGGTCGCCAGCTGGCGGGTAAAAACGGTAAGCTGCTTGGAACTGACGCCGGGGCGGAAAAGCGCCGTCAAAAAAGAAGGCAACCGGATTTCCGTCTTGAGCCCCCCCTTGGCCTCCCCCTTCGCCCCCGGCGCAGACAAACCGCTGGTTTTCTTTCCAATCTCCTCGACCTTTGTGGGAAAGAGATTCTTTTCCCTCAGAATGGCAATCACACGGTTCTGACTCTCCGCCTCGATCAGCCCTTCTGTTTCATGCCCCTTTGCGTCCATCGCTGTGAATCGAAACTTCGGCACAGCAACCTCCCTTGCCTTCGAGAAGCCAAACAAACCCCATACACTCCCCAACCCTTTCCTTTTTTACTATATCAGAGCGGAAGGATCCCCTGCAATCTCAATATCCTTGCAAAAACTTCTCCCCTACCCTTATCTTTCCTGTCGGATCCATTCCAAATTCATGCTCTTCCCGACGACGATCTTTGCCCTCTTCTTCGCCACCGTCTTTTTTCTTCATTGGTGGCTCCTCCGCTACCCCCGCCTCTGGAAACCCCTGCTCCTTGCGGCAAGCTACTTCTTTTACGGCTTTTGGAACTGGAAATTCATCTTCCTCATCGGCCTCTTCACCGTTCTGAACCATCTCGCCGCACGCGGGATGTATCGCCTGCCGCCCGAACAAACCGCCGCCCGCAAACGGATCCTCGCGGCCGTACTCTTCCTCGACCTCGGCGTCCTCGCCTTTTTCAAATACGCTGGATTCCTCACCCTGACGGCCGTCGAGACCCTCGCGTTCCTCGGTCTCCCCACCGGGGAAACCGCCCTCCGCCTTCTCGAAGCAACTGGCCAAATCGTGCTTCCGGTCGGCATCTCCTTCTTTACGTTTCAAGGGATGAGTTACGTGATCGACGTGTATCGCGGCGATTTCCGCCCCGGTCGGTCCCTCCTGGACTTCGCCAACTACCTCGCCTTCTTTCCACAACTGGTCGCAGGACCCATCGTCCGCGCCCGCGACCTCCTGCCCCAAATGGAACGCCTCCCCAGTCGAAACCTCCCCCTCGATACCGGCCGCGCCTCCTTCCTTATCCTCGCCGGCCTCCTCAAAAAAACCGTCATCGCCAATTTCCTCGCCCAACAGGTGGCCGACCCCGTCTTTGCTAACCCGGGGGCCTTTTCCGCCCCCGACGCCCTCCTCGGCGTCTGGGGCTATGCTCTCCAAATTTACTGCGATTTCTCCGCCTATTCCGACATCGCCATCGGCCTCGCGCTCCTCCTCGGCTTTCATTTTCCCATCAATTTCAACGCCCCTTACTTCGCCCTCTCCATGCGCGATTTCTGGCACCGCTGGCATATCTCCCTCTCCACCTGGCTCCGCGATTACCTCTACATTCCCCTCGGCGGCTCCCGGGGCGGAGAACTCCGGACTTACCAAAACCAATTCCTCACCTTTCTTCTGGGCGGCCTCTGGCACGGAGCGGGCTGGACGTTCCTGATCTGGGGCGCATTTCACGGCCTCTACCTCGCCTTCGAGCGAAGCCTCGCACGCCTCTTCGGAGTCCGCGAAAACACACCCCCACCCACAACCTTCTGGCCCGTACTGCTCCGCCGCCTTTGGGTCTTCCACTGGGTCTGCGTCTCCTGGATCTTCTTTCGCTGCGTTTCTCTCCACAATGCGCTCGATTATTTCCGAAGCTTCACGGACTGGACTCGCCCCGCCACCCTCTGGTCTCCCGCCGTTGGCGCCGCCCTGATCGCCGGATGGTGCCTGCAATATCTCGACGGCACGCGGATGGAACGCCTGTGGATCTCCCTGGCCAGCCGGCCAAAACCCTTTCAATACGCCGGCGCTCTCTTGCAAGGAGCCGCCTCAGCTGCTATCCTCACTGCCATTCTGGCCATCGGACCCAGAGGCGTAGCTCCGTTCATCTACTTCCAGTTCTAAGGAGAGGCTGTCCCCATGGCGCGTTGGCAGGACGAAATCGGAGAACGGCGGGCCCGGGAGGGTAAAGGTACCCCACTCGGTCCCACGCTTGCGGGGTTTTCCCTTTTCTGCCTCCTGGCCCTCCTCCTCAACGGCGAATCGCTCTACCGAAACGCAACCCTGCTCCCCTATCCCCGTCCAAAGGAAATCCGCCTTCCCGCCTGCCTCTTCGGCCCAAGCCCCCCTTCTATTACCGTTCGTTCCCCGGTCCGATCCATCGCCATCGCCCTCTCCACCCAGCTGGCCACCATTTCCCGCGCCACTCGGTTGAACCAGTTTCGAGCCCGCATCGAATCTCTTGCCCATTCCGAACCCCGCCCAGCCCGGAACCCGTATCCATGAAACAGCCCGCCCTCTTCGCCGCTTGTTTTCTCGCCGCCGCCTTCGCCGCCGCCGAAGAAACCGAACGCGTCGCTCTCATCGGCGACTCCATGATGAAATTGCTCGCCCACCAGGCCGGCCGGGAGTTCGTCAAACGCCCCGGCGTCGAAGTGGCCCTCCAATTCACCTCCCTCGGTTCCGGCCTCGCTCGCCTTGACGCCTTCGATTGGATGGGAAAACTGGAATCCATCATGGCCGACCTTCACCCCCATACGGTTATCGTGGCGCTCGGCGCGAATGATCGTCAACCGATGATCCTCGAGGGAGGACGGATCGTGGAGCCTGGCGATCCGGCATGGGAAACGGAATACGCCCGACGGGTGGGAATGGCCATGGATATCCTTCTGAAAGGAGGAGCCCGGCGCGTCGTCTGGCTCGAACTCCCGGACATGCGGGACGAATCGGTTCAAAAAGACGCGGATTTCATCAACCGGGTCTTCCGCCGCGAGGCCGAAAGCCGACCGAATGTTTTCTTTTTCGAAACACGACCCTTGCTGAGCCGAAAAAGCGGCGGGTTCACCAAATTCTTGATGGATGAACGGGGCCGACCTTTTGAAATCCGAGACCCCGACGGCATTCACCTCTCGCGCGCCGGCGCGGACCTCGTTGCAGCCTACCTCATGCGGTTCCTCTGGCCCACACCTTGATGCTCCCCCGCGCCCCAGTCGCCCTCGCGCTCGGACTGGCCGCCGCACTTGCCGGTGCCAACACGGACCTGACGCCGGGCGGACGTTACCTGATCCGTCCCTGGGACCCGACCAACCGCCCCCGCGCTGCTCTCGAAGGCGACGCGGCCGGACTCTCCCCAACTCTGCGCCGCTTCACCGAAGCCTCCCTCCTCGTCCAGGACGGGGAATATGAAAAAGCAATTCCCATTCTCCGGGAGATTCTGAACCAGGACCCCTCCATCCCCGGCGTCTGGCTGGATCTCGGCTGGAGCCTCTGGAAAATCGGACGGCTCGACGAAGCCGAGTCCCTTTGGCGCCAATACCGCACGATCGCTCCCCGCTCCCCTCTTCCCCTTAACCTTCTGGCGCAGGTTGCGCTTGCCCGCAACCGCCTCGAGGAAGCGGAATCTCAACTCCGAAGCAGCCTGGCCCTCCAACCCGATCAGTTTGAGCCCCGTTTCGCCCTCGCCCTCGTGCTGCTCTGGCAGGGGCGCTGCCAAGAAGCCGCGCCGCTTTTCGAAGCGCTCGCTTCCGAAGAACCCGAACGGATCGATGTCCGCATCGAAAAAGCCAAAAACCACACCTTCCTGAACGAGTACGCCCAAGCGGATGCGGAATGGCGCGCGGTGTTCGAGGCGCTGCCGGATCCCCCGGCCGAATACCTCCGGGCTCGCGCCAAAATCTTGTTGGCCATGGGCGAACTCGAAGAGGCCCAACAACTTGCGCAAAAAACGGCCGAACAAGACGGCGGAGAAACCGCCACAATTCTCCTCCTGGCCGATATCTTCCACGCCCGCGGCCGCCCCGAAGAAACCGTGGCCCAATGGCAATCCCTCCTCGATCGAACGTCCGACCCCATCGCCCGCGCCCGTCTGCGCGAACGGCTTGCGGTCCTGCTACGCCGACTTTACAAAGAAGACCCAGCCCATTTCCCCCTCGCCCACGTGATCGAACAATGCCAACTTGCGCTCAAGGAAGACCCCCGCTTCATCACCCTCCGCCTCTTTCTTGGCGAAACCCTTGCGCTCGCCGGCCGCCACCCGGAAGCTGAAACCGTTTTCCAAACCATCCTGGAAAAAGAAAACCCTCACAACACCCGCGCCAAACGCGGCCTCTTCGAAGCCCTTCTCGCCCAAGGCCGCCTCGAGGAGGCCCGCCGGGCGCTCGAAAACCTTTATCGCCATGAAGCCGGAAACCCTTATCGTTTCGCCGACAGCGCCCGGCTCGAATTCGCCGCCGGCGACACCGCCGCCGCTTACACCCTTCTCGATCGCCTCGAATCCGAGGCCGCCCGCGGCTGCGTGTTCCTCCTCCAGTACGAGCCCCTCGCCGCCAACGATTGGGAAAATGCCGTCTCCGCTCGCCGCTTCCGCGATCACCTCCTCACCCTCGCACGCAATGGCTTCCGCTTCGTAACCCCAGAGGAAATCCCCGCCCTATTCAAACCGCCAGAAACTGTCGCCCTTCCCCAACGTTCCGCTTTCGGCCGCTGGCTTTCCGCTTGGCGCCAACGCCTCTTCCCAGGGCGGTATCCTCCCGCCTCAATCGCCTCCCCCCACGACCGGCGCCCCGACCGTATCGTCTGCGTGACCCTCGACGGAGGACAGCGGGAAACGTTTGTGCTTGCCACCGCCGTCGCCCTCGAACTCGATGTCCCCTTGACCATGTTCCTCCCCGCAGGAAACCAGTCCCGCCACGACATCGCCCACGCCTCCTGGAACGAAATCCGTGCCTTCGCCTCCCGCAACGTCTGGACCTTCGGCAGCCTCGGACTCGAAGCCCACCGCCCCCAACCCGATACGCCGAAAGGCTATCCGGTCAACCCCCTTCCAAACCGCCTCTGGCTGCCGGAGAAAAACCGACTCGAAACCACTCCGGAATGGGGCCGACGCATTCGCGCCGAGTTTCGCGACAGCCGCCGCCTTATTGCCGAACAACTCGGCCTCCGCCCCGCCGACATCCACGCGATCGCCTATCCCCTCGGCGACATCGGACAACTCGCTTCCCTCAACCACCGCGACCCGCCGGATGTTCCCTCTTTCCTTCTGAATGAGGCCTCCCCCTATTACCGCGCCGGTTTCTTGCCGGATCCCTTTGCCTATGCGATGGCCTCGGATCTCCCCCTCGTCTGGCGCCGCCACCGCCCACCCCCCGCCGATGAAGGACCCGATGTCCTGCGTCATGCCCTCGAACACCATCCCCTTCTCCTCGCCCGCCGCCTTCGCGCGGAAATGGCCGCGTTGGAAGGCCGCCCCCACCTCGCCCTTCATATGCTCGATCTCCTGGAACGGGACGGCTATCCCGCCGAACTCATCCGCCATCTCCGCCGCAATGCGGAACGCCGCTTTCGCGCTTCTCAGCCCCCCGCTGCGGAGTTCTCACCCCCGCGCGCGGGCGAGAATTTTGAGTCGCTTCCCACCCTCCTCTCCTTCCTCGGCATCGAAGCCTGGAGTCGCAAAGCCAACCGCTCCTTCTGGGACCAGGGACTCGGGACCTCCGGAGGACTCCGCTTGAACCCAACCCTCCGGCTCGAAGCCGGCCTCCATGGGTCATCCCTCGAACAAGAGGTCGTCTCCAATCAGTGGTTCCTCATCCGCCGCCAATCGACCACAACAGAACGCACAATCGAAATCACCCAAGGGGACGAGGGCGCCGAGGAGTCGGATACCACCGTCACCGTCATCCAGTCCCGCGATGTCTACAGCAACCGGATCTCCCGAACCTCCTACGATGCCGAAACTTTCTCCGCCGAACTCGCCCTTCTCAAACTGTTCCGTGACGGCTCCCGACTTCGCCTTCGCGGCGGAGCTCGCCTCTTTGAGCAAAACGGCGAAACCAAACACTCCCCTTTCTGGGGCATCGCCCATTCGTGGAAGCCTTCCCCCCTCATCTCCCTCCTGAGCGCCTACGAACGATCCTTTGTCCCCTCCGCCCGGGAAGTGCTCCATGAAGATGCCTTCTCCGCCCGAGCCGACTGGCAACCGCGAGACCGCTGGTCCCTCTCCTTTTATGGCCGCTTCTCCTACACGGAAGATACCAACACCTTGCTCCATGCCCGGCTGCTCTCCTTGTGGACGCTCGATGCCCGGCGCGCGTTTTCTGCGGGATTCGAAGCCGACATCGCAACGGCGGATGAAAAAACCGACCGCTACTGGACCCCCTATTGGGAACAGCGACTTCTCGGCCTTCTTCGCCTTGTACGGCAATACCCCCGATTTTCCGCTTCCGCGGAAGCCCGGCTGGGCATGGCCCGCGAAAAAGGGCGGCCCGCCGAACTGGAACGATGGCGGGCGATCGCCGCGCGGGGGCAGAAACTCGGCTTCGACCCGGGCGATCCGCCCGGGATGGATTGGACCCCGGCTGCAGGACTCGGCCTTTCCTATAACCGCCGGTGGGGCGACCGCTGGGAGTGGTCCCTCACCGGTCAATGTGCCTTCTTCGGCGAATACTCGGAATATACCCTCGAAACCCGTTTGCTCCTGCTCTTCCGCTGATATGCATCCATGGCGTTCCATTCTGCTCATCGTACCGGCGCTCTTGATGATTTCACCGCCTGCCGGCGCTCAAGAACACCCCCCCATGCCGTTCCCCCGGCCGGACTCGTCTGCAACCCCCTGGCTGTGGCCGGAAGTCCCCCCCGCCGCCCCTCCCGCCGTCGCGGAAAAAGAAGGCGCCAAAATCAACATCACCCCCGGCTTTCAGCGGATGCTGGAAGGGATGCAGAACTTGCGGGAAGGCGAACTCGACCTGGGCATCCGAAAGCTCGAACAGGTCATCGAAATGGAACCCTCTCTGCTCGGCGCATGGGAAGATCTGGGCTGGGCCTACTGGCGTAAAGGCTGGCCTGATAAGGCGATCGCCCTGTGGGAACGGCTCCGGCGGCTCGCGCCCGCGTCGCCCGTCCCCCACAACCTTTTGGGCCGAGCTGCTATGGCTCAAGGGCGTTGGGAGGACGCCGAACGCTTCTTCCGCCAAAGCCTCACCCTCGACCCCTACGCCTTCGAGCCGCAACTGGCCCATGCCATGGCGCTCGGCCGGCTCGGCCGAGCCCACTCCGCGCTGCCCGTTCTGCGCGAACTCGCGGCGGAACGGCCGGAACGAAACGACGTCCGGCTGGAACTGGCCCGCACCCTTTCCGCCCTCGCGCTCTATGAAGAAGCCGCCAATCATTGGCGCGCGCTCTCCACCCAAACCCCCGAGAACGCCGAACCCCTCCGGGAATATGCGCTCTGCCTTCTCTATAGCGGCGAAATCGAATCCGCCCGCGAAGCCGCTCAACGCGCGGCCGATCTCGACCCCGAAAACATCCGAGGACTTCTCCTTCTGGCCGATATCGCCGAATCCGGCTCCGATCCCGCGGATGCTGCCGAACAAATTCGGAGCATTCTTCAACAGACCGAATCCCCCCTTTCCCGAGCCCGGCTCCGGATGCGCCGCTGCGAATTGCTCCAGCAACTTCGCCGGATGGACCCGGAACGGTTCCCGCTTACTCCCATCCTCGAAGAAGGCTATCAGGCCCTCCAGGACGATCCACGCCTCCTGGCCATGAGTCTTTTCCTGGCCGAGGTGTTGTTGTTGGAAGGCCGATTTTCTGAAGCGGAAAAGGAGTTCCAATCCGCCCTCACCCAAAACCCACGAAACAGCCGGGCCCTCCGGGGGCTGTTCGAAACGGCGACCGCCCAGTCCCGTTGGGAGGATGCCGAAAAAATTCACCGGAAGATGGAAGGTCCCTTTTACCCCACAATGGCCCGGCTTCTGGATGCCGCTCGCCTCGCTTTCGGCCGCGGACAATGGGAAGAAGCCCTCCGTAACCTCGATCGGCTCGAACGGGAGGCGGCGCGAGGCGCTGTTCTGATTCTCGGCTATCGCCGGCTGGCGGCCTCCGACTGGGAACCCGCCCTTTCCCTCCGCCGTTTCAGCGACCAGCTCGCCTCTCTGCGCCGGGCGGGTTTCGTTTTCATCACACCCGAACAATTGGCTGACGCTTTTAAACCCGAGGCCGAACTCTCTGCCAAATCCTTGCCGGTACCCGCACGTTTCTTCCGTTGGCTCCGTCAAGAAATCCGTGAGCCTAGCCCCGTTTCAGCGCCGTCCGTCCCCGGAACTCCCCCTTTCCCGCAAAAAAAGGCGATGGTCCTCTTTCAGGGCGCGTTTCGCGATACCCTGCGGCTTGCTCACTCCGTCGCCGACGAACTGGAAATTCCAATGACCGTCCACCACGCGGCCGGGGATCAGGACCGCCGGGCGGCAGGCGCCGCGTCGTGGTCTGAGCTCCGACCCCTTTTAGCCTCTCCTTTCTGGCGGATCGGCTCTTTCGGACTCGACAGCGATATCCCCGCTCCCATTGACCCCGATGGATATGAGGCGCCGCCACTCCCCAACCGGTTGTGGAACCCCGATCGCAAGCGGCTGGAAACGTTGCGGGAATGGAATGCTCGCGTCCGCCGCGAAATGAGGGAAAGCCGCGCGCGAATCGAAGAAAAAGTCGGACTCTCCAGCAACACCTCCCTTTCCATCGTCTATCCCTTCGGCGACATCGGGCAGGCCGGTCTTTGCAACATCGGCGCCATTGAAAATGTTCCGGCCCTCATTTTGAATGAGGCCGGCGCCGTTTTCCAGTATGGCTTCCTGCCCGACGCGCGCGGCTATGCGCTGGCAGAGGACCCCCCCATGTCGCTGCCGTTCTATGAGCCGGGTTCGCGGGAAGAAGGACCGGCTCTCCTGCGTCACGCGCTGGAACACCATCCTCTGCTCGCCGCGCGCCGCCTGCGGGCGGAAATCGCAGCCCTTCAGGGAAAACCGTGGCTGGCCAATGAACAGATCGAGCTTCTCGAACGGGACGGATGGCCCCCCGAACTGCTCCATCCCCTTCGAGAATACGTCCGACAGCGCCTGGCCGGTCTCCCACCTTCTCCCCCCCGCGCAACCCCGTCGGACTCACGCTTCCATGTGCTCAAACCTACCGGTTTCTTTCTCGGTCTGGAAGGGCGCATCGAAGAGGCCAATCGGGATTACCGCGAACAGATGGGCGGCTTTCACGCCGGCCTCGGTCTGAATCCCCGCAACACCCTCGAAGCCTGGGGCCGAGTCGGATCGTTCGACCAGGAAACCCGATCCAACCGATGGTTCACGATTCGACAGACCACCGTCACAGAAACCCGCACAACAACTCGTACCGTCCAGGACGGCCAAAAGCGCCAAAACAAACGCATCGTTCGGCGGGAAGTCACGCGGGAAGTGGAGACGAATGAAACCCTTCGGGTCGAATTCCATTGCGAGGCGCTTCAAGCCGGAGTCGCGTTCCTCCATCAATTCCGCGACGGTTCCGCCCTCCGCCTTCATGCGGGAACCTCCCGGCGCGAGGGAGACGCCTTCTCCAAAACCCTTCTCGAATTCGGAGCCGTTCACCGGTGGAAACCCTGGGAATCTCTTGAATGCGTCACGGCGTTCGACCGAAGCGCAGTCCCCTCGGCCCGCGCCGCGCTCGCCCGCTCGTCCCTCTCCCTAACAGCCATCTGGCTTCCCGCCGACCGCTGGGAGATCGTTGCCTCCGGCGCCTACTCGGAAATGAGCGACACCAATGCGCTCCTCAACCTCTCTGCGCAGGCTCTGGGGCAGCTCGGAACCGCGCGGACTCTTCAGGCCGGTCTGCGGGCCGAATTGACCACCGCAGACGACCCCCGGGAAGAGTATTGGACTCCCTACTGGAACGAACGGGTTTTCCTCATCGGCCGTTTCCGTAAAGCCTACCCTCGCTTCCACGCCGAATCGGAACTTCGTCTTGGCCTCTCCCGCGAAAAAGGGCGGCCGGATGATCTCGCCGCATGGCGCGACCGAAAAATCCGCGGCGAACGGGAAGGATGGGATCCGGGGGAAGAACCCGGCTCCGATTGGGAACCGGTGATCGGCGTCGGCCTGTCGTTCGATCGCAGGCTGGGGAAAAACTGGTCTTTGAACGCCGCGGGGGCCTGTTCGTTCTATTCCGATTATTCGGAATACCGGCTGGAGGGCGCCCTGCGCCGCCACTTTGGGGAGTATCCACCATGAATCGATCCATCCATGCAAGGCGTGTGGGGAAAATCCTTTTCGGGCTCGCCCTGGCTTCCCCCTTGCTTCAAGCGCAGGAAAAACCTCTTCGCCCGCGCGAAGTGCCGCCGGCGCCTGCCATCGAACCGGGATATCTCGTCGGTCGCCCGTTCCAAATCGAGGAGAAGCGGACCTCTCCGCCGCCTTCGCGGGTCGAAGGTGACGTAACCGCAACCACGCCGGCTCAGACCCGTCTGTATGAAGGGTTGCTCAAGGTTCAGGACCGGGAATATGCACAGGCAATTCCGCTTCTGAAACAGGCACTGGCGGACGATCCTTCCCTTACCGCTGGCTGGGAAGCCTTGGGATGGGCCCACTGGCATCTGGGCCGAACCAACGAATGTGTCCGAACCTGGGAAACTTTTCGCCGCTTGGCGCCCCAGGTTCCGCTTCCCTATTTTCTGCTGGCTCAGGTTGCAAGCGCCCACAAGGATCTCGAACAGGCAGAATCGCTGCTGCGAGCCGGCTTGGCGTTGGATCCCAAACCCTACGAACCGCGGGTGAACCTCGCCCTCGTGCTGGCCTGGCAGTCGAAGGCGGAGGAAGCGGAAGCGCTCCTCCGACAATTGTTGACCGAAGAACCCGATCGAACCGATGTCCGAATCGAACTGGCCAACGTCTGCTACGTGCTTCAGAAATATGAAGAAAGCGCCGATCACTGGAAAACCGTTAACGAACTGCTCCCGGATCATCCGGCTTTTTTGGTCGAATGGTCCCGCTCCCTTCTCTATTGCGGCGAACTCGAGGAGGCTGAACGGATCGCGCGCCGGGCAGCGGAAATGGAGGGAGGCGCCTCGCTCCGGGCCCTCAATGTCATTGCGGAAATAACGGAAAAAAGTCAGACTCCCGAAAACGCCGTTCCCATCATCCGGGACCTGCTCGCGTATGCCGAGGATCCTTACACGCGTGGTCAAATCCGTTCCCGCCTAGTTCATTTGCTCGATCGCCTCCATGAAAAAGACCCGCGCCGCTTCCCGCGCGACCTAATCATTGCAGAGGCCCAGGCCGCGGTTGAGGAAGACCCCCGTTTTCTCAGCATGTGGCTGCATCTCGCCGAATTGCTCATCCAGGCGCGCCGGACGGCAGAAGCCGAGCGGATTTTGCGAAAAGTCCTCGAGGAATTCAATCCCCATCACCACCGGGCTCTCCGCAACTTGTTCGAAATCGCTCTCGCCCGCAGAGAGTTTGACCAATGCGAAACCCTATTCGAAGCCCTGCATAACCCCCGAACGCATGATTACGCCTACCGATACATGGACCGCGCGCGTTTGGAATTCGCGAAAGGCAATTTCCACGACGCCATCGCCGCCCTCGACCACCTTGAGGAGGAAGGGATGAAGGGGGCCGTGCTCGGCCTTCTCTACCACGGTCTTGCGGTCAGCGATTGGGAACCCGGTATGCCGGCACGCCTCTTCCGTGAACACATGCTGGCGCTCAAGCGCGCCGGCTTCCAGTTTCTGACCCCAGCCGAAGCGATGACCTGGCTCGAAGAGCGGCGGGATCTCCCCCTGCCTCGTCATCCTCCGGCTTTCTACCGCTTCCTTCAACGGATTCGGTATTTCATCACGGGTGAAGAACCTCCCGCCGATCGGGCCCAACTCCGCCGGGATCACCAGCCGGAACGGGCTGTCCTGGTGACCTTCGATGACGCCCTTCGAACCTCCTTCCGCCATGCAACACCCGTCGCCGAAGAATTTAACATTCCGATGGCCATGCATGTTCCCGTCGGCAATATCGCCCGGCGGGACTACGGCATTGCCTCCTGGGAGGAAATCCGGCGCTGGCAAACCCACGGCGTCTGGCATTTCGGAAGCCACGCCATTGATGCCGGCTTGCTTTTCCCCGGATATGAGGACGGCTATCTCGTCCCCCCGCTTCCCAACCGCCTTTGGCTCCCCGGAAAGAAACGGTTCGAAACCCATCAGGAGTGGGCTCAGCGCCTCCGATCGGAAATGCAGGACAGCCGCCGGATCATCCTCGAAAAACTTCCGCTCGATCCGGAACATGGCGTGCGCTTCATCGCCTACCCTTACGGAGAAATCGGACAGGAGGACCGCACCAATCTGAAACGGACCGACGTGCCCGCCGCCGTGCTGAACGAAGCGGGTTTGGTTTACCGCCAAGGGTTTGTCCAAAGCATCTTCGGCTACACCACCATCAACGACAACCCCCTCCTCATGGCCCGCTACGAACCCGATCCGGATGAAACCGGAGAAGAACTCCTGGCCCACGTCCTTGCAACCCATCCCGTCATGATGGCCCGTCGAATGAAAGCGGAACTGGCGGCCCTTCAGAACAAGCCCCACCTGGCCCAGCAAATGCTGGCTCTGCTTGAGCGGGATGGTTTCCCAACCTCCGAACTGCGAAAACTACGCGAGGAAGTTGAACAGCGCCTCTCAGGTCGGTTAGGTCCCGCACAGCCCGATCTGGAAGGGGGAAAAGAAGGTCGCTTTCCCCTCCGGCTGAGCCGTCCTTGGCTCGGCGTCGAAGGCGAACTGGCCCGTGCCAACCGACAAATCGAACAGTTCCAGGCAGGAGTAAGGGCTGGCCTCCATCTGGCCCGCCCCCTTTCCCTGGAAGCATGGGCAAGCGCAGGTCGAATCAATCAAGATATCGAATCGAACGTCTGGTTCACAACCCGCGAAACCCGTTCCTCCGAATCCACCGTGATCGTGCGCCGCAAGGGAGAGCCCGAAACGCGCGAAACCACCATCACCTACCAAACCGAACCCGTGCAAACAAACCGCATCCTCCGCTACCGGCGAAGCGCGGATCTCCAGCAAGCAGGCGTCGCGCTCGGTTACCGCTTCCGCGACGGCTCGTTCCTCTCCGGCCGGATCGGCGGCAAGCGTTTCGATGGCCACGAGGAAAACGGAACCGCCGTATTCGGCGGAATGGTTCACGCCTGGCGGCCATGGGTGGCTCTCGAAATCGTCAGCGCATACGACTACGATCTCGTCCCCTCCTCTCTCCGTCTCATCAAGGCCCACACGGTCGGCCTCAACGGGTTGTGGCGCGTCCGCGACGAATGGGAGATCGACGGCGCCGCGCGTTACTCTTTCTACTCCGACACGAACGCCCTTCTCAACCTCAAATGCAGTTCCATGTGGCTCGTTGCGGAACGCCAGAATGTCCATCTCGGCCTGCGCTATGAACTCACCACCATGGACGAAGATTCCGATCTCTATTGGGCGCCGTATTGGGAACAACGGGTTCTTGCCGCGGCGCGAATGATCCGAGCGTACCCCACCTTCTACCTCAATGGAGAACTCTGGGTCGGCATGGTGAAGGAGAAAGGACGTCCGGACGACATGGAAAAATGGAAAGCGTTAAAGGCTCGCGCCGACCGAGAAGGGTGGTACCCGGGCAATCCTCCGGGATCGGATTGGGCACCCGCCGTCGGTCTCAGCGCCTCCCTGCGGCGGTCACTGGGCCGACGATTCGAACTGGAGACCGTCGCCGGCTTTTCCTTCTACGAGGACTACTCCGAGCACAATCTCAGCGGCCGGCTCATCTACCGGTTGACCGCAGACTGATCGGACACAGAGAGTTGCCCCGTGCCCGCCTCCGCCGCCTTTCGAAGCGCCTCCCGTTCCTCCCAGACAATCAGACAATCCGGCAACGCAGCGGAAAAATCCTTGAGCCGGTTTTGCTCCGTCACGAAGGAAAGCGGATAAACCCGCAGAGGCCATTCGTTCCGAACGGGAAGAAAAAGCCCGCGCTTGACCGTCACCTCCCGCACTTTCGCAAAGGGATTCTCAGGGGTGCTCTCGATCGCCAGAACGCAGAGATCGCTGGTCTCGATTTCAGCTCTCAGCGTTGAAATCCAACGATCCGAAGGCATTTCGGGAAAGATCAGACAAAACCCGGCCAGATAATGCTGCTCCGCAGTCCGAAGCAGCCACTCTCCCGGCAAACGGGCATTGGAACCGAGATAAACGGCCGGCATCAACCGCTTGCGATGGTATTGAGTAAACATCCGCAGCAGGGGAAACTCCGGCCCCGGCGCGCCCGCAATTCCCCCATCCGCCCCCTGACGAAACCAGGGAGGCGCCAGAACGGACAGCGCCCGAATCCCCGGTTTGAGCTGATCAAGCAGGGCATCCTCATTCCGCAGCGCCGCTTGACTCGGAATTGCCACATAGGTCGGAAGAGGACCGGCGGACAACGCCTTGATCACCACCTGGGCTTGCCCCGGGATAAAGGAGAAGGGGGCCACGCCCCACCAGCCGTTCATCAGATCCGGCGACACGGTCACAGGCGCATCGAATGCCGCCTCGCCGTCCACGTATCCCATGGCGCCGTCGCCCACGACCTCGAGGCGCATCGAGAAGGCGCGATCCGGAGGACGCCAAAGACGAGAATCGTTCGCCAAAAGCGTCCCATGCTTCCAAACCTGGAGATACATCCCGCTTCGATCAAACCCGAAGCGGATCATCGTCGTGGGACCACGTCGTGCATAGAGCCAGAAAAAGCCGCGGACGTCCTCGAGCGCCACCTCGATGAAGCCGTTCCGCAATCCCTCCGAACCGTTCAAACGAAGATAAGCCTCGGTCTGTTGGCCTTCCGCCCGCAGATAGAGCCGCCCCATCCGGGTGGGAATCTCCCCACTCGAACTCTGCCAATGGTCGGAGACTTTGCCTTCTTCCACAAACTTCTCCCAAATGGGCTGAAGAGGGGGCAGTAGTTTGGCAAACTGTTTTCGTACGCGAGAATCGGGATCCTCGCCCGCTATTTTGGAAAGATAGGGATACAAAAGCCCGGCCTCGGGCGAGGAGAGCAGTTCGGTCGTCTGAAGGAGTTCGGCAAAACCCTCTCGGTTCATCAAACCCCTTCCGATGGTTTCAATGCGTCGAAGATTGGCAAAACGCTCCGCCGGATCGCTGGCCAAAAGTTGATACCGAATTCGGGCCTTCAAATGGTCCGGCCGCGCCGCCACCGCCAACTGCACCAACTGGCGCGCTTCCTCCTCCCGGCTATGCCGGTTCAACCATTCCGCCTGAGCCAGCAACACTTCCATGTTTTGAGGAAACATCCGGGCATAGAGGTTCAGCGCCTCCCGAGCCTCTTCCGAACGGTTCATATTGTCCAGGAGCGCCGCCCGCCGCAGAGCAAGGTCAATCTGACCGGGATTCGCCGCAAGGCTCGCATCGTAATACTCCAACGCCTTGTCGAACTCCTGAAGCCGCAGGTGCACATCCCCGATCAGCATCAGGGCTTCGGGGCTTGAGGGGGCTGCTTCCAGCCACTTGCCCCAATACCGCAGCGCTTCGTCGTAATCCCCCACGGAAAAGGCATTGTGCCCCATCTGCCGCCACATTTCGATTTGAACATCGCGGGAGAGGGGACGATTCGTTTCGGACAAACCGGTCACCTCGTAATAAAGGGAAAGGTCGAGATCAAAGGTGGGTTCGGGAATCTGCATGAAGGGAAGGGCGGCCGCTGCCGAGTCCCGCGCAAGCGGTGAGGTCGCCGACGTCACGAGCCGTATCTGGGGCACGAGGTCCAGCACAGTGGGAAAAGTCGTGGTCCGTTCGAGAACCGGTGGGAACCGGACCATCAACCGCAGCCCTGCCTGAACGGTCTGATCCGCGATCTGACGGATCCACTGGGTGATCCGCCCGATGGAAGGCCGATCAAGGGGTGTGAAATCAAGGAAAAGACCGTCGTACCCTTGCCGGACCACATCTTCAACCAACCGGGACGCTTGAATCCGTTCGAGACCCGCTTCGCTCTCGACGGTCACGGCCGGACAAATTTGCAACGCATAGACCCGGGCCAGGTTCTTTAAAATCTGGACATCTTCGCCCGCATGCACCTGAAGACCCCCAAGGGTCACCTCCGCCCAAGGCGGCGAAAGCACCGTCATCCGATCGGCATTCTGATTGATCCACCAGAACAAATAGGGCCCCCGATTCAACGAGGGGCGCCATTTCACAATCTGCCCGATCTCGTCGCGGACCGTCAGGTCCAAGATCTGAGCCCGCGCAGCCGTTGCGCGGGGCGACCAAACGCTAAGGCCGAGCATCCCCGGAACGGGATCCCCCCGCACGCGAACGGCCGATTCGGTCAAAAGCCGATCGTTGAGCCGAACGAAGACGAGCCGGTCGCGCAGGGTCACCTCCAACGTCCACAGTTCGTTTGTGGAGGCTTGGAAAGAACTTGAAGCAAGGGTAAAAGCATCCAGCCCCGGCAGCTTCTGCCGGATCCATGCCATACCATTCGGTTCCAGTCCAACATGGATATGGGACTCCCCGTCGGGCTGTGCCCGCAGAAAAAGGGAAAACTGCCCCTCGTGCAAACGGAATCGGACTCGCGCCCGAAAGTTTTGAAGCAGGTCGCTCCCCGAAAGCCATATTTTGGCCCCCGTCGTGTTGGTCGCAGCGCGCAGGTCGAGATGGTTGCCGCGGGATTCCGCGGTTCCCCATTCCCGCACCCAGGCGGTGTCGAGGGTATTGGCAAATTCGCGAAATTCGCGCCGTACAGGCCAGGCACGCTCCAGCCGCTGGAGAAGTTCCTCGGCGCTCCAACGGGGATCCACAAGAAGACGGTTCAAACGGCGAGGGTCACTGTACGCCGTATTGAGGGCCATCGGACCCGAAATGAACCCCAGGGGATAGTATTGGGCGATAATGTCCAGATTGAGACGGCGGGTCAGCACGGCCCGGCTGTCATATTGGCCAAAATCGCCATAGGGAAAGGCGTAGGCCAGAGGCTTGTAACCGGTCTGGCGCACGATCTCGTCGTAGTTCCGCTTGACGTCCGCTTCGATCCGGCGCCGAAATTCCTCCGGGGTCTCGTACCGCTGCTCTTCCGTATTCCACAGGGGGGTGCTCATGAAATTGCCCAGACGCCCGGCGGGGTCCGCCTGAACCGGACGGAACGCATCATGCCCCTGCCCTCCCACTTCCCACGTGCGGGAAAGGATCATGTCGCGAATATAGGGCCACCGCAGCGCCGACGGGTCTTCATCCGTAATCGGTTTCGTCCAAAGGAACATCACTGCCTTCCAACGGTTCGCACGCAGCACACGGCGGGTGTCAAAGTAGGAACTCTTGCGCGATTGCTCGAACGTGGTAAGGACCGCCCGGCGGGGAAGCGGCCGCCCTTCCTGATAGAAAGCCCGAACCTCCTCCAATCCAATGGGGGTATAGCCATGCTCGCGCAACAGCCGGAGCTGGGCGTCGAAACGGGAAGGCGAGATCTCGTTCGGCCGTTCCGACACGCCCTCGTAGGCGATCGCGACAAACGCCCGCGCATCCACGGGGCCGCGCGGTGCGATGGGGTGAAACAGAACCCGGCCGATCCAGGCCTTGAAAGGGGTCCAAAGGGCGACCAGCAGCAGCGCGACCGCAAGAAAAACCAACCAGGCCTGATTGGGCCCCAGCTTGGCCGGCCGGTCGCGGCCGCTCCCCATGGCCCCCGGCAAGCCGGCGGGCCGTGCGGCCGGCGGCGGATCGGAAACAGGCGGAGTCTGCATCATCGGGTCCCCCACTTTTTGCCTTTTAATGTCGCAAGCGCCCAGTAGATCTGCCAACTGAAAAAGCCCATATAGGTGAACGTGAAGGCAAACCCCGTCCACCAGTGGCGCCGCCCCGTCTTCTGAAGAAAGTGCAGCGTCCAGACAAGCGTAATCGCGAACACGCCGATGAGATAGGAAAGCGTGATCGTCTGGCGCATAAGCGGGGAAACGATCACCGCCTGGAGAATGACGAACGGCTCCGTCAAAGGAAGAAACATCATGATATACCAGGAAAGAGAGGGAATCGGATGTTTGCGCCAAATGAACCGCGAAGTCTTGAGAATCTCGCGCAAATAACTCCGCATCCATCGGGCTTGCTGCCGGACGTAGACCCGCCAGCGGTCCGGCGCAATCGTGGTCGCCAGCGCTTCATCATCGTACAGAATCTGATAGTCTCTTAAGATCAGGTTCGTCAGGCTCCGATCGTCCGCAAAATTCCCATACTCGCCCCACACCTTCGCATTCAACCATTCATCCAGCACATGCAGAACGCACACCCGCCGGTAAGCCGAAAAACAGCCCGGAAGGCAGCTCACACAGCCGTGCACGCTCTCCGCCGCCTTTATGATTTTGTACGAGAAAAAGTACCGCACATCCTGCATCCGCGTCAGCAGGTTCGTCCGGGCGTTCTCCACATCGCAGTGCCCGGCAATGCCGCCAACCGAAGGATCGGCAAACCCCTGCACGATCTTCCGAAGCGACCCGGGAAAAAGAAACGTGTCGGAATCCACACAGACGAGAATCTCGCCGCGGGCCAACAGCGTCCCCACCGCCCACCCGTGACACAACCCCCGGTTCTTCTCGAAATCCACAATGATCAAATTGGGATGCCGGCTTTGGGCCTTTAGCATCTCGTCCAGCGTGCGGTCCCGCGACCCGTCGTTTACCGCCACAACTTCCAACTTCGCGTCCGGATAGCCGGCGGCGAAAATCTGGTCCAGCGTCCGCCCTATGGCCTGCTCCTCGTTCATGGCCGGCACCAGCACGCTCACGGTCGGCTCAATCCCTCGGTCTTCCGGCGCCTGATAAAACGAGGCCAGAATAAACCGCGAAAGAATGAAAATTCCCGCCACCAGCGAGTAAAGATTGACGAGCGGCGCATACCAATAATTCTCTACGTTCGTCACCTGGACAAACACCGCCCACGCCAAGAGAAGCGTCCCAAAACCCGCAGCCAGAAAAACCAGCCACGTCGGCGGTTTCCGATAGAGCGCCTGAAACCGCTCCGCATGATCGGCCTGCGCCAATGAGGGGGTCAACGGCGGCAACTCATGGGGGATTCGGACCAGCGCCGCCTGGCAGTAAGGGCAGACCACCGGCGGCGGGGTGGCAACGACAAACACGGATATCCTGCAGTGCGCGCAATGACAACGGGTCCCATGCCGAACCGGCAGAACGGAAAGAGTCGCTTGATCTTCCGATGCTTCCGGCATGCTGGTCGAATCCTGCTCTCCCATAAATCGCCCTCTCTTATCGGAAACGGCGGTCGCTCTTCCGCCCCTCCCGTCCGACGCCGGCCCCCTTCCTTTTTTTCTTGTCCGGAACCTATGGGTGCGACATTATATACCTGCTGTAAAAGGAAATGCAAGGATTTGGAAACGCGGTTTATCCAAAAAATCTCATGAAAAAAATTCTGGTCATTGACGACGACGAGATCGTCCGACGCTATTTTGTCACGCTCCTCGCTCGCCTTGGATACGAGGCGGAATGCGCAGTGGACGGCCCAAGCGGCCTTGCCGCCGCGGCGTCCCCCGAAATCGGTTTGATCATTTCCGATCTCTTGATGCCAGGCGCCCCCTACGGCATTGAACTGATCCGCCGGCTCCGGGCCGCCCGGCCCGATTGCCCCATCATCGTGATTTCCGGCGAAGGGGATACTTCGACAATAGAAGATTGCAGCACACTCGGCGTCACCGACTTTCTGACCAAACCGTTCGAAATCGGCTTTATTCGAAACGTCCTCAATCGCCTCATGCCCAAATCCTGACGGGGCTTTCATGATTGACAAAACCCAGACCGGCGTGGCCTTCTTCGATGAACGCTACGGCGGTACTTATCGGCACCGCCCCCTGCTGGTCACGGGAAGAAGCGGCACGGGAAAAACCATATTCGCCCTCCAGTTTGCGATGCAGGGCATCCAGTTGGATGAGCGGTGCCTGCTTCTCTCCGCCTGGCGAGCCAATGACCTCGTGATCTTCGCTGAATCCCTCGGCTTTCCCCTTGCCCAAGCCATTGAGGCCGGCCGCCTCATCCTGCTTGAATACAGCCAGTATGTTCCGGGACGCGATAAGGAATGGAACATCGTGCTCCCCCCGGAAGGGTTCCTCCAGCTCGAGGAGATGATCCGGAGCCAGGCGGTCCAACGGGTGGTCCTCGACACAGCGCTCGCCTGGGTCTGCATCCGCGAACACCAACGGCTCGACGAACACCTCTTCTCCTTCGTGCGGGCTTTCGACCGGATGCAGGTCACCACCGTTTTCACGCTGCCCAAACCTGTCTCACCCCTTGCCTATCGCGTCAAAACGACTATGGAAAATCTCGTGCCCGTGGCCATCACACTTTCCCGGGAACCCCAAACGCCCGACCCCCTCTTCATCGTCTCAAAATATCTCGGCGAAAGCCGGCTGACGACCGGCCTGCCCTACCGTATCCTTCCCAAAGTCGGCATTCGAGTCTTCCGCCCAGGTGAACCGATCCCGGCCGTCGAAAAAGTTCCCCACGCCGCGCCCGCGCCCACCCCAACCCCACCCGAAACCCCCACCCCTCCACACGAACCTTCTACGACCGCCTCTCCTCCCAGTAAACTGATTCGCTTTAGTTCCATCATGCCCGGACTCGACCGGATGACTCCCATTCCTGAACGCCGCCGAATGAACCGTCCCTTCTAGGAAACGGACCCATGTACCTCGAATACTGGAACCTGAAACACGAGCCGTTCCAGAACGTCACAGACATCCGTTTCGCCTACCTTTCCGATCAACACCGCGAAGGGTTGGCCCGCTTGGTCTATCTCGTCAAGGGACGCAAACTGGGTGGCGTTCTCGTCGGCCCCTTCGGCGTTGGGAAATCTATGGTGCTGGAACTGTTGGCCGAGTACATGGCGGACCAGCCGCAAACCCGCTTCTTCCGATTCGATGCCTTGCCGGGCGGTGTCATGGTGCTCGCCAAGCAAATTGCGGAACAGCTCAAAATCGTTCCACTCCCTTCGAACGTCGCGGAATCCCTCACCGCCATCCGGCAATATTGCCAGGAAGGCCGCCCCGCCTTCCATCATGCCGTGCTCATGATCGACGAAGCCCAGATGATCCGAGACTCGGATGCCTTCGATTTCATCCACCTGCTCACCAACATCCGAACATCGGAAAAAGGGGCGTCCGAGCCTCGGGAATACCCTGCCTTCACCGTCATTCTCTCCGGCCACAACCGCCTGGCGAATGATATCCGAAGCCATGAGTCGCTTCAGCAGCGTCTCCAACTGCTTTGGCAGCTCGAACCGCTTAGTGAAAACCAGACCTTCCAATATGTTCAGCACCGCATCCACGTCGCCGGCGGCGACATCTGGATTTTCGACGAGGCCGCACTGGCCGAGGTGTACCGCGGGTCCCAAGGACTTCCCCGCGTGATCAACAATATCTGCGACATCGCGCTGCTCCTCGGCCAGGCAGCCCACGTGCCCCGGGTCGGACGCGACATCGTGCTCCAGGCGATTCACGATGTCCAAGCTGTGGAAGGCAGCGCCCCTACGTCCTCACTCCCACCCCCCCCCGACGGGAGACCGTGATGCTATCTGACAGTCTCATTGACACTCTGGGTACGACCGGTGTGATCGCACTGATCCTGGCCGTCGTGTTCGGCGTGGCCGCGATCCTCAATGCCTGGCGCCGCAATCGTCTCCACCAGCCCCCCCCCTCCCAAGCCGGCCCAATCGTGATCAGCGATCCCCATACCGGCCGGCCCATCGTCAACCCAACTCTTCACCCTGATCTTCAGCAGTCCCCTCCGCCCGCGCCGCCGGCCGTTGCCCCTCCCGCACCCTCCGTTCCACGCCCACCACCGTCTTCGCCGCCGCCCCTCGCTCCTCCGGCCCGCCCGCCCTCCGTTCGCGAAACCGCAACCGCCATGCCGGAACCCAAAGAACACCTACCCAAAGGCGCTGCGCTCTTCCGGCAACTGGATGCGCGTGGCGTGGACGTGGAGATGACCCGCGCGGGTAAGTCCGATGAATATCTTTGGGAGTAGCGTCTGGCTTCAGCCGCTGGTTCTCGCCCTTCTTTCCGCCGCCGCTCCTCTCCGCCCGCCCGCCTGGCATCCCGCGGAAAATTCTCCGCCTCCCCGTGCCGAACCCAATGGCGTCCTCCTTTTCCCCTGTCGTTTCACCCGCGAAAATGACCGCTGCGTTTGGGACGGCCCTGCGCCCGCAGGTTTCGGAAACACCGCACGAATTTCCCTTCATCTCTCCTGTGACCGTCCCGAGACCTTGCGAGCTCTAACCCTGTACATCCGCCTGCCGGATGGCTGGCGCTCGGTTCCGCTCCCCGTCCCCGAAATCTCCGGACGCACCTACTTTTTTTCAGCCGCCGATTTTCAGCCCGATCAACCCGAATCCTATTCCCCTAACGGGTCGCGCATCCAAGGGGTCCGCCTCGCGGCATGGAAACGCGGCAACTTCACGGGCGAAACGTCGCTCCGGCTCCACCGCTTTTCGGCCTTCCAGGACTCGCTCTTCATCGTCCGGGCCGACTCCTCCCTTGCATCGGCGGAACAAGGAACGGCTCGCGTGCTGGCTCAACGAATTTCCGACTGGCTGAAAGAGATGGGAATCGGCCATTCGCTCGTTTCCGAGGAACTTTGGCGCACACTCCCCCCCCGACAAACCCGCTTGCTCATCCTCCCCTACAACCCCCGCCCAGACGCCGCTTTCCTCGATGCCTTCCAAACCTTTCTCAAAGCCGGCGGGCGAGCCATCGTGTTCTACAGCGCCTCGCCCGAACTGGCAAGCCGAATGGGATTGCAACTCTCGCCTTACCGCGCAGCACCGACTCCGGTGACATGGAGCGCCTTCTCTTTTGACCCTCCCCTCGGAATGATCCGCACCATCTGCCAGACTTCCCTCCATACCATTCCCGCCGCACCAAGCCATGCCGGCGCCCGCGTCCTCGCTTGGTGGGAAGGACCCAATGGGGAACGACGCCCTGAACCCGCCTGGCTGGAATCGCCCGCCGGCTGGTGGATGACACACGTCCTCGATCCGGAGGATGCGCCGAGGAAAAAAAGGCTGTTGCTGGAATTGATCGGCCGTCAACTGCCGGAGAAATGGGACGAAGCGGCTGAAACAGCGCTGGCCCGCCTGCTCGGGGAAATTCCCGACGCCGATCACATTCGCCTGAAGCACTTGGCCGACCGCAAGGAATGGACGGCTTTTTGGGTCGAGTGTGACCGCCTGACAACCGAAGCAACCCGCCGCGCGTTTGCCTCAATTCCCCCTCCCCCGCCGAATTACCGCCTCGCGGGATGGGCGCAGCCAGGGCCAGGGTTCCTTTCATCCGATTGGCCCCTTGTCGCCCCGCAACTCCGCAGCGCCGGAATCACCCGCCTTTTTCTCTCTGCCACCGCCTTCGGTCAGTCCCACGTGCCTGGCTCGCCCCTGCCGCCTTCCGATATCGCCGCCTTCGACCCGGCTTGGTTTGAAGCCGCCCTGCGTTCGGCCCAAAACGCGGGTATCGAAGTCCACGCTTGGATTACCGTCTTCCCTGCCGCCTATTCCCCACCAACACGCTTAACGGCCTGGCGCTTGGCTGGCCGTCTGATGCAAACCCCTAATGGCGAAGTCCCCTGGCTGACGCCCGCCCATCCGGAAAATCGCCGGTTTCTTCTCGATGTAATTGAGGATCTCCTTCGCCGTTTCCCCGTCGCAGGCATTCATCTCGACTATATCCGCATGCCAGGGGAAGGTGTGGATATTTCCGCAGCGGCACGCAAGGCATTCGAAGCGGCTCGCGGACCAATCGCCCGCTGGCCCGATGAAGTTCTGCCCGGCAGAGAACACGAAGCGGAATATCGGGCCTGGTGGATCGCCCAAATTCAGGAATTCGTCCGCGACGCCCGCCGCCTCACACAAGAAATCCGCCCCGCCGCTACGCTTTCGGCCGCCGTCTTTCCGGAATATCCCTACTGCCGGGATGGCCTAATGCAGGATTGGGCCGAATGGCTCCAAGCCGATGCAGTGGACGAGGTCTACCCGATGAGTTACACGGCCTCGCCAACGGAATTCGACCGCTGGCTTTCGGCCTATCGCGCCATGCCCGGATGGGGACTGCGGATTCATCCCGGTATCGGTCTGTATGCGGATACCGTCACACTCGATGGACCCGCCTTTGCCGACCAAATTCGCCGAGCCCGTGAAGCCGGCGCCGCCGGCGCCGCGATTTTCTGGATCAACCGCCCCTTTCTTCGCGACTTGGCCCCGCTGCTGGAATACGCTCCCTTCAGACCGAAGATCCCTGCCAGCGCAGCTTCGCCCGCAAAATCCCCAAAAAGTCATGCCCCGACGGATAAATGAACAACACTGCCTCCGCCGCCTTCCTCACCCGGACCACATCTCCCGCTTCCAGCGCAAGGGCCGATTGACCGTCCGCAATCAGCCGCACCTCTCCGGCACAGCGCACCACCCGCAGCGACAGGGTGCTCGTATCGGGAATGACCAGCGGACGGGCGGCAAGCGCATGGGCGCAGATGAAGGTCGCCACAAAAGCGGGACACGCCGGGTGGAGGATCGGCCCGCCGGCAGAGAGGGAGTGACCCGTGCTTCCCGTCGGCGTCGCAATGATGAGACCGTCTCCGGTGATCGGAACCGCGGTTCCATCGTCCACGGTAATTTCCAGTTCCACAATCCGAGCGCTGTCACCGTTGCGAACGACCACATCATTGAGACACCGCGTGCAGTACCGTTCGGTTGTGCCTCGTAAAACCCGTGCCTCGGCAAGCGTCCGGCGGCTTTCCGTCACCTCATCCCGCGCCAGACAGGCCACAGCCTGATCGAGTTCCCGCTCCGAAACGCCGGTTAGGAAACCAAGACTCCCCATGTTGACCCCCATGACGGGACGACCCGATGAAACGGTTTCGCGCACCGCCCGCAACATGGTCCCATCGCCTCCCAACACCAAAAGCGCCTCCGCATCGGCCGCCGCCCCCCGCACATAAGGAAGCATCAGCCGGCTCATCAGGGCGGCCGTATCCCCCCACGCCACCAAACTCAGTCCCTCCCGCGCGACACACTCGGCCAATCGCCGGGTTGCCTCGGCCGCGCGGGGATTTTCCCAATTCACGTAGACCCCGATCCGTTTCATGGTTTTTTCCACCAGGCCAGTATTTCCACGTTCCCCGCCGGACCGCGAAGCGGCGATTCGCACGCTCCGACCCACTCCAATCCCAGTTTTTCCGTCCCAAATCGACGGATGCGTTCGACAACGGCTTCCCGCACTTCCGGTTTCCGCACAACGCCGCCTTTCTCCACAAGCCGGCGCCCCGCCTCGAATTGGGGTTTGATGAGCGTCACGAGTTCGCCGCCGGAATCCAGGACCGATGTAACAGCCGGCAAAACGTTCGTCAAGGAAATGAAGGAGACATCCACAACGGCAACGGAAGGCCTCTCGGGAAAATCGCCCGGCTTCAGATACCGCGCATTCACCCCCTCCATCGCCACGACGCGCGGATCGCGCCGAAGCCGCCAGTCGAGCTGACCATGGCCGACGTCCACCGCATAGACCTTGACCGCTCCATGCTGAAGCAGACAATCCGTAAACCCCCCCGTCGAAGCGCCCACATCCAACCCGATTCGCCCCTCCACGCAGATCGGAAAGATCTCAAAAGCCCGTTCCAGTTTCCAACCGCCCCGGCTCACAAACCGATCCGGCTCCCGTACGGCGATTTCCAACCCCGGGTCATCCGCAACCAGCGATCCCGGTTTGTCCGCCACCCGTCCCATCACGCGAACTTCACCCGCCAGAATGAGCCGCCGGGCCTTCTCCCGACTTTCCGCCAGCCCCCGCGCGACAAGGATCTGGTCGAGCCGACGTTTCATGGGGCGTTCTTCTCCCCGCCACCAATCCGCCGAACGACCTCCGTAGCCACGGCGTCGGGTGTTAACCCGTAACGGGCGAAGAGGTCTTCCGTCCGCCCTTGTTCGATGAATCGCATGGGCCACCCGAACCGCAGAATCCCGCCCCGGTAGCCGGCATCCCACAATTCAGCCGCCGCCCGTTCGCCAAAACCGCCCGTGACAATCCCGTTTTCGAAAAAGGCGAACAGCCGGGACCGCTCCGCCTGCCGTCGAAGCCGCTCTCCATCGAGCGGCCGAATGAAACGGGCGTTCGTGACGGTCGGCCGCCGTCCGATCCGTTCCGCGACCCGTTCGGCCGCCTCAACCGCCAGCGGCAACAGGTCGCCCAACGCCCAGAAGTGAATCTCCGGGTCACCCGGTCGCCAGAGCACGGCCGTTCCGATCGCAGGCGGCGCAAGAGTTTCCTCCGCGGCCGCCCCGCTCGGCAGGCAGCCTTTCGGGTATCGAATGACAAAAGGCCCCTCCGCATGCAGAGCCGCCTCCATCAGGGCCGCCAGTTCCCCTTCGTTCGCGGGCTGGGCAAAGGTCAGATTGGGAATCGCCGCCAGCAACGAAATGTCGAAGATCCCATGATGCGTCGGCCCGTCTTCCCCTACAATGCCCGCCCGGTCGAGAAGCAGCACGACGGGCAGCCGCTGAATGCAGACATCGTGAATAAGGTTGTCCACGGCCCGTTGGGCGAACGTGGAATAGAGGGCAAGGAACGGCCGAAATCCCGCCGCGGCAAGCGCAGCGGCAAATACAACCGCATGAGATTCGCAAATGCCCACGTCGAAGAACCGATCGGGAAAGCGGCGAGCAAATTCCGAAAGTCCCGTTCCGGCTCGCATGGCGGCCGTCAGCGCCAGAATGCGCGGGTCCCGTTCGGCAAGCCGGATTAAGATCCCTCCCATCGCTTCCGACCATGACCGATGGCCCGCTTCCCGTCTCGGTTCTTTTCCGCATTCTCCGAAAGGTGCCGTGCTGTGCCATCGCTCCGGGTCCGCTTCGGCAGGCGGAAAACCGCGCCCCTTGCGCGTCACAATATGAAGCAGGACGGGCCGTGGATATTCACGGGCAATCCGAAGCGCGTCTTCCAGAAGACCGACGTCATGCCCGTCAATCGGGCCGATGTAGCGGAGACCAAACTCCTCGAAGAGACTGCTGCGCAGGAAGAACCCCTTGATCGCTTCCTCGATCCGGTAATACAGGGTGCGGGGCCGATCTCCCTTCACGACCCGGGTGACGAGTCCCTCGAGATTGCCTTTCCACTGATTGTAACGGGGATTGGCGAGAAGACTGCCCAGCGCCATGGAGAGGGAACCCACGTTCGCAGCGATGGACATCTCGTTGTCATTGAGAATGACAATCAACCGTTTCGCCACGCGAACGTTGTTGAGGGCTTCGAAACTGATTCCGTTGCCAAGTGCCCCATCGCCCACAATTGCCACGACGTACTCATCCCGGCCCGCCCGGTCCCGGGCAACGGCAAAGCCCAACGCCGCCGAAAGGGCGGTTCCCGCGTGCCCGGCAATGAAAGGATCGAACGGACTTTCCGAAGGATTGGGAAAACCGCTCAATCCATCCGTCTGCCGCAGAGTGGAAAACCGATCCCGCCGCCCGGTCAGAATCTTCCAGGCATAGGTCTGATGCCCGACGTCCCACAGGATCCGATCGCGCGGCGGATCGAACACGCGTAAAAGGGCCAACGTCAGTTCGACCGTGCCGAGGTTGGCGGCCAGATGGCCGCCATTCCGTTGGACGGTTTCCAAAATGAGTTGCCGGATTTCGCTCGCCAGTTGCCGAAGCTGAACCGGCGTCAAAGTCCGAAGAGCGGCAGGACCTTCCAGGGCGGACAGTAAGGACGAAGGGGCGGCTTCGGTCATGGAGTATCTCCAGTCCGCAGGCGGGGATCCAGCGCGTCGCGAAGGCCATCCCCCGCCAGGTTGAAGGCCAGCACCACCACAAAAACCGCCACCGTAACTGCCGTCATTTCCCACCACATCCCATGCCAGAGGCGGAGACGGGCGTTGCTGATCATAATCCCCCAGGACGGCTCGCCCTGGACCCCGATCCCCAGAAAACTCATGAACACTTCGGTGCCGATCGCGGATGGAAAGCGCAGACTAAAGGAAATGATGACGAGATGGAAGACGTTCGGCAGAATATGCCGAAACATGATCCGAACAGGGCCGGCCCCCAGCGTGCGAGCCGCCGTCACGTAGGGACGATCCCGGTGTTTAATAACCTCGGCGCGAATGAGCCGGCATAGGCCCGTCCAGGTCATCAGGCCGATCCCGAGATAGACCCCCTTGAGCCCTTTCCCGGCCACCATGGCAATCGCCAGAATGAATAACAAACCGGGCATGGACGCTACGGTCGAATAGATCCAGACAATCAGATCATCCACCCAGCCTCCGAAATAACCAGCGATCAAACCGAGGATCACCCCGATCGGAATGGCGATCAGCGACGTGATGATCCCAACTTGAAAGGCAATGCGCGCCCCTTGAATGAGCCGCTGAGCCACGTCCCGGCCCAGATTGTCGGTTCCCAACGGATGTTCGAAAAGATTGGCAATCCCTTTTCGAAGGATCGCAAAGCGGCTCGCTCTCGGCCCCAACGCCTCAACGGCGCGGGCAAACGGCCGGCTCCACGGGCTGGGCGGCCGGTAAGCTCGGCTCATGTCCACCCGATTATAGGGAGGAGTTTGGTCACGCAGCCGATAACGCCAATAGACAACTTCCCCCCAAAGCGCGGCCGCCGTAAAAAGAGCAATCACAAGAAGACAGACCCGCAGGTCCAGCCTTCGCCACAACCGCCGTACCGCATTGCCCCAAAGGGAGCGGGTTCGGATCAGGGTTCCGTATGGAGCGTCGGGAATCATTTCAGCCTGACTCTCGGATCGACCAACGCATAACAAATGTCACTCACTAAATTGGCCACCACGTACAGAACGGTGCCGATTACGACGACGGCGCGGACCACGTCCACATCAAGCGAGTTCAGGGCATTGACGCTGAGATAGCCCAGCCCTGGAATTCCAAAGAAGCTTTCCAAGAGAAGGCTGCCCGTATAAAGAAAGGGCAGCGCCATGACCGACTGGGTGAGGATGGGAATCATCGCGTTGCGCAAGACATGGCGGAACAACACAACGCGAAGGGGAACTCCTTTCGCAAACGCGGTCCGAACATAATCCCGATACATTTCGTCCAGCATAACCGTGCGATAAAACCGTACGCTCCCTCCCAGACCGCTGAAGAGGCCGATCAGCCATGGCAGCAGGAGATAGCGCCAGGATTCAAACCCCCAGAGGGGAAACCAGTTCCACCGGAAGGCAAGCCAGTATTGCCCCATCACGATCCAGACGAGATAGTTGACGCTCATCAGCAGCACCGAGACGGTTACAATCAGGCGATCGGGCCAACGGTCGCGGAACCAGGCGCAAAAAAGTGCGAGAGTGATGGCCAGGACGAGTTCTCCAAAGAAGATGGGAATCATGAGCAGCAACGAGGGCCCGATGCCTTCACGCATCATCTGGAGAACGGGCTGACCGGTCGCCAAGGACTCCCCAAAATCAAGCCGCAACAGGCGGCGAAGAAAATACGCGAACTGGGAATCCCAAGGCGACTCCATCCGCCGCTCCAGTGTCAACCGCAGAATCTCCAAGGGAGGCTCGCGTTCGGACCGAGGCGCAAACCGTAGACGCCCGTCCCCCCCTTCTCCCCCGGAACGAACCAGGAGAGAGACGGTACGGCCGCGAGGGGCGGGCGGAAGATCAAGGCGATTCTCTCCCTCGGCATCGGACCATTCGAGTTGGTAGACCCCCGCGGTCCGATACCGGACGGTCCAACGGAACAAAAGGCCGGCACGGGGTGCGAACGCCAACGGCACCTCGGCCGCGCGTTCAAGAATCAGACGATCGCGTTCCAGCCGCGCCCCTTCCACCTGCCGCCATCCCGGCGGAAAGGGAACCTCCCGGTGACTTTCGTAAGCGCGTGTCGCCGTCCAGTATCCGAAGAAAAGCGGCTTGTTGAATCCCCGTTGTTCATCGAACTCCTCCAGTTGGCGGGCAGAAACGTTTTTCCCCAGCATGAGGGCGGCAGGACTTCCCCCTGCCACGTTGAAAAGAATGAACGTGACGACAAGCACACCGAAGAGAATCGGTATAAGCTGGAGCAATCGGCGCAAACTATAGAGAATCATGGCCGGCTCCTCCTCACCACTCCCGCGCCTGCCATGCCGCGCGGGCTTCGATGTCCACATCGTAATACTTACTCATGCCGTAAGGAAAGTCATGGGGCTTGTAGTGGAGCAACCAGCCGTGCTGAAGGCCGAATGCCAGAGGATAGGCCAAACAGATCCAAGGACACTCTTCGATCACGAGGTCCGCCATCGCCCGGTAAAGGGCCGTTCGCTCGGGACTATCCGACATCGTGCGAGCCTGCTCGTACAAGCGGTCGAATTCCGGATTCGTGTAGTTGCTGTGGTTGGGACCCGGTGAACTGTTGGGCCCATAGAACAGTTGAAGAAAGTTTTCCGCATCGGGATAATCGGCGACCCAGCCGAGCCGGTACATCTGACACTGGCGCCGGTCCATTTTGTCGAGAAAGGTCGGCCAGTTATTATAGCTGTTTTCGATCCGCACGCCGATGCGGTCCATGAAATCGGCAAACAGTTCCGCCGAAGCCCGCGTAGTCGGATCGTTCGCCGCTCCCAGTTCCACGGTCAAAATCAAGCGCCGACCTGTCGCCGGATCCACGCCGTTCGGGTAGCCCGCCTCGGCGAGAAGTCGGCGCGCCTTTTCCAGATCGAAGCCATAGGGATTGGGTTCGTCCGGTCCCCGGGCACCGGCCACCCCGGGCGGCAGGGGTCCGTTCGCCGGAATCATCCGGTCGTTGTAAAAGGCCGACCAGGCTTTCCCGTCAAACGCGCAATGGAGCGCCTGGCGAAGTTTTTTGTTCGAGCCCACAACAGGATCGTCCATATTAAAGCCGATGTACGTCGTCATCAGCGTCGGCGTGGCATGAAGGCGTACCCCTTTCGCGCGCAACCCCGGTGTGAGCGTTCGTTCGGGACCGATCACGGCGTCCCAATTGTCGCGCCCGATGCCCGACTGTTCGAGCCGTCCTCTTAAAAACAGAAGCCACTGGGTGGAACTGTCTCCGATCACATACTGCACGATCCGGTCGAGAAAGGGGATCGGCCGGCCGGCGGCTTGCAGAAGTCCCGCCTCGGCGTCTCCCGGTTCGCCCCGGTCGGGATAACGCTCCACCCGGCCGGTCTCCTGCCACATCGGATTCCGCTCATATTCGATGCGGTAGTTCCGAACCCATTGGACAAGGCGGAAAGGACCAGTCCCGACAGGATGATGACTGAAGCGGGCGCGGCCGTCTCTTCCATTGTAGTATTCGACGGCCTCGCGCGGAACGGCGGCCGCATAGTGCATCGCCAGGATCCAAAGGAGTTGGGGATAGGGCTCTTTGAGGCGGATTTGGAGCGTCCAGGGGTCCGGAGCACGCAACCCTTCAACGGGTCGGTCGTAATCGCTGGGCGCCTCTCCAAGGGTGGATTCCCGAAACTCGTCCAACCCGACGATACGGCCCTGAAACGCCCACCAGCCGGAGGATTCGTTTTTGACATCCGCGATCCGTTTAATGGAATACACGAAATCCTCGGCCGTCAGTTCCCGCCCCTTGCCCCCTGTGCGCGTGAAACAAGGATCATCGGAAAAAAAGATCCCCCGTCGAAGAGGAATGGTATAGGTCAGACCATCCTCTGACACGGTCGGCATCGCAACGGCGAGCAGGGGTTCGAGGCGGTAGGGCCGTTCCAAATAGGCGTACTGGTAGAGAGTTTCGTAAATGCGGGCGATGGCAAGAGCGGAGGCGACATCCCCCGCCTTGGCAGGGTCAAAACTCCGGATGCGCTCGGTTTCTCCAAAAAGGACCCGTTCGGTTGAGGTGCCGGCCGGAAGGGGTTTTTCGCCGCAAGAAGAAACCAAAAGAGCGGCGCCGACGGTCAAAAGGCCGGCGCCGGCTTGGCGAATCCATCCCACTGCGGCGCCCATCGCGCGACCCTCGGTCAGGGTGCCGGCGCAGGCGCCGGAGGCGTTGCGGCGGCCGAATCAGCCGTTTCCGGCAAAAGAGCGTTCCCCTGCGGCTCCGCAGCAAGGGGGAGCGTGAGCGGAACCTCACCGTACGCAGGACCCTCGACAGGTTCCGTCGTCATCGGAGCCGCAGGGAATTCCTCGACGGCGGTTTCGGCAGCCGGCATGGAAGGCAAAGTATGATATTCAACCGGCGCCGCAGTCCCTTCGGGAATCCGGTCGCCGATGAGTTGCCGCCGGCTCCACCGGGCGCTCCCCACGCGGCCGAGCGCGATCGTGTTCAGCAGAAAGAGAACCGTAAGCGCCACGGTCGCTTTCGTGAGAATAGTGGACGCCTGCGTCCCAAAAAGGCTTTCGCCCATCGCGCTGCCAAACGCAAGGCCGAGCCCGTCTTCCCGTGATCGTTGCAGAAGAATGATCAGAATGAGCAATAAAGCCAGCAGGACCTCGACAGTCACGAGCAGATACCATAAAAACGTCAGCATGATCGTTGACCTCCGTCGGCTTTAGGCGGAATGCACGATGGCGAGGAAGGAATCCGCCTTGAGGGAGGCGCCGCCGATGAGCCCTCCATCTATGTCGGGTTGGGAAAACAGGTCCGCGGCATTGTCCGGTTTAACGCTTCCCCCGTAAAGGATTCGCGTCCTCGCCGCCGCATCCCGCCCCCCCATCGCCGCCAGCAGGCGCCGAATGTGTGCATGCGCCTCTTGCGCCTGCTGGGGGGTGGCCGTCAGCCCCGTTCCAATCGCCCATACCGGTTCATAGGCAATCACCAGCCCTTCCAGCCGATCGCCGAGACCCGCCAGACTGCCGCGAATCTGCTCCGTCAGGACAGCTTCCGTCCGCCCCGCCTCCCGTTCCTCACGCGTTTCCCCAACGCAGACGATGGGGATGAGACCCGCCTTGAGCGCCGCAAGCGCTTTGGCATTGACCAGCGCATCCGTTTCGCCGCACTCGCGGCGGCGTTCGCTGTGCCCCACGATCACATAGACGCACCCATGTTCCTTGAGCATGACCGCAGAAATTTCGCCCGTATGGGCCCCTTCGGCCTCCGGATGTAGATTCTGCGCCCCCAGCGCGATCGGACTTCCGGCCAGCGCCTGGGCAACGGCCGTCAAAGCGGTGAAAGGCGGACAAACGGCTACCTCCACGCCCGGCTTTCGCCGCAGTCCGTTTCGAATGGCGGTTGCCAGGACAGCGCCTTCCGCCGCCGTTTTGTACATCTTCCAATTGCCGGCCACCAGCTTCGATCGCATGCCGTTCGCTCCTGTTCCCTTACTTGTCGTTCAGAACGGCCACACCCGGCAGCATCTTCCCCTCGAGAAACTCGAGACTGGCTCCACCGCCCGTGCTGATATGGCTCATCCGGTCGGCCAGCCCGCTTTGATTGACCGCACTCACGCTGTCCCCGCCCCCAATGATGCTCACCGCCCCGCTCTCCGCTACGGCACGGCAAATGCCGAGCGTGCCGGCGGCAAACGGCTCCATTTCAAAGCAGCCCATCGGGCCGTTCCAGACCACCATTTTCGCCTTCCGAATTTCCTGCCCGAATAGCGCGACCGTTTGGGGGCCAATGTCCAGCGCCATCCAGCCGTCCGGAATGTCGGAGCCCACAACCTGCGTGTTGGCCTGGGCGTCGAACCGATCGGCCGCCACGTTGTCAACCGGCAAGAGCAGCCGGACGTTCCGCTTGCGCGCCTCTTCCAGCATCCCACGGGCATAATCGAGCTGATCCTGCTCGCAGAGGGATTTGCCGATCCGATGGCCCTGCGCGGCCAAAAAGGTATAGGCCATGCCGCCGCCGATGAGCAACGCATCCACTTTCGCGAGGAGATTGCGCACAACGCCCAATTTATCGGAAACCTTAGCCCCGCCCAGAATGGCCACAAAGGGACGCTCCGGTTTTTCCAGGGCGCGACCGAGGTAGTCGAGTTCCTTCTCCATGAGAAAACCCGCTACGCTCACAGAAAGATACTGCGCAATCACTGCGGTCGAGGCATGGGCCCGATGTGCTGAGCCGAAGGCATCGTTGCAGAAGAGATCCCCATAGGAGGCCAGCTTCTTCGCCATCGCCTTCTGCTTCTCCTTCATCTCGGCTTTCCGCGCCTTGTACGATTCCTCGCTCTCCCCCTCCTTCCTCTTGACGGAACCTTCCTCCTCCTTGTAAAAACGCGTGTTCTCAAGCATCAGGACCTGCCCCGATCGAAGCGCCTGGACCGCCGCGTCGGCAGCCAGACAGTCGGGGGCGAAGACCACGGGCCGGCCAAGAACTCTTTCCAGGTGGACCGCCACAGGTTTCAGACTGAACTCGGCTTCATATCCCTTGCCGGCGGGACGACCCAGATGGCTCATCAGCACCAGGGATCCCCCCTGGTCGAGAACATATCGAATGCTCGGAAGCGCCGCACGGACGCGGGTGTCGTCGGCAATGACGCCGTTCTGAATCGGCACGTTAAAGTCCACGCGCATTACCACACGCCGATCCTTCAACGGCACATCCCGCAGAGTCTTCTTATTCATCGGATCTCCCCGAGAAGTTCTATTTCGCGCCGTCCCGCTTCGCCATGAAGCGGAGCAGGTCGACCACACGGTTGCTGTACCCCCATTCGTTGTCGTACCAGCTGACAATCTTGAAGAATCGCTTCTCCCCCTTCAGATTGTTTTGAAGAGTGGCCAACGAGTCATAGACCGATGAGTGGGCATCATGAATGAAGTCCGTCGAGACCACTTCCTCATCCGTCACCGCTAAATAGCCCTTCAGATACGTCTGGGCGGCGGCTTTCAATTTTTGATCAATTTCCTCGATCGAAGTGTCCCGCGCGGCCCTGAAGGTCAGGTCCACCACCGAAACGTCCGGCGTCGGCACCCGAAAAGCCATGCCTGTCAGCCGGCCTTTCACGGCCGGAAGCACTTCACCGACGGCTTTTGCGGCACCGGTGGTGGAGGGGATGATGTTGATGGCCGCCGCCCGTCCGCCACGCCAGTCCTTCTTGGAGGGTCCATCCACCACTTTCTGGGTCGCGGTATAGGAGTGAATAGTGGTCATGAGACCCGTCTCGATCCCGATTCCCTCTTTCAAGAGAACGTGGACAAGCGGGGCAAGACAATTCGTGGTGCAGGACGCGTTGGAAACAATCGTGTGCTTCCCGCTGTCATACTCCTGCTCGTTGACGCCCATGACGATGGTTTTGACCTCGCCTTTGCCGGGAGCGGTAATCAGCACCTTCTTCGCACCGGCGGCCAGATGGCCTTTGGCCTTTTCCGAATCGGTGAAAAGACCGGTCGCCTCGATCACGTATTGGACACCCAGATCTTTCCAAGGGAGTTGAGAGGGGTCCTTCGTGGCCATGAGACAGCGGATCTCGTGACCGTTGACGACCAACACGTCGTTGCCTTCCGCCGTGGAAGAACTCTTCCGAGTGGCCACGGGATGCTTGAACTTGCCGTGAATCGAATCGTAGCGGAGTTGATAACTGAAATAATCGGCGTCCGTGGAAATATCCACCACGGCGACCACGTCCACTTGCCCATCGCCTTTGCCCAGTAGTCCCTGATCGCAGAGGGCCTGGAAGGCAAGCCGACCGATGCGTCCAAAACCGTTGATTCCCACTTTGATGGCCATCACGACTCTCCTTGGTTGAGCATTTGCCCGGGTCGGAACGAAGGGGCAACCCCCTTGTCCACCGTTGTGAAGACTGTTATGCTATTAATTTAATCCGCTCCCGTCAAGACCGAATTCCCGCCCTTTATCATCAGGAGCGCCGACCCGCCCATCACCCCCTCCCCCATCAGGGAATAACCCTGAAGGGGATTTCCCTCTTCACAGGGGGCATCGCCGGTTCCTGCTCGCCTTCTTTTTCGGCCCCCTCTTTCTGCCTGACGGATGAGCGAACATACCGATTAAAGATCCCCCCAAACCGCGCTTCGATTCCACCCGTTCCGGCTCCTCCTTCTTCAACAGCCCCCTCGTCCAGACATTCCTCCGGCAATGTTCCGGTTCTGCGTAAGAACCCGAATGTCCCAAATCTCCACCTCATGGACCGTTCGAGTCAATATGCCAACCTTCCCTATCGCCCGTTTGTTCATTGCCCTGTTGGTCCGGCTGTTTCGGCCGAGCAGCACGCATCGGAAGTCGTCCCTTCCATAGCTCCCTCTCGGGGTGCCCCGTGACGGTGTTCCTGGGTTTTGCAGGAGCGGGTTCTCTTCCTCACCCGTCTAAAAATTCCCCGCAGTGCTTGCGTTTATCGCTTCCAACAGAATCCGATCCCCACAAATGAGGCATAGCCGCGTTGCGGCCTGAGGCGGGGATAAATCCGGAATCACCTCGGTTGAAAAGAACCGTTGCGCCACGATTGTTCCGTTACGCGACAAACATCGAACTGGCTGCCGAAGCATTTCCTCGGGCGCTTCCAGCCGTTGCGAACAGTCAGGACATTGGCAGACCTGCCGCGCCATCCAACGCCATCCAGGGAGCTCGCTGGCTTTGCCAATCCACCCACTACAACAATTATAGAAAATTGTAAAATTGTGACGGAATTGACAAAATGCCCCGAAATGTGTAATCTTTCTTTTGTAATTCAGTAAAAGGAGGAAAGTTTGTGAGGGCAACCCCAGGTGGACTTCAATCAAACAATAGAGGAGGAACCGAAATGAACAGACAACGAACAGGGGGCTCGCATATCGCGCTCGGGCTGGGGCTGTTTGCGGCAGCCAGCTTCACCTGGGCCAATAACCTGCAAATCACAAACGTGGCGGTGAGCGGTCGAGACAACAGCACGGCCTTCGTCTCGTTCGATATTTCGTGGGAAAACTCCTGGCGCTTTACGAATATCAATCACGATGCAGCGTGGGTGTTTTTCAAGGTGTTGGCCGACGATAGGACGGAATGGGAACCCGTCCTTCTGGAAGGCACGGGAATCAACCCGACAGGCTATTCAACTGGCTCCGGGACCTCCATCGAAATCATCGTGCCCCCTGATCGGGTCGGGCTGTTGATTCGCCGGGCGACCGAAGGGGCCGGCACGACCGCAGTCCAGAACGTCCGGGCGGTATGGAACTTTGCCTCCAACAGTCTTGCCAAGTCCGACAGGGTCAAACTTCAAGCCTTTGGGGTTGAAATGGTCTATGTCGCCGAAGGTCCCTTCAAAGTGGGATCCGGAGGAGGGGGAGTTTCCGAACTTTACACCTACCCCAACCCAAACCAACCGTATGTGATTTCGAATGAGGCGGCCATTATCGTAGGAACCAACACCGGGAATCTGTATTACGCTTCCTCTGCTGCTGGCGGCGACCGCCAGGGACCGATTCCAGATGATTTTCCGAAAGGTTATGCGGCGTTCTATTGCATGAAGTATGAGATCACGCAGGGTCAATACGCGGATTTCCTCAACACCTTGACCCGCGCCCAACAAGAAGCGCGTTGTACCGCAACCAATCTGAACTACTACATGTCCGCTACGGCGGGCGGCAGTGCCGCTATTCAGTCCCGCAACACGGTGCGGTTGACCGAAGATCCCGGTTCACCATATCCGCGCGTGTATACCACCGCGAGACGCGACCGGGCCTGCGGCCACCTATCGTATCATGATGGGCTGGCTTTTGCGGATTGGGCAGGGTTGCGGCCGATGACTGAGCTGGAGTTCGAGAAAGCATGCCGCGGCCCCCAGGACCCGGTTCCGGATGAATACGCATGGGGAACGAGTACGATCATGGGCACCTCCCGCACACTCAGCGGCCAAGAGAACGGTACAGAAACGATCACGACGGACACCTCGAGCGGCGGATGTAACTACGGGGGGACAGCACACTCAGGCGGAGATGGCGGACAGGGACCCTTGCGCGTTGGGATCTTTGCGACGCCGACCAGTTCGCGCGTGTCGGCGGGAGCCTCGTACTGGGGGATCATGGAATTGAGTGGCAACTTATATGAATTAACCGTGTCGATCGGAAACTCGACGGCGCGGGGCTTTACGGGTGCGCACGGCGACGGGAGACTATCCGTAGCCGGCGCTTCAAATGTCACAGGTTGGCCTGGTTTGACCGCGTTTCGAGGGGGGGCTTTCTCTGGCGAATCTGTCAGGCATTGTCGGGTATCGGATCGCAACTATGGCAATTTTAACATCTCCATCAGGTTTCCAACCTATGGTTTCCGTGCTGGGCGCCCGGCGCCTGGAGGCGTGGGGCGGTGTGGGACAGGGGGAGGCGGGAGATTTCGGGTCAGAGAGCCGGCATTCAACAGGAGCGGGGTATGATGAAC
>CALHRZ010000020.1 GCA_938038445.1 uncultured bacterium | reverse complement strand
CCTAGCAGAGGGGGGTTTGTCAAAAAGGGCTTGGCGGAGAGGGCGGGATTCGAACCCGCGGAACCCTTGTGGAGTTCACAGCATTTCCAGTGCTGCACCTTCGACCGCTCGGTCACCTCTCCGAAGGGTTGATTGTCACAGAAATGTGGGGTAAAAATAGCATGGAGAGGGGGGGCTCGTCCAGAATTTCGCGTGGGAAAAGGGCAGCAACAGCCGAGAGGCAAGGAAATCGAAAACGATGAATCTGGATTCTCTTCTCAAGCAAATGCCGGAACTGACACTGGCCTACTTGTTCCGTCTGGTTTCCGCTGTGTTGATCCTCTATCTGGGCCGATGGGCCGTGCGCGGCGGAATCAATCTCTTTCGCGGATTTCTCCGGCGGAAAAAGGTGGACGAAACTCTCGTCTCCTTCTTCTCCAATCTTTTACAGTCTGTTCTGATGGTGTTGATCTTGATCGCGGCGCTCGCCCAGGTCGGCATACAAACCACGTCGCTGGTCGCTCTTCTCGGGGCTGCAGGTTTGGCGGTGGGGCTCTCGCTTCAAGGGTCGCTTTCCAACTTTGCCGCAGGGGTCCTGATCGTGATTTTCAAACCCTTCCGCGTAGGCGACGCGATCGAAGCGGCCGGCGTGTTGGGCATAGTGGAAGAAATCGGAATCCTCACTGCGGAACTCCGAACGCCCGATAATCGGAAGGTGCTCGTACCGAACTCCAAAATCATGGCCGACAGCATCGTCAATTACACGGCAAAACCCACCCGCCGCCTCGATCTGAAAGTACAGGTCAGTTATTCCGATGATCTGCAGAAGGTGCGACGGGTTCTGGAATCCGTGCTGGCTGAGGAACCGCGGCTGCTAAAAGATCCCGCTCCCGTGATCGGCGTGCTGGAGTTGGGAGAAAATGGCGTGACGTTCGCCGTTCGCCCGTGGGTCAGCACAGCAGACTATTGGCCTGTTTTCTTTGCGTTGAACCAAAGGATCAAGGAACGCTTTGACCAGGAGGGGATTACGATTCCCTTTCCGCAACGCGTGGTCCATTTTTCAGGGACAATGCCGACGGTCTGAATGCCATTCAAGGAAGCAGGCGGTAAACCGACCACGGTTCGACCATCCATTCCTCCTGTTCCATTGGAATTTCCTGTTCTCCTTCCGGCTCGATGCGAAACAGCCGTTCGTTTCCGGAAATCCTTAAAGAAAAAGGACGGAACGCGAATAGAATACGGCCTTTGGGTGTTTTCCAGAGAACGCCCTGATCCGCTGGCAGAAGGCGACGTTTCCCCTCCAGAGGCGCAAGGCGGCAATGAATTCGGTTGAGCTCGCGCACCCATCCTTCCCACAGTTCCGTGTGGTCCTCGGGACGCCAAGCGGTGAAGTTAAAGCGGCCCCCGCCGGCAAGGCAACGAAACGCGAATTCACGGGCCGTGGGCTGTCGGTCGGCCCATGGGGAACAGCCGATCCCCATATTGAGCCCGTACATCATGTCTTCCTGTCCGAACCACCAGTCGAGCGCGTTCTGGTAATGGCGAGTTCTTTTTTCGGGGGGGAGCAGGAGTTGCATGCCGAAGTGGCCGACGCCGAGGGGGCCGATCCCTTCCACTGTGAACGTTCGGATTCCTGCCTGCTGAAGCGCGCGGACCAGGCGGGCATAGGCATTCTGTTGACCTCGCCGGAGAGGGTCGCCGAAGTGAGTCGGCAGGAATGTCATGTTGCCATAGGAATCATGGAACAGTCCGTCAAAATCGGTGGCGCGGTGAACTGCGACCAGGCGGTCGTAGAGCCATTCGAAGCAGTTCCGGTTGTTCAGATCGAGTGTGACGAGAGTTTGATGGCCGAAACCTCCGCCGTTGGGGAGCCCTTGTCGGGCGATCAGCATAAAATCGGGCCGTTCTTTAAGGATCGGCGCGCGTGCGGAGAGGTGGGTGGCAAACCAGAGTTGGACCTGAATTTTTTCCGCATGCGCTTTTTCGACAAAATAGGCCAGTCCTTCCGTTCCCCCCCAAAGGGGAGCCACCTCGTGGATCCGGACGCAACAGATACTGCCGACGATCAGTCCACCGTGAAGGCCGGTTTGGTCTTTCGTCGCAAATCGGTCTTCCGTATAGTCGCTGCGCCAAATGGAATGGATGCAAATTTCGCGTGCCCCCATCTCGGCCCATGTTTTCATCCGGTGATCGGCAAAAGCGCGGAAAAGATCTTCACGAGGGTAATCCTTTCCGTCCAAACGGAAGTAGTCCGTTGACACTTGGGGAATCCAAATACGGGGGAGAAGCGGAGAACGGCGAACTCGATATCGCCGTCTGACGCGAGCGTGGACGTGGTCATAAAGGTCAGCCCAAAGGTTCCGCTGGTTCTCGCGGGCCCAATTGATCGGGGCGGGCCAGAAGAGAATATGCTTTGGATAGGTCTCGAACGCGGAGGAAAGGGGCCGACGATGTTCATCCACCACATGCAGCCAGTCTTCTCCTTCCTCTTTTTGAAGAAGAGAAAAGATCTCATCGAGCGGTTCGAAAAGGCCGATCAGCGCGCCCCGCGGATGTACGAGACAGTCGAAGGACTGGAGGGTTCCGATTCGGGGGAGGCGTTGAAACGAGACCCGTTTTGGTTTGGGCACACAAGCTGCCATCTCTGCGCCGTAGTAGTTACAAGCCGTGGTAAAGAACAGGCTCCGTTTCAGCGGAGTGACGGGGGGATTGACCTGCCCTTGAAAGAGAAGAGTATTGCCTTCCACGTGACCGCCGATTTCCCATGTGGCATGATCGAAGAGCCGATAGAGGGCCCGTTGCGCCGCGCTTTGAAAACGGTAGCGGATCGAAAAACCCGTCAGGAGGCGTCCGTCAACCGTCCGCGAAGAGGGAGCGAGAATCCATTCAAAGCGATCCGCCACCGGCTTTTGGGGAAGAGAACAATGGATCAAGTCGCCCAGATACTCGTCCTGTTCCTCTTTTATCCCGATGGGCGTGCCCAGCGCATCGGCTACCACCCGCACCTCCCCATCGGTTTGGGTTTGAATTCGGCGCAGTTGGAACTGTGTATAATGAATTCCTTCCGGGGTAAAAAAGAAGGGTTTCCAGATCCGTGTGGGATTACGGAGGTTGATTTTGCCGCACTGTACCTTGCGAATTCCCTCGATCCAGGAATCCTGAAGGCTGAATTCGACTGAAAATCCGTTAGACCACTCAAAACGAATTACTTTTTTTCGATTCTCGACTTTTACCATATCTCTTTTTGTTTTCATGTCCGCGCAATCGAATTATCTTGAAGATGTAGGATAACTTACAAACAGAATGCTTCTAAAAACAATGAAAATATTGCATCAAGCAGAAAAATATGATAAGGTTATTCTACATCATGGATCTTATGAATTTGGGCTTTATGGAAAAAAAAGCAATAGCGCCATCCAAAGCTGAGCAGGTGCTGACTCTTGTGAAGGCGCTTATTCAAGAGGGGGTATTTCCGGAGGGGTGCCGATTGCCTTCCGAGCAAGAATTATCTTTGCGTTACGGAGTCAGCCGCAATACGGTGAGGGAAGCGATCCGTTCCCTGATTCAGGAAGGTTTAGTCGCCCGGCGGCAGGGAAAAGGGACCTTTGTAGTTTACCGCCCTCGGCCGACGGTTGCAACGGAACGGTTTGCTCTGTTTCTCCGTGCCCATTCCCATGTGTTCGAGGCGGAGACTCGCATGCTGGTCCGAGGGTTTCAGAGAGCGGGTGCCCTGCCGATCGTGTTTGACGTGGAAGACCTGAACCGGACTCCCGGCGCAGAGCGCGAGATTCTCCATCGTCTTATCGCCGAGAGTATTTCGGGGTTGGTGGGCGAGGATAGTCTGCTTTCCTGGCTCGCCGGATGTGCCCGAGTCGAGCTTCTTCCGCCGACGGTCATCCTCAACTTTGCTCCCGATGCGCCGCCGGTTCCGGCACTCTGCATCGTCTCGGATTTCACCTTTGGAACCGCGCTGGGGACCCGTCATCTCCTGCAAAACGGCCGGCGGCGCATTCTTTTCCTGATCCATTACAACGATTGGGCCTATCGTCATGCACCCCATGAGGCGGCGGGTTTGTATGGCTCCATTTGTCGGGGGTATGCGCAGACCATGAAAGAGGCCGGCCTGGAACCCGCCTATTTTTTTGTTCGAAATGAATTCCGCGAGGGGGACGATACGGAACGATTGCTGGCCCTTTTTCGTTCCCCCGAAAGGCCCGATGCGCTGTTCGCCTTCGGCGACAACCGAGCGAAACGGGCTATTGATCTCGCGGCCGAGGCGGGTTTGAACGTTCCGGAAGATTTGGCGGTCATCGGGTACTGGAATACCCCCTGGGCGGAGATGACGCGCGTCCCTCTCACCTCGGTTTCCATTGGAGAAGAGGAAATCACGCGACTTGCCCTCGATCGCCTGTTGAAAGCGGCCCGGACAAAAGCGCCCCTTTCCGGCCGCATTCTGGTGAAGCCCCGTCTTGTTCTCCGCCAGTCCTGCGGAACGTCCCGCTTGTCGAACGAGTCGGTCTTTTGGTCAGACCGACAACAGTAGGAGCAAAACGATCCGCAAGGAGGAAACACAATGAACAAACAGGAGTTGTGTGCAATTTTTGCTCTTGCCGCCACCATAAATTCCCTTCATCCGTTTTCGGGGTTTTGTGCTGCTACCAATATCAATTATATTGGCGGCGGCGGGATAAAAGACTGGTTCTATCCCGCCAATTGGGAAGGGGGAATCATTCCGACCGGCAATACCTATCAAGCCACGATTGCCACTGATTCCGATGTCACCTTCACGAATGGAGGGACCGCGTTGTTTATAATCAACCGGATCATCACAAGCGGTTCAGGGCTGGTCACTCTTAATTTTGGAACCATTCAACCCAAGGCGGGATCCGGTTACACCCCTTCTGGAGCCTTCATCGTGGGGCCGGGCGGCGCGCGAGTCAAAAACATCAGTTTCGGCAATACGGGGGCTTTCCTTGAAACATATGGAAATCTGAATGCGGATAGCACCCGCTTTGACGAACATGGCTTTATCTATCAGCGGAGCGGAACGCTCGCCATCACGACGTTTCGGATCGCGAATGGAGACAATGGTTCCCGCTATTATACCAACTGGAGTTTCGTCAACAGCAGCAACATGACGTTGACCGCGACCTGGCAGAGAGCCGGCACGATTCCCTTCCATGGAACACCGGTATTTGCCGATGGCCGTCCGAAATGGCAACTTGTCTGTCACGATGGCGGGCATGTTTATTTCGATTTGCGGGGGCATAACATTTACGCGAATGCGATCGAAATCACGGGAACGGGATCAACCAACTTCTTTTCCGCTTTAATCAACACCAATGCCGGCGGCCGGGTGGACGCGAATGCCATCACGATCGGAACCGCCACCCGCCAGGGGCATTACCTCTCCTGCCGGGATTTCACGATAACGCTGGGGGGCTCCGGAACGGTCTATTACAACTATTCCACGAACGCGAACTTATTTTGTCTAACGAATAATACGGTTCTTGTTTTGTGTCCTACCGGTGGGACGGCCAGTATCCACACGGGAAGCCAGGACCGGGGAGGCGATGGAGTCACAGCGGAAGACTGGGAAGACAATTTTGCATTGGATCGCATTCAGCTTGCAGAAGGAGCCTCCATTACTCTGGTGGGAAACGCCAACATCGGATCGGGGACGAATGCCGTGTATGCTACCACACTGGAGGGTCTAGGGACCGGTGCGACGGTGGTGCTCAACAACCATAATGTTTATCTCAAAACCGCTTCTTTGAACGTTTTCTTTAACACGTCCGGTGGGGGGCAAGTCATCCTGCTCAAAAAGCCGGTCGGAACCGTTCTCATGATCCGTTAAAGAATTCTCAGAAGCGGCCGGATCCCTTGCCCGCGCCCTAACGAAACCCTCGATCGAAAGGAATCATCCGAATGCAAGCCACAAGAATATTCGTCCTAAGCCTTCTGATGGCGACTCCGGTGGTCAGTCGTTCCCAGGGTGTATCGGGACCGACCGGGAGTGTGTTTCGCCTTCGCGATTTCGGACCGGCGGACACCCCGGCCGGGATGCGAACGGTTTTTCAGCAGGCCGTCGAATTTCTGGGTCAAAGAGGGGGCATTCTCTTTCTTTCTCCCGAAGAATCGCGGTCGCTCAGAACGCCGAATACTTTCCAATCCCCTTATCGAATTCCTCCGCCTCCCGCTCCCGCGCGCGCGTGGGGTATCGGACCGGGCTTTACCATTGTGGAAAGCGAGGAAAAGACAACGACCATCAAGCCTCCCCCTTTGGCGGGGCTTCAAGTGGATCGTGTCCTGCGAATGAATTCGAGCGAAAGTCTTCCGCACTGGACGACCGACCATGCCATTAAGATCAACAATCACCTCATCCATGGCGCCAATAGCTATCTTGAATGGATTGTCGAACCCGTTTCGAAGGGTCAGGACTGCCGTTTCTACGTTCCCACCATCCGTGGATTGCGCCCCGGCCAGTTTCTGACTGCCCACGGCGGGCCCGGCTATGCGGGGGCTGTTTCCCGATTATATGTGAAGAGTCTCGGCTATGACCCGCAGAAAAAGGGCTGTTATTTCACGGCGGATACGGACATCGACCACGTGGCCGGCGCGATTGTGCACAACAAAAACAACGTGGGCGTTTTGTACCTCAACCAGACATGTAACACCGATGAGCAGACTTACGACATCATGCTCCGACGCCGCCAGTATGCGGGTGGGGACACCTACATGTTTTTCGGCTGGTACGAGTATATGAGCGACATTCATTCAGCAGCGGGGGATGAAAACGGAACGATTTTCGGGGGCTATGTCAAAAGTCTTCTCAACAATTTCCGCGCCCAGGTCGAACGTGTAAACTGGGACGAAAAAACCCTTCGGTTTAAATCCGCCCAGAATGTGGAGACGCTGGGAAATTCTCGGCCGCTCATCAACCTTAATCCCGAGAAATGGATCACGGCCGGAAAAGTCTACATTGTCCCGGCGGAATCCTACTGGGAAACAACCGACACGGGACAATACCCTTACAAGGGGCGAACCTATCCCACGCGGATCGTGGTGAACCCCCGCATCGGCATGCGGGAACTTCGCATGGGGGGGTTGATCCGCGGCGATCCGGGCTGCCCGTGGGACGAGCGGGTGATCGGCCGGTTCTTCGCCGTGACGGAGCCGACGGAAGCGATCGAAGGAGACCGTTTCCGGTGGTATGAGATCACGGGGGTCAGTCGGAATCCCGACGGAACGAAAGACCTCACGATCCGCCGTTACTGGTGGGGTGCAAAGGAGGCGGGCAGCCCTACCCTCTACCGGGAGGATAACTATACCTGGGATGGCCACGAGCGTCCCCTTTCCTATGCGATCGCCCCCGGTGTGTTCGTGAACGACGTTTCCCGTGCGGTTCCCTCGGACGGGTACAAAACCGAACCCGTCCTGGGATTGGCACCTTATCCGGATAGTGAAACCTCCGAAGATTTTGCGAATGGCGACCCCGTCGAGCAGGCCATCGGCCCTGATCCGTTCAAACCGATTCCATTCCGGATGTGGATGTGGGACCGCATCCCCGGTGCCTTTCCGGCTCCCGTTCTCGACGTGGCCAATTATGGAGTCCAGCGACATGTTGCGCTTCACATTCGAGGCGGACCGGGAAATCTCGAGGATCTTCCGAGCACCAAGGAACAGAAGGCCCCATGGGAGAATGGAATTCTCTTTGAATCGGTTGCCGACAAGGCCATTCATTTCAAAGCCGACGTTCGAGATGCCGCGCTGTTTTTCGCCCAAACTTATCGGGAACAGCCGATTCAGTGGTGTTATGGACACACTTCCAATCGGGCGCCGAAGCGTGCCACGCTCATCGTTTCCCGCGATACGGGTGATTTGCATTTCAGCGGCGGCGCCCGATTGGAAGGCTCGGTCGGGCTCAAGGGGCTGTCGGGGGATGAGACGCCGGCCCGCAATCTGCGGGGAAAGAACGTGGCCGTTCCCCCCGGCCAAGACCGCTTGGACATCGTGTTCCCAGTTCCGGAGGTCAGCGATCAGTACGCCGTCTTTCTCGAGCAAAACTGGTTGACGGAACGAGCGGTGGTCCGGAAAGAAGCAGGGGGTTTCACGGTCCAGTTTTCGAACCCTGCGCCGGACGGGGCCCGAATGGACTGGCTGCTGGTTCGCTGATCCCGGGCGCGGGAAGGGTCTGACCTGACGAAATCCATGGCGATGCGACGCACCTTTTATCACCCTGTTGACCGTTCTGTATGGCATGCGTTCGACGAATGGAAACGCGCGGCGCGGGAGTCCCCGATGCTTGGAAATGGTCGGACGGAAGAAGAATGGCGGCTCAAAGCCCGACGATATCATGCCCTATTGGAATCGGCTTTTCAGAATTTTCGGGTTCCGCTGGAAAACAGTCCGGATTGGGACGTTGCGATTTGGCCGACAGTAAGCCAGATTCAGAACGCCGGTTTATACTATCTTTTGACGCGGGATCCACGCGCTCTCCCCCCGGCGGTGGAAGGACTTGCCGCGCTCGAATCCTGTCGGCGCCCCTATTGGACCTACTCCTCATGCCTCGGGGTCCTGGACATGGACCTTCGGACGGCGCACGGCATTTACGCCCTTGCGCTTATGAGGGCGACAATGGGTGGCGCACTCCCAAAGAAAGTCCGGGAACGCCTGAAAAAGCAAGCGGTGGATCGTATTCTCCTTCCCGCCCTTGAAGTGCAACATCGGAAGGCCTACCCCTGGACGAAAAGTCGCGCCAACTGGCGGATCGTTTTGCCGAGTAGCTTTGCCATCGCCGCGATGGCGTTTGCGGAAGAATGTCCTGTTTATCGCGAACTCGTCGCGTTTGGGATCAATGGCGTATTGGCCGCCCTGGGCATGGGGGATGCGGAAGGAGGGTGGAACGAAGGCCCCGCCTACTGGGATTATGGGATGACGTATGCCGTTCGGTTCGCCTGGTGCCTGAAGCATTTCACCAACGGTGCCGTGAACCTATTCCGCCACCCTTTTCTAGCCCGCACGGGCGACTTCTATCTTTCCATGCATGTGCGGCCGGGAAAAATCTGGAATTGGTCCGATGGCAAAAAACAAACGGCTTCCTCGCTCGCGCTTACGGGTCTGGCACGCGCCTGCCAGAACCCCGTCTGGCAATGGCTCGCTTTATCTCGGGGGGTGAAAAGTCTTGAGCAACTCTGGTTGCTCGACCCCTGGCTCAAACAGGAACGACCACCCGCGGGACAATCGGTCCGACGTTTGTTCCCCGGCCTTGGTGTCGTTGTTTGGAGGGGTGGTTTTGGACCCCGCGATTATTATATCGGGATCAAGGCCGGTGACATTCCTCATTTGAATCATCACTGTCATATGGATTTCGGCCATTTCGTTCTGCACGTCCAGGGCCGCGAACTGTTGGCGGAACCAAACCATTGGCCGTATCCTTATGAGGGAGGGAAAAAAGGGGGCGATCGAAAGGCCAAGCCTGGTTTCTACGATCCGAGCAATCGGCGGTGGCTGCGGTGGGACTTTGATAACGTCGCTGCGATTGGACATAACATGGTGACACTAGAAGGGGGATATCCCCACCCCTCCCCTGGCGCCCACGCTCGGGTGCGTATCCACAAGGAAGGCGCAGGTTTTTGTTGGGCGCTGGTGGACGCAACGCCGGTGTATCGGCCCCTGGCCTGGCGGGTCCGGCGCTTTTTCGTCTTGCTTGAGCCGGACGTGCTGTTGTTGGTAGATGAAATCCGGTCTTCTCGGCCGATTCGGGCGCGCGTGAATTTTCATCCCGCTGGAACGATCGAATGGGGGCCGGACTGGTTTCGGGTTCGAAATGGGCGCGCGGAACTCAGGACCTGCCTTCTCTTTCCAGCGGCGAAGGATCATCTCATTCTGGGGCAGGAGGAACGCCTGACGACGTACCAGCCGCCGGAAGGGCTCCTCCAGCGTCGGCTTCGTTCCCTCTACGTGGAAAATCTTTACCGAAAACGGCGTATTCTCTTCGTAACGGCTTTCCATTTCGGGCTTTCCCGGGAATTATCGGCTCAAATCGGCTTGGAAGGCCGGCCGGCGACGGAAGATTGTTTCCGCGTCCAAGTGCAGCGGCAGGAGCGCACAGTCCCCGTGACATTTGATCTGAAAAAGGGCCAGATCGTATGAACCGCCGCGTCCGGTGGGCCGCTGTTTTTCTCGGCATCTTAGGGAGATCCGGTCTGAACGCCACGATGGTCGAACTGGGAGCCTCCGGGAGAGAGGCCGTTTTGGTGCGGGATCCTGCTGCCTCGAAAGGTCTTGCCGCGGCCGTGCGAATTGGGACGGCGGGCGAAGGATTCGGAGCGCGCTGGCCGCTCGGCCTGGAGCGCGTCGGATCGGGACTGTTTGAAACACGCACCTTCTTGAGAGTTCAGCTTCCGGAGGCGTTTCCTCAAAACCGGTTGCGGATCATGCTGATGTGGCTGGCGGACGATCAGCCGGTGGCGGCGCGAGCTTTTTATGGTTCGACAGTGGATGGGCGCAAGGGAAAATACACTCCGCTGGAATCCTCCTTTGTGCTCGATCGAACTGCCTCCCTTGCGCTGATCTGCCGATGGGCCATCGAATCATTTCCACCCGGTTAACCGCAACGGTCCGCGATGGCGGAAACGGCGCCCTCGGCGCCCGCCCAAAGCCCTCACGAGGCGGTGGCGGAGATAGAGGCGGAAGGAAAGATTCTTCATACGGCCTCGGAATTTTTTTCGGTCAGCGAACCGATCTGGAAAACAGCACTCCAAGGGGGCGGTTTTATCGCTTGGTATAGCCGTGAACATCAGTTCTCCATTCATGTGACAGCCTGACGCTGCGGATATGGCAATGTCGAGGAAGCCTTTAGTTGGCAGCCCTCGAGTTGGACGGATCTCAATCTGACCGGCGAAACATGGTGGATCGGAAAACCAACGGCCGTAGTCGGGAATGGGAGGAATGGCGGGTGTTTTCATTGTGTATGCCGCCCCCGCTCGATGATGAAAACAGCCGCATCATTTTTCTCGATGCAGAGACGTTCGCCAGAGGGGGGATGCCCGTACAGAATCTGTTGGATCTTCCAAGAGTGAGGGAGAAGGAAGGAGAATTCTCTCGTGGCGGGGGAATGGTTAACCAAAACGAGCACTCGAGAGCTCCGGTCCAGCGGGTGTTCGGTGGCGCCGATTTCCGGCGGAAGGGCGTGCAGAAGACGTTCGCGCCGGAGCCAGGGAGTGAAAGCGGCATAGAGTTTCCAGAAGGGGGGTGCCGTAGGACGGTGGAAACAGCCGGGGACGCTGGCGAGCTGGATTTCGAGCGGGAAGGTCAAAAAGAACATCTGTCCTTTCCCAAAAGGAATTTGCACATAGAGAGGGCGTTTTTCCTGATCCTCGGCCAGAATACGTGCAGAGCCGGGAATCGCCAGTTCGTAGCCGTAAGTTGCGGGAACCGTGAAGGGCGGATCGGTTGGGGGTTCGGAGAGGAGGCGGATTTGCAAGGGCGCGGGGGTTTTGAATCGGCTGTTGATCTGAAGGCCGAGCGCGTCCTGAAAAGAGGAAAGAAAGGCATCGTGGATTGAAAGATATAGAATGGCTCCGTTCGCGACCCGGTCCAGCAACGTTTCCCAGGCTTGTTGGGGGAGGGGTGAGGCGCCGGAAAGGGAAGGGAGAAGGTAAAGGGAGGCGTCCGGGAGACGCTGGTCGGCTTTTCGGAACACGAGATCGAAGTGGGCTTGTCGCGCCAAAATCATGGCGCTGTACGCGGCCCCCCAGGAGTCCTGCCCATGGGTCAGAAGGCACACCGCTTCGGTCAGCCGGGGGGGAAGCGTTTGGAAAGGGAGCGTTTCCAGCCAGCGGGAGAAACGGGAAAGTTCATGGAGAACCGGTTTGGGGCGACGGTTGGAACGGAAGAGGCCGAGTTCGCGTTCCAGGGCGGACCAGCGATAGGGCGCGAAACCGAGCCGATTTTGGTCGTACGCGCACCACCAAAGGAACGCGCGCGTATCGCAGGACCAAAGGGAAAACAGAACGGTGCGGGCATACGCCGCTGCCTGTTCTTCACTGCCGAGCATAGGACCGAGGGTTCCAATCTCTTCCACGCAGCACGGTTTGCGGCCGATGCCGGAATAGAGAAGCGATTCGGCCGCTGCGTGAAGGGTGGGGCGGAGGGTATCGAGGGGATCCTGGTCGCAGTGGGGGGTAAAGAGGGGATAGGGATGCACGGTAAGGATGTCGGTCAATTCCGCCTGATCCAAAATGGTCCAGGGACCCTCTTCGTGCACGCTTAGGCTATGCATTCCGGAGAGGATGGGACGCGAAAGGTCTTCGGAACGGATCGCATTGACAAGGTGGGACGTCCAACACCATGCCTCGTGAGGGGAAGAAACGGTTCCCATGCAGTTACATTCATTCCCGAGGTCCCACCCCGCGATGGCGGGATGATGACGGAAATGTCGGACGAAAGCGCGGGCGAAACGGATTTGCCATCGGATGGCGAGGGAACTTGTCAGGGGGTTGAGTCCTTCCAGTGCCGACGGCACGAACAGGCGGCTGCTCATCCAGCCGGTGATCAAGCCGACGAGAAGTTGGAGGTGGCGTTTGGCGCAGGCATCGGCGAGAAATTGGAACCGATCGAGTGCGGTAGGGGAGAGGCCGCCGTGTTGAGCCGCTTCTTCTTCCGGCAGAGGGATTTCGTTGGAATCCGTTATTTCAGCCGGTTGGCCGGCGTAGCCGCGGAGGAGATGGATCGGCTGGAAGTCGGGCCAGAGGGGAAAAACGCGGAGGAGGCGCAGACCGGCTTCTGCGAGTTGATCGAGGTCGCGAAGGATGACCTTAGGGCGCCAATCGGACCACATGCGGGTGCCTGCGTGAGAGGCCCAGTAATTGCAGCCGACAAGGAACCGGCCGGGTTCGAGAAGGTTTGAGAATGCGGAAGAGGCCGCGTTCTTCGAATTGAGATTCCGAGTTTGGGCGGGGGGATTTTGCATAGACGGATCAGGAAGCGTTGTTGTGCTGGTGGCGGTAAGCGAGGATATGGACGCGTTCGAGCGTCATCATCCCCTCGGAGACCATTCCGTCCAGCACGGGAAGAAAGGCGTTGATTCGCTCTGCGCGGTCGGCGATTTCGATGAGGATAGGAAGATCTTCGGAGAGGCGGAGTACTTTGGCAGTATGAATCCGGCTGTCAGCCCCGAATCCCATAAGGCCGCGCAGAACGGTGGCACCGGCAAGGCCATGTTCACGGGCCTTGAGGACGATTGCTTCATAGAGAGGCCGTCCTTCCCAGCGGTCGGACTCACCGATGTAAATTCGGAGCAGCTGGCCTTCCCCCTCGATTTTCATGGGTGATCTCCTTTTTTCTTCAATGCCAAAGGCGAATCGCAAAACGGCCGGCGAAGACCGCAGCGATTCCCAAGACCAACTGGGCGGCGATATTGAGAAATGCAAAAGGCCAATCGCCGTCGGAAAGGAGTTCGACGGTTTCATAGGCGAAAGTGGAAAACGTGGTGAAGGAGCCCAGGAAACCGATTGCGAGGAAGAGGCGGCCGGAGGGGCCGATTCCGCCGTGATCTAAGGCGAGCGACAAAACGGCGCCGATGAAGAAGCAACCGACGAGGTTTACACCAAGAGTTCCAATAGGAAAAAGGGAGGAGGAAATTCGATGGAGCAAACCGCTGAGGAAATAACGCGCGAGCGCTCCGAAGAAACCACCGGTACCGATGAGAAGGAGTTTGGACATGAACAAATTGTCAGAATTGACACAATGCCAGAGCGACGTATTTTCGTCAAGCGCAGCCTACTGATTCAAGCACGCCATCGGATGGGGAGCGAATCGCCGTAATTGGGATTTCGTTTTCAAAGCAGACAAGGGGTGGAACCTCGTTTTGTTCGAACGAACGGACTCTGTATTTCGGCATGAAGTGCCGGGGCGACCGAAAGGGTTACCCTGGGATAGGGGGGTATTGCGTGACAGTCCAGGGAACCTGGCAGGGAAAACGGCGCCAGGGAATCCAGCCCCGTGAGTAGGCGATATTCTTCGTGAGATTTTTCATTGCGACGAGTTGTGTGACGGTTTGGTCATAGGGGGCCGTGTCGGGGCCGCCGTGCCGGCAGATGGCGCGTGGGAAAGTTGCATGATCCGTCAAAATACGGTTCATGTGCTTAAGTCCCTTTCCCAAGGGTTCATGGCACAGTTCGCCAAGGCGTGTGAAGCGAACAGCGCAATCGGTTGCATACTGCATATCGCCGGACCCCAAATGGCGCCCGGTTTTGAGAAGAAACTCCAGGCGTTTTTGGCGCAAGTAAGCGTTCATTTCGGGGCTTTCCCAGTGGCCTTCCGTGCACCATAGAACGCTGGACGGCGCCAGCCATCGAACGCCGATCCGGCGGAAGCTTTTCTCGATCACGACTCCGTTTCCATGGATGTCCGCCCAGATTTGACTGTTTCGCCCCCAGTTGTGCAGCGTGTAGCGTTGATAGAGTGTGACAAGGTGCGGAACATTCGTTGCCCAGCGCAGGAGCGGCACATGATGAAGGGGCCATGTGTCCTCGATGGGCTCATCGAACCAGACGCCGCAGGAGGTTCCGCAGCAGGCACCGACCCCTTTTTCGTTGACCGTTCCCCATGCTTCGATGTAGCCGGTTCGAGGTTTTTTAAGCGTCAGGGTTTTGGGTGTGTATGGCTTGAGAAGCCGAAGCGGCTCAAAGGGGGGAGGCGCTTTCCAGCGATACGATCGAGGTTTTCGGACGGGGGGTAGACTCTCCATGCTGTGGGAGCCGAGTACGCCGTCTGGGCCGACAAGGAGAACCCCCGAACAGTGGCAATCGGAGGGCGAAGCCGAATTGGGGCCAAGGGAAGAGAGATCGTTATAGGCTTGGAACTGTTTTTCGATGTTGAGTCGGTAATAAAGGTAATCCCAGAGCGCCGCAGTCGGGAGAGAAACGGCTGCCCCTTGTGCGAGACCCCGAAGGAAGTCAAGGCGGTCGGGATAGAGTTCAGCCAATTCCGGAAAACGGTTGGCATCAGGGGGAGTTTCCAATTTCGCCTGGACAAATGCCACGAGCGCTTGCCGGCTCATGGCACCCAGGGTTGCACGGAAAAGAGGACCGATGAGAACCGTTCGAATCTCCTCTTCGATCTTTTGGGGGGAGAGAGTTTTTCCTTTCGCGATTCCCTCTTCGAAGGGATTTTCGGGGATGATGGTTAGCCGTGCGGTCATCGAAGACTCCGTTGAGCAAACGCAAAGGGTCGAGACCTCCGAAATGGGAGGAGGGAGAAGGCTACTTTAACAGGACGCCGATGATCACTCCCCATGCCGTTGCGGCCAGGAGAGCGAACGGAGTATCCATTTTCAAAAGCGTCCATCGAAAGAAGGATATGTTCACCGTGCCGCTACGGGAACTGACCATGACGATCACGGCGAAGAGAATCAGCAGTAACACAAACAGAATTTTGCGGTTCATGATGAGCGTCTTCCTTTTGCTTGGCATGCCTGCCAAACAGCTTCAACGGCGGCCAAAATGGCCTCCAGATCGGCCAGTCGGCCGCGTCCTTCCCGTCCGCAGGCCAGATCGCCCGCGGCGGGTTCGACGAAACGGACACCGCGTTCCTCCAGGAGACGACGGTTCGCCTGCGTGGCGGGGTGGTCCCACATCCGGTCGTTCATGGCAGGGGCGATGAGAAGGGGGGCTGGGCAGGCCAGCGCGGTGCAGGTGAGCAGATCATCGGCCAAGCCGTGGGCCAGCTTGGCCATCACGTTGGCCGTGCAGGGGGCGATCAGTAGGAGGTCGGCGCGATCGGCCAGTGCGATGTGATCGGGGACCCACTCGGCTTCGGGATCGAACATCTCCGCATAGACTCGGTTGCGTGAAAGGGTTTGGAGGGTGAGGGGGGAGATGAAATGGGTAGCGGCGCGGGTCATGATCACCGTGATTTCCCATCCCCGCTTTTGCATCTGCCGGATCAGATCGGCGGCTTTATAGGCGGCGATCGAGCCTGTGATGCCGAGCAGAATGTGAAAAAGCCGTTCGTTGTTCATTCCGTAATCTATCTTATTCGGCTCTTTCGCGAGCCGCAAGTCCGAATGCAGCGCGCAGTTTTTCCGCCTTTCGGATTGCGCAGAGGTCCTGAAATGCCGTTTCGAGGTCATCGTTGACGACGCAATACCGATACCGCCTCCACTGGGCCATTTCCGCCATGGCATTTTGCAGTCGGAGTGCGGCGGCTTCGGGGGTCTCGGTACCCCGCTGATCCAATCGGGCACGGAGCACCTCTTCACTGGGGGGGGCGATGAAGATATCCACAAAGCCGTTGCGGATGAGGGGATCGGCATTGGAAAGGGCGGCCTGACGCCGGATTTCCGCCGCGCCTTGGACGTCAATATCCATGATCACGTCGCGGCCGGAGCGGAGGAAATCCAGAACGTGTTGCCGAAGTGTTCCATAGCGACGACCGTGGACTTGGGCGTGTTCAAGGAACTCGCCCTGCCGAACCCGCTCTGCAAATTCCTGTTCCCTCAGGAAGAAATAATCCCGCCCGTCCTGTTCGCCGGGTCGGGGAGGGCGCGTGGTACAGGAAACGGAAAAGGCCAGGGTCGGATCGGCGTCGAGCCATTTGCGGATCAGAGTGGTCTTTCCGGCGCCTGAGGGAGCGGAAAGGACGAGGAGAAGGGGACGGCGGCGACCTGTAATGGCGGAAAATTCATTCGACATTCTGCACCTGTTCACGGAAACGTTCCAGTTCGGTCTTGAAGGCCACGACCTGCCGAACGACTGCGAGGTCACTGGCCTTTGATCCAATCGTATTAATTTCCCGCAACATTTCCTGGGCAAGAAAGTCGAGCGGGCGGCCCACCGGCTCGCGGCTTTCGGTCAAAAGGCGAGCGGCTTGTTGAAGATGACTGTGGAGACGGACCGTTTCTTCGCTGATTTCGCAGCGTTCGGCGAAAGCGGCGATCTCTTGGAGAAGCGCGGGATCTTCTGGCCGGAGGGGCAAACGGGCGCGTTTGAGGCGGGCGAGCAAAAGGGCGCGATGCCGACGGAGGATGCGGGGCGCGCGTCGGGCGATTTTCTGTTGCAGGGCCGTCATGGCCTTGAGTCGTTCCGCCAGATCGCGCTGGAGGATTTGTCCTTCTTTCTTCCGCATGGCCACAAGCTGTTGAAGCGCGGCGCCCATCGCGCGGGCGCTAACGGACTGGAGCGCCTCGGCTCGAGCCACCTCTTCATTCCATCCGAGCACTTCGGGCAATCGGGTGAGGAGGTCCGCCTCGAAACGATTTTCCAAACGCAGTTCCCGGCTTATCTCCCGGAGCGCCTGGATATAGGCGCGAGCCAGCGGGCGATCCACGCGCACTCCTTTCTGGCGCAGACGGTCCGAGAGGGAGAGGGAGACGGTGCCGCTGATCTGGCCTCGGGAGAGGGCGCGTTGAATCATGCGAATCAGGAACGGTTCCAACGGAGCGAGGGGGCGGGGAAGGGTCAGGCGGATTTCGAGTTGGCGGCGGTTGACGCTGTTCAACTCGACGGTGATCTGCACGCCCCGTCCCTGAGCGGAGCCTCGGCCAAATCCCGTCATGCTTCGGATGGTCATGTCACCTCCCTCCGCCGGGGTTCAGTTCCGCTGCTGTTGTTTGAGGAAGGCTTCGACGAATAGATCGAGATCCCCGTCCAAAACGGCCTGAACGTTGGCCGTTTTCAGTTCGGAGCGTTCATCGCGAACCTGCGTGTAAGGCTGCAGGACATAGGACCGGATCTGGCTTCCCCAGGCAATGTCGCCTTTTTCCCCATAAAAGCGGTCCATTTCACGCTGTTTCTTGTCCCGTTCCATTTCATAAAGACGCGCTTTGAGTATGGCGAGGGCCATTGCGCGGTTTTGGTGTTGAGACCGTTCCGACTGGCAGGCGACCACGATTCCACTTGGGACATGGGTGATACGGATGGCCGATTCGGTTTTGTTGACGTGCTGACCTCCGGCGCCGCTTGAACGGAACGTATCAATTTTGAGATCGGCCTCGTTGATTTCCACCTCCACGTTTTCATCCACTTCGGCTACCACATCCACGGCTGCGAAGGAGGTATGGCGCCGCTTGTTCGCATCGAACGGGCTAATCCGAACGAGGCGGTGAACGCCTCGTTCGGACTTGAGGAGGCCGTAGGCGAAGGGGCCGACGACTTTCATGGTGGCGCTCTTGATGCCGGCTTCTTCGCCGTCTTGCCAGTCGAGAATTTGCGTCTGAAATCCTTTCCGTTCGCAGTAGCGCCGGATCATGCGTAGCAGCATGGCGGCCCAGTCGCAGGATTCGGTTCCTCCCGCGCCGGCGTGGAAGGAGACGAATGCGTTGTGGAAATCCAGCGGGCCGTTGAGCAAGCTTTTCCGTTCCAAGGTATGGAAATCCTCTTCCAACGTCGGCAGGTCGCGATCGAGTTCGTCGAGAGCCATCCGAGCCATTTCGGCCTCGGAGGGGTCGCTGGCCAGGGTGACAAGGTCGGAGAGGGCGTTCAAACGGCCGGCCAAGTTTTCGAACGGTGTGACGAATTCCCGTTCGGTGGCGAGCTGATTCATCACCTCACGGGCTTTGTTCGCATCGTCCCAGAAGCCGGGTTTTGCAGTTTCCTTTTCGAGTTCGGCGATACGTGCTTTGCGTTTGGCGAGGTCAAAGATACCCCCGCATTTCTTCGAGTTGGCGGTGCAAGGCGTCGAAGCGGGCTTTGGCCTCATCGGCGGTCATGGGGAACTCCTTAAGGGTTGGCGTTGTTTTCGTTCCAGAGCGAAACAGACTCCCAACCAGAGAACCGCTCCCACGGCGGCGGGCAATGGAAGGATCCAGTCGCCCCATCGGGCGTAAAGGGGGGGTGTCCATTCTGAGCCCGGCAGGGCGAGGGAACCGACCTCCCACATCGGCCGTCCCTCGGGGAGCGGTCCGGGAACTCCGAGCTCGCCGTGGGCGCTGCGGAAAAGCCCCCGGTGATAAACGCGGCCGTTGGGCTCGATGAGGCCGGTGAGGCCGGAATTGGAAACGCGGATGCCCGGCACCCGGTTTTCGATGCAGCGAAGCAGTCCCAGATTGAGGTGTTGACGGAGTTGAGCGGTTCCGTCGAACCAGGCATCGTTGGACTGGTTGATCAGGAGGCGTGCGCCTTCCTGAACGAAGCGGCGGGAGAGATGGGGGAAGATGTCTTCGAAACAGATGGTGACGGAAAAACGGTTTTCGGGGCGATGGGGAAGTTGAAACACAGTGGGTTTTTTTCCTGGGGAAAGGCTGATGCCAAGAGGCGCCCATTGTTTGAGAGAGGGGAAAAAGCGGTCGAAGGGTAGATATTCGCCGAAAAGAACCAAATGTTGCTTGTCATACCGAGGCCACGGTTGTTCGGGTCCTGCGATCAACAGGCTCCGATTGAACCAATGCTCGGAATCGCCGATGGGTTCTCGTCCCAGGACGCCGACGAGGAGGGGGCCATTTCGCTGGGCGATGGCGGAGACGAATCGGGCGGTGGAGGGGTCTTGTTCCGGATTGCCCGGGATGGAGGTTTCGGGCCAAACGATGAGGGTGGGATTTTGTCCGGCGAGCCCTCGGCTGGTTTCCCCGGCTTCGTCGGTGAGGGTCTCAAGGGTTTGATGAATATGCCGCACGAAAGCTTCGTCCCACTTCTCATTTTGGGGGATGGAGGGCTGGATGAGGGCGACGGTTATCGCGGGACCGTCGGCAATGGCCGTTCGAAGGCGGTTGCGGCCCCAGACGGTCAGAAGAGCGATGGCGGCCAGCGCGAGGAAGAGTTCCAAGTGGGGCCGGTAACGGCTCCAATTTGCGCGGTGGAAATAGCGGACGAACGTGAAGGCCAGACCGGCGTTCACCCATACCAGAAGAGCGGACAGCCCATAAACGCCGGCGAATTCCGCTCCCTGGGCGAGGGGAAGATTGGAGGCGAGGGCGGCGCCGAGCGGGTTCCAGGGGAAGCCGGTGAATAGGCGGCCTCGGAGGTATTCGAGACCGGTCCAAAGAAGCGCGAGGATCGCCATACTGAGGGCGTTTCGGAGGAGGGAGTCCGTTCCCATACGCACCAGCCAATGGGCGCTGCCCCAGGCGAAGAGCGCGAGGTAGAGCGCGCAGTAGGCGGAAAGGGAAGCCCATCCGAGAATGGCCAGCCAGGCGGGGATGCCGGCCGTGGTTCGGAGTGCCAGGAGCCAGGAGAGCTGGACGAGCCAGGCGGCGAATCCGCTCCAGAACCCCCAGCGGGCGCACTCAGAAGGAGGGCGGCGGGCGGCCAAGAGGAAAAGAGGGATCAGGCAAAAGAAGGGAGCGCCAGGTTGTTCCCAAGGGGCGAAGCTGATGGCCAAAAGAAATGCGCTCAAGGCCGTCGCGCAAGCGCTGAAGATTCGAGTTGCTGCGGGCAAAAGCCCTTTCATAATCCAGCCCCGCAACATTTTTTATATTTCTTACCGCTGCCGCATGGGCAGGGATCGTTGCGCCCCACTTTGGGTCCGCCGCGGTGAATGGTTTTGGAGGCGGTTGCCAATGCCTGATCCACCACGGCTCGGGCGGGGGCCGGTTGGGGGGGCGAACCGGCTTGAGGGGATGCGCCTGCAGAGCCGGTGCCTAGGGTTTGAACGGTCTCGTGAACGATCCGCATGGCCCGGGGAGCGCGGGGGGCTCCGGCGGCTGTGGGGGGCGCGAGACGGAAGAGTTGGGTTGCCAGGTCGGAGCGGATGTTTCCCATCAGGGCTCCGAACATCTCGAAGGCCTCTTTTTTATATTCGATAAGCGGGTCCCGTTGGCCGTAGGCCCGCAGGCGAATGCCTTCGCGCAGGTGATCCATGCTGCGAAGATAGTCCTGCCAGTTGCTGTCAATCGCGCGGAGCAAGATGTACCGCTCAAAAAGGGCGACGGTGTGGGGATCGTAGTTTTGGGTTTTGAGCTGGTAGGCCTCGCGAATTCGATCAAGGACCTGGATGCATAGGGAGGGGATCTCGCCTTCCTCTCGAATCTGGATTTCGGCTTCCGTGAGCGGAACGGGGAAAGTCATGCGGAACCATTCGGAGAAGGAGGAACGGGTCTCGGGATTGCCGTCGAGCAGCCATTCCTCGGCGCGGGCTTCGAGCAATTCGAGGATCATGTCGAAGAGAATGTCCCGGACGTCGGGGGAACGGACGATGCGACCGCGGAGCTGGTAGATGATTGTCCGCTGTTTGTTCATCACGTCGTCGTATTCCAAGGTCCGTTTGCGAATTTGAAAGTTATGCTGCTCCACGCGGCGTTGGGCGCTTTCGATGGAACGCGTCAGGAGGCCGCTTTCGAGCTCCTGGCCCTCTTCCATGCCCCAACGCGCCAGCAGGCGGGAGAGGCGGTCCGGGCAGAAGAGGCGCATGAGGTCGTCTTCGAGGGAAGCATAGAAGCGGGAAGAGCCGGGATCTCCCTGGCGGGCGCAGCGGCCGCGGAGCTGGCGATCGATTCGTCGGGCCTCGTGCCGTTCCGTTCCGATCACGTGCAATCCGCAGGGCTGTTGGCGCAGAAACTCTCCGAGAGAGATCTTTAGACCGGGCATGGGATCGGAGAGGGTGAGGTTCGATTCGATGATGGAGCGTTCAAAGGGTACGACCCCCTCGCCGAGCTTGATATCCGTTCCGCGGCCCGCCATGTTGGTGGCGATTGTGATGGCCCCTTTTCGGCCGGCTTCGGCGATGATCTGCGCTTCTTTTTCGTGGTACTTTGCATTGAGGACATTGACGTTGAGAATGCCGGCGGCGCGAAGCATCCGGGCGAGGAGTTCGGAAGTTTCAACGGAGATTGTGCCGACGAGAACCGGCTGACCTCGCTTGTGGCAGTCCACGATTTCGTCGAGGATGGCTTTGTATTTTTCCCGTTTTGTTTTGTAGACGCGGTCGTTGAAATCCACGCGCCGGACCGGCCGATTGGTGGGGACGACGAGCACGTCGAGCTTATAGATCTGATAGAACTCGTCGGCTTCCGTTTCTGCGGTTCCCGTCATCCCGGCCAGCTTTTCGTACATTCGGAAGTAGTTTTGAATGGTAATCGTGGCGAGAGTTTGCGTCTCCTCTTCGATTTTGACGCCTTCCTTCGCTTCGACGGCCTGGTGGAGGCCATCGCTCCATCGGCGGCCGGGGAGGATTCGTCCTGTGAACTCGTCCACGATCAGGACCTGATTATTCATCACGACGTAGTGGACGTCTTTTTCGTAAAGGCAGTAAGCCCGAATAAGCTGGTCCACGTTATGGATGCGCTCGCTTCGCTCGGCGAAGAGGTCCTGCACCTTTTGCTTGGCCTCGACGCGGGCGGCTGGGTCGAGGGCAGGGTTGCTATCAATTTCCGACATGCCGGCGACGAGGTCGGGCAGCACATAGGCATCGGGGTCGGAGGGGTTGAGCTCTCGGCATCCCTTTTCGGTCAGGGTGGCGTCATGTCCTTTTTCATCGATTGTGAAATAGAGTTCCTCGGTCAGTTCCCGTGCCTGATCCTTATACATATCGGTCAGCATCATGTTTTCGACCTGCTCATGGAGCCTGCGGACGGGGGGTTGTTCAAGCAGGTGAAGGAGCTGTTTGTTTTTCGGCATGCCGTGGTAGACCTGGTAGAGGCGCTGACGGATTCGGTCGCGTGCCTCTTCTTCCGAAACGCCGGAGGGTTTCCGGTTACGGTCGGCTTCGTTTTCGAGGGCCTCGGGAGCCACGAGGGGGAGCAGGTCTCGGATCTCCTGGATGAATTTACTGCACAGGATAGTCTGGGCGCGGACGAGGCGTTCGACACGGGGCTTCAGTTTGTCGAACTGGTGAGTGCCTTCGGGGGAGGGGCCGGAGATGATGAGGGGGGTACGGGCTTCATCGATGAGAATACTGTCCACCTCGTCCACGATTGCGTAATAATGGCCGCGTTGGACCTGGTCTTCGGGCCGGAAGGCCATGCCGTTGTCTCGTAGGTAGTCAAACCCAAATTCGCTGGCGGTTCCGTAGGTGATGTCTTTTGCGTACTGGAGCCGTCGTTCGGCGGGCGACATCCAGTTCTGGATGCAGCCGCAGGAGACGCCGAGGAAGTGATAAATCTGGCCCATCCACTCGGAATCTCGTTTCGCGAGGTAGTCGTTGACGGTCACGAGATGGACAGGTTTGCCTGTCAGAGCGTTGAGATAGAGGGGCATGGTGGCCACGAGGGTTTTGCCCTCGCCGGTGGCCATTTCGGCGATCTTTCCGCGGTGCAGCGCGATGGCGCCGACGATCTGAACGTCGAAGGGAATCATATCCCAGACGCGGGTTTGCCCTCCGAGTTCGAAGGTGTAACGGCGTTCGGCCAGCCGGCGGCAGGCGTTTTTAACCACGGCGAAGGCCTCGACCATCAGATCGTCGAGGGGGGTTCCCTGATGGAGACGAGCTCGGAATTCCTCCGTCTTTGCCCGCAGCCTCTCGTCGGGTAGGGCGCGTAGGCGTTCCTCTTCCTCGTTGATTTGGCTCACCAGGGGGCGCAACGCCCGAATATCGCGCTGGTGCTTGGTCCCAAAAAGTTTTTTGAGCAGTGCGATCATGAGGTTTTGCTTTCCAGTCGAATAGCACATCCTATTGCTTTTTTGGGAAAAAATCCATAGGATAACGCCTTGTACAATGAAAACGAATGTGGCACACGAAACACCGCCATCGCTTCGGGAAACGGTGCGGGATCCCACCCTGGGGCGGGGGCCCTTTGATGCCAACCATGCCCGGCTGATCGATTCCTATCAGGGGATTCTCCGCGAGGGGGCGCTGCGGTATCCGGTTGCCTACCATTTCGAGCAGGAACTGGGACGCGGGCGGCAGGGTGTGGTCTTTTTGGCTGTTCGACAGGGAGCCCGGGGGTGTCGGACCCGGCATGCGGTGAAACTGTTCGATCCTTCGATCTATTCGAGCGCGGAACGGTACTGGACCGACATGGGTCGGATTGCAGGGCAAGTTTCCCGTCTTCAGCCTCTCCATCATGATAACTTGGTCTCGTGTGATCTTTACGACGAGTGCAACGGGGTGGGATTTGTCCAGATGAACGCGGTGGACGGGCTGGATCTGCAGTTTTTCTTTTCCTCTGCCCATTTGGCGATTTCGCGGAGCCAGAGTACGGACGAGGAGTGGCGCCATTTTACGACCGTGCTGTTTCGCCTGCAGGAGGACCGGCTGCTGTACCAGCCGGGGGTTGCGGTTTACATTCTTCAAGAGATTCTTTCCGGGCTCGAGGTCTTACACGGGTCGGGCTATCTTCATGGGGACATTAAACCGTCGAACATTATGGTTGACCGGCATGGGGGTATCCGTTGCGTCGATTTTGGGCGGGCCGCCAGGATTGGCGAGCCGATCAGCATTCTGCTGGGAAGTCCCTTGTATATGGCCCCCGAGGTGCACCGATTGGAGCCGGGATCGGTGCAGGCGGATCTTTTTAGTGTGGGGCTGGTGGCGGTGGAGATGCTCGGGGGGCGCCTGCCGATAGATCCATCACTCGAGCGGGACGAGGACTTGCTGGAGGCGAAGCTTCAGTTGCAGGGAACGCTTGAACGGTGGCTGCCCTCCTACGTTTGCGAAAACGAACTGCTGCTTTCGATCTTGAAGAAACTGCTTCATTCCGATCCCAGGCACCGGTATCATTCGGCATTTGAAGCCAGCAGTTCATCCAAGGGGTTTCGCGGAGTCCGGCGTCAGCTGGCTCGGATGGACTTGGATGCGGAATATGATATTGAACTCAGCCGCTATCTCGGCAAACTGTTGGATCCGGCGACGGGGCACATCAATCCTCGGATGGACTAAGCCGGGGGACCGTACCAGATTTGGCCGGCGCGGACGATTCGCCGGACGCGGCCTTCTTTTTCCAACCGGTCGAGTTCTGCGGTGACGTTCGACTCGGGCTGCCCGAGAAGGGCTGCCAGTTGGGCGGCCGTAGCGGGGTGGCGCAAAACGGTATTCTCGATATGGGAACGGTCGAGAGGTGCAGCACCCTCCAATTGTAGCGGCATCTCCTCTGGAATTTCGGCAGTGGGATGAAAAAGGGCAGCGGCGTTTTGGAGCGTTTTAAGAGGGGCGGGGCGGACGGTGGGATCGGCGGGAGGACGGCTTGCTGTGTTGAGGTGGATCCGTGCGGCTCCCAATTCATTGACTTGAGAAGCGATGGCTTGCAGGGCCGGAGGGGAATCGTTGAGACCGGGGACAAGGAACACTTCGACCCACAGCTCGCCGGCATAATCGGCGGCGAAACGACGGATCCCCTCAGCGACCCGCTGGAAGGAGAGATCAGGTGGAGGGCGGTTGATCCGCCGCCAAGAGGCTTCATTCCAGCCGCTCCATGAGACCTTGGCGATATCCGCGATGCGCGCCTTTTCCCGGACTTCCGGCAGAAACAGAAGGGCGCCGTTACTGAACAGAACAGTGGGGATTGAACACCGCGCACGGATGCCGTGAAGGACATCTCCGAACCCGATGTGCAGAGTCGGCTCTCCGGCACCCGCCAAGGTGATGTGTTCGGCCTTTCCGCCTTCGGCGAGCCAGCGATCCACTTCGGCGAGAACCGCGGAAACGGCAACGAATTCCGCCCGTTTCCAGGTGGGCGATGGGGTCTTTCCGATCTGGCAAAAGACGCAATCGTACACACAGGTTTTCGGGGGGACGAGGTCCACGCCGAGGGAGAGGCCGAGCCGGCGGGAGGGGACGGGGCCGAAGAGATGGCGAAAACCACCCATGGGGATTTCCGGGGGTTATTATTTGCCAAGAGCGAGGCGGAGGGCGAGCCGTTCGGGAAGTCCGGCCTCAAGAATTTTTTTCTGCGCGGCGGCCACATCGTATGCCACGCGCTGGAAGGAGATTCTTTTCGCAGCGGCGTCGAAGATCACGTAGCACGCGCGGGGATCGCCGTCCCTGGGCTGGCCGACGCTTCCGACATTGACGAACAGTTTGGAGCCGAAGGAAACGGTGATCGGTTCTGGAGGAAGGCGAACGGTGCGGCCGCCGCTTTTTCTGAAGACGGCGGGTATATGGGTGTGGCCATGGAAGCAGACGGCGGTCGTCTGGTATGCAAAATGGTCTTCCGCCTGGACTTCGTCGAAGACATATCCCCATTTGTCCGGCATATCGAGGGTGCTGTGAACCAACAGGAACCCATCATACATCCGCTTGATCCGCAACGCCTGGAGCCAATCCTTCTGTTCTTTCGTCAGCACGTGGCGGGTCCATTCAATCACGCTGGCGGCCAGGGGGCTGAAATCCCGGAGTTGATCCTCTGTGGCCGCAAAGTAGTCGTGGTTGCCCTGGACCGTCACGGCGTTCATCTCCATCAACCGGGAAACGCAGGGGCCGGGACAGGCGTTGTATCCGACGAGGTCTCCGACGCAGGCGTAACGAGTGATTCCCTGTTCTCGCGCATTGGCCAAGACAGCCTCAAGAGCATCCAGGTTTCCGTGAATATCCCCCAGAATTGCGTATTTCGTTTCACCGGCCATGCCGACCTCGCTGCCGATTTCGCTTCAGCTTTTCAAAAGCGCTTCGGCTACCACGAGGTCGTCCGTCGTGGTAATTTTCAGGTTTGAGGGGGCGGAAGAGACCAGATGGACAGGCTTGCCGAGCAGTTCGACGGCTGAGGCTTCGTCTGTCACAGTGGCCTTTTGTTCGCACACCCGCTCGTAGGCGGCACGCAGTAGGCGGGTTTGAAACGACTGGGGCGTCTGAACGGCCCACAAGCGGGAGCGGTCCACCGTGCGGGCGACCACCATGCCCCGGCTGATTTCCTTCAACGTATCCGTCACTTTGATCGCCGCGACTCCGGAACCATACCGTTTGGCGCTTTTTAGGGTTTCGCTGATCAATTCTGGGGTGACACACGGGCGGGCACCGTCGTGAACGGCGACAAGCGACGCATTTTCTGGTAGTTCGGCCAGCCCGGCCATCACCGAGTCCTGCCGAGCCGCACCGCCGGCCACAATATCCCGCACCTTGGTACAGCCGAAAATCCGCACCAATCCCCGGGCTGCTTCGAGACGGTCCTTTCGGACAACCAGAATAACCCCCTCGATATCGGGACAACGCTCAAAGGCCAACAGGGACCAAGCCAGGACGGGTTTCGCACCCAGATTCAGAAAGGCCTTGTCAATGCCTTCCCCCATCCGTTCGCTTTTTCCGGCCGCGACAATGACACCGAAATTCATCCTTCCAACCGCTCCATTACCTTTTTATAATAACGCCGGGTTAGGCAGGGGTCAAGGAATTAGCGACTCGCCTTATTCTTCAGCGGAGGCCACAAGCCGTGGGGTGATTTCCACGGGGGAAACCTCTGGAATTTCCTGCTCGCCGCCCACACTGAATTCGCCGATTCTCCGGGCGGCGGGAAGCACGCGTCGTTCGAGCGATCCTACTGCTTCATTAAACGCTTTGTTTGCGGTGGCAAGACCGGTCCCGACCCGCGCAAAATCGCCTGTAAATTTGGACAAACGTTCGTGGAGAAGGCGGGCGGTTTCGAATATTTCGCGGGCGTTCCTGGAGATTTGTTCTTGGCGCCAGCCAAAGGCAACGGCGCGGAGCAGGGCCATAAGAGTGGAGGGAGTGGCGAGGATCACCTTCTGTTGGAGGGCGTCTTCGACAAGGGAGAGGTCTTGGTCGGCTGCGGCGGCGAAAAAGGCTTCGCCGGGGATAAACAGGATCACGAAATCGGGGGCTGATGAAAACTGGCTCCAGTATTCTTTGCCGCCCAGGGCGGCAATGTGGGTGCGGATTTGACGGACATGGCGCTCGAGAGCCTGGCGGCGGTTATCCTCGTTTTCAGCCGCGAGGGACTCCAAGTAGGCATCGAGGGGGACTTTGGCATCCACGATGATTTCCCGGCCGCCTGGCATATGAACGATGAGGTCGGGGCGGAGGCGTCCTCCATTGTCGGTGGTGACGCTGGTTTGTTCGGAGAAGTCGCAGTGGGCGGACATCCCGGCAAGCTCGACGACACGGCGAAGGGTAAGTTCCCCCCAGCGGCCGCGGACCTGCGGCTTACGAAGGGCGGTGACGAGGTTGCTGGTTTCCTTTTGCAGTCGCTGGTTGGCTTCGGCGAGCGCTCGAATCTGTTCCTGAATGCCGGCATAGGCCCCTTGTCTGCTTTTTTCGAGTCCCTGAACCTGGGATTCGAAACGAGCGAGACTGTCGGCGATTGGTTTAAGGGTGCCCTGAATGGCCTCCTGCCGTTGTCCCCATTCTCCGCGGAGTTCGGCAAGAGTGCGTTCAAAAGTCTCCCGGGCGAGTTTGAGGAGTTCGGATGTGCTGCGGTTGAGCGTATCGCCGGCGAGGGACTTGAAAACGTCGGTGAGACGGGTTTGGGCCTCATCGAGGAGCCGTTTTTCCTCTTCGAGGCGGCGAGCGGTTTCTTCCCGCTGGGTTTCGGCGCGGACACGGGCGGATTGTTCCTGGCTTAGGACGGTCTGGAGGCGGTCACGTTCCATTCGAAGGGACTCCAACTGAGTCTGAAGCTCGGACCGTCGAACTTCGAGGGCGTTTTTTTCGTTTTCGAGAGTGCGGGAACAGGCTATCTGTCTGATCCAAGCGGCGACGGCGCCGACGAATCCTCCCAAGACAAAGGCGATGGCGGCAATCCAACCGTTCATGGCGGCAGACCTTTCCAATAGGTTGTTTACCCCTGAGGGAATGTTCTGTCAAATCCGGAATAAGAGGGTTCAGAGGATCCTGCGATGTTTATGAGCGAAGAAGAATTCGCGTGCATGAAAGAAATCGGGCGGGTGATTCAGGGGCGCATCTTTGGAAGCCGCTGCGCTGCCGTTGTGCCGTAGTGAACGGCGGAGGACCGTCATATTGACCCGGGAGCGTCCATTATGGGGACAATGTGTGGTTCCGGCAGTTTCCTTCTGGTGGCCGTTTGTCCCTGCCGAATTATTTAGGGCGTCTGCCTTAGAAGTGGGGGAACAACAGCAGGAAATCCTCTTATATGGCTACCGGCGCAGAGTGCCGGAAGTACAAAATGATCGGACAGGACAGGCGTTATACCAGGTTCTGAAAGGCCCAAATTCTGTGTACCTTTCCCAACGGAACGGCTTTTAGCGCCCTTGTATGAGGAACTGTTGGTTCGGCGCTCTGTGCCGGTGGATTCAAAGCGTCTGGGATTGGCATCGGCAAATTCACTTTGTTTGCCCTCCGAATGTCGAAATTTGCCATCGAAAGCTTGGAACCAAGCGGATAATCTTTATATCACACTTCTGGAAGTGTGATATAGGCGGCAAGGACTATTTTTTGCGCTCTCCGACCTTGGAGAAAAGGCGCGAATGCAAAAAAAGGGTGGGGCCGGATTTGAAAAGGGCGGAACAGCATTGCTCGCCGTGAAGATTAGGGGGCGTGCGAAGGGAAGAGCCAACCGGGATTGCTCAACCGCGCAATCGGCTCGTCCAAGCGGAACCTGTTTGGTTGCTATGCGGTCTTGGGAAGCGGAGTAGCGTTCTGTTCATCGCTTGAAATGCCTCTGCCCTCCTGGGGTGCCCGTTTTCTTTCTGCGGCGTTTTCCCCTCCTCGTTCCTCCTTTGATCTTGTCTGAGGAATTGGAGGCTGTTAGGATTTCTCCCTCCACGAAAGGAAGAAATGCATGAAAGGTTGGGTGATTGCGCTGATTGTGGTTGGAGTTATTGTGTTGGCAGGGATCGGTTGGGCCGTCAGCACATATAATGGGATGGTTCGGGACCAGGAGGAGATAGCGACCCGATTTTCGGACATTGATGTCCAGCTCATGCGCCGCGCCGATCTGATTCCCAATCTGGTCAATACCGTTAAAGGATACGCGGCCCATGAGGACAAAATCTTCACGGAAGTCGCGAATGCCCGTTCCCGCCTCTTGGCGGCCGCGACACCGGTCGAGAAAATGGCGGCGAACGATCAACTGACCGGTGCTCTCGGCCGCCTGCTTGCTATCGCGGAAAGTTATCCCGCGCTGAAGGCGAACGAAAACTTCCTTCGCCTTCAGGACGAATTGGCTGGCACCGAAAACCGCATCGGGTATGCCCGCGCCAAATACAATGAAGCCGTCCGGTCCTTCAATACCCGCATTAAGGTCTTTCCCGCTTCACTCATCGCGACCCGTTCCGGTTTCGAGCCCAAGCCCTATTTCGAAGCGGAACCCGCAGCCAAAACAGCGCCTCGCGTGGAATTTTAAATGCAGATTCCTGCCTTTGGTCTGAGCGCTCTGTACGCCGCGTTTTTTCTCCTATTTGGGGGGTCGCGGATTTGGGCTGAAATTCCTGTTCCGCCCTTTTCCGGCTATGTGGTGGATCAAGCCGGAATGCTGAATCCTGCGGAGCGGGAAGCCTTGGCCTCCACGTTGCGGCGATTCGAGGAAAGCGGCCTCGGTCAGATGGCCGTCCTGATCGTGCCATCGTTGGAAGGGGAGCCGATCGAACGATTCGGGATGCGGGTTGCGGAGAAATGGAAGCCGGGTTCTAAACAAAACGATAACGGCTTGATTCTTCTTATCGCGCGCGACGATCGTGCGCTTCGAATCGAAGTCGGTTATGGGTTGGAAGGAACGATCAACGATGCGAAGGCCGGTGATATTATTCGGCAGATCCTGGTTCCTGCGCTTCGGGAGGGGAAGCCGGCCGAGGGTATCCGCCATGCCATTGATGCAATCGCAAAGCTGATCCAGCCGGACGGGACCTGGGAAAGCGATCCCGACACGCCTTCGGTTCGTTACGGGGCGGATGCCGAGGAATTGCCTCCCCACGTACGCTTATTGGCGATTGTCGTTTTTTTCGCTCTATTCGTCCTGATTTCCATTTTGACGCGGGGGCGGGGATGGATCATTTTTGGAGGGCCTTTTCGAGGAGCGGGTGGGAGCGGATCCTTCGGCGGCGGGTTCCGAGGGGGTGGAGGCGGGCGGTTTAGCGGTGGGGGCGCTTCAGGGCGCTGGTAGTCCGCACCCCATCAGAAGAGGTTTTTCCCCCGTCGGATCAGCGTGTGGTAGATTTGTATAGCCTCGGGGACTCGAAAGAGAAGTGTCCACATCCCATAGACCGCCCCTCCGGCCGCGATACCGATGAAGACGACGATCAGACGTCCCAACACCCCGTTCGGCATCCAGGTCGAGGCCTGAGCAGTAACACTCCACGCCGCAAGGCTCGTCAAAACGCATCCGCTAAGGATCACCGAGAGCCACGCGGCCCATTTCCGCCGGTTGCCGATTGGCGCCAGGCGGGCGATGTGCCACGTGAGATGTCCGAAATTGAACAGCATTACACCGGCAGTGGCCGCCGCGACGCCCACGTGCCGGAATCCGATTCCCAGCACGAAGAACGCATTGAGAGCGAGGTTGATCGCAATGGCTGCGAGGTTGACGCGGAGCGGGATATGGGGCTTGTTGAGGGCATGGAAAAGGGGCACCAGCACTTTGACGCCCGCATAGCCGGCCAATCCGGCTGAATAGGCCTTGAGGGCGAGTGCGGTCTGATGCGTGTCCACAGGGGTGAATCGGCCATGCTCGAAGAGGAGTCGGACGATCGGCGCGGCCAGAGCCGCAATACCGGCCGCGGCGGGAAGAGCGAAAAAGAGCGACAGCCGCAGCGCCTCTTCGGTGGTCTGGCCAATGCGCGTTCGATCCTTTGCCAGCGCCTCGCGGGCCGCGGCGGGGAGGGTCACGGTGGCCACCGCGATGCCGAAGAGGCCGATGGGGAAGTAGAGGATGCGAAAGGCACAGGTGAGCCAGGAGCGTCCGCCGTCGTAGAGGGAGGCGAACTGGCCATTGACGAGCACATTGATTTCGACGGCCGAGGCCGCGATAACGGCCGGCCAGAAGAGGCGCCACAACTGGCGCAGGCGAGAATTCTGCCATTCGAGGAGGAACTGAAAACGGAACCCTTCTCGGTAAAGGAGAGGCCATTGAACGGCCAGTTGCGCCATGCCTCCGAGAAGGACGCCGATGGCGAGCCCGGTCAAGCCGCGGTCGCCGAACGAGGGGCGACGCCAATGTGTCTGCGGTTCGAACGCGTAGGCGAGGAGGACGCCGCCGGCGATCGAAACGAGGTTAAAAGCGATCGGCGAAAGAGCGGGAACCGCGAATTGGTAGCGGGCGTTCAACATGCCCATGACGGCGGCGGCGAGGGAGAGGAAGAGAATGAAGGGAAACAACAAACGGGTCAGGCGGACGGTCATCTCGTACTTGCCGGCGACGGTGCGGAAACCGAAGCTTGTGGCATCCACCAGGAGGGGGCTGAGCAGAATCCCGAGAAGACAGAGGGTGCCGAGGACAAGCAGGAGCGTTGTGAGAACGAGGGAGCCGAATCGCCAGGCGGCGGCATCTCCCTCTTCTTCGCTCGTTTGGGCAAAAACGGTCGTAAAGGCAGTGGACAAGGCACCTTCGGCGAAGAGGTCGCGAAGAAGGTTGGGGATTTGGAAGGCAGCGAGGAAGGCATCCCACTGGCGACCGGCTCCGAACAGAAACGCGAACGTTTGCTCGCGGACGAGGCCGAGAAGGCGGGAGGCGAGGATGGCAAGGCTGACGATGAGGGAGGCGGATCGGCCCTTGCGTTTCATGGGAGAACACCAAGTAAAGGTGCAGCGCATTATGCGGCGGCGTCCGGCGGAAGTCCAGCCCGGCGGGAGCAAAAAATCTCCGGGTCGAATGCGGTTATTCAGCGGGGGACACCGCCGCCGGCCGCCTTTGGGGCTCATCTGGCTCAAGGCGGAAGTCGCTTATGTCATCGAGCTTCTTGCGGCACAGGGTGCGGGAACGACAGGCAGAACAATCATCCGGATTTTCCCAATTTTCGGCTTCGAAATCCGGTTTCAATCCCAGCTGCCTAAGGCCCAACATCCGCTTGCAGGAACCGCCGTTTCTTTAATCGCTGACGAACACCAGCGGCCTGTTCCGGGTCCACAGGGAGACGAGTTTCTGCGCCTTTACGAGCCGAAATATCCGGCGGCCTACGAATGCTTGCGCAACGACAAGGACGCTCTCTTCGCATTTTACGAGTTCCCAGCCGAACATTGGATCCACCAGCGCACCACCAATCCCATCGAATCCACGTTTGCCACGGTGCGGCTGCGCACCGCGCGCACCAAGGGCTGTGGCTTGCGCCAGGCCACGCTGCCCATGGTCTACAAGTCGGTGGAGCAGGCTGAGAAGCTTTGGCGACGCCTGAACCAGCACGAGGAGGTTGCCCTCCTACTTCAAGGCGCTACGTTCGTTGACGGAGAGTTGCAAAAGATAGCATCAACCACTTTCGGACCGAGACGCTCAACACCCTT
>CALHRZ010000019.1 GCA_938038445.1 uncultured bacterium | reverse complement strand
CGTGACGAATCCATACCGCTCGTAGTTCACGAGTCCCCGCTCGCTCAGCGCCTGCAACGCCCCGGTCACCGACGAGCGACTCACTCCCAGGCGTTGCGAGATATCCTTCGCCCGCGCCACGGGACCATCGCGGACGAGCAGAAAGATCGTCTCCAGATAGTTTTCCATGCTGGCACTCAAAGCCGGTGCATTGGCTGTCATCCATTCGCCTCCTGAAATCCCTTTCTGTGTTCGTGACGCCTAACTTACTACGGAGCGGCGCACTCTGTCAATGAGAAAAAAATATCCTGCCCGTCCTGCTTCTTTGCTTCTTGACGTCGTGGCGAAACGCATCGAGGCGTTGCAGGACGAGGACTCGCCTGTCGGCCTGGTCATCGCGGCCGTGGTCGCGCTGGGTGCCATCCTGCTGTACGCTACGGGGGCCGGAGCCCTATGGTTCGCGCATTCGAAGATGGAGGCACTCTCGCCCGAAAGGGATGCGCCCTACGCCGTGAGCGGCCCGCCGACGGTTGCGGGCATGTGCGTGCTCGTCAGGCGCGGCAAGGGCGTCTGGGACCCCACATGGGACTGACGCATGCCCGACTCGGCCCGTGCATCGAGGATACGGACTTGAGTCGAGCGGGGTCGCATCTATAAATATGAATTATTGAGTCGAAGAATTGCGAAGAGGTCAGGGGCGTATTGGCAGAAGGGATTCGACTTTTGGGGTGAGGGTTTGCACGGGGGCGCGGGAGAGCTTTCGCTCGAAAAACCGGATTGCCTATGCGATGGCGTAATATCGAAGTCCGCCGACCTTCGCCCCCAGCTCGGCGAGCGTCAATCCGCATCGCTCACGTTCAGCCATTTCATCGCCGCGCTCAGGTTCGCCTGAGGCGTCTGGAGTAAAAGGGGATAGTGATTATCCATCAGAACGGAGGCGGCGATGCGAACCTCATAGCGTTGCGCCATTTCGCCGAGGCACTCGACAAATTGCGTGCAATCCCGGCCCTCGCGGAATATCGCTCGACGCTCGTTTCCTCGAGCGGTCACATGATACCAGCCATCCGCCACCAATACGCGCAAGGGCCTGCTCATACCCCATGGGATAACCCATCCGCTCCATCGTCGCAATAATATAATTTATAGATGCGACTCCGCTATTCCCCATGCCTGGCCGCGCCGCGCCACGGACCCGCTGACCTCCGATGCGTACCGTATACCCGGCCTCGGCATCCAGCCCTCGGCTTCGATCTGGGAACAGCGCGCTTACCACCGTCGTATCTGGAACATCCACAAGAAATTCGGCGCACGGTTCAAGCCGGTGGCGGCGGCGCAGGTGCGCATCAGCAGGGACGGCCGGGGCCGGGAGACGGACACCATCTTCATCGAGCGGTTGTGGCGCAGCGTCAAGTGCAAGAAGGTCTCTCTGCGCGACTGCGCCGACGGGGCGGAGGCGCGTCGGGGCTGGAACGCTACGTCCGGTTCTACAACACCCAGCGCCGGTATCAGACCCTGGGCAATCGAACGCCGAGGGTAGTTCACTTGGCACGAGCGGCCTGACCCGCAAATGCGCCAGCGTGGCCGGCCACGGAGCGGCCCGCCGCCCCCGAGGGGGCGGTGGCAGGGACCAGACAAGGAGGTGGACAACCGAAAGAACATTAGCTAACTTTACCCGTAGAACTGTCCAATCAATGGGGAGCACCTCCGGTTTCTTCTTCACCTTCGGCAACAAACGGTGCGATCCGCCGGACGGATCGCCTTCCTCGGCTATCTGGCTCGCCGCCGAAAGGAGGCGGCGTAACGTGCTGAACCCGAAGCCCGTGCCGTGCAAAAAACTTCGTGCACGGGCAGGAAAGGATGTGGCTCAATGTGACACGCGACGACAAAACCAAGGTTGACTCAGACGTGAAAATCAGCATGACGGTACAAAGTTCAGGTTAAAGTATCCGACCCGATGATCGCCTTCTGCGTTCGATGGCGGAGGTTTCACAACGATTGGCACAGAAAGTCCCGCCGTAGCAAGAAGGGTGGTCGGGGAGACGCGAAGTCGCTTCGTTTTTCGCATTCGGTTTCTTCCTTTCGATAGTTTAAAAGCGGAGCATGCGTTGTCCCTTGCCCCAAGGCCACAATAATGCTTGAATAATCACGCTCGATCTGCTTTCTGGCAGCTGGAAAGCACAAGGGGTGAACGGAACGCCAAATACCCATATGCCCGAAAGAACAACCCGGTCCCACGAGAAACCCAACGATGATTCTTGAGGCGGAAAATGAAATGGACTTGATCGCCGGCTTTATGGATTTGCCTTTTTCGTATGCCCGTTGTATAAAGAGACGGAAGTCGTCAACATGGATATCCCCTGCGGCAACTGGTTATGGCCGATCACGTAAGGTCAGACAGGATGCCAGGAGGAATAGAGCGAGATGCCCCCCCGGAATGGGGGCTTAGACAACGCCGAAAGTGTGTCCCAAAACAAAGGAGAAGTGACCATGTTCTCAAAAATGCTGGTAGCGACGGATCTTTCTCAGACCTCGGACCGAGTGGTCTGTGCCCTGGAAAAACTGAAACAGCTCGGCACACGGGAAGCCTGCTTGGTGCATGTGTTTAATATTCGCGATGTCGGTCCGCTCGCGGATCGGTTGATGGAACTCGCCAAGCCGTCTTTCGAAAGACAGAAAAAGATGCTGGAAGACATGGGATACCAGGTAACCGCCAAAATGGTTCTGGGCTTGCCGCAAATTGAAATCAATCGGCTGGCGGATGATCACAACTGTTCGTTGGTCGTCGTGGGGGCTTCAACCAGTTCGATTGTTGGGGAAATTTTTCTCGGCGGCGTGGCCAGCGCCGTACTCCATAGCGCAACGCGACCCACGTTGTTGCTGCGCTTGCAGGTGAAGGACCGAAAAGAGGAACCTTGCGACGTTTTCCCTTGCGATCCACTCGAACATGTTCTGTTCCCAACGGACTTCTCGGACAATGCGGAACATGCCTTTGCCTATGTCCGTAAAATCGCTTCATGCGGAGCAAAGCGAATCACGCTGTTGCATGTCCAGGACCAGGGAAAAATTGATCCCTACATCAAGGAACGGCTCGAAGAGTTCAATCGAATTGATACGTCTCGACTGGAACGGTTGCAAAAGGAACTGAAGGAAGCCGGAGCCCAGCGGGTCGAACTGGAATTGCTCTACGGTTTGCCAAAGAAAATCATTTTGGAACGGATCAGGCGCGGCGATGTATCGTTGGTCGTAATGGGGAGTCAAGGCCGGGGGGTTTTGGCGGAAATGCTGCTGGGTAGCGTCAGCCATGCTGTGGCGCGCCATTCGCCTGCCCCCGTTTTGCTCATTCCCCCGCTGCGCGCAAATCACGCCAAGCCGGAATAACCCATGGCAACACACGAACCGCTCAAAAAAGCGGTGCCTTTTTGCACATGCCGTGGGGCATGCCCTGGCATGTCGAAGATTGACTTTTGGAAACTTGCGGAGCGCGTCCGCCTGAAACTCGGGGACCGAATCGAGTTCATGGCCCTCCATCCCCGGCTGTGTGAACCAGATGGCGATCGTTTCATGGCCCATATCCGTAAGGAGGGCATTCTGTTCTTCACACCGGCTTGCAAAAAAACCAAGCAAGAGAAACTGCTCTGTGAGGGCTTCGCGGCTTCAGGCGTCCCTATGGACAACATTTAAAAACCCATAAGCATCGCCATGTCGGACACCGATACGGTTTTCGAAAAAAATAATGCCGTCCTCGAAAAAGCGACGGGCTATGCAACGGCGTATATTCGAAATCAAGGACGCGTCACGGTATCGAGAATCCGAAGAGTGAGTTTTTTTAAATCTCAGCCACAGGATCTGAGGCGACGATCCATATTCCTCGTGAGACAAATGAGAGAATGGAAGGATTGGCGATGAGCCTACTCATGGATTCGGATGTCCATGCCGCATTGAACATTCATAAACGACCAGAAGTTCTTCGGGACGAATTTTTGGATTATATGACCTTCCGCACGAATCGCCGCCCCCTTTTCGACGAAATCTTCGGTCCCATGATCGGGCTTAAAGAAGAATGGGCAGCTCAGGGCGCAACACCAGAGGAGCTCGATTTCTCTGCATTTCGCTACCGCTGTCCTCTCCGCGAAAGCCTTCGGATCCATACCGGCGCCCGCACCGGTTTGCAACCCCAACTTCTGGAGGAAACCGCCGATTATGTCATTACCCGCGACTGGCTCGGCCGGCGAACCAAGCGTTTTAAAGGTGTATCCTCGCTCTCTCATCCCCTTGATTATCCGGTACGCAATGCCGACGACTGGCGTCGGATTCGACACTGGTACGCCTTCCATGAAGATCGTTTCGCACCGAATTGGGAACGAGAAGCTCGTGCCGCCCGCGCGCGAGGTGCGTCCCTCCAGCTTTCCATTCCGGGCGGTTTCGATGAGCCCCGGCAACTGATGGGCGAGGAAGCCGTTTGTCTCGCTTTTTATGATCAACCCGAACTCCTTATGGAAATCCTCGAGGCTCTCGCGCAGATGATCCTCGCCCTCCTGGATCGAATTCCCCCCTCCGTCGGGCTGGACGTTCTTTTTGTCCATGAAGACATGGCGGGAAAATCCGGCCCGCTTGCCGGACCGGAACAAGTCCAAACTTTTATTGCACCCTACTACCGACGGATTTGGCAGCGCGCCCAATCCTTGGGTGCCCGTTTGTTTCTCCAAGATAGCGACGGCGATATGCGATCGGTTATTCCCGCTTTTCTCGATGCCGGCATCAATGCCATGCTTCCGCTGGAGCCCGCTGCCGGCATGGACATTGTAACCCTCCGCGCCCAATATGGAACGCAACTCGCCTTCTGGGGAGGGATTGATAAGTATGTTCTCCTCGAGTCGTATGACGACATTGAACGGGAGCTTCTCTATAAAGTTCCTTTCATGGTTCGTTCTGGAGGATGCATTCTGGGGCTCGATCACCGAATTCCAAACGGCGTTCCTCTCAACAACTACCGCTACTACATTCGCCGGATGTGGGAGCTCCTTGAGCCTGCTCGTTTATGACGACAACCTGGACAACGCCGCGACTGCATCTGGTGCCTTGCACCCGCCAAGAATGGCGCGAGGTCGGCCGATGGTTTATAACCCTACCCGACGAAGCCTTTGACGACGGGCTTCCCCCTCGACTGTGGCAACACATTATCACCGGCCGTTTTTTCGATACCGCCAAACCTTATTCCCTCCTCATCGCAATTCGGCGGCGGCGACAACAAGACCTCATTGGAGCGGCGTTTCTGGCTCCTCAATCCGATCAATACGGAAAGGCTTCCCTTTTTCTCGCCCCTCCCTTTCGAGGCCGAGGATACGGCACCGAAGCGCTCCAGGCGCTTGTAAAATACGGCTTTTCGATCCTGGGCCTTCGTGGCATTACGGGCGAGGCGGATGCAGAAAATCACGCGGCCCTTTCCGTGATGCAAAAGGCGGGAATGAACTTGCGTTACCGCCTCAAAACAGAGATGCCAGACGGTTCGATCCGTGTTATCATCGGCTGCACGGTGGACTGTGAACCCTTGAAATTCCAACCGACGGCTGCGTCATGAAATACTCCATCTGGACTGCACCTTCCACAACCCGCTTCTTCCCTTCTACCCAACCCCCCCCACGCACAAATCCTCTCCGCCGAGATCTGGCGCGAAATGAAACCGCCCATTTTCAAGTGGTGATGCGAACTGATACCCAGATGCGAATTCGCCTCGAGGCCGACGCACCTTCCGGATGGTCGCTCCGTATCCGGCGCGTCGGGTATGTCCCCGTCGAACATCACAACACTCCTATTGTAGCGGATCCTCAGGATGTCGAAGGGTTAAAGGAAATCCCGGGCTATGTCCCCGATCCCCTTTTCGAGGAATCTGAACTGCTTCTCCCCGCCCACGAAACCCATGCCTTCTGGATTACCACCCGGCCCGACCCGGCTTCTAAACCGGGCCGCCATTCCTTGACCGTCCGGATAATCCCCGAAAAAGCCCCCCCCCTTACACGGACCGTCACGTTTGTGCTTCACGATCTTCTCCTCGAACCTCGGCGTCAATTCGATATCTTTCACTGGTTCTATGCGGACGCCTTGATTGACTGGTACAAAACGGACCTGTTCGACCACCGCTTTTGGGCTATCTGCGGACGGTACATTCGCGACCAAGTTGATCACGGCCAGAACGGCTTGTACGTCCCTGTTTTTACCCCCCCTCTTGATGGGGTCAAACGGCCTTGTCAACTCCTGTTCGTTCGCCAACGTCGTTCCGGTTACGAATTTGACTGGTCCGACGTGCGCCAGTACGTTAAAACCGCCCAAGGCATGGGAGTGGAAAAATTCGAATGGTGCCATCTCTTCACCCAATGGGGCGCCCGCCATGCAATTCGCATCTATGAAGGCCAGGGGAGGAATGAAAAACGCCTCTGGCCTCCTGAAACCCCCGCATGCTCGACAACCTATCGTCGCTTTCTATCTCAATTTTTGCCTGCCTTTTACAACTTTCTCAAACGGGAAAATCTCCTGGAACGGTCCTTCTTCCATCTCTCCGACGAACCGCATGGGGACGATCATCTCGCCAACTATCGCGCCGCCCGTTCCTTGTTGCGCGAACTGGCGCCCTGGATGAACGTTATGGATGCACTTTCCGACATCCGCTTCGCCCGCGAAAAGCTGACCGACCTTCCGATTCCCAGCATCCAAACAGCGCTTGATTTTCTTCGGGAAGGTATTTCCTGCTGCTGCTATTACTGCTGCGGACCTCGAGGACGGTATCTCAACCGACTGCTGGACACCCCCCTGGCTAAAATCGCAATGCACGGTTTTCTTTTTTACCGCTGGCCGTTCCTCGGATTCCTGCACTGGGGCTACAACTACTGGTACCAGTCCCAAACCCGAAACCTGATCAACCCCTTCTACGTGCAGGACGGTCTTCACTGGGCAAAGGGATGGGCCTATGGGGACACGTTCCTTGTATATCCCGGACCGGACGGCCCCCTCGATTCGATCCGCTGGGAAGTCTTCGCCGAAAGTCTTCAGGATTATCAGCTCCTACAAACTCTGGGAGTTTCCCGCGAGGATCCCCTTTTCGCCCCTATCCGCTCCTTCGAAGATTTTCCCAAAACGAATCCGTGGCGCCAAACCCAGCGTAGGTTGCTCCTGCAGCGCATACGCCGCCGCCCCGCATGAATCCCTTGATTCTGTTCGATTTCGACGGCGTGCTCGCCGACTCCTTCGATCTCTTTTCGGCCGCATTTCTCGAATCTTGTCGCGCGCATGGGGTCCAGGCCATCTTCTCGCCGAAAGAGTTTCTCGACCTGTTTGACGGAAACCTTTACGAGGAACTGGCACGGCGCGGCATCAACGGTTCTCTCCAAACCGCCCTCTTCCAATGCATGGCTCAAACACTCGCTCAACGTTCCACGCCGATTCGCTTGTTCAACGGCATCCCTGCAATGCTGGACATCCTGGCCCCGATTGCGCCGCTGTACGTCGTCACCTCCAACCTGCGGTGCGTTGTCACTCGAACGTTAGCGGAAACGGGAGTCACCTCAATCCGGGAAATCTGGGGTGCCGAAACGGATGCCAGCAAGGCGCGCAAAATCCGGTGGCTTCGCGAACGTCACCCCGATCTTCGCCCTTTCTACGTCGGCGATACCGCCGGCGACATCCGCGAAGCACGCGAAGCAGGGGCTATCGCCCTGGCCGCCGCCTGGGGCTGGCATGATCGGGTTCGTCTTCTCGGCGCCCATCCCGATGCGATCGTGAACACCCCAGCGCAATTGGCCGCCTTTTTCACCCAGCGGGAGAATCCCCATGATCCGAAAACCCAACCACATGCAGATTGAGGAACGCACACAGATGCGAGGAGGCCAGGGCACCGTTCGCATTCAGCACGCCTTCAAGCCCGAAGAGTTTGCCGCATGCTGCCGCCTGTGCGCCACGCTCACGCTTCCCCCCGGTGCCAGCATCGGCCGCCACGAACATCTCAACGAAGACGAGGTTTATCTCGTGTTGTCCGGCCAAGGACTCCTCGACGACGGGACTTCGTCGACTCGAATCGGGCCCGGTGACGCGGTTTTAACAGGCCGAGGCGCCGCTCACGCGGTTCTCAACGACGGAACAGAACCTCTCCAAATCTTTGCCGTCATCCTCTCCTGCCCATGACACTCCCCCCTTTCCCTTCGCGCATTCAACTCCCCGCCCATATCCGATTCGGCCGTGGCCGTGCCATGGAATGGCCGGAAATCGTCCGACCCTTCGGTTCCCGCGGTCTCCTCGTCCATGGCGCATCCCTGCGCCGTTCCGGCCGTCTGGCGGCGTTGCTTGACCGCGCGCCAAACCTCGCGCAGTCCTGGGAATGTCCTACCGGCGAACCAATTCTTGAAACGGTCGATCGCCTCCGCATGGCCCTTCAGTCCCACGGTGCACAATGGATCGTGGCAGTGGGAGGCGGAAGCGTGCTGGATACTGCCAAAGCCGCTGCAGGGCTTGCCCGTGAAGAGGCGCCCACCGCGGAATTTCATGCCGGACGCCCGCTCCAACAACCCCCTCTCCCCTGGGTGGCGATCCCGACCACCGCAGGGACCGGTTCGGAAGTTACTCCGAACGCTGTCCTGATTGATCCGTCACAACATCTCAAGAAATCGATTCGCGACGATCGTCTCACGGCCAATGCCGTCTTGCTCGACAGCACCCTTCTCGCCCAAACTCCACCGCCCGTAATCGCTTCCGCAGGAATGGACGCCTTGACGCAAGCGATCGAAGCCTATGTCAGCCGCCATGGCAATTGCTGGAGTGATGCCACTGCACTCACGGCAGTCTCACTTTTGCTTCCCAATCTTCCCAGGCATTTTGCCGATAGCCGTGAGCCCGAAGCGGCAGATGCCTTGCTCGCCGGCAATACGCTCGCCGGGTTCGCGTTCACGCAAGCCCGATTGGGCATCGTCCATGGCCTCGCCCATCCTCTTGGAGCCCACTATCATCAGCCGCATGGCGTCATCTGTGCCCTCTGCCTGCCCTTGGCCCTCGAATTCAACCGACCGGCTATCGGAAACAAATATGCGACCCTTTCCCAGCTCGCAGGTGACGACATCATCAAAACCGTGCAGGACCTCAAACGGCAAATGAGAATTCAAAACCCTTTTTGCGGTCGTCCCATCCCCCATCGCTCCGAAATCATCCGCCAGACCGTCACCGCTTCCACCACAGCCAGCAACCCGCGCCCCGTCTCGGCGGCCGATGTGGAATGGTTCCTTAATCATCTCTTCGGTTCCGCCTGAACCCATGCGTGAAACTCTCCTCTTCATCCAGCTCCCGCAACTGGATAACGATATTTCCGAAGAACACGAAAATCACTACTTGGCCGCCGCATACCTCGAGATGGCCCTTCGCCTATCTCCTGTCGGCCCAACGCTCACGATTCACCGAGCGCCGGCCTCGTGGGACACCCTGAGCGACGAAGAATGGCTGGAGCAGATCGAAGCGCTCCATCCACATTACGTTGCGGCGACCGCTTACCTCTGGAACATCGAGCGAACGCTGGCGCTTTTTCACCACCTCCGCCGCCGCTTGCCCAGGACCCGCCTGTTACTCGGCGGACCCGAAATCGCTTTTCCTCATCCCTTCGCCCTCCGCAGCCGAGCCGCCGACGTTCTTGCCGCAGGTGAAGGCGAATGCCTGCTGCCCGAGATCATACAAGCGTTACGATCCAAACGCACGGTGGATGCTCAAGCCGTTGCCTGGCGGACTTCGTCCGGTTACTGGCGAGGACGCCGCCAAATACGGGAATGGGATTTGACCCGTTGTGCCCCGTTGTCCTCCTGGTCCGGTTTCGTCCCCGATGTCCATGGCGTCGCTTCGCTCGAGACCACCCGAGGTTGTCCCCTCCATTGTCTCTATTGTCGGTACCATCACCTGCGCCGAACGATCAACTGGCTTTCTCCTCGCGAAATCGGCCGCCGGCTCCGCGCCCTTCGTAAGGCAGGCGCCCGCCACGTCCGATTGATTGATCCCACCTTCAACGTACACCCTGCCTTTGAAGCCGTATTGGAACGATTCGCTCGCGAAAATCCGGCGAACACCATGACCTTTTTTGCCGAATTGCGCGCCGAGCGTCTGATGCCCTCACACGCCGACGCGTTGGCACGCGCCGGTTTCGCGGAAATCGAAGCGGGAGTTCAAAGCACGGATCCCGCCGTCCTTCAGGCCATCGGACGCCCCACGGATCTCACCCGGTTGGCCAAGGGAATTCGCCTGCTCACGGATCGCGGCATTCGTGTTTCGCTTGATCTGATGCTCGGACTCCCCTTCCAGACAAAAGAAAGCGTCTTGCGCGACCTCGAGTGGGCGCTTCAATTCCCATCCTCCCACGTGCGAATTCAGTTTCTCCATACGTTGCTCTTGCCTGGAACCGATCTGCGCCGTCGCGCTTGTTCCTGGGGCATCCGCGCCGATCCTCTTCCCCCCTACGGCGTCCGCGAAACCCCTTGGATCCGCGAAGAGTCTTTTCGCGAGTTGGAAACCCTTTTGGCCGATCACCCTCGGTTGGAAACGGATGTTCCAACCCGGCGATTCGTAGGCCGCACAATTCCCGACCTGTTTTCCAGCCGACGGTTTTTTTCCGCAGACGAAGATCTCCCCGCCGAACCGCCCATCACCGAGTCAAGGGAAGCATGGATCATCAAGGGATCCAACCTATACACAAAACGCCGCCGCTTGGCCGCCTTTATCCGAAAGGCCGTAGAACGTTCGCCCCATACCCTCTGGCAGTTTGTGCTTGCGCCGTACGCCGAAGAACCTCTCGACCTCTTGGATGCGTTGATCAAATCCCTTCGCGATCTTCCCCTGCATCTCAACGATCGTTATCCCGCTATAAGGTTGCGAAACCGGTTGGTTTCCCGTCGGCTGATGGTCCAACTGCCCGGTAAGTCTCCATTCTCCCCCGACTGGATCACGGAGGCCGAAGAAACGCTTCGGCAGGTATTCTATTGAGCCGTGTTCCAGCCCGCCCGCCAACGGGCATACCGCTCCTCATAGAGGGCGCGATGGGAAGGATTCGGTTCGAAAATCGCACACTCTCCAGAGGAAGGAGGACGACGGCAACCGGCAGCCAGCAGGGCCGAGCCCAAAAGACCATCTCCCGTCCCGCGTCGCACCACGCGCCCCGTAATGTCCGCCGCCAACTGCATCCAAAAGCCACTTCGGCTGCCTCCCCCAATCGCGCAAAGCGCCCGATCCCTTCCAATGCCGAGATCATCCTCCAGTAAGTGCCGAAGCGCAAAAAGAATCCCCTCCAATACGGCGCGGCAGCATTCCCCCAAACGCCCCTTTCCTCGCCACGCAGCGTCTCCTCTCGCCCGCTCCGGAAAGAACAACAAACCGCCGCTCCCCGGTTCCGCTTGTCCAGCGGCTTGATCGAAATCCGCCGCCGTGCGGCCGGGCAGTAATCGTTCCCTCGCCCAATCCAGAGCAATTCCCCCCTCTCCCCAAACACCCAGTTCGTAATACCCGGTCGTGGGAAAAGGTCCCCATATGCCGCTTGGATGATAGGGACCCGGATCCATCCCCGCCCATTGATAGGCCACCAATGCCGTCCCGAATGTGACCACGACGGATCGCGACTCGACATCATTTCCCAATGCACCGACCGTCTGATCATTGCCGCAAAGCACAATAGCGGGTCTCCATTCGGGCCAGGGCGTTTCGGCCCGCCCCGGCATGGCCGGAATTCTCTCCCCAGGGCGGCTCAATTGGGGCAACCATTCGGAGGGAAGATCAAGATAATCCAAAACTTCCCTCCTCCAAAAGCGCGTAACCATCGAAAAAAGGCCTTCCATGGAGGCCAGGTTGACATCCAACGCATGGACCCCCGAGAGGCGAAGCGCAAAATACCCCGGAAGCGACACCAGCCGCCGGGCCGAACGCCACACTTCCGGGCAGTTCCGCCGAACCCATAAAAGGAGGGAGATCTGAAGCGCCGGCAAAGGAACGGGAAAGCTGCAATGCCGATGGAAATCCGCACACAACCGATTCCGCCACTCCGCCGCTTCCGCCGTCGCGCGTTGGTCCATCCAACTCAAAAACGGGAGCAACGGCCGGTCGTGGGAATCCAGGAGTGTAAAGGTCTGCGCCTGACTCCCAAATGCCACCATTGAAATCCGGGAAATTCGGATTTGCGCCTGTTTAAGAACCTCCGCCGTCAGCATGCAAAAAGCGTTCCACATCGAAAAAGGATCGAGCTCGGTGCGTTCCGCGTCTTGCCGAAGATATCGGACGGGAACCGCCGCGACGGCCCGCCGTTCCAGATCAGGTGTAAACAGCGCACCTTTGAGATTGGTTGAGCCGCAATCCACCGCGAGAATCATGCGACCGAACCTATGAGATTCAGGGCTGCTTCTACCAGCCGGCGGCCAGACTCCGCCGAAAAGAGTCCGCACTGCGCTTCATAGCCTCCGGCTTGCTCGGCTTCCGGCGTTACGATGTATCCCTGCAGTTCCCCGTTGGCTAAACTGATCACGAACGTCCGACGCGCCGCACGCGCCTTGATTTCAAGACCATACTCCACAAAGAGTTCACCCGGCAGCGCGGCCAAACAAACCGGCCCTATTCGAAACACCTGAATTTCGGCCTTCTGAAAGCGTTCCTGCCAGAGGGTCAGTTCGTTGCTTTCCTGCGCTTCCGCAAGGACAAGGAGTTCTTCGGCGCCAAACACCTCGCATTCCGCCGTCCGGAGCGGGCCATGCGGGACTCCTTCGCGCCGCAGTTGTTCAAATCGCGCCCGTTTGTTTTCAAGGTTTGTCCGCGCTTCGGCCACAGTCGGAAACCGGCGAGGATCCAGTAGAACCGCGGTACGAACTCCTTTCAGTGCCACCTCCCGTTGAAAATCCTCGTCCCGTAATGCCCGTACAGCTTCCAATATCCGGCATGCCAGGATTCCTCCCAACCGTTCCGCTTCCTCAAACGTCTGTTCCCGCACACAATAACGCGGACTTTGATTGCCGGCCGGTCCCGTATGATAGAGAGGCGTAAGCCCCGGCATCGCCTCCGCCAACCGGCGCATGGCCGCCCCCGGAAAGTCGGCGGAAACCAACGTCGAATCCTCATGCAGGACCGTGGGATGCATGCTGTACACGACCGCCAGCGCCAATGGCGATTGGTCCAATGCGCGCCTCAGATACAGAATCCCGGCTTCGGGATCCGCCGGACCGTTCGGGTCCAACCGATTGGTCCCTATCCCCTCAACAAGGGCCGCCGTGACAGCAAGCTCAGCGTCCACACGGTTTCTCCACGCCTCAACGCCCGCCGTCACGATGCGATCTTCCGCCCATGTCAGGTAGGCCGGATCCACCGCGCGTGGGACGACAGGGTCAGACCGGAACGCAAGATGAAGCGTCGTCATGGGTCCCGAATGCGTGTGGGTGGCACTGATGAGAATATGCTCCGGCAAAATGCCCGTTCGAGCATGCAACGCCGCCCGGCAGCGCGCGACAGTATCCGCGCCGACAAAGAGCAGGTCCACGCCGATAAGAAGCAGTTTCAGCAGCCCGTCGTCCAAGCAAATGGCCGAGGCGTGGAGAGGATCATGAATCCCCGTGGAAAGGCGGGAAACATGGGGATACCCAATGAGAAACATCGGATAGACAGGTGAAAGAACGAAACGAGCGGCTCCCGCTTTAAGCATATACTGCCCTTTCTTGCTCCCTAAACGGGTATGACGGCGGATCTCCTTTGCGATTCAAGGGCCGCCGAGAAGAGGCGATGGCTCCAATGGGTCTCGTCGGGCGTCACGCAGCCTGCAAAACGACTTCTGGGTGTTCCGTGAACCCATTCGAACATGAATGCGGCAAACATTTGCAATAGAACGTCGGAAAAACCAATCTCGAAAATTCCACCCGTCAGGGTCTTAAAGGCCGTCTCATTGCCCATATCCACGCTTTTCCACGCCTGTTCTCCCCCGGTGTACTCCAACAGTTCAAGACGCCGCGGGTTTTTGGTGGAAAAGCGGGCAGAGGCTTTCATCCCGAGAATTTCGAGATTCCAGGAATTGGTCTCGCCCGGCGCGATCCGTTGCATGCGGAAGGTGAGCGGAAACCCCTCCCCGGTTGTCGGATCCGTCGCTTCGCACAGTAAAGTCGCATTGTCCCATGTTTCGCAGGGCACTCGATTCCCTTTTCCATCCGGCCGGGTTGAGACCATTTTGGAAAGGATCGCCCGCACGTTCCGTGGGAACCAGCCGGCGCGAAAGGGCACGTGGCAAACGTGCATTCCCAGATCGCCCATGCAACCGTACTCGCCGTTCAAGGCGATCATCCTTTTCCAGTTGATCGGCTTGTCGGGGTCAAGATCGCTTGAATGACGGAAATCGGCATGGACTTCCAAGATTGGCCCGAAGGCATTGTGTTCGATCATTTGGCCGATACGTTGAACGGCCGGATAGAAGGGGAACTCCGAGGAGCACCGAACAAAAAGTTCGGGCCGCTCTTTCCATACTGACAAAATTGCCTCGTTGGCCTTTCGATCAATTCCAAAGGGTTTTTCGCCGAGCAGATGTTTGCCGGCCCGCAAAATCGCCGTATACAGTTCTTCGTGCAAGTGATGAGGAACGGCGCAATAGATCGCTTCCACACCGGGATGCACCAGCAGCTGCCGATAATCCTCCGTCAACAGTGAAATCCCCGGAAATCGATCGCGATACCACGCAAGGATGGTGGGGTTCTTGTCGCAGACCGCCCGCAGCTCGGGCCGGAAATCCACATCGAGCAGATGGCACCACCGTGCGATTGCGCTGGCAAACTCGCGCCCCATGAGACCGGCGCCGATGATTCCGAATCCCAAGGTTCTCATGCGCCCAGCAACTCCTTTTCTGTCTCGGCAATCGCTTCGTCAATGAGATCGAGTCCCTTGAGCAACGTCTCGTCATCCATCACGATCGGGGGGCTCATCCGCAGGATATGCCCCGCCGGAATCCAGGCCAGGCCCTTCCGAAACGCTTTCTGATAAACCCGTTTGCCCGCTTCGTCGAACGGTTCTTTCGTCCGTTTGTCTTTAACAAGCTCAATTCCCATGAGGCAACCCTTGGCTCGAACGTCTCCAACGATCGGATGGTCCTCCAGCATGGTGTTCATCCGCTTCATGGCCAGCCGCTCGAGATACAGAGCCCGTTCGAGAAGTTGTTCCTCTTCAATCACCTCGAGACAGGCAAGAGCCGCCGCGCAGGCCATGGGGTTCCCCCCATAGCTGCTGGAGGCGCTAATGGATTCAAAATGTTCCATCAGAGGTTCCCGGACGGCCACCGCCGTGACAGGAAAACCATTGCCAAACCCCTTGCCGAGCGTCACAACATCCGGAAGGACATTCCAATGCTCCATCGCCAGCCATTTCCCCGTCCGCCCCATACTGGTCAACACTTCATCGGCCATGAGCAACAGTTTGTGACGGTTACAAAAGGCCCGGAGTTTCGGCATAAAATCATCAGGCGGAATAATGGAACCGCCCCACCCCTGGATCGGTTCGACAACAACGGCCGCAACCTGACCAGCCGTTCCTTTATCCAGATACTCCTCATAAAAGGCAATATAAGCGTCGGTGTCGATGGTACCATCCGCCTTTTTCCATAAGGGGCGGTACGGGTCTGGCCGGGGCACCATATGGAAGCCAGGGGCACGCGTCGGTCCATAGACTGGCGAGCGCATGTGCGCCAGCGAAACGGCCCCGTAGGTTTTCCCGTGAAAATCATAAAAGCAGGAAATGAACTCATGCTGCCGGGTTCCGGCACGACAAATGCGCAGACCGGCTTCCACTGCGGCCGTTCCGCAGTCGTAGAACTGATATCCCTTTAAATCTCCAGGCAGAACCTGGGCGAGTTTTTCCACAAGCCGAGTCTTGACCTCGGTGGTGAAATCATGACAGTTCATGAGAGTGGCCGTCGCCTTCTGAATCGCCTCCACAATCTTCGGGTGGCAATGACCCAGTGTGGTGACATAAATGCCGGACGAAAAGTCAATATAGGTATTGCCGTCTACATCTTTGAGCGTGCAACCATAGCCGGACTCAAACGCCACCGGAAACAGCTTCACTTGGCTGCTCAGCCCTTTAAAATGTTTCGTGCACCGTTCATGAAGCGCGCGGGATTTCGGCCCCGGGGGTGAAACCACGATGTGCGGGACTTGTTTCAGGTCCACTTTGGCCCAATTCGATTTCATAGCGCTCCTCTTCTCTCGATCAGTCCAGTCGTTCCCAAACCATCCGCCCTCCGACCCACACTCGATGGGGCCGAAGAGGGGATTCGTCCCAAAGCACGAGATCGGCATCCGCCCCGGGCGCCAACCGCCCCGCCGTGGACACCCCCATGACCCGTGCAGGAATGGAAGTACCCATCGCCCAGATGGATTCCGGCGGCCGATCTGGGAACCATCGTAACAGGTTGGCGATCCCTTCGTCCATCGTCAATGCGCTCCCCGCAAGAGCCCCCGCCTTGTCGCCCGACGCAATCCGGGCACCCCGCCCCCGCTCGACTTGGACTGGATATCCCCATGGCGTGTCGTATGTGCCGGGCGGAAGCCCGGCGCCAATGTTGGAATCCGTGATCAACGCGATTCGATCCCACCCGATTGCTCGACCCCATGCCCGAATCGCAATGGGGTCCACGTGGCAGCCGTCCGCAATAAAATCCACCGTAGTTCGATCGTCCGCCAACCATACCTCGAAGAGCCCAACGGGGCGTACGCCTAAATCCCGCTCCGGTGGATTGTAAAAAACGTCGTAAAAATGGGTCGCATGCCGGGCGCCTGCCTGGAGGGCCGCTTGTGCCTGTGACGCCGTGGCCGCCGTGTGGGTCACAAAAGGGACTACCCCGCGCTCGACCAGGCGTTCGATGACCGGCAGAATGCCGGGCGTTTCCGGGCTAACCGATTGAATAACCAACCGCCCTTTGCATGCGTCTAGTATCTCTTCTAGCAGGATAAGATCCCCCGCCATTTTCGGACAAGCGGCCCCGGAAAGAGCCATGAACGGCCCTTCGAGATGAAGTCCAGCAAGGCGGGCCCCCCGCGCTCGATCCAACGCATCCGCCAAGGCCGAAAGGTGGGCGAGCATCTCGGGGAGAGGATGCGGTACAATTGTAGGATACATCCGTGTCACTCCGAAACGGGGCGCAATCTCGGCAGCTGCCGCCAGTTCGTCCGACCGGTCGAAGAGGAATCGACCCAGACCATGGGTATGCAAATCAATCAAACCCGGGGTCAGCAACCTCCCTTCCGCATTGACCCGCTTGGCCTCTGGAGGGACAATAAAGGGATCAACGGCTTCGATTCGACCGTCCTGAATGAGGAGCGAACCCCGGCGGATCCCGACCCCGGGTTCCATCAGTCGCGCTCCTTCAATCCAAAGTACACCCGAACCGCTCATTGAGAAGGCAGGATAAAAGAAACAACGTTAGGATTCGATGAAAACGCCATGAGAAAGGGTTACTTCTTCTTCTCGCAGCTTGTTTTCTGGCCCCGGCTGTGGTGGTAGGCTTTGCATTCTTTGCAAATCGCATGGCGCGGGCAGTCCCCATAAGGGCACGGACAGTTAGGGTTTTTTTCCTTTTCAGGGCCGCTCATTTTGTTTCTCCTGCTGGATGCCGGCGATTTTACCCGAAATGCGATTCCTCTTTCAAGGTGCATGAGGATGCTTTCACAACTCTCAGAAGCTTACCCGCCTGATGAAGGCGGGCTTCCGCTGGGAGGCGGGACGGGTGGTTGACGCGAAATGACGGGGTCCAGAGACAGGACCGCCAGTGGGTTCGGTGATTAAGTCGCTCCAGAGGCGTTCTCTTACCCCGTTTATCTCGTTGTTTACAATCCCATTCTCCAGCAGTTCCTTCGCGTAGGAATCGAGCTTGTCGAGCACCTGTTTCGTGTCCATCCCTCGCTTGTCAAACACAATCCGTTGCCCGCCTTCATCAGCCGCGGTAATCCATGTGCGGTCCGCAAGGATGTCGTAAAGCGATTCCGCCTAGCCGTCGGCAATGAGCCGCTCGACATACGGATGCGCAGCCAGGTCAATGCTTTTGTCCATGTTCTCTTCTGCCGAACGAACTCCTCGCCCGAACACCTCGTCAGACGGGTGGCGTGAATGCTATCGTCGCCACTTCTGTTTCGGGATATACGGCGTCAATCTGCCCCTGCAGCTCGATGGTCCGACCCAGCGCTGTGACGATGCGGCAGTAGGTTCGGATGTCGTCGAGCTCCAGGCGGCGCTCCTTCCGATCCTTGAGCCACTTCTCGCAGACTTGGTAGCCGCCGATCTGATACGTCCAGACGGCTTCGGGCACGGGTGCGAAGTGCTGCGTCGCGTTGATGTAAACGCGCTCCTCGTCGGAGTCGTAACGCAGGCCGGTTTTGCGGTCCTTCTCGACGCGGTTGTTGCCATCCCCCTCAAACCGACAAAGTGGCGGATCGAGTTCCGGCGACTTGAGCAGGTGGAGTGCGACAAGTTTTTCCCCAAGTACGGCCAGCTTCCGGAACAGCTTCGCATCCGCCGTGAACGGGATGCGCGGAAAATCCGCTTTCAGGAACTCGGCGTATTTCGTCCGATAGGCGGGTGCGTAGAGCACGGCGTAGATGTAGTGGAAGATCTCCTCCGGCGTGGGGGCCTTCCCGTAAGCCGCAGTCAGTGCGTCCACAAAGGCCGGATTGAGGTTGGGGCGGCGCCCGCCGTAGCTTTCTTTCGGTTCGAATAGCATCATCGTCGCGAAACGTCCGATTCCCGTCTTGGCCTTCTCGGAGCGATCGTTTTTCGAGTACAGGTAAAGCGGGAAATGATAGTCAATGGTCTTCAACGAGACGGCGACGTGGTCTGAAATGGCGTTGGTCGCATAGACGTGTTGCCATAATATGCCCGTGCGCTCGACGCGGCGGGGTAACATCAGCGCCAGATTCTCGCCGGCCAACATGTGGCGCATGACCTCTGGGCGAGGCATGCAGATGAACCCTCGCGAGCGACCCGTGTAGTAAGTGTAACGAACGTCGAAGGGGCGGTAGAGGATGGGCACAACGTTCTCTCGCGCGGGGCCGGAATACAGCAAATCCTTCTGCGCCAGTGTCACTCGCCAGTCCCGCGCATCCTGGCCCAGGTCGCACCCACGGCGAGCCAGCTCCGGATCCGATTTGGCGAACACGGTAACCGTGCGCCACATCTCTTGCGCCGTCCATTGGATGCACAGGTTGTCGCGGGCGGTCACGATGCCGACGCTGTTGACGGGGAAGATGTCGGCAACCGTCGGATAGCGCTCAAAGCGGCGCAGGGCGGTATCGTCACGGCGAACGAACAGGTAATTGCCGCCGCGGGGCTCCAGTTTGCGCCAACGGGTATTCGCGACCTCATGCTCGCGCAACCAGTCGTACTTGGCCTCACGGAGGCCGTACAACTCCGCGTGCCGAACCACGGCGTCGGCCTTCGTCTTACCGCCACGCTTCACGAAGAAGGCGATGGCCACGCCCTGGCGGATGTCGAAGACGTTCTTGTCCGGGCTGCCGTCGGGACAGGTTTCCTTCTTGAGCGCGTTGCCGTGCAGGTTGAGAACGTAGATGTCGTCGAAGGTGCGCATGAGGCTTTGGCGCATGCCCCGGAAGGTTGGGTTGTCCAGGTAGCCGTGATTGGTGATCATGCCGACCACACCGCGTCCCGCCTGCTCGATCTTCCATTGCGCAAAGCGCAAGAATTTCACGTAGTCGTCCTGGAGCCACTTGGGGTTCTTCTCGCCCAAGGGTTTCCCGTCCACTTGTTTGTAGTCCTCGATCAGACCGCGAATCCATTCCCCCATGTTGGTCGAGTGGCCGGAATACGGCGGATTGCCGAGGATGACGAGAATCGGGGTCTGTTTCTTGACCGCGCCCGCAAGGCGGGATTCCTCGGCCAGGGCGGAGAAGCCCGGCAGGCGGCTGTGCTCGAGTTCCTCGTTGTCGAGGGTGTTGGTGAGGTAGAACGGGACGCGCTCGTCATCGCTGAGGCGGTGGCCGAGTTCTTCGAGGAAGAAGCTCATCTTGAGGTGGCCGACGGCATAGGGGGCCATCATGAGCTCGAAGGCGTAGAAGTTCTTGAGGATATGGCGGCGGATGAAGTCGGCGCGGCCGCCTTTGCCGTACTTGGCCTCGAACTCGGCGACGGCCAACTCGGCGGCGCGGGCAATGAAGGTCATGGTGCCGGCCGCCGGGTCGAGCAGGGTCACGCCGTCGGAGGCGAGGCCGTCGGGCTTGCCGAAATCGGTCTTGAGGAGGCCGTGGAGCGAGCGGACGATGTAGCCGACGACCGGCTCCGGGGTGTAGTAGACGCCGCGTCGTTCGCGTTCGGCGGGGTCGTACTGGGCGAGGAAGGTCTCGTAGAAGTGGACGATGGGATCGCTGCCCTTGCCCTCGCGGTAGTAGCGGTCGAGGATGCCGGGGGCGTCGGCCACAGCGAGCACTTCGGCGATGTCGTCCACGCACCAAGCCAGTTGCTCAGGCAGGTCGCCCAGCGAGATGAAGCGGAAGAGATCGCGCAACACGCCAATGGTGTGCGGGATGCTGTCGAAGGCGGCGCGGCGGCTGAAGGCGTTTCCCGCGCGGGTGCGGGCGGCGAAAAGCCCGTAGGTGATCGTCTGCGCGAAGAGGTCGGCGAAGTCCTCCGGCGTCAGGGTGCCGATCAGATAGGTCTGGAACGCCTCGAAGAAGCCGGAGAGAACGCCGGGCGTATCTTTCTCCTGGGTGAGTTGCTGAGCGACCACATCGCGCAGGAAGCGCGTCCGTTTAGCCAGTTCGACGGCCAGCGATTCCGCCGTGAACACGTTCGGGAGCGAGAAATCGAGAAAGCGGTCCAGAAGCGCCTGGAGTTCATCCGGCTTTTCGATGACCGGCGTCGTGCGCAGGCGTGTCATGACGAAGGGGCGAAAGGCGAGAACGGTTTGCACCCGTTCCCCGTTGCGATAGAGCCGGAACTCGAAAAAGTTGGTCAGGATCAGGTTCGGAAACGTGGCGCGGTAGCGGGTGAGTTGCTCCGAATCTTCGATGACGTCCAACCGTTCCTCGGTGGGTTTCTTTGCCTCGACATAGCCGACGATCCTGTCCGTGCCGTTCCACAGGCGGAAATCCGGGTTCGCGGCGTCGGTGGGCTTCGGCAGTGTGGTGACCCGAACGTGTTTGCGGCCGGTAGATTCCGCCACGGTCTTCAGCATGTTGGCGAGCGCGGGGTAGAAGCTCTCCTCCCGCGCGTCCCCCTGCTGAGCAACCGCGTGCAGCTCTTTGATGTATGCGGTGAAAAGCGCTTTGTCGGCCATCACGGCACACCCCTTCGCGAAGCGTTGTCGGGTTTTGGGGCGGCCAGGACTGCCTCGATAAGGGACTCCACCCAGTCTTGAATGCTGATGTCCTCTTCCGCCGCCCTGACGCGCAGACGCTTGTGCGTCTCGGGCTTGAGGCGAATGTGGATCAGCCTGGCCTCTTCCTGCGAGTTCGGTCGCTTGCGTATTGCCGTCATGGCAGACTCCTTCATATAGCACGGATAGGATAGTAGCATCGCTAAGGCTCGGCGTCAAGGAGCGCGAAACTTTTTCGCCAATCGTCCGCCTCTTTGCCCGCCGCCGCATACAGGAAGGAACTGGGGTTGTCGTGACGGGAGGAGCAGAAGTTCCGGCGTCTCTTGGCCGACGAGAAGGTGCCAGCCATGCCCGGTGACATCCTCATGACGGTTTCGGGCGTTGAACTGGCCCGTGGTGAGAAGCAGCCGCAGGTCTCGATCATGGCCCACTTGGGAGCCGCCCTGCGCGTGCCTGGCAGAATGACCAGCAGGTTCGAGCGATATCTGAGCGTGTGGGTGGGGCTTTGTATTGTGACCGGAATTGCGTTGGGCAAGCTGGCTCCGGGGCTGGCGAAGACCCTGGACGGCATGGCGGCCTTCGTTCATAGGGCGCCGATTGTGTTCATCCTCATTGCGATCTGCCTTTTTAAAATGAGGTTGGGTCCGCCAGCGGACCACCAACTTGATCGAGTCCGCCTTCGCAACCGTACGACTGCGAACGGTTCGCACGAAGGGCTCCTGACCATGGTCTACAAGCGGGCGGAGCAGGCCGAGAAACACTGGCGTCGGCTGAACAAACACGAGCACATTGCCCTCGTCATCCGGGGCGTTCAATTCGGCGATGACGTCATAGTCAAGGCGGCATTAGAAAATCTTCGTTGGATACATTTTTCAACCTTCCATACACAACATTTGACAACATCTCCGTCTGGTGGTTCTTGCAGGAGTTGGTGCGGGCGTAATGGAAGAAAAGTTGATAGAGGGTGACTTGGGCGAGGAAGTCGAAGCGGCAGTAGAACGGCTCGATTATGAAGCGCTCGATTCGGTGTGGGCCGCTGGGAGGATTGAACGATGGGTCGGGTGAGGAGGGCGCTTTACCCGCTGAGTGAACGCGCAGGGGCCCTTCGGAAGCCAGGAACCGACGTACTCGCTGCCGTTATCGGTCTCCCGCAGGCTTTCAGGTGGCTGGTGTATTGGCAACGTGGCAGGCCGCAGCGGGTCATGCCGCGCCAACATTCGGGGATATCGAACAGATCGGCGGACGGTCCGTACGGTCATCTGGAAGGCCCGGTATTTGCGGGGACCGCCTGCCTGCCCCCTTCCCCCCTGGGGGCAGGGAGCCTCTGTCTCAACCCCCCAATCCCCCTCTTCCCCAGACACCGAATACGAGCCAGGGGGATACCATGTCCCTTCCGTGTTCCACGAAGCACAACGGTTTCACTTGCAAACGAAACATGGGTGCCTTATCGTTTCGAATCCATCTCAAGGAGCCTTATGAAAAAAATCAACGTCGGCATCATCGGCTGCGGGAATATCTCCCCCATCTACTGCAAAACTCTAAAAATGATGGAAACAACGGAATTGGCTGCGGTCGCCGACCTTCGTCCGGAACGCGCCCGCTCCCGTGCCCGCGAATTCGAAATTCCCCGTGCCTGCGCCGTCCGTACCCTCCTGGGCGATCCCCGAATCCAAATCATCGTCAACCTCACAATTCCAAAGGCCCATGCGGATGTCGCCCGCCAATCGCTTTTAGCCGGAAAACATGTGTATAACGAAAAGCCTCTCGCCGTAACCCGTGAAGAAGGAAAAGCTCTTCTCGATCTGGCCGAACGCCACAAGCTCCGGATCGGTTGCGCTCCCGATACCTTTCTCGGCGCAGGACTTCAAACCGCCCGCAAGGTCATCGAGGACGGTTGGATCGGTCAGCCGGTGGCCGCCACCGCCTTCATGATGTGCCGCGGCCACGAATCCTGGCACCCGGACCCCGAATTCTATTACCAAAAGGGCGGCGGTCCGCTGTTCGACATGGGCCCTTACTATCTCACCGCCCTCGTCCACCTGCTCGGTCCCATTCGTCGCGTCACCGGCTCCGCCCGAATCTCTTTCCCGGAACGCCTCATCACCAGCCAGCCAAAAAAAGGAACCGTCATCCAAGTCGAAACGCCCACCCACATTGCGGGGGTCCTCGATTTCGCGAATGGCGCCATTGCCACCCTGACTACCTCCTTCGATGTGTGCGCTCATACCCATTCGTGCATTGAAATCTATGGCTCCGAAGGCTCAATGATTGTTCCGGATCCCAACGGATTCGGCGGTGATGTTAAAGTAAAACGGAGAGGCGCCTCCGATTGGAGCGTCATTCCTCATTCGCACGGTTACGCCGAAAACAGCCGAGGACTCGGAGTCGCCGACATGGCCGCTGCCCTTCAATCCGGTCGGCATCACCGCGCTTCCGGCGCACTCGCCTTTCACGTTCTGGATGCCATGCAAGCCCTCCTCGAAGCCTCCGACGCCGGCCAGGCCGTTGTGCTCTCGTCCTCCTGCGCCCAGCCCGCGCCCATGCCGATGACGCTCAAGCCCGGGCAGGTCGAGCCCTGAAGCACTACGGGGGAGTGCCTTGTTTTGTCCCAAACGGGTCGAAGGTTTGCCGTTCCATGGCCCGAAGAACCTGATCGCCTCTCCACTCCCAAAGACGCGCGTCTTCCGGCCGATCCCATTCCCGGTAAAGCGCCGCAAGATTGACGTAAGCCCGTAGAGAATAAGGATGCAGCGCAATCTCGCGTTGGAGCATCCTCTCCGCCTCGGGATATTGCCTTCGGGCGCGATAATATCGCCCCAGATTCAGGTGCAGATTCTCCTGGCGCGGATGATGCGTCCGCGTCCGTTCCAGCACATCCAGAGCCTCCTCCAAACGGCCGGATTGCAAATAGAATTCCGACAAGCCGATTCCCGCCATTCCACAGCGCGGAGATTCCCGCTCCACCGCACGCCAGAAAATTTCCGGCCCGTTCAAGTCCGGCAACCGCTTCCATGTCCGAAATCCCAATGCAAGAAGAAAAAACCCGACCGCCCCCCCTTTGAGCAAACGAAAGGACACCGTATGCGTTTCCCCAGACCGACCGGTCAAGGCAACCGTACCAAACAGAACAAGACCGGCTAAGGGAACATAAAGCCGATGCTCAAGCAAACCCAGTTCCTCCCGCTCACCCGGATTCCCAAACGGAAGGGAAAGAATTAACCACAGCGCCAACCATCCCAATCCGAAAAGCGCAATCCGGAATTCCCTCCCCCCGAACCTCAAAATAGCCAGAAACGTAAGAAAGACACTCACGACTCCCCAGAACGGCGAGGAATCCGAAAACGTGGGAATCAGGCGCAAATCGGTCGGAATCACCGCCTTGCCATAATAGCGCACGAACAGACCCGGAATCACTGCAAAGGCATGCCCCAGCGAGTCGGAGAACCCTCGCACCCCCAGAACGCCAAGCACCGTCAACCGCAATAGAATCCAAAGAAGCAGAATCCCACCCCAACCCGCCCATGGGAGTCTCCCGAGACGATCCGCCACCGACAGCCGGGTCGTGGTTTCGAAATCCGGCGGTTTGTACGAAACCCCCAGCGCCCACAATGCGCATAGCACGGGAATGACGACCGCTGCCTCCTTCGTAAGAAGCGCAAAAAACAACGCCACCAGATGAAGCCCCATCGCTCCGGCGTTCTTCGTTCGCTCATGCCATAAAAAACCAAGAAAGGACGCCAAGGCCAAGACCGCCAAAAGCAGGTCATTGCGGCCCGGCACCCAGGCCACGGCCATCACGTGGACCGGATGAACGGCAAACACGAAAGCACCCATCAAACCCGGGAAAACCCCTTTTCGCCCGCAACGCTCGATCCCTTCGCGAACCAGAAGGAAAACACCCCAGCTTGCCAAAATGTGCAGCATCAGATTCGTGAACCGGAAACACCCAATTCTCCCTTCGCCAATCCAGGCGTCAGCCATGTAGGAAAGGGTCACCAAGGGGCGGTAATATAAGCCGATTATGGAAGAGGGACGAAAATAATGCTCCGTAAACGGGCGGAACCAGTTACGAAAATCCCGTAACTCCTCCATCCGTTGCTGGATTAATACATAGTCGTCCAGCCAGACGAACGGATAGGTCAGCGTAGGACCATACAGCAGAAGGACGGCAACAGCAAATAGGAAAAAGGGCCAGCCGCGCCCAAGGCGGGTAAGCCCGGAAAAACCGATTCGAACCAGGGAAAAAAAACGTTCGCCGCCCTTCATGGAAGATCGGGGATCAGCGTCCGAACATGGGTCTCGATCGCGTTTTCCATAACCCGCACCCGTTGAAGCCACTGCTGTGCTTCATGATATCGCCCCTGTTTGTGGCAAAGCACGGCCAGGTGACGATAGGCAAAGGGCGATTCAGGATAGAGATCCAGCTCTTTTTTGAACATCTCTTCCGCCCGCACATAATCCCCTCGATGAAAATAATAGGCGCCCAAGTTCAAATAAAGATAGCGGCGCCGAGGATTCAAAGCCATGTTTCGGTCCAGTTCCCGCTTGCCCTCCTCCATCCGCCCGCTTTCAAGGTATACGACGGCAAGCCCCTGCGATGCCAGATCACTGCGGGGAGATTCACGGACTGCCGTCGTCCAAAACATCTCAGAATTCTGAAAAGCCGGCAGACGCCGAACAAGCAAAGCCGTCCAAACCGCAACCAGAAGGATCGCAATGCCCACACCCCATTTTCGCAGCATCGGGTAGCGGCTTTCGACGCATTCCGCCAGCGCGACAGACCAAAACAGCAAGAGACCGACCAGCGGAAGATAAAGACGGTGTTCGAGCAACGCGAGATTCTCAAAATCGTGCGCATCCTTATACGGGATCGCAATCATCAGCAGCCCCGCAAACCAAATCAGCGCAAACAGCAGCACGGGATACCGGTCGGACCGAAGGGCAAACGCCGCACCGAACGTCAGGAGCAGTGCCGCAAACCCCCAGAACGGCGATGTATCGGAAAATGTTGGAATCAGCCGCATGTCCCAGGGAAGCAGCGCTTTTCCAAAATACCGAAGCAGAAATGCGCCCAGGAGGGGGAGACGGCCCAAGCTAAAACTATTCTGGGTCAGAAAGGCGGGAATCCCCAGCACCGTCCCCCGGATGAGAAGCCAAAGAAGAAAAACCCCCAACCACTCCGCCCAGGGAAGAATGCGGAGTCGCATTCCAACCTCTTGTTCGCGATGGTGCAAAAAGCACCATAACGTGCAGAGCGCGGGAATGGTCACGGCCGACTCTTTCGAGAGGAGTGCAAAAAAAAGGGCAACCAGATGCACCCCCAAAGCCGCTCGATTGCGGTTCCGATCATAACGGAGAAATTCCAGAAACGCCGTGAGAAAAAAGATCGCCAAGAGTTGATCGTTACGCCCCGGTACCCAAGCCACAGCCATCGCCTGGGCTGGATGAACGGCAAAGACCGCCGCGCCCCATAAGGCCACCCGGCGCCCCCCGACTCCCCAACGATCGAGGACTTCGGCCAGCACCAAATAAACCCCCCAGACCGCCAGGATGTGCAGAAAAAGATTCGTCAACCGAAAGGGCCAAACATGCCCTCCGCCTATCCACGCATCCCCCATAAACGAAAGCACAACCAGCGGCCGGTAATAATAACCCCAGACGGATTCGGGCTTGAAATAGTGCTGGGTGAACGCCTTGGAAAAATTACGCGGATTCTTTAAGAATGCCATGTTCTCCCGAATCAGCATCGCGTCGTCAAGTTCGACAAACTCGAACGACCAAGAAGGCGCAAAAATCGCAACGACCAGAAGCGCCAACCAAAGAAAGGGCCTCCATCCCGAGAAAAGAACCCGCTCCACTCCCTCGCTCCAGGGGGAACTTTTCACAGGAGGAGACGCCGAACAGTTGTTATCGCCGCCGAGGCACTTCATTGGCTTTGGGAGTCGCCGGAGGCTGGTGGGGCGAAGGTTCCAACGGGGGCAGGACACCCTCCGCGACCAGCATGGCATCCTCTTCCGGGGTTAATCGAATTGGTAGCGGAGGACCCAGCTTTCCACCCGCGCGGATCAATTCCAGGTTTTTCTGCCGATAAAACTCCCGCATCTCCTCCCGCGTCGTCCAGGGCCTCGGAGGCGCATTCGTCACCATGGAAGGCCCGGGAGACAATTCCGTCACACTTCCCCCGCCGGAGGCGTCTGTACGAATCATGAATCGCCGCACAACGTTCGTAGGAGCTGGAGGAAGCCGAGACGTCCCACTTGCCGATTCGCGAGGCTTGGGTCCAACACCCAGCGCCAGCCACGCTTCCTGGCCATCCTTGCGGACCATCACCTGGTCGTTTTCAAAATCGGCTTTCACCAATGTGAGCCCTTCTTCTGTTTCGCCGACAGCCAAAAAATAGTTTCGATTGGCCTTGGTGTCCACAATGCCCGCTTCCACGGTGCCGGTCTGATCGTCATATTTCAGCAGCGCCAGGCGCAACACCGCCGAAAGAGCCGGCTGATTGGGCGCGGCAGCCTTTGAGGCGTCAGGGGTGGGAGGCGTCCCCGCACCAAAGGGTTTCCGATCCAAAATAATCTGATACCGGTCGAACGAAACGGCTGCCGCACCCGAAAGGGCCGCGGAAAGAATGCCCGTCATGATTCCCATCGCCATCATGAGATCACTATACTATTTTGAAGTGGGCTTGCCAACTTCTCGTTGCCTTTTCCAGCAAAAAGAGGTAACAACCCGTTCCGAATTGGAGAGAACTTATGCATGGACTGACCGGGTTTCGCGATGTCTACCTTCAAATATTTTTTGTATTTACGCCGTTCTCGGTTCTTTCCGTGTTCCTGGCCATGACCCGGGAACTCCCTGCCGAAGAACGCACGCGCTTCGCGATGCGGACGGTTCTCGCGGTGGGGGTCGTCAGTACGGCCCTTCTCCTGCTGGGCCGGCTTCTCTTTTTCGCTTTCGGCATTACACTTGATGCCTTCCGCATCGGCGCGGGAGCTCTTCTCTTCCTCAATGCCCTCTCCTTGTTGCGCGGGGAACCGCTCAGCCGACATCGGGAAAACCTGGGGGAGATGGCCGTCGTTCCGTTGGCCGTTCCGATTACCGTCGGACCCGCCTGCACCGGCGTGCTCCTTGTTCTCGGCGCGGAACACACGGAACCGCTAAAAAAGGTCGCCGTCCTGACCGCCGTGTTGGCCGCGACGGCTACCCTCGGCGTGCTGCTCCAACTCGCCACCGCCATCGAACGGAAGCTGGGCGAAACCGGACTCTCGATTCTGAGCAAGCTCACCGCGCTGATGCTCGCGTCGTTGGCGGCCCAAATGATTGTGGCCGGATTCCGTAACTTGCTCGCTGTCTCCTCGCCGTAATACCGCTTCGTCAGGCTTGATTCTCAAAAAAAGGCATCCTATGATAAGCAAAGTCTAAGGGAGGTTCTGATGCAATTTGGCATTTGCGCAGCGCCCGAGTCAGCCGAAAAGGTCAAGGCCGCCGGGTACGATTTTCTGGAATGCACAGTGGGAGGATTTCTGAAACCCGACCAGCCGGAAAGCGTGTTCGAATCGGCACTCGCCGAGTTCCGCAAAGTCGGCTTTCCATGCCTCGCCTTAAACTGCCTCCTTCCCGCCTCCCTTCGCGTGACCGGCCCCGACGTCAATCGCGCGGCCGTCGAAGAGTATGTGGCGCGTGTGTTCAAGCGGGCCGGCCGTGCCCGAGTCCGCCGAATCGTCTTTGGTTCCGGCGGTGCCCGAAAAGTGCCTGAAGGGTTTCCGCGCGAAAATGCCCGTCGTCAACTGCTCGATTTCCTCCGGCTCTGCGCTCCCCTCGCCCTGCAGAATGGCATCGTGCTCTGCATCGAACCGCTCAACACCGCCGAATGCAACATTCTGACCCACGTCGCGGAATGTGCAGGGCTTACGCGCGAAGTGGACCACCCTGCCGTCCGCCTTCTGGCCGACTTCTACCATATGTTCCGCAACGGAGAAACCGCCGACGATCTAGCGCCTCATACGGATTTGTTGCAGCACGTCCATGTCGCAACCCGGGACAATCGGCTTCCGCCCGGCGCGGAACCCTGTGACTTCGCGCCCCTATTTGACGTGTTACGGCAAGCAGGATACCAGGAGGGCATTTCCGTCGAAGCCCGTTCTCAGGACCCGGATCGCGAGTGGCCCGCCGCACTCGCCGTAATGAAATCGCTTCTTGGTACATGAAACGCAGCGCAGCACTGCGATGGGGGGGATTGGTCTTCTTGTCGTTCCTCCACGCAGCAGAATCTGCCTCCTTGCCCCACTGCCATGCCTATCAGAACGCCTTGCGCGCGTGGCTCGCGAGCTTGACAGTCGCCGATCTGGAAGTGCCGATCCAGCCGTTCGGAATCGAGGAAACTCCCGATCTCGAGACGTGTTACCGCCTCTGGATGATCCACCGACATCTTCCGAGTCTGTCCGGCTTGGCACGACCACCCGAAGGGTTCACCTTGGCGGCTTTGGAACGCGACTCTCCCCCCATTCTACCCGCTGAGCCTTCGGAATGTCATGCGCTCGCCTTTTGGTCCTCCTGGCCATATTCGGGGAATCCCTATTACGGGCACCCCGGCGTCAAACGCCGCGCCCTCGTCCTCGCGATCTCCGATATGATCCTCCTGGACGATTTACATGAACGAAATCCCACCGGCGAAGCCTGCCGTGCGGATTATCTCGGCGGCAACTTGATTTGGCTGTCCGATACATTCCGACACGCCGGCGATATCCTCCCGCCCGAATCTCGCCAAGCCTATCGCGAGGGGTTGAAAAAATTAGCGGACCGCTTGATGGATTGGGGACCCAAGGGAGCCATGACGGACATGGACCTCTTTGCGTCGGTGGGACTCTGGTACACGCAGGCCGCATTGCAGGAACCTGCGTTCACCCGCCGCGCCGAAGCATACGCCCGCTCTCTTTTCACCGATCCCGCCTTTTTTCACCCGGCGGGCTACTTCGTGGATCACGAGAGTTTCGACGTTTCGTATAACGGGATCAGCCTCTATTTCGCCACATGGGCCGCGTTGGCCAGCAATTGGAATTTTGCACAGGAAGCCCTAAGAAAAGCGCTCGCATTGCGCGCCCATTTGATGTTCCCCGATCCCGACGGGAAAAGCTTTTCCGGCCCTTCCGCCATGAGTCCTCGAACTTCCGGAGACGCCGCGCGCGACCAGTGGCAATTCGACCCCCGTATGCAGGGCCAGGCCATGCTCTCCGACGAGGCGCTGTTCACCGCTATCATTCCGTCGACTCATCAATTGACAAATGCCCCGCAGCAGCTCGCCGCTCAACTGAACCGTCTGTCCGTCCTTCCTTCTCAGGAATGGAAATGGCGCGAAACCCATTGGAGCCGCCACCTCCCCTATGCCGCAATGGATCTGCCCACCAGCCATCTCGCGCGCCTCCTTTCTCTCTCGAAAGACCGCTCCCCGCTCCTGTTGTCTCCTTTCCAACGCAATATTCCCTTCCTCAAATCCTTCGGCGATGCCTTTGTGATCGGTCGGTTCTCTGACTATGCCTTTGCGATCCATACGGGCCCGGTCGGACCGTCCTTTGGCCATCGGGGTCTCCCCTATGGCTTCGGCGGTGGTCAACTCTGCGCGTACTGGACTCCAGCAAGCGGCGCCACGCTCCTCACGCGCCGACGGGGCGTCCAGGGAACGGTTACGGACTCCTGGGATGAGTGGTCTTCCTGGCCTATCCATGCCGTGACGGGGCTCGATTCCGACGGATGGCTGATCACCTCGGCCCGCATCCGGCAACCCACCGTGGAACACACGTTGAGCCCGACCTCGGCATTCGTCCGCGTGCAGGGGATGCTCCCTCGTCTGAATCCCCATCGCCGCGAGGAGGAACGGTCTGATTATGCTTATGAACGGCGGTTTCTGGCTTTCCCCGATCGTCTGGTAGTCGAGACCGTTGTGCGAGGAGGCGCGGACTGCCGGACCGCCTTCCTTTATGAAACACTCCCGATTTTTCTCAGCGAATCCCCCCGTCAGCCCCCCGCCACAATCCGATGTCAGAACGATTCGGAATGGCGGATTGTTCAGCCGCAAGAGCGATCCGACAACGTCACGGCCCTCCAAGTTCAACGATTCGAGGGCGGCATGGAGATCCAATTCGAGAAACCCGTACAATTGGACTTCAGTTCGGTCTGGAACGATGGATACCAAACTCAAGCCCGCTGCCTTACCGTCCGTGTTCTTCTTTCGCCGACCGACGATCTTCGTTCGCCGCCATCCTGCTCGCTTCGCTACTTCGTTCACCCCATTTCGAAAACCCCAACTCAAACAGCAGATCCTCCATGAATCAGAACCACAACACCCCCTGCACACACGTCGCGATCCAGGGCGTTTGCGCGTGGCCTAACCTTGTTCCACTGGACGATGAAACTATTCTGGCGATTATCTTCAACCAACCGTGTCACGGAGCGTGGGAGGGGGACGTCGACTGCTGGAGTTCCACCGACCAGGGAATCACCTGGCGCTTCCGCGGCCGCGTCGCCCCTCATGAAGCCGGCACCAATCGGATGAATGTGGCGGCGGGAAAAACCGCCTCCGGCAGCGTAATTGTGCTTGCAAGCGGATGGTCCAACAAAGGGCGCCCCTATGAAGCCCCTCCGCGCCCCCCTTCGGAATCGCGGGTTTTGCCGGCTTGGATCTGCCGCTCTTCGGACGCAGGCCGTACCTGGGAAATCCTGGGTAACGTTCCCGATATTGAAGGCGTACCGGCCATTCCGTTCGGCAAGATCGAATGCGCAACGGATGGATCCCTGCGCGCAACCGCCTATCTCGGCTATGCCCAAAGTGCGTCTAAGCCCATCGCGGCCTGGCTCCTAAAAGGGACTCCCGACGGTTCCCGATGGGAACCGCTCGCCCCTATAGCACAGGGGATCAACGAAACCGATATCCTCCGCGTGGGAAAAACCGAATGGCTGGCCGTCGGACGCGGCGATCCGATTCAACAGCTCCACCTCTACCGATCCCTGGATGACGGGCAGACATGGTGTCGCGAGGGCTCCGTGTCGCTGCCCCGGCAGATTCCCGCGCATTTGCTTCAAACTCCGGACGGTCGCCTGGTTCTGACGTACGGAAACCGATGCCTCGGCCATCTCGGCGTGGACGGTCGCATCAGCCGAGACAACGGTCGAACCTGGGGAGCGCCCTTTCGCATCGCCGCAGCAGAAGAGTCCTGGGATTGCGGCTACCCATCCACGGTCCTTCTCAAGAATGGACGGCTTTTGACTGCCTTTTACCAACAGATTTCCGGCGAGTACCACTACGAAATGAAAACAACCATCTGGGACCTCGCCTGGGTAGATCGTTGGTCCTACTGACCTTTGTCAGGAACTGGCTTAAAGTACGTTACGCGCGGAACCGCATCAGGCGGGGGCCGTTTGCAAAATAGAAATATCCGTCCGGTCCGCGGGGCATTCCAAACCGATAGAAATTCCCGGCCGCATGATCGGGATAACCGGCCACCCGTTCGACGTTTTGGAGTTCCCGATCGGCGGCAAATAGACACTCGCGAGTCAGACCGTATAAACGTCCATCCTTCCCCCATTCGAGACATTCATAACAATGATGCCCCATGCCCAATTCAGGCCGAACTTTCTCGATTCGGCGGGTGCTCAACCGGAAGGACAGAAGCATGGCCCGGGTGTTGTAAAGGCCATACACACGCTCCCCTCCGTCGTACAGCCAGGAGGTCACCATACCCGTTCCTTCCAACAGAGGCCACGATTCGAGGATCCTTCCGTCGTCCGGGGAGATAAAGGCAAACCGAACCGTCGATTCTCCTTTTCGCACTTCGCCGCCCAAAAGCAAATGTTCTCGTGCAAGGTATACGATCGGTCCGAGCGTCGTGTTGGGGAAGACCCATCGCACCACCGTTTCGGTCGCCGGGTCTATTCGGCAAATACCGGAATCCTCACAGCCATAGTCTCCTCGGGCAGAAAAGAAGACGCGTCCCAACCGATCTAGGGCTTTGCCGTATGGCCGTTGTAAAAGCAGAGGGGGATCTTTCATCGGACCCAGCAGTCGGGGATTCGCTTCCGCATCCCTTCCCTTTTGCCAGGAACGCGACGGATCAAATCGAGACAAATGGGCTCCATAATAGGCGGCCAAAAACAATCGGTTCGAAGCCCAAACCATACGATAAATCTCCCCTTCCGTTGCCGTCGGATTCTGGTAGTTCTCTTTCTTTCCCGTCTCAGGATCATATCGAAAAAGAGTCAGTGGGATGATGGTAGAGCCCCAAATTTGGCCCCCTCCTTCCGCCACCGAAAAAACACGCAGCGGCACCCGCGGCAGCGGAACACGATGATGGACCGCCCCGCCGTCCGGCCGAAGAATCGTCAGTCTCTCTCCCTCCGCCGAGCCGATACGGCTCCCATCGTGAAACCACCAGGGGTGGCCCTCGGGGGTCAGATGAGGAGTGCCCCTAGCAATTCCTTTGCCTTCTGACAACTCCCGCCATTCGGTCTTTCCCTCCCGCGTTCGAACTTTCGCCCAGATTCGATGGTTCGAATCCTTAAGCAGGGACGACGGAATCCACTGGCACAAAGGTTCATCGGGAATCGGCGTGGGCTCGCATCCCTTCGTCGGATCCCATACGGTCAGGGTGGGAGTTTCATGATGGAACAACGCCACATAAACCAAACCGTCCAATCCGCAACAGACTTGGCGCGGATGACCTGGAAGATGGGTATAGGAGCAGACCGGCTCCACTTCCCTTGAGGCGGGATCATAGCAAAACAGCCGGATCAAATGATAATCGGGCAAATAGATTCGATTGTCCGTCGCGGCGTCCATCGTAAAGACCGCCCGACATTTCATCCGGGCAACAACCGACGCCACTTCTCCCCGCCCATCCCAACACAAAAGAGCCGCATCACCGGAACTCGAAAAGACCGATGCCTGATAGATTTTTCCATCGGGTGCTTGAGCCGAAGCCCACGTATGAGGGAGAAGTTCCTCCTGCCCGATGGCGGTAACCGCCCCTAAACCGGGATCCACCAACACGAATCCGCCGTGCATCGCTTGCCCCATCGCGGCTTCCCGTCCCGTCCGGGGATCCCGCACCACCCGCCACTGATGCCAAAGATTCGCTTCCGACATCACCCCGAGGTCCTCCACAAGCACCGTTCCAGCCATCGCATATCCTCTCAAGAACAGATTGTTTTTTATTCATGATAATATTTAACCCTTCCGGACTAGGCAACACCCAATCGGCGCTGCAAGGGGTCGGCCGGTGTTCCCATCACGGGATCGAGCAGAACGGTTGATCGGATACGCCCCTTTGGTTGCACGAAACAATAGCGGGATTCTACCGCCCAGACGGTGCCGTGTTCAAACGTTCATGCGGACCGGCCCTCAAGAGTTTCTCCGTCGCGTCGAGAGGCGCATTCCCTTTGCGAAGGAATGGCCGAAAAAAAGACTCGAAACCGGAAATTCGTCTCACACTTTCGAACGTGTGAGACGCGGAACCGTGCCTAAGGAATTTGTGAGAAATACTCAGAAGCTATTGGGATATTATGGGGGTTTCGGGTTCCAATGACGTTTCGTTTCGATAGGCGGATTTGCGGCCGCTTCTCAAAGCCCAGGACGTTGCCGCCGGCGTGTCCTTCCGGACCTGGGGAAACCGGACCCGCTACTCGCTCAAGACCAAACGCGACGGTTGTTGAGATAGGAACAGACATCAAGTGGTGAGTGCATTGTCTCACACTTTTAAAAGTGTGAGACCTTCGATCTTTCACGGAGGCCGGTTCCGAAACAAGTCAAATAGGCACGGAAAATAAAGAAATAAAGAGAGGAGAGCGATTCGCCTTGATTTCCCTGATGATGAGCAAAGCGGCAAGAAATGTAGGAAGTCGGCCGAAGTGGAGTTTTGGAAATGAAGCGGGACCTGGCTACCTCAACACGTCACAGAATTGTCGTTCCCTCTCCCCTCCAGCCGATACCAAACGATTATTGCCCTCCTCTACACCATAGGGTCATATCCCTTTCCTCCGATATCCTCGGATGCAAAGCCTGCTCGTTCAATACCGACGGCTTCAGCCCGAACCGCTCCGCCACGGCTGCGTCCACACTGCTCCCCATGCACGAAAGCTTTTTCAAACGGCTTAAAAGAGAAACTTCTGCCTCTGCGTAGGGTTTACCTATTCCCGAAAGAATGCCGTTATCCTGAATCAGAGCACACTGTTTTTTGCCACAATCGGCAAAAATTCCTACTTCTCTTTAGATTCCTTTTAATGGCCTTCCGAGAAAACATTTTCACGAAAAAAGAGCGGATGAAGGAACATGATAATCAGGAAAATCCTCCCACGGAACCCCTGAGATTGGATTGACTTCCGTCGAGCATTCGAATGATAATCTCTCAAATAACTTCGAAACGACTACGCTGTGAAAAAACCGAATCTCATCTTCATTCTGGCGGATGATCTAGGCTATGGCGACCTGAGCGCTTTCAATGGCGGCCTTTCCAGCACCCCTGCTCTCGACGCCCTTTTGCGCGAGTCCCTCTGCTTTACCCAGCACTACGCGGCCTCCCCCGTGTGCAACCCATCCCGCGCCTGCCTCCTGACCGGCCGCTATCCCCACCGAACCGGTTCGATTGACACCCTCGAATGGTGGGGGCTCGAACGCCTCGCTCTCCGTGAAACCACCCTTGCCGACCTTTTCCGCGCGGCCGGTTACCGCACCGGCCTCATTGGAAAATGGCACCTCGGCTCTTTTGACCCTCGCTATCACCCCCTGCGGCGCGGGTTCGATGAAACCGTTTGTTTCCGCGGCGGAATGCATGACTACTACGCTTGGCGGATCGAGTACGGCACCTCCCCCCGTCGCTCCGACGGCCGTTACCTCACCGACGTATGGACCGAGGAAGCCATCCGCTTCATCGAACGCCATCGAACAGAGCCCTTCTTTCTCCATCTCACGTACAACGCCCCTCATACGCCTCTCCAGGCGCCGCCTGAAGACATCACCCCCTTTGCCCATCGACAGGACCTTACGCCGGCTGTAAAAACAGTGTACGGGATGATTCGGCGCATGGACGCCGGTATAGGCCGACTGCTTGAAACACTCGATCGTTGGGGTCTGCGCGATCAAACCATCGTGGTGTTCACGTCAGACAACGGACCGCAATTCTGGGGCCAACCCGGCTCACCCGATTGCCTGGACCGCTTCAACTGCTCCCTCAAAGGATCCAAGGGCCATGTCTACGACGGCGGCATTCGGGTGCCGCTCCTTTTGCGATGGCCCGACGGCCTCCCAGGCAACGGCAAGCGTGTGGATCAAATGGTCCACTTTGCCGATTGGTTCCCCACCCTCTGCGAACTCTGCCAGGTTCCGATCCCCCCCCGCCTTAAACTGGATGGTGCCAGCATCGTCCCCCTGCTTCGGGGTCAAACAGGCACAACCATAACTCGTCGTTGCTGGCAGTGGAGCCGTTATGTTCCCAGTGCCCTTTATAATGCCGCCATTCGGGACGGGGAATGGAAACTCGTCCGGCCGATGGTCCGCGGTGTCGTCAACGCCCCTTGTAGCAATCCGTGGCTCGCGGTTTCGATGTATGCCCCGGAATACTTCGAACGCTTCGGCCTCCTCAAGGATCCGATGCCTGAACGCGATTGGGACCCGCCTGCAGCGCCCGAACTCTATCACATCACCCAGGACCCACTCGAAACCCGTAACCTGGCCAACGATTACCCCGACATCGTCCGGCGCCTCTCCGTGGAATTGGACCGCTGGTTCGATGAAGTGGAAGCCGACCGGCGGACCATCCGAGACTCTTGAACGAAAAGGGACCCCTATGAATCCGTTTCCCAGAACCCTAATTGAACATTTGTCTGTTTCGCGGTTACTCATCGGCACCAACTGGTTCCTCGGCTTTTCCCACCGCAGCAAAGCCCAGGATCGGGACATCCAGGAAGCGATGAGCGCCGCCCGCATTGCCGACGTCCTCACCGTTTTCCTGCGCGCCGGAGTGGATACCCTGTATGGCATGCGGCCGACGCCCCATCTTGTGGAAGCGGTAGACCGTGCCGAACAGGCGGTGGGGCGCCGCATCATCCGGTTGGCCATCCCAAGTTGGCCGGCAACCGGACAGCCGTCCGATCTCGACGCCGCCCGCCGGGAACTGGATGCCCACAAAGCCGTAGGGGTGGACATCTGCATGCCCCACCAGTGTGTCACCGACGCCTTCGTGAATCGCCAAACGCGTTCGCTCGCCGGGATCGAACCTTTTCTCGCCCTCATCCGGGAACGGGGAATGATCCCCGGCCTCTCTACCCACATGCCCGAAACGCCCGGCTATGCCGATGCCACAGGTCTTGACGTGCAAACCTACTGCCAAATTTACAATGCCCTCGGTTTCCTGATGCAAATCGAGATCGAATGGGTGCACCAAATGATCACCCGGGCAAAAAAGCCCGTGATCGCCATCAAGCCGCTGGCCGCCGGCCGTCTCACTCCACTCGTTGGCCTCGCCTTCGTCTGGAGTACCCTCCGCGACCAGGACATGGTCGCCATCGGAACGTCCAGCCCCTATCAAGCCGAAGAAGTGATCGAAACCTCGCTTGCGCTTCTCGCGCGCCGCCCCGTCCGCCTGGAACTCTCGACCTCCCGTAGTAAGTCTTCCCTTACTTGAAGGGGAATTCGTCGCGAAGGACCGTTTTTCGAGGTGTGGACGGTTTCGATTCGCGCCCTTCCTTGTCCGTCCAAGTGGCAAAAAAATACATCGGAATCGCGGGCTGAAGTCGGTTCACCCAAATCGTGAAAGGCTGCTGGGGATCCCGCACTTGCCCAGCCGCTTGAGCTCCGCGCCCATCCTCATAGGCGGAAACATAAACGGTATACTGCCGGGCACCGGCAACCGGCTGAATCCGTACATAGACCTGATCACCCGCCACTCCCTCTTCCGGGGGATAGATCCGTTCGATCACCGGAGGATCGCCCACCCCTTTTTCCCGCAGCGTTTCGATGGGATTGGGAAGAACCGCGGAAAGAACAGTCGGCCGCCACACATCATAAGCCGCCCTCTGAAGTCGAACGGGCTCGTCTGTCATAAAATACGGCGTGTCATACACCGCCATAAGATCATCCAGCTCAATCGTAAAATTCGTAACGGGGAGCATTTCGTTCACATAGAGCACGTGCGTACGCATTTCAATTATCACGCGAGTTAGCGTCAAAGGTAAGTCCACAATGCCTTCTTCGTCACATCCCCATGAATAAGAACTTGCCTCTCGATAATGATCCCCAGGCGCGTTGGCCGGAAGGGAAAACTCCATGTAACGCCAACCATCGTGGTTGAAATAGGACCAGGAATGAATGTCATCCGCGTTCCAGGCATCCTTTTGCCCGCAACTCAGCCATGTCTCCCCTTGCGCATCCTGCAGCTCGTACACAACCCGAAACCATTGGGAAGCGCCTTTCCCATACATCCCTAAGGCGCGGGCTTGCCCCGGAATCCGTATGGGTTGAGAGGGCTCGAGCACCGCATAAAAACCCACGCACGGTTTGTTTGTCGGATAGGGTCCCGCCCAGGACACCCGAAGAACAGCGGAGGTCCGGTCGGCCGATTGGATCGGCTCGATCTGCAGGGGCACCGCTTCCCGAACCACATCCCAGTGATTGCTTGCAAAACGCGGATACGGCAGAGAACGGACCCTCCACGACACACGCTCAAAATCATCCAAAACTCGCCGATACGGCCCTGGACCCTCGGTATAGAAAGAATCGCCCGCGTGCACCTCCGCCAACGAACCCCCTCTCGCCACAATCCATTGCGGAGTGGGGGTCAAAACGACTTCCCCTTCGCCGTCGCGCATGTGAACGTCAAAAAGGTTTCCGTTTTCATCCACCCGTTCAAGCCGCACACTCTCCGCCGCCGGCCGAAGTCGGAGAGGCCGGCTTCCGCGAATCGTCCACACCGCATAGACCCACCGGTCGTCTGCTCGGAACCGGACGCAGAAGGCGCTGAAACTTCCCGTGGCCATCCACCCGTCATAACGCGCCATGTCGAGCATCCGGGTCATCGTGGCAAACGCCGCCGCAGCGGGCTTCGGATTGTACTCGGGATGCCGCGCAATCAAACCGCAACAGCCATAATGCTGGCTGCCCCAGCGATCCGCACAATCATGCAAACTCCACGTATGCATGAATTTCGTCGTACCGAGCGCCAAGGAAAGGACGGCGGTTCGCACAATGCTGTCGGCCTGTCCCCGATACCCCAGTGCCAACTCATGACTGGCAGGAAAATAGGATTCGAGATGGACCAATTCCTTCGATGCATATCCCCGCTGCTCGAGTTCCTTTTTGAGAAAGTATAGAAGGCTCGGCTCCGTGGCCCGGGGTTGCCGTTCGGGCATCCGTTCGAATTGGGGAAGATCAAGCCCAAACCCCGCGAATAGGTCCCAGTCCCAATCCGACTCGCGAAAGAAAGGCCAAAAGAAGTTGGCCGCACAGTGGCCAAAAAGGAACTTTACGTCCGGAGCATATTGCCGGACGCCTAGGGCGCCCGCCCGAGCCGCTTCCAGCATCTGACGGACTCGACGCTGCTCCATCCCGGTCAACTCGTATTCAGGGAGGCCAAGGGCCCACGCCCGAACACCATGCGTCGTGCGAAGCGATACCGAATTTTCCGCAAAACAGTTGACGTACAACAGGTCCGGATGCTCCTCCTTCAATTGGCGCACCCTTTGACCGATTTCATGCCGGTAGGCTTCCCGATCCGCCGGTTGAATCGGATCCTTCGCCACCCACTCCGGCATCGTGCGGCCGATGATCCGATAATGGTCCGCCCCTAATCCCCATTTCTTCCGAAACGCATAGAGATTCTCCACGGTTTTGTTCCGACGATCGACCTCCTGAAGGTCATAATGATTGATCGCGCCAAACGCTACAAGCAGCCGCGCATTCTCCTCCCGGTTGGGATTCGTCCCATGACCGCCCGACCAGTCCCAAACCCCCCACGGGCTCGTTTGCGGGGTCTCCCGCCGTGCAAAGGCCGGCAGACGAAGCAAAGCGCCTTTCCGGGATTGCTGCCAATCGTCAACCGAAACCGTCGTCCGTACTTCATAAAGCCCCCAAACCGGAACGCGGGGTGAAAACGCGACCCGCTTCGCCTCTCGTGCAGCCAGCGAAACCGTCTGCTGAAGGCGGTCGGCGGATTCGCCATAAGGAGTTATCACCGCCACCTCAACGACGGGCCGCAAGGGACGGTCCGTCTGATTCGATACCAGGACCTGCCAGACCGGCGTTTGAGGATCCGTGAAGGTGTTGCCATGAGCACCGCTGGTCCCATACGCCCATACCGGCGCCTCTTCCAGCGTCAACCCGTAAAGATGCACGCTACTGGGAAGCCCGCCGGCTTGATAGGAATAATTTGCCGGGTCAGGCCACCCGATGTTGGGACGAATCTCTTTGGTCAGTTCCAAGGCCATTCCGTCCTCCCCCTGAAACTCCGCCGCCAGATGGGCCGCGTCCAATTCGACGGGAACCAACCACAACCGCCGCGTCCGCCCAGCCAAATCCTGGACGAGAACCGATTGGATGGCGTCGCCGGAAAAATCCTCGGCGTAAGAAGGAACTTGCGCCGCCGCATCCACAGACCAAGCCGTGTACGGCTTGTAAAAGCGGAGCGTGACGCGGGGGACATGATGCGGCTTCTCCTCGGCCGCCGCCAATAACCACGCTCGACGATAAGCCCGCGCCGGCACAATGAGTTGAATACGGCCCGGTTCGAATCGGTTCGGCTCCGGGGTGGTCACGCGGGGATCAAAATGCGCCGAGTAGGATGTCCCCATCCGAAATCGGAAAACGCTTTGGCCAACGTCAACGAAGTCGAAAGGTGAGCCGGTTGGAAGAACCCAGGGAATGCCGTGAAGGACCTGGTCGCCTCGCAATGCTTCTCCACCCTCTCGGCTCAAGCGGGACGTTCCGTTGCAACGCGCATCCAGTGGGACAGGGACAAATCCCGCCGTCGCGTTCGCATCACGCGCCCGAACCGTCAGCGCGGCCAGTCGGGCTGGACCCCGGAACTCGATGGCAACCGCGCCTTGGACATCCCGATCGGCCGATTTTTCGGCCACAAGCCACCCGTGCGCATACATTCGAACAAACGAGCGCCAGACCTCAATTCTCAAGGGAATCCACATCGCGTCCAATCGGGGCATCCGGTCCAACTCGGCTTCCGTTTCCAACCGAAACATTTCGGGGGAAAAGGGCGAGATATCGGCAGGAGTGAGATTGGGAACCACCCGCCCCGACACCGTCCAGGGTGATGCGCCATTTCCTTTTCCCGTCCAACCCAACACCGAATACAGCCGGCCGCCGCCGGCCGAAAATCCGCCCACGCCAACTTCGAGACCATAAGCCGGAACGGACGATTCTCCTTCCCCTATCAGACCCACCGAAAGAAGAAGCGTCATGATCGCATGAGGACGGTTCGACCGGCCGCTCTCCACCACAGGAAATCGAACCAATGCCTCCACGACATAACAGTCCGAAGTCCACCCTGCGCCATAGCGGATCATCAAACTCCGTGATTTTCCCCGCTGGGTACGCGCATCAAACGGCAATCCGTAAACATCCCAGACCGGATAACCAAGCAGCTCGTCCTCAACCGGCCGAAGCGCCCACACGCTATTCGTGTCCACCACCTTCCACAAGGGGGAAAACTCCCCAGGGGCCATCGGAAACGTTGCGAGAGGCGCCTCGGCGGCCGCCGTAGATCCGACCGTGCACAGAATCCACAGAAACTTCCTGAATCGCCGCTTCATCCTTCCGCTCCTTGCCATCCGAGAACTCAGGTCGCAACGTTGGGATTACGATGGGGAGATTGTAATTCAAAGGAAAAAAAACACAATCGTAAAAATGAAAAAATAACAAAAAAGTTGGTGGAGGCGGGGGGAATCGAACCCCCGTCCGAAAAAGGGTCCCCATGACTTCTACGCGCGTGTTCCGTGTTTGAGGTCTCGTTTCGGAGAATGCCCACGGACAGGCTTGCCCCGAAACCAGCGTCCACGAAAAGGTCTCGCCGCGCCATCCGGTCGCTCAATCGCACGGCCAGCCTGCTGCTGACGTCCCGATCCGCCTAGCAGGCGTGGACGGCGGGACGTTGCGGGTGATTAAGCCGCAAGAGCCAGACTTTCGTCGGCGTTTGTGTTGGTTTCCGGTTTTTTTACGAGGCCAACCGGAGACCTCGGCGCGCCGCCATGGTTTCCACTCTCCCGTCGAAACCAGTGCGCCCCCACTCTGGAAAAGAACACCTTAAAATTTTCACTTTCAACTATACCATTTCCCGACTCGGACCTCAATCTCAAAATCCCTCTTCGTTCGAAGACATAGCCTCATGAGAGAATAAACCAAGCGGGCGGCGGCAAAATCGGAAACCCGATCTCCACGCCGAGGCGCAAGTTCCACCACATCGAACCCGATCACCCTCCGACCCGCACTCAGCGCCCAAAGAAGCGCCAGAGCCTCCGACCACCTCAACCCTCCCGGGACCGGCGTCCCCGTGGCGGGAATGACAGAAGGATCCAACCCGTCCACATCGACCGTCAGATACAACGCCTCCGGAAAATCCACCGGAAGGGGCCGCCACCAATACCCCGGAAACCGTTCCAACACCGCCGCATCCCGATGCCCGATGGCCCGCTCTCGACGAAACGCAACCTCTTCCTCACACACAGTCCGAACACCAAGCTGCATCAACGGAACGCCGGTCTCCTCAACCGCTCGACGCATCACGCACGCATGACTGTACGGATTGCCCTCGTAACAATCCCGCAAATCCGCATGGGCATCCAGTTGAAGAATCCCCAAACGCTGCCCCGCCCGGTGCAACGCTCGAATCGCCCCCAACGTCACGGTGTGTTCTCCCCCCAACACGACCGGAACCCTCCTCCCCCGAATTGCTTCGAAAACTCGCCCCTCAATTCGTTTTAAAATTGCCGCCGCCGATCCCCGACAGGAAACTGTCATACCCGTGTAAATGCCCACCGCTCCCGGACAACTTCCCTCCTCCAACGGATCCAACTGCTGGGAAGCTGCAAGAATCGCCGCCGGCCCGCCGGCCGCCCCTCTGCCATACGAGACACTCACTTCCATCGGCGCAGGAATAATTTCAAAATATGCCTGCTCGCGAGAAACCGGTGGAAACTCCGATCCAAGAAAGGGAAGTACCCTTCGCATCATGCCAGTCTCGATTTGAAATCCTCGTACCCAAACTCACGAACGATGTCCAACACTCCCTTTGACGGGTCCCAAATCGCAATCGAAGGCAACCGAAGCCCATTAAAGGTCGTCGTCTTCACCATCGTATAATGGGCCATGTCCTCAAAAACAACGCGATCCCCCACCGATAACGGCCGCTCAAAACTATATTCCCCGATCACATCCCCCGCCAGACACGACAATCCTGCCAGCTGACACGTCCAGGCCTTTTCCCCAGGATCCCCCGCCCCTTCAACCCGGGGGCGATAGGGCATTTCCAGAACATCCGGCATGTGCGCCGCCGCGGAAGTGTCCAAAATCGCAATCGGACGGTCCGCCTCCACCACGTCCAAAACCGTCGCCACCAACCACCCCGCATCCAACGCCACGGCTTCTCCCGGCTCGAGATAAACCTCAAGGTGGGGATACCGTCGCCGAAAATCCTCCAACAAACGGCACAGCCGCTCGCGGTCATAATCCCTCCGCGTGATATGATGCCCGCCCCCAAAATTCACCCAGCGGCGGCCGGCAATCCACGGAGAAAATTGTCGCTCCACCCGCGTCAACACCCGCTCGAGCACGTCGCTATTCTGTTCGCACAAACAATGAAAATGAAGTCCCTCAATCCCTTCCAGTGATCGGCCCTCCAAATGACGGCGCCGAACCCCCAATCGGGAGTCGGGACGACAGGGATCGTACAGCGGCGTTGTAATCTCCGAATACTCCGGATTGATCCGAAGCCCCGCGCTGATGCTTCGCGGTGCACCGACCAGCATCGCGCGGAACCGTTCCCATTGGGCCAGCGAATTGAACACGATATGATCACACCATTTCAGAAGGTCCCCCATGTCCTGTTCGCTGTATGCCGACGCAAAAACATGCACCTCTTTCCCCATTTCCTCCCAGCCCAATCGCGCCTCGTGCGGAGAACTGGCGCACACCCCGTCTAAATACCGTCCGATGAGCGAATAGAGCCGATAGAACGCAAACCCCTTCTGGGCCAAAAGAATCCGGCACCCCGTTCGCTGTTTGACTTCCCACAACACGCGAAGGTTCCGCTCCAGCCGCTCGATATCCACGACAAAGCAGGGGGTCGAAGCCAGAGTGCGCCAGTCCCTCCCCCTCACAGAAATTTCTCCTGCCAAGGCAATCCGAACCGATTCAAATCGGCCAGGAAGGGATCCGGGTCCAGTTGCTCGGTGTTCCACACGCCGGGCCGCCGCCAAACGCCTTCCAGAATGAGTTTCGACCCTATCATGGCCGGAACCCCCGTGGTATAAGAAATCGCCTGCGCTTTCACTTCGCGATAGCAGGCCGCATGATCACACACGTTATAGATGTAGTACGTTCGAGGTTGTCCGTTTTTCCTGCCACGGATTAAACAGCCGATGTTCGTCTTGCCCGTGTACCGCGGCGCCAGCGACGCCGGATCCGGCAACAGGGCTTTCAAAAATTGGAGCGGAACAATCGGGCGCCCCTCAAACAAAACCGGCTCAATGCGGGTAAGCCCCACGTTCTGCAAAACTCTCAAATGGGTCAAATAAGACTCACTGAAGGTCATCCAAAACCGGATCGCTTTGAGACCGGGAATGTTTCGCACCAATGATTCCAATTCCTCGTGATACATCAAATACATTTCCCGGGGGCCGATTTCTGGAAAGTCGAATGTCTTGTGAACCGCCAACGGTTCCGTCTCCTTCCATTGGCCATTTTCCCAATACCGCCCTTTCTGGGTGATTTCCCGAATGTTGATTTCCGGATTGAAGTTGGTCGCAAAGGGAAGCCCATGCGAGCCCGCATTGCAGTCCATAATGTCCACTTCCTCAATCGCATCAAAATGATGCTTAAGGGCATAGGCGATAAAGAGGTTGGTCACGCCCGGATCAAACCCGCACCCGAGCAACCCCATGATCCCTTTCTCCGCATAGGGCTCGTGAAAGGCCCATTGCTGCCGATATTCGAACCGCGCCTCCTCGGGCGACTCGTAGTTGGCCGTATCCAAATAGTCCACCCCCTTCTCAAGACAGGCTTGCATGACGGCCAGATCCTGATAAGGCAAGGCAAGATGCACAACCAGACGCGGTTTCACCGCGTGAATCAAGTCGCCCACCTGTTTCGGATCGCTCGCATCAACCGCCGCCGTCCGAATCGGACGGGGGAGATCGGCGGCAATTCGGTCGCATTTCTCTTTCGTCCGACTGGCCAACACGATCTCATGAAAAACGTCCGGCAACGCAGCACATTTCCGAACCGTCACATTGGCCACGCCGCCCGCCCCGATAATCAATACCCGATTCATTGCTTGGATCCTCCCGCTCATGTTTCGTAATAGGTGTACCCCCGAAGCCCCGCACTGTACTCGTCCAAAATTACCCGTCGTTCTTCCGCAGTGATCCGGCCTGTTCGGACCGCATTTTCCGCCAGTTCCCGCACCCGCTCCACCATCTCTTTCGGGTCATATTCGACATAGGACAAAACGTCCGCAACGGAATCCCCATGGATCTCATGCACCAACTCAAATCCCATTCCGTCGGGGGATGCGGCTACCGTGACCACGTTGGTGTCGCCGAATAGATTATGCAGATCGCCCAGCGTCTCCTGGTAAGCCCCGACAAGAAAAACACCAAAAATATAATCCTCGTTCGGCCGTACCGAATGGACCGGAAGGGCTTCCTTGACATCGTGCAAGTCAATGAAACGATCAATTTTCCCGTCGCAGTCGCACGTGATGTCAGAAAAGGTCGCCAACCGAGACGGCCGTTCATTCAAGCGGTGGATCGGCAGAATGGGAAAAAGCTGACCGATCGCCCAGGAGTCCGGCAGACTCTGAAAGACGCTGAAATTGGCATAGTAGATGTCCGCCAGCGCGACCTCCAGCTTCTGAATTTCCTCCGGAACATATTTCAGTGAACGCGCTTCTTTCACAACCCGATCGGCCAAATGCCAGAAAATCTGTTCCCCGATTGCCCGATCCCGAAGGCGAACCGTTCCATGAAGAAAACCATTCCGCAGTTCGTCCCGATAATACACGGCGTCGTGATAGCACTCCTGAAGATTTTTCGCGGTCAATGGCTGGTCCGCCAGCTCCTTCAGATTGCGCAGTGGCTCCGGTGCATCGGCCGGAATCGCCGCCGGTGGTGGGTGAGAACTGAGCCGGGCCGTATCCAATATCTGAAAGAGAAGGACGGAATGGTAGGCGACAAGCGCGCGGCCCGATTCACTGATGATGGTCGGATGGGGGACCCCGGCGGAATCCGCGACCCGCAAGATCCCTTCCAGCACGTCCGACCAGTACTCGAAGAGGTCGTAGTTACTGCTGCTCGGAAAGTTGGTGTGGGACCCATCATAATCCACCGCCAATCCCCCCCCGATGTCGAGAATGCCCATCGCAGCCCCTTCCCGAACCAGTTCCACATAAAGACGAGCCGCCTCTGCAACCGCCTGGCGAATGTGGTCAATGTTCGGAATCTGGGACCCGAGATGGTAATGCAGCATTTGAAGGCAATCCAGCATCCCCTGCCGCCGCAACTCTTCGACCACGTCCATCACCTGGGCCGTGTTGAGCCCAAAAACGCTCCGATCCCCTCCCGATTCGGTCCACCGCCCGCCCGCCCGAGAGGCCAGCTTCACCCGCACGCCCATCGCAGGCCGCACGTTCATATCGGCCGCCACCCGCCGAATCAATTCCAACTCGCCGGGCATCTCGAGAACCAGCAGGGGATGCATCCCCATTTTCTGCGCGTTCAATGCCAGCCGGATAAACTCCTCGTCCTTGTATCCATTACAAACCAAATAGGCCTCCGGATCCTGAAGATAGGCCAGCGCCGCAACCAACTCGGCTTTGCTTCCCGCCTCCAAACCGTGATGCCAACGGCGCCCCTGCCGGGCCACCTCCTCCACCACCTGCTGCTGCTGGTTGACCTTGATCGGATAAACCCCACGATACCCTCCGCGATATCCGATCCCCTGAGCCGCCCGCGCAAACGTCTCGTTGATCTGCCGAATCCGGTCGCCCAGGATGTCCGCAAACCGAAGCACCACCGGCAACATCATCCCGCGGGCCTTTAATCCCTCAACTATGTCCAAAAGCCGAACCGTCGTCGCTCCCCCATTCGCCAGGCGGGGCAGCCGAACCACAACATCCCCCTCCGGCGAAACATCAAAATACCCACTGCCCCAATTCCGGATCGCATACAATTCGGCCGACTGTTCGACGGTCCAGCGTTCCAATGTGCTGACGTCCATGGCTTTCTTCTCCGCCTTCTCTTCCCTTCACCAAACCCGACGCACCGGTATTCCCGCCTCCCGCAGCCGCTCCTTGATGGCCGCAAGCGTCCACTCGCCCGTGTGCAGAATGCCCGCAACAATCGCGGCATCGGCATGCGCCTCCCGAAACACCGCCACCAGATGATCCGGATGGCCAGCACCGCCCGAAGCCACAACCGGAACACTCACTCCCTCGGCAACAAGCCGTGTAATCGTATGCTCGAATCCCCCCCGCGTTCCGTCCGCATCCACCGAATTGACCACAATCTCTCCCGCCCCAAGGTCGGCCGCCCGCCGCGCCCACTCAAGCGCGTCCAGCCCCGTCCGCGTTCGGAACCCCCGAATCGTCACTTCATACCCACTTGGAAACCGCGTCCGATCCTCCGCCTTCACAGGATCCATCCCCAGTACAATACACTGCCGGCCAAATGCGGCGGCACCTTCCCGCACCAACGCCGGATTAAGCACCGCATGGGAATTAACCGACACTTTTTCCGCACCCGCGAGAAGCACGCGTTCCATGTCCGCTAACGAAGATACCCCCCCGCCGACCGCAAAAGGAATCGAAATCGTCCGGGCAACTTCGGCCACCATCGCCAAGTCAATCGGCCGATGCTCGGCCGAGGCCGTAATATCATAAAACACCAGCTCGTCGCACCCTTCCGCGCTATACCGGGCCGCCATCTCCACCGGATCCCCCAAATCCACGTTTCCCTGAAACCGGACCCCCTTCGTCACCCGACGGTTCCGAACATCCAAACAAGGAATGATCCGCCGCGTCAGCATCCACCGTCCCACCGCGCGAAATTGGCCAGCAACCGAAGCCCAACCCGTCCCGACTTCTCAGGATGAAACTGGACCGCCGCAAGGGATCCACGCCCAATCGCCGACGCAAATTCGAAGCCGGCGTATTCGGTCACCGCCAGCCGGAGGTTTTCCGCCGATGGATCGGGATAATAGCTGTGAACGAAATAAAACTCACTGTTCTCGGGAATTCCCGCAAACAAGGGATGCGCCCTGCAGGGACGCACCGCATTCCAGCCCATGTGCGGTACCTTTATCCGAGGATCGAAAAAACCAAACCGCCGGGCCGTACCCGGCAGTAAGCCCAGCCCCATTGTGCCCCCATCTTCTTCGGAACGTTCCAAAATAATTTGGGCTCCCAAACAGATGCCCAAAAAAGGGACCCCCCGACGAGCCGCTTCCGAAAGCGCTTCCTCCAGCCCCGTTCGCCGCAAAGTGGCCATTGCGGAGGAAGCGGCTCCCACTCCTGGAAACACAACCCGCTCCGCCCCCCGCACTGCCTCGGGGTCGCCCGTCACAACTGCTCGTTCCCCCAGCTTTTCAAACGCCAGTCGTACGCTGGTGAGATTCCCGGCTTTGTAATCCACGATCGTAATCATCGCACGAAAAGGGAAATGATAGCAAACCACGGGGGAGGAACAAGACCCCTTACGATTTTTTTGCAGAGGCCTTCGCATAACATTCTGCGCACCTGCCGCATCGGCGTAAAGAAGCGTCGCCCAAAAGAAAACAGATTTACGGAATTGACCGGCAACGTTGCCCTCCCGCATAATCAAAAGGTTAGGAGATCCACCATGAGAAAAAAACATTTCTTCACCCCTCTGGCTCTCGCCTTCTTCGCCGTCCTCGCCTCCACCACGACCGCCGCACCCCGCGGCAAGACCACGCGTACCATTTCCGGAAGGCACACCCTTACGGCGTCCGCCCGCTACTACGGCGACCACAGCGCCTACACCAACCGGCCATTCCAAAAGGACGATGTCGGGTTCGGCCTCTCCTACGAATACCACGACGCAGCCGGCTTCCTGCAGTTCGGCCTCGAATTCTGCAGCAGACCCGGAGCGGAAACGGACGGCTTTGCTCTGACCCCTTTCGGCAGCCTTTGCTTCCAGGACCGCTGGCTCTTCGCAGGACTCGGAATCCGAAAACCTTATTTCCTGGACACCGATCAAGAAAGTCGCGGCTGGAATGACCTCTACTTCAACTGGCTGCTCGGAATCGAAGTGCCGATTGGGAACCGGTTGTCGCTCAATCTGACGGGTTTTTACGACTTCTATAAATGGCAAGAACTGGACGAATTCAAATTCAACGATCTAGAAGTTTCCGCCGGCCTTTCCCTCAAATTCTAAAGACACAACGTGCGATACCGTTCCCCTTTCCTCGCCATCGGATTGAGCCTGATGATTGGCGTAACGTCCGCCCACTCTTGGTCGGCTTCCGTCGTCAAAATCCTCGTCACCGCTCAACGCCCCAACTTCACGCTCCCCTGGCAGGAAAGCGCTCCTGCCCAAGCCAGTGGCTCCGGTTTTATTCTCCAAGATGGCCGAAAACAACGGCTGCTTACGAATGCCCATGTGGTTTCCGACGCCCGCTATCTCGAAGTCCAGCGCGAGGGCGACGCCCGCCGCTTTCCCGCCCGAGTCGCCTTCATCGGACACGATTGTGACCTCGCCGTTCTGGATGTGCTCGACTCCGCTTTCTGGGACGGTATTCGTCCCCTCGGCCTCAGTCGCGCGCTTCCCGCTCTCGATGACCAGGTCATTGCCGTCGGCTTCCCGATCGGCGGAAACCGCCTTTCCATCACCCGGGGCGTCGTTTCCCGCATCGATTATCAGCCCTATTCTCATAGCGACGTGGACAGTCATCTTGTTCTTCAGATTGACGCCGCTATCAATCCCGGCAACAGTGGCGGCCCTGTACTTTACAAAAACCGCGTCGTCGGGGTTGCCTTCCAGGGGATCCGAGGGGCCCAGAATATTGGATACGCTATTCCCATCCCCGTCATCCGTCACTTCCTTGATGACATCGCGGACGGCCGCTACGACGGCTACCCCGAACTCGGCGTGGCGCACCTCCCCCTTCGCAATCCCGCCCTCCGCGCTTCCCTCGGCCTCCCCACCAACCGCTCCGGAGTCGTCGTCGCTCGCGTCGACCCACGGGAAAGCGCCGCCAACAGGCTCTTGCCGGGCGATGTCCTCCTGGCCATCGACGGAGCGATAATCCGCGACGATGGGACCATTTTGATTGGCAAACAACCCATCGAATTCATCGAACTCCTTGAGCGAAAACAGGTCGGCGAAACTGTTTTTTTTGACCTCTGGCGTTCAAATGCCCTTCTCCGAATCGCCGTCCCCCTCGTTCCCCCTTCGCCGGACTTCCGTTTCGCTCGCCAGTACGATATCGCCCCTCCTTACCTCGTGCTCGGCGGCCTCATCTTCTCCCCCCTTTCCCGCGAACTCCTTATTGCCACTCAACGCCAACTCAACATGCCCCAGGCGCAACACCTTCTCTATGCCTGGCAGTTTGGTCGTGCCGACGGCCTCCATGCGCTGGACCGCGAGCGTGTCGTGCTCATCGGCCGTCTGCCCCATGCAGTCAATGCCTACGCCGATTCCTTCCTCCTCAGCGCCGTTGCCGCCGTCAATGATCGTCCCATCCATTCCATAAACGATCTGCCCCCTGCTCTGGAGTCGCCCGTTCAGGGATTCCACGTGATCCGTTTCCACGATCGGCCTGATTTCCTTGTCCTCCCTGCCGATGCCGCCGATGCCTCATGGCCGGCCATCGCGGCACTCTACCGTGTGCCGGCCATGAGCCGCCTTCCCCCTTCCGAACAAATGCCATGACCGACTGGCTTTCATTGCGCGTCGCTTGCCTTTCGGCCGTAGCCGGGATCGCCGGTCTCCTCCCGGCTCAGCCCGCGCTCCCCACTCGCGAAAACTCGTTGCGCGATTCCGTCTTCCCCCTTCGGGTGACAGCGCAACGAACGGTGCCCGCCCAACCCTGGAAAAAAGAGCCGCCGGAACGTCGCGCCGGTTACGCGGTCGCCCTCTCTTCCAATCGGCTTCTGACCGTCGAAACGCTCGTTCGAGACTCCACACTCGTGGAGCTTGGACAAAGTGAAAGCGCCCGTTTTACCGCCATCCGCTTGCTTTTGACCGACCGCGAACGAAATCTCGCACTGCTCGATGTGGCCGGCACCCCTTTTGAGGGGGCATTGAAGCCCCTGGAAATCGATGAAAAGCCTCCCCTTGGCGAAAACGGGAGCCTTTATCATATTGTCGAAGGAGGCATTTTTCAAAAGGGATCCGCACTCCTTCTCCGAGGAATCATGGAAGCGTCCGATGAAACCGTCCCCCCTACTCCCGCGATTTCGTTTCTCTCCGAGCTTCCTGTAAACGGGACGGGCGCTCCCATTCTCCTCAAAGGACGACTCGCGGGGATCATCTCCCGCTACGAAAACTCGACGCGCCTCGGCGTGTTGGTCCCCGGTCTCGCCCTGCGCCGATTCGCCGCCGAAGCACAATCCGGCGCCTATCGTGGCGCCGCCGCGGCCGGATTCTCCTGGCAACCGCTTCCCGATCCGGCCCTCCGTGCCTTTCTCCGTGCTCCGGAATCCATCTCCGAAGGGGTGTTGGTCGTCCGCACGTTCCCAGGATCGAAGGCCGCTCCAATCCTCCAACCCAACGATATCCTGCTCGAGTGGGATGGCCACCACCTCGACCATCAAGGATATTACCGGGATGAATGGCTTGGCCCCCTGCCCTTTTCCGCCCAAATCGCATTCTCATCTCCCGGCGATGAAATCCCCATCGCCGTTTTACGCAACGGGGAACTCCGCCGGGACACCCTCACGCTGTCCGCCTGGACGGACCTGCCGAGCCGCGTTCCCGTCTATGATCCCGTGCCACCCCCCTGGCTCATAGAAGGAGGATTTATTTTTCGCGATCTTTCGGGGGATTATTTGCGGGCGGTCGGAGGAAATTGGCTCATGCGGGCCAACGCGCGGCTGGTTCGTCTTTTCCTGCTCGGGCGGGAGGATCCCGCCTTGTCGGGCGAACGGGTGCCATTGCTCGTCGCCGTACTGCCCGATGAAATCAACATAGGGTACCAGGAGATTTCCGATGCGGTCGTCACCCACGTCAACGGCGAACCGGTGCAAAGCCTGGCCGATATCCTGGAAATCCGAAAACGGGATGGCTTTATCCACCGCGTCCGGATCTCCGACCTCCACATCGATCTCGTTCTCAATCGAGAGCAATTGACCGCCGCCAACGCGCGGATTGCGGCCCAATACCGACTTCCTCAATCTCCGTAAACGGACTGGGGTGGATGAGGGGATTTGAACCCCCGACATTCAGATCCACAGTCTGACGCTCTAACCGACTGAGCTACATCCACCGCGTTTCAAACCAAAGCCGATCATACCCTTTGCCCGCTTTAAAATCAACAGGAGGAAAAAAATAAAAGCGGCCCCCTTTTTAGGGTCAGACCTCAACATTCAACATTCTTCCGATTCGTGAATTCCGGTGTTCTCCCGCAGAGAAGGGAGAACCTCCGATTCGGTCAGGACGCAACATTCGTCTTTCCGCGCATGCCCTTCCCTTAGGTTAATATTTCTTGCTGTGTTTCCTTCCGAACGTTATCTCTCCCCCTCCCCGAAGAATGAAATACGAAAAACAGATCGGACCTCTTTTATGCCGAAGAAAACATGAACCTCAATAACGGTATGACCTTCTCACCATCGGCGGCGGTAGAGCCGGCTTCGCCGCCGCTCTCTCGGCGGAAAGGCGTGGCGTACGGACTTTGCTGCTCGAAAAGCAACTTGCTTCGGGGGGGACCCGCACACTGGGAAGAGCCAACACACGGGAACCAGGAACGGAAGTCCCGGTTCCCTCTCGACTTCTGTTGTCCCATTCAAAATACTCATCCTGATGCGATCGGCATCAGCCGCACCGTCAAGCGGTGGGAAACCTCCAGGTCTTGGGCGTTGTCGAGGATCAACCCCCTGCTCTTCTACGAACACACCCTTCGACGCGCCAACGTCCCTCCCGAAAAATTATGCCGCTTGACAAGGGAATTCCGCTCCGTATTCCTTGCATAGAGATTTTCCTCGAATGGAAAGTTCGAAATAAGATGGAAGGCGGCCTCTAGACTGTCCTGCTCCTTGTCCAAGCCTCCTCCGCCATCAGTCTGTCTCTTGGCTCCCTCCCGTTGCGGGGATGTACTTTAGAATTGCCCTCCGCCCTGCCATTGGTTAGCGTGGTCCCATGCAATTCGGAATGCCCAATAACCCCAGACGCCCTCCGGAAGAGGAAATCGCCTGGGCCGCCCGTCAAGGGTTTGATTTCCTTGACCTGTCACTCGAGCCCGACCGCGCTATGCCCGACCTGATCGATCCCAAGGTCATCCGCGAAGCCGCCCGCCATGCCGGCATCGGTCTGGTCGGCCACATGGCCTGGTTCCTTCCCATCGGATCCCCCATGGCTTCCCTCCGCGAAGCCGGAATTGCATTTGCCACTGCCGCCATCGAAACGTTCGCCCGTATCGGCGTCCCCAAAGCCACTCTTCACACTCACTGGCCTTCCCATCTTTTTTCCGTGGAAGAAGGCATCGCCTTTCAGACCGAATCGATTGCCCGTCTCTTGCCCATTGCCCGAAACGCCGGCGTCCGCTTGATGCTGGAACCCGCCGCCTCTCCCTTCGACACCCCCGACCATCTCCAACCCCTCTACGACGCCTTCCCGGAGCTCGAATGCCACCTCGATCTCGGCCATGCCCATCTCAACGATTGTCAACCGTGGGAGTGGATCCACCGATTCTCCTCGCGCCTCACCCATCTCCACGCCCATGATAACAACGGCCGGGAAGACCAACACCTTCCCCCCGGAACCGGAACGCTCGATTGGCCAAAAACCCTTGCCGCGCTCCGGAATGTTCACTATAACGGCACCCTCACAATCGAAACGTTCGCCCCCGACCGGTCTTACCTCGTCCATGCCCTGCACCGCATGAAACAATGGTGGAACGGCGAAAACTTTTCTTTTAGCGAATAATCCAAACCCGACAAACGTTTGGACAGTGAAAGGCACGCCATGAAATCGCGTTTCATTTCCTTTCCATTGTTGCTCCTTCCCTTCCTTCCTTTCCTGCTGAGACAAACTCCCCCAGCCACCCCTTCCTGGGACCAGGCCCTTCAATGGAAAAAGGAGGGCCGTTTCCTCGAAGCGGCCGCTGCGTTTGAATGGTTCGCCCTCCCGCCATTTCCCGCCAAACATGACCCGTCCAAAATCCTTCAAGCCATTCGGGAACATCTCGATTGCCTCCGCCGCCTCAATACGCTCTCCAAAGCCGACGAGTTCCTGGAAAAAGCCGCAGATCGGCATTCAACCTCCCCCATCGTTCTCGCCGCCATCGCCCGCGCCTGGCGGAATCTTCCGCACTATGGGTTTTTGGCCGAAGGCCGCTTTCATCGGGGACCTCGCCGGGAGGGCGGCATGTATGTGGACGCCACGGAATGGGATAGGCGGCGCGCCCTCCAGCTATTGGAGCAAGCCCGACAACTCTCTCCTGGCTCCCTTTCTCCTCCGGAAACTGCCCGAATCCTCGCCGACTACGCGGACGCCCTCCTCGAGGGACGCCTTTCCCCCCTCTTCTCCTGGTCCCTCCAGCTCAAAACAGACCTTTCGTCCCTCCCCGAATGGAGCGAAGAGCCGAATCGCCCCCCCTCCACCTCCGGGGCTCCCGTAGGTCCCGACGGCCTTCCCCTCTACTACGCCATTCCGAAAAGTTTCGAGGAGGCCGTGAACGACGGGGAACGGGTCCGGTTTCTTCTCGATCAAGCCGCCCGCCTCGATCCTTCCACCGCCCCCCGGCAAATCCTCACGTGGGCCCGCTTCGTCCACAGCCAATTCGGTGTGGAAACGCTGGCCGATTGGATGATCCGCTTCCATGCGCTTTCTGAACTGGATGAGGAAAGAACCAATCGCTTCACCCTTCACACCCTCTCGGACGATGAAACCATCGCTCGTCTTGCCAGCGGAATCCGGCGGTTCTCCCTCCCCGAGGAGCATAACCCAATCCGCTTGCTCCGGCGGATGGTGGCAGAGACAGAAAGCGCTTCCCTTCGGCCGCAGGAAAGCGAACAAGCCTGGAATATGCTTGCGGAAATTTACGAGAATCGCCGCCAGTTTACTGCCGCCGCGGAATGCTGGCGAATGTCCATCGAAAGATACGGTCCAGGAAACAGCCAGTGGAAACAGAACCGCTTAAACCAAATAATCGGTAACTGGGGCACATTGGAGCCCCTCCCGTCCCAGCCCCAGGACGGCCGCTCCTCCATTTCGTTCCGATTCCGAAACGGCCGGAAAGTCCACTTCCAGGCCCAATCCGTGAATATCCGCCGGCTTCTGGATGACGTCCGCCAATACTTAAAATCTGCGCCGCGTGAACTGGATTGGCGCCGAATTCAGATCGAGCCGCTCGGTTACACCCTCATCGAGGCGGACCGCCAACGCTACCTCCAACCCCCTGTCGCCGAATGGACGCTCGATCTCGAACCGCTTCCAAACCATTTTGACCGCCGCATTGCCGTCACGGCTCCCCCCCTCGCCCCCGGCGCCTGGTGGCTCACCGCCCAAATGGAAAACGGTAACACCACCCACGGCGTTCTCTGGATTCAGGATACAATCCTCGTCCAGAAACCGCTCACCAACGGCATCCTATTGTTTCTGGCCGATGCAGAAACCGGAACACCCATCCCAAATGCCTTCATCGAGGCGTTCGCTTACAGAACCCGCTGGATCGAAGGAGCCGGCGGCCGTTCGGGCCGCTCGCAAGTCGAAACGGATACTCTCCCCCTCCGCACCGATGGCAACGGCCTCGCCACTCTCTCTCGAACCTCCCCAGACTCGCTCGGCCCCTGGCAGTGGCTTTTCACCGCATCGGATGAAAGAGGGCGGTTCGCCTTTCTCGGCTTCAGCGGCTTCTGGTCCCGGGGGAACGAAGACCGCTTCTTCTCGGAGTCCCGCGGGATTGTCATCACCGACCGCCCCGTGTACCGACCCGGCCAAACCATTCATTTCAAAGCGTGGTTCTCCCCCGTTCACTACGATCTGCCAGAAACCCATTCGCCTTTCGCAGGACGCCAAATCCACATCCTGATCCATGATCCGCGCGGCGAAAAAGTGCTCGAAACGCTTGCAACGGCCGATGCCTGGGGGGGCATCCAAGGGGAATGGATATCTCCCTCCAATGCCACGCTCGGTCGCTATGCGATAGCGTTCCCTGACCATCCCACCACAGGCTATTTCCACCTCGAAGAATACAAAAAACCGGAATTCGAGGTGCGGGTGGAAACGCCCGACGAACCGCTAATGCTTGGCGATTCGACCAAAATTCGCGTTGTGGCCCGCTATTACTTCGGTGCCGACGTCCAGGAAGGAACCGTCGCTTACAAAATTTTCCGCTATTCCCACACCACCCGCTGGTATCCACCTTCCCCCTGGGATTGGCTGTACGGCGTCGGAGCTGCTTGGATCAGCCGTTACACGGACGAACCTCCGCCGAACACCCTGCGTGGACGCTTCGTTCAATCGGTTCGGCCCTGGCAACCGTTCGCCAGAACTCCTCCGGAACTGGTCGCAGAAAACCGTCTTCCCATCGGACCCAACGGTGCTTTGGAAATCGTTCTCGATACCGCCCCAGACCGCGAACTGTTTGGAAATACCGACCACCGGTACGAAATCATCGCCGAAGTGACCGATGCCTCGCGCCGCACCATCGTCGGCCGCGGACAATGCATCGCCGCGCGAAAACCCTTCGACGTCTCCGTCTGGCCCCATCGCGGCTTCTACCGGACCGGGGATCCGATTGAGATCCAATACACCGCCCGACGGGCCGACGGCAAAGCAGTTGCCGGCACCGCCCGCATTCACCTGCTCCGTTTGGTCCCCTCCGCTGCCGCTGTTTCCCTCCAGCCGATTGAAGAATGGGAGCAGGATGCAACGGCAGATGGAGAGAACCGTCTCATTTTCTCCGCGGCTCAGCCGGGTCAATATCGCGTGAGATGCGCGATCACCGACACACGCGGTCACACGGTCGAGAACACCACCGAAATCACCATCCGCGGCGAAGCGCCCGCCCGCGAAGAATTCCACTTCACCGCTTTCCGCCTGATTCCCGAACAACCCATCGTTCTCCCCGCCACAGACGCCCGCATCCTCATCCAGTCCGAAATTCCCGACGGCTCGGTACTGCTTTTCCTCCGACCTCAAAATGGCCGATACGCACAACCCGAACCCCTCCGCCTCACCGGTAAAACCGCGGTCCGAACGATCCCCGTCACACCCGGTGACCGCCCAAACTTCTTCGTCGAAGCCGTATCCGTTCAACGCGGCCGCGTTTGGACGGATTATTGTGAATTCCTCGTCCCCCCAGAGGAACGGATTCTGAACGTCGCCCTCCACGCGGAACAAGCCTCCGTCAGACCCGGTCAACCGAACCGCCTACGCCTCCAGACAACAGGATCGAACGGCCGCCCTGTTCAAGCCGCCTTCGCACTGACGGTCTATGACCGCGCCGTTGAATATGTTTCCGGAGGACCGAATGTGCCCGACATCCGAACGGTTTTTTGGAAATGGAAACGCCATCATTGGCCCGATATCCGATCCTCCGCCGATCGTACAGAGCCCCCTGTCGTTCCTCCCAAAACCGCCGCAATGGCCTCGATTGGCCTGTTCGGAGGCACCGTCGCCGACGATCATTCCTTTCTCGTCCCTTCCCCCACACCGGGCGCAACCCGCAGAGCCCCAACGGCCGGCCTTGCCGCCGACCGTATGCCAACTGCCGCTATGGCCCCCAGCGAAAAACGCGCGTCCTTTCGCGAAATGAACTCTCTTGAAGAGGCCGCAAATCCCGACGGGGACTCTCTCGAGGGGTCAGTCGAAGCCTCCGTTCGGACGGAATTCGCCGATACCGCCCTCTGGGCAGGTTCGCTGGAAACCGATGAAAACGGCGAAGCGGAGATCGTCGTTCCGATGCCCGAAAATCTCGGGGAGTGGAAGGCCCGTGTCTGGCTGTTCGGCCGCGGCGCTCGAGTGGGGGAAGCCGAAACCACCTTCACCACGGATAAAAAATTCCTCCTGCGCCTCCAGGCACCCCGTTTTTTCGTCGAAAAAGATGAGGTCGTCCTTTCCGCCAATATCCACAACCGTCTCCCAACCTTGAAAGCCGTTCAGGCCATTCTCGAACTGGAAGGCAATACCCTCGCCCCGCTCGATGCCTCCGTCCGTCGCCTGACCGTCGGCGCCGGAGGCGAAGCGCGGGTGGACTGGCGCGTTCACGCCTTGCAGGAAGGGGAAGCGATCGTCCGCATGAAAGCGTTGACCGACGAAGAATCGGATGCAATGCAGATGCGCTTCCCGGTCCACGTGCACGGCATCCTCCGAACCGAATCCTGGAGCGGTGTCCTCCGACCCCCCGAAGAACAGGGGCGTCTTGGAATAACAGTCCCACACGAACGACGCCCCGAGCAGACGAAACTGATCGTTCGATGGTCTCCCACCTTGGCCGGCGCGTTGGTGGATGCACTCCCCTATTTGATCACATACCCGCACGGTTGCACGGAACAAACCCTGAACCGGTTTGTCCCCGCTGTTATCGTGCAACGCGTCCTTCAACAGACCGGCGTAAACCTTGCCGCCTTAAAACAAACGCGAGCCAATCTTAATCCCCAGGAGCTGGGGGACCCGGCCCATCGGGCCCAGGGATGGAAACGATTCGACCATAACCCCGTTTTCGACGAGGAGGAGTTGAAGGAGATCATCCAAACCGGCCTTGCCCGCCTGGCCGACATGCAGAACAGCGACGGAGGCTGGAATTGGTTTCCCGGCTGGAGAGGGGAATCCTGCCCCCATTTGACCGCCCAAATCGTCCATGGCCTTTCCCGGGCCCGTGAGGCCGGCGCACCCGTGGACCCTCCCGTGCTCAATCGCGGTGTCCGTTGGCTCGTCCAATACGCCGATCGTCAAGCCCTCTGGCTGAACAATGCGCTCGAAAAGAAGGAGCCTCTCAAAACGAAAGCCGACAATCTGGACGCCCTGGTGCTTGCCGTTCTGACAGAAACGGGCCAGTCCCATCACGCGCTTCGCGATTTCCTCCTCCGCGACCGCGCGGATCTCTCCCTCTATGGCCTCGCCCTTCTCGGCCTCGCCCTCGACCGCGAAGGGCTCGCCGGTCCGCGCGATGAAATGATCCATCAGATCGCCCAATACGTCGAACAGGACGAGGAGAATCAGACCGCTTGGCTCCGGATGAATCATGCCGACTACCCCTGGTGGCTCTGGTACGGTGACGAAATGGAATCTCATGCCGCTTTCCTCAAGCTTCTGACCCGCTCGCAATCCGCCCCTCTCCTCGCTTCCCGCCTTGTCAAATACCTCCTGAATCATCGCAAACACCATTCCGCTTGGCGTTCCACCCGCGACACGGCCCTCTGCATTGAAGCGCTGGCCGATTACCTGACCGCCTCCGGCGAAGACAAGCCTGACCTGACGGTTGAATTTCGACTCGACGGGCAACCTTGGGGCGATGGACCCGTCCGCGTCACTCCCGACAATCTTTTCCTAATCCCCAATACCCTCCGGGTGGAGGGTTCCGCGCTTTCGGACGGTCCTCATACTCTGGAGATTCTGAGAACCGGCCGTGGCCCCCTTTACTTCAATGCCTACCTCACCCATTTCACGTTGGAAGACCCCATTCCGGAAGCCGGGCTGGAAGTCCGTCTCCGCCGCCGCCTTTTCCGCATAGTCTCCGAAAGCCGCGTTTCGGACGTCCCCGATGCCCGCGGCCAAACCGTATCGCTCACCCGGCCCACCGAAAAACGGGAGGAGCTGAGGGAATCGGACCTGGTGCGCATCGGCGATATCGTGGAAATCGAACTGACTTTGGAAAGCAAAAACGACTACGAATATCTAATGGTGGAAGATCCGAAAGCGGGCGGATTCGAACCGGTCGAGGTCCGAAGCGGCTATCTGCCCGTCCCACTTTGGCCTTACATCGAATTCCGTGACGACCGGATCAACCTGTTTATTCGCTCGGTCCCCCGAGGACTTCACTCCTTTCGGTACCGAATGCGCGCTGAAATTCCCGGCCGGTTTGGCCTCCTTCCCGCGCGAATCACCGGCATGTACGCGCCGGAACTGAGTGGCCTTTCCGGTTCCCGCAAGGTTTCCATCCGCGATTGACCTCGCCGGCACTCCCCCTTACACTAAAGACATGACAACCCTGCATGCAATGGGTGCCGCTATGCGGGAAAAGGCGCTGTTGGTCCAAACGGCAATCGGACGGCAGACACGAGAAGAAGCGGAGGACTCTCTCACGGAACTCGAGCGTCTGGCAGACACCGCCGGTCTTCAGGTGGTCGGTGCCATCACGCAACGGCGGGATCGCCCTACCCCCCAGTACTTTATCGGATCGGGCAAACTGCCCGAAATCCAACTCGCCTGCCGCCAAACCGGCGCAACCCTTGTCGTGTTCGACAACGACCTCTCACCCATTCAGGTCAACAACCTCGACCTCGCGTTGGGCATCCGCGTGATAGACCGGACGGAATTGATTCTTCAGATTTTCGCCCGGCGCGCCCGGTCTTCCGAAGCGCAAATTCAGGTCGAACTCGCCCAACTCCGCTATCTCATCTCCCGAATTCCCGTCTCCCAGCGACAGCCCCGGTTCGGAGGGGGAACGGGGATGCGCGGCCCCGGGGAAAGCCCTCTCGCCCTTCGAAACGCCCCCATGCGCCGCCGCATACGCGAACTGGAAGAAAAACTGGCGCGTATCCAGGAACGCCGTCAGGTCACCCGCCGCCACCGCCACATTCCGGTCGTCAGCCTCGTGGGCTATACCAACGCCGGAAAGTCCACTCTCCTTAATGCCCTTGCCCGCGCCGATGCCTACGTGGATGACCGCCTCTTCGCCACACTCGACACCAAAACCCGCCGTATGGTGCTTCCAGACGGCCGATTCGTCCTCCTCACCGACACGGTCGGCTTCATCCGCCACCTTCCCCACGGATTGGTCGCCTGCTTCCGTTCCACTCTGGATGAATTGGTCGAATCGGATCTCCTCCTGCATGTGGCGGACGCTTCCCACCCCTTCGTAGCGGAACACGCCCAGATCGTCCGGGAAACCCTCGTGGAAATCGGGGCGCGCGCTGTTCCCGAACTCGTCGTGCTCAATAAATGCGACCGCCCCGAAGCGCAAAACGCTTTGCCTGCATTGCGCGCTGCATTTCCGGAGGCCGTTTCCATCTCCGCCGCAACCGGCGAAGGACTCGATGCGCTCCGCGTCCGGCTGCGGGACTTTCTTTCCCCTCCTCTTCTTCCTCATTCCCCACCGTCCCCCCACGCCCCTTCGCACTCCCGAAATTAACGTTTCGAGCCACGCGTTTTTTTTCTTCGCGGATTGACTTTTGTTTCCTCTGTGATATCCTTTGATCCCACTACTCCCAGCGAATATAAGCCAGGAGCCGCCGTTGACGGAAAACACCCAAAGCCAGCCTCGCGATATCGTAATCCGTGCCATCAACGTCAAACGTTACTATGGATCGGGAGAAACCGTCACCAAGGCTCTCGACGGCGTTACACTCGACGTCTATCGGGGTGAATACCTCTCCATCATGGGCCCGTCCGGATCCGGCAAAACGACTCTCTTCAATATGATCGGCGGCATTGACGCCCCCTCCTCCGGCATGGTTTTTATTGATGAAATTGATGTGGCGCAGCTCGACTCCTACGAACTGGCGTGGATGCGCTGCCATAAAATTGGCTACATTTTCCAGACCTATAACATCTTGCCCGTTCTTACCGCCCTCGAAAATGTCATGCTCCCCATGATCTTCGCCGGGCTCACGGAGGACGAAGCTCGAGAAAAGGCCGCCGGCATTCTGGAACGGGTCGGACTCGGCAACCGTATATTTCACCGGCCCTACGAACTCTCCGGCGGGCAGCAACAGCGCGTCGCCGTCGCCCGCGCCATCGCCAATAACCCGGTCATCATCCTGGCCGACGAGCCTACGGCCAATCTGGACGTCAAGACGGGACGGGAAATGATCGAATTGCTCTGCCAGCTCAAGGAAGAAGACAACGTCACCGTGATTTCCGCAACCCATGACATGAAAATGCTCGACGTGTCCGATCGAATTCTCTGGATTCGCGACGGCAAAATTGACCGGATCGAATCACGGAAGAATTTGAACATCCGCGTCGGAGGAATCGGAGAGGATATCCATTGAGCCTCCTGCGACCGACCGCTCCGTCCCTCCCCCGCCCAACCCTCGACCGGGCCCGCTCCCTCGAAGCCCGGCCGATGATCAACGGGGGTGTCCATATCGAGCGACAGGCCGACGGTACTCTTCATCTCGTCATCCGCTCGCCCCGTAAACCGGGGCTCTTCGCCCGATTCATGCCGCCCATCCTCGAAAAACGCGTCCAGTTGGACGAACTGGGTTCTTTCGTCTTCGAACAGATCAACGGCGAGCGAAGTGTCCGGGAAATTCTGGATGCCTTCGTGGCCCGATACCGCAACAACCGGCGAGAGGCGGAATATATGGTGGCCGCTTTTCTTCGTCAGTTGACGGAACGCAAACTGATTACCCTCATCATCCCGTAGGAGAGTTGCCCTTGTGAAATCGTTTCTGTGGACCCTTTGGACCGCAGGTTTTCTGGCGTCGGCCCTTTGGGCATCCGCCCCAAAAACCCCGCGCTGGACCGATCCCGACGCGATTCACGCCCTCCGGGAATCCTTGAACGCCTTTTTTCAGGGATTTGAAAATCGTTCTGTCGGGTCTCCCGGAAATGCCGCCCTCGAGGAAAAAATCGCACGCCTGTTCGCCGAAACCGGTTTCCCCCATGGAGCCGTCCGCTTTCCCGCCATGCGGTTTATTCCCGGCCCTGCGGCTCTGACCCTCCCCAATGGGCGTCGCCTGACGCTCCACGCCATGCACCCTACCTGGCTGCGCCCCGGCAACTTTCCAACGCCCGATTTCACCGCCTCCCTTATTTACCTCGGCCGCGGCGATATTCCCGATCTCCAAGCCGCCTCTGGCATTCCCCTGCACAACGGCATCGGCGTCCTGGAGTTCAATTCAGGCGCCGCATGGGAACACCTGTTAAGGTTCGGACTTCGCGGTTTCCTCTTCCTCGGCGAGGAAAATCTCGAACATCGCGAAGCCACCACCAAGGTCTCCAATTCGGAGGTCGCAGTCCCCCGCTATTACCTCGAACCCGCCGAGGCCGCCATCCTCCGCGAAGCCCTGGCCTCCGGCAAAACCCTCACGGCGCGCATCGAGTCAGAACCCTCCCGCTGGGAACGTTGCTACGCCCGCGCTCTCTGGGTCATTCTGCCGGGTGCCGATCCTCAACTCGCCCGGGAAATGCCGCTCCTTGTCGCTCCGATCGACGGCAACAATGTGGTTCCCGGACTCGGGCAGAGTGCTCGCGCCGGCGCAAATCTCTACCTCTTAACCCGCCTCTTGGAATCGTTCAAAGAAAATCGGCCGGCCCGTTCCATCATGCTCGCCGCCGTCAACGCCCATACCCAGTACTTCCTCGGCGAACGCGCATTGGCTTGGTACCTGCTCGCCCCCCCCGGCGAAATCGAAACCGTCCGCAACGTCTTGGCCGCCGATCTCCGGATCGAGGAACTTTATGTTGATTATTACTCCCGTCTCGTTCTCGACGGGACCCGCGACGCAGAAGATTCCGAACGGCTCCTTCAGTGGCGTTCCCTGACCGACGACTCCGTCGGCCGGATCATCACGATAAAAGAACCAATCGTCGCTCGCGCCAAGCGCGACGTCAACGGCTTAAAGGGCGACCGCGCCCGACTCGAACAGCAAAAAGACCGGCTCATCCGGGATGCCCGCCGTCTTCGGGATCAGGAAAACGAAACCGAAGCGAAACGGTTGAACCAAGAAATCCACGCGATCGAGACCCGCCTCGCGGAAATGGCCGTCCAGCAAGCCAAATTCGTCAACGTATTGACCCTTTTCAACAAAGCGGGGGTCAAAACAGTCCTCGGCGACCTCTCCGAGGAGGAACGCGAGATCCTTCGCCATTATGTGCGGGATATTGTGCAGACCAATCGCCGAGCCGCGGAGCTGGACCGCCAGGATCTGGAAATCAGCCTTGGAAACGCGGCAATCCGTCAAGCCGCCCAGCCTTATACCGTCCCGTTTGTTTTGACGCTCGAACTGACGTTCGACAATCCATGGATCGGTTTTTCGTCTCAGTCCGGCGCCGCCTCCGGACGCCGGTGGGCCCCCGCGTTCGGGGTCAATGCCGTCCGCGTCGCACGCTCCCTTCCGGAAGTCGTTACGGAAGGGAAACCCAATCTCCTCGAAGACACCTTAACTTTCGTCGGAGGAATGCCGGAGCCGTATTTTATCCGCACCGCAACCCCTGCCGTAGGCTTTTTCCATGCCGCCGGACAAACCCCCGCCTTCAGCCTCAACACGCCCTTTGCCGGATTCGGCTCTGTTTTTACCCCCTCCGACCGGTTCGACCGCCTCCCCTATGAAAACCTTGCGGAAATAATGGCCTTCGCCCCACGATTCCTGAAAGCCCTGCTGGACGATCCAACCATCACCCGCTCCACCGACCTCACCCGCCCGCCTCAGGACTTCGCCTTCTGGTCCTCACAAGTCAAAACATATAAGTTCGACGAATTCGCCGCATCGGTTCTTCCTCAAATTCCCGTCCCCGGTAGTTTGGTCATCCTTTACGCAGCCGAAGCCCGCCGATTCAGCGGCGAAATTCCCAACATCTACACCGCTTTGACAGACGAACGCGCCTCAGCGATTTTCTATGGACTCCGCGAAAAACTCTCGCTCTCCAGTACCGCATACCGGCTTGCGCCCGATTGGATTTCCGTCGACCATGTCATCGACGCAGGGGAAAGCCATTCGAAAGTCCTTTCCCAAGTCAGTCGTGGAACGCCCGTCCGTCGCTTCGCACTCTTTCCCTCTGTAGAATTCCCCGTCTATTCCTTCCAAGACTCCTCTCTCATCGGCTCCCGGTCCATTGACGTCAGCGCCCGTCCCTATCTTCTTCTCTCGGGAGTCAAAAACGCTTCCCCCCGTCGGTTCGGAATGATGGGAATCGCCTCCTTGTATGCCGCCGGCAAATCCCTTCCCATGGATCTCACGGGCCCAGGCGCTTTCTACCTCCACCCCGACGAACGCATCAAGTTGATCACATCCAATAAACGACTGGCCCTGAACGCTTCCCCTGAAAATCCCGTAGGCATCGGGTTCCGCCAAGGCGAAATGAACCCCGACTTTTTCTGGGATGCCGTGCGGGACATGATCTTCCTCAACGCGCACCGCCTCGGCGGGATGAAAGGGGTCTCCGATGAACTCGCTCAAGACTTCCTCCGCCGGGCACGAAACGCCTCCCAACGCGCGGAAGAGTCCATCAAAAACCATCAGCATGTCGCCTATCTCCGCGAATTGGCCGCTGCGCTCGGCGCCGCCGTGAAATCGTATGAACAAACCGCCGCAACAACCAACGACATGCTCAAGGCGGTTCTCTTTTACATGGCCCTGTTGCTCCCCTTCTGCTTCTTCCTCGAAAAAATGCTGTTCACCGTCTCTCGGATCGAGGCCGAAATGGGCCTTTTTGCCGCCCTCTTCGTCGGAACGTTTTTCCTCTTCCGTTTCATCCATCCCGCCTTCCGTATCGCCCAGTATCCCGAAGCGATTTTCCTCGGTTTCGTGATGCTCGCGCTCGGACTCTTCGTCATTTTCATCCTCCACGGGCGTTTCGAAGGCGAGATGCAAATGCTCGTCCGAACCCTGTCCGCCTCCGAATACACCGAAGTGGGGGTTTCAACCGTCGGTCAACAGGCCATGCTGATCGGCGTGAACAATATGAAAAAACGCCGAATCCGGACGGCCCTCACCACCGCGACCATCGTGCTCGTCACGTTTACCATGCTTTCCTTCACCAGCATTTCCAGGCGCCTGGCGCCTACGTTGGTCAGCCGAGGTCCCGAAGCCCCTTACACCGGCATCCTCTTCCATTGGCCCGGAAACGCCCGAATGGACGACGGCACCTATAACGCCATCCGAGCCATGTTTGCCCATCGTGCCGATATCATCGAACGCCACTGGTGGCTCCCCGAAAAGGTCAGCGGCGTCGCCGTCCCCCTCCGGGTCGAAACAGAAACAGGTGCTTCCGCCCAGATCGAAGCAATCCTCGGCCTGATGGCCGCTGAGGACGGCTTTCTTCAGCCCATGCCGATTGTGGCCGGCCGCTTTTTCACGCATGACGATGCAAACGAAGTGATCGTCCCCGCCAGCCTCGCCCGCGTCCTTCACCTCACACCCGATACGATCGGAACCGCCCGTCTCCTCATCCAAGGCCGCCCATATCGGGTCATCGGCATTCTGGATGAAGAACGCTTCCGAACCATCACGGATCTCAATGAACGCCCCCTCATCCCCATCAAAGACCTCGTCCGCCAGGTCACCGGAATGATGGCGGACAGCGGTGACACCGGTCGCAGCATGTCGGAAGAAGAAATGGACGAATCCGGAGTCTTTTATGTGGAAACTTCGGCTCTTCTCCTCATGCCCGCCCAAACCGCCCGCCGCCTTGGCGCCCTCCCGTACAGTCTGTCGATTCGCCTGCGGGACGATTCGACCATCTGGGAGGCCGTCGATGATCTCTTGACCGCCACCGCCGCAAAGTTCTTTATGGGCAGCCGGCGCTCCTTCGTTGTCGGGGAGCATGGAAAAGGGCGGGAAAACAAACCCGGCATTTTCTACATCGGCTCGAACTATCGAACCTCCATCGGCGGCCTCGCCATGCTCATCATCCCCCTTCTCATCGCCAGCACCATCATCCTCAACACCATGCTGGGGTCTGTCTTTGAACGAAAAAGGGAAATCGCCATCTATAACGCCGTCGGCCTCAATCCCACCCACATAGGACTTTTCTTCCTCGCCGAATCCTTCGTGTACGGCGTAATCGGCTCCGTCGGCGGGTACCTCATCGGTCAGTTTCTCAGTCTCGGCCTCAACCGCCTCGGCCTCGTCAGCGACATCAATCTCAATTTCTCCTCGCTCGCTGTCGCATACGTCATTGTCTTCACCATTGCGGTCGTCCTGCTCTCCACCCTTTACCCTGCCGTGGTCGCCACCAAGGCCGCCGTTCCCTCCGGCAAACGCAAATGGTCCATGCCCGCGACCGACGGCAACCGAATGGAAGTCGTATTCCCCTTCATCTATCAGGAGTCCCTCCTCCCCGGAATCATGCGCTATCTCGAAGAATACCTCAGTCAGTACACCGAGGCATCCATGGGCGACCTCATCGCCCGCTGCGTGGGAAAAGAAAAAGGTGCCGATGCCGAAGGCCGCCCGTTCTACCGATTGGTCTACGAAATCGCGTTGGCTCCCTTCGACCTCGGCGTGACGCAGCGCACCCGGTTTGAAGCCGCCTACGATCCCCTCGTTCAGTCCTACCGCGTGACCATGAAAACCGACCGCCTGAGCGGCCAGGACACAAACTGGATCAGCACCAACAAACCGTTTCTTGAAAAACTGCGGAAACACATGATGCAGTGGCGGAATCTCGACGCCGCGCAACATGCCCTGTACATCCAACAAGGCACAGAATCGTTCGCCTGAGCCGGAGCGAGGACCCCCCGCTATGTCGCGAGCCGAAGATCGAGAACTCGAGCGATACCGAAACCTAATGCTGCCGCCCGAAACGTATGAGGACGGCTTCACCTGGAAAACGGCGATCGGCGCCCTGTTCCTCGGGTTCGTCATGATGCCGGCCTCCATGTACCTCGCCCTTTTCGCCGGCAGCGGCGCCCATATCGGCGCCGCCGCCCGATGGGTCACCATCATCATCTTCGCGGAAATCGCCCGCCGCTCCCTCAAAGAATTGCGCATGCAGGAAGTGTACGTCCTCTACTACATGGCCGGTCTCACCCTGGCTTCCCCCTTCCAAGGCCTGCTCTGGAACCAGTACTACGTCCAATCCGAATACGCTCGCGCCATGGGAGTCGCCCAGGACATCCCCCCCTGGTTCGCCCCCTCCGCCGACCAGATCGAAGCGGCTGGACGTACCTTCTTCACCCGGGCGTGGCTTCCCCCTATCCTTCTCACCTCCCTGGCCGTCATTATCCATCGGCTCGACCATTACGGCCTCGGCTATGTCCTCTACCGCATCACCAACGATGTGGAAAAACTTCCCTTCCCCTTCGCTCCCGTAGATGCCTCCGGAATCATGGCCTTGACCGAATCAAAGGAAAACCGCCAGCCTTGGCGATGGCGCTGGTTCTCCATCGGGGGGATGCTCGGCCTCGTCTTCGGCTTCTTCTACATCGGGATTCCAGCCGTCACCGGCGCCTTCCTCGCCAAACCCATCCGCCTTATCCCCATCCCCTGGGTGGATTTCACGGAACAGTTCAGCCGTGTATTCCCCGCTACCCCCATCAATTTGACCTTCGACCTCGGCGCTTTCCTCCTCGGAACCGTCATGCCCTTTTGGGCCGTAATCGGCGGCGCCTTTGGCGTCCTCTTCACCATGATTCTCAATCCCTTCCTTCACGCCCGGGGCATCTTGACCAACTGGACGCCCCAAATGCAGTTCATCGATACGGTCTTCAGCAATTCGGTGGACTTCTACCTTTCATTCTCCGTCGGTCTCACCATCGCCGTCACCTTGATCAGTTTCTGGAAGATTTTCGAAACCCTCCTCAAAAAACGGCGGGAAAAACAACACGCTTCCCTCTCCAACGCCCCGTTCCAAGCAGAACCCTCTGCCTGGCGGAGACTTGTCACAAACAACGTCAAACGCGGCGATTTTTCCATCTTCATCGCGCTCGGCATCTATCTCTTCACGAGCGCCTTCTGGATCATTCTCTCCTGTATTCTCGTCCCCGGTTTCCCATGGCCCTTCTTCGTCTTTTACGCGATCGTCTATACCCCCCTCATCTCCTACGCCTCCGCAAAACTGGAAGGGCTTTGCGGCCAGCACGTCACCATCCCCCTCATCCGCGAAGCCACCTACATCCTCTCCGGCTACCGCGGTGTCCGCATCTGGTTCGCCCCCGCTCCAATTCCAAACTACGGCTTCGCCGCCAAAGAATTCCGCGTCATGGAACTCTGCGGCACCAAAATCGTCAGCCAAATCAAAACCCAAATCATCGTGGTCCCCATCATCATCATCGCCTCCCTCATCTTTTCGCAGGTTCTCTGGCAAATGGCGCCCGTCCCTTCCGAAGCTTACCCCTTCGCCCAAATGATGTGGGACCTTCAGGCCAAGAACGCTTCCCTCACCTACAGCGCAACAATGGAGGGGGGGTCCCTCTTCATGGAAGCGTGGAAATGGCGATGGTTCTTTACCGGAACCGTCTCCGGCGTTTTCACCTACGCCTTTCTCGCCCTGTTTAATCTCCCCACCCTTCTCATCTTCGGTATGGTGCGCGGCCTCGGCGAGTCCTATCCCGGCGCTCTCATCCTCCAGCTCTGCGGCGCCCTCGTAGGCCGGTTCTACATCCGAAAACGAATCGGCGACGTGTGGCTCAAATACGCCACCGTGCTCATGGCCGGTTTCTCCTGCGGCATGGGATTGACCGCCATGGTCTCCATCGCCATCACCATCCTGACCAAAATGATCGCCCCGCTCCTCTATTAGCCCGATGCAACCCCTGGACCTTCCATGAACGAACAAACCAATCGGATCACTTTCCGGGCCGTCTTCCTCGGTGCCCTCTTCACCGTCCTTTTTGCCATCCTGACCGTTTACTTCGGGAACCGCCACAACATCTATATCAGCTCCGTTCAGATCCCCGTACTCCCTTACGTCCTCCTCCTCATCACCGTTCTTCTCCTCAACCCGGCCGCACGTCTCCTTCGGGTCCTCCGTCCCTTCACCGTCGCAGAAACCCTCGTCATCTTCACCATGGGACTCGTCTCGGCTGGCGTCTCAACCTTCGGCCTCACCGACCAACTCATCCCCGTCATGGGCAGTCTCTTCAACCGGCACTGGAATAACGACCAAACGGAATGGAACCGTTACGTCGAACCCTTCCTCAACGACGCGTATTTTGTCGCAGTACCCGGTATCCAAAAGGCCGCCGCCGCCTACCGCGTAGCCCGCGACGAATCCCAACAATGGCAAACACTCCACGACACGGCCGCCCAAACCGTTCAAGCTCTCGCCACGCTTCAGACCCGCAAAAACCGCCTCGCGAAATTGGAAACCGATCCCCCCTCCCCACAACGAGACTTGGAACTCGCCGCCCTTCGCTCCGACCTCGCACAGGCCGATGAAACTGTTCGCCGCGCTCTCCAGAACTGGCATGCGCTGGTTCGCCCCCCAGATCTCCCCCCCACCCCAGAACAGGCGCTCCCCTTCCTTGCCGAACAACTCGAGGCCAAACGACGGGAAGCAGAAACCCGAAAAGCCGAGCTCGCCCGCCTCGAACAACACGCCTTTGATAAGGTGGATGTCTTCCGACGCGGCCTCCCCCCCCCTCTCCGTGCATTCCCAGGTTTCATCCCCATCCGTGGCGAAGATGATTTCGTCGGCTATATGGCACGGCTCCGTCGTCTCCTCGCCGGTCGCCGGGTGCTCGCGGAAATCCACCGTGCCATGGAAATCGTAAAGCAGGAACGCGATCGCCCCCGGCTTTCAACCGAGCGGCAGAGAACCGTTGCCGACGCGCTCTCAAAGGCCTCCCTCGCCCTTTATGCCGTCTCGGATTCCACCCCGTTCGAACGGCGCCGCGACGAACTCTCCGCCGAACTCGTTTCCCTGTCCCGCCAACGGGCCGATCTTGAAACGGAGTTAAGCCGTCTGAGCGATGCCCGGCGCTCCGCCGTCGGAGACGAAATCCGCCGCTTGGACGCCCAGGTGCTCGCTTTGGGCAAAAAAGTCAGTCAGCTGAAAAAAGAAACCGAACAACGTTCAGGACTCCGTGAACTCGCTCTCCGCAACCTCGAAATCGCCCAAACCATCCACACCCTTCGTAACACCCTCGAGGAAATCCAAAACCGTCTCCCGACCGAAACGCCCGAGGATACCTTTTCCGCTCTCCGAAATTCCCGCGCATTGCTTCCGGCCATTGATGCCACCTTCACCCGTTACCTCTGGGGCGATGTCCCCTGGTCCGACTGGCTGTTGCCGTTGACCCGTTGGATGGTGCTCGTGGCCCTCACCTACGCAATGCTCCTCGCGTTCAATGTCCTCATTTTCCGCCAATGGGCCTACAACGAAAAGCTCATTTACCCACTCACCGAACTGCCCGAACTCCTCGCCGGCGCTCAAGACGCGAAACCCGGCCGCGTTCCCGAACTCTTTCGGAATGGCCTCTTTTGGGTCGGGTTCGCCGTGCCCGCCCTCGTGCTCGGATGGAATATCCTTTGCAAAACCGGTTGGGTCCAAAATATTCAGCCCTTCGACCTCCATAACGTATGGAAGGATTATATCGACAACACCCCCTTCCAGGCTCTTCTGCCCAGCGCGAAATCCGCAATCTTTTTCACCATGATCGGCCTGACCTTCCTCATCCCCGCCAAGGTCTCATTCTCGCTCTGGTTCTTCTCCGTTCTCTATATGGTTCAACTGATGATCCTCGTCGGACTCGGCCACGGTGTCAACGAACAGTCGTTTCCCGAAGAATGGTGGTACACCTTCAGCTTCCGAACAGCCGAAGGAGCCGGAGCCCTCATGGTCTTTGCGTCGGTCGTTCTCTGGAAATGCCGCCGCTACCTGTTCTGCGCCATCCGTCCCTCCGTCACAAAAGGACTGGACCCTGACGAGCGCCAGGAACTTCGCCTCGCCTCCATCATCTTCCTCGCCTCCTTCGCGGGGCTCGTCCTTCTGCTCTGGCGCAGCATGGGGGCCGGATTCTGGCATTCCCTCTTCGCCCTCTTCGTCATCCTCGTGATCACGATCGGACTCGTCCGCGCCGTCACCGAAGGCGGAATCCTCGGCTTCCAGGCCTGGACCAGCCCCTTCCACTTCATTCGCTCCTTCCTCGGTATGCACCGTCCCGCCACCGCGCCCTCTCTTCTCGCGCCTCTGATGGTCTATTATTCCATCCTGTTCCTCGATATCAAAACCTTCATCGCACCCGCCATGGCCAACAGCCTCAAGCTGCGAGACGATCTCCGACTTTCTCGCCTCCGCTTCCATGGCGCCATGATCCTCGCCATCTTGCTGGCTGCCGTCATCTCCATCGCCACCGCTCTGATGCTCTCCTACTCCAAGGGCGCTGATAACATGTCCGGCTGGTTCTATACAAGCTTCCCGAAGTCTCTCTTCGATAAAATCGCCTCCATGACGAAAACGCCCCCCTTGCCCACCTCCGCCGAAGCCAGCTGGGTGATTGCCGGCGGCATCGCCATGGCCCTTCTCCTCTACCTTCGCCAAAGCCTCTTCTGGCTCCCCCACCCCATCGGCCTGATCATGCTCGTCAACCCCATCATGCGCTATTACTGGTTTTCCATCCTCCTCGGATGGTTGGCCAAATCCCTTGTCACCCGTTACGGCGGAAAAGCCACCTATTACCGCGCCCGTGGTCTCTTCATCGGCCTCATCGCCGGCGAACTGATCATGGTCGCTCTCGCCATGATCCTCTCCCTCGCACTCGATACCCCCATTCAAATCGACCTCAACCGCAATTGAGGAGACTTCGCCGTGGATGAGCCCTCCCTCTCCCCCTCCAGCCGGGAAATCCCCGACCAGTACCCCATTCCCTGGAGCGTCGCCTTCCAGGTTTCCTGGGCCGGCGTCCGCCGACGGATCTTCCGCTCCGCCATCACCATGCTCGGTGTTGTGCTCGCCATCGCCCTGCTCACCTATATGTTGATCACCGAGTCCGTCACCGATGCCCTCGTGGCCCTCAACCTCGACGACCTTAACCTCCTCCTCCAGAAGGCCGGTGTGGATATCTTCAGCGCGTCCCGAGTGGACAGTATGACCATTCTCCTCATTGTCCTCTCCCTCATCACCTGCCTCGTCGGAATCATCAACGCCATGCTCATGTCCGTCACGGAACGCATCCGAGAAATCGGAACCCTCAAATGCCTCGGAGCCCTCGATTCGTTCATCGTCAAATCCTACTTCATCGAATCCTCCCTCCAAGGCTTCCTCGGAACCCTCCTCGGCATGATCATCGGCCTCGTCGTGGCCATCCTGATCGCCACGATCCATTATGGCCGTTACCCCCTGGCCCATTTCCCGTGGGGCGATGCCCTGAGCGCTTTGGGCATCGCCGCCCTCATCGGTATCCTCCTCTCCATCGTCGCCTCCATCGCGCCCGCCTATTGGGCCGCCCGCAAAGAGCCCGTCGAAGCCATGAGGGTGGAAGAATGAAAGAAAACGACTTCATCGTCCAAGTCCGCAACGTCAGCAAGATCTACCGCCGCGGCGAAGAGGAAGTCCATGCCCTCCGCGAAATCTCCCTCAACGTCACGCGAGGCGAGTATGTCTCCATCATGGGACCCTCCGGCTCAGGAAAATCCACCCTCTTCAACATGATCGGTGGACTCGATACGCCCACCTCCGGTTCGGTTCTCATTGACGGTTTCCGCCTCTCCGAACTCTCCCCCTCCCAGCTCGCCTGGGTCCGCTGCCACCGCATCGGCTTCGTCTTTCAGTCCTTCAACCTCATCCCCACCATGACGGCTTTGGAAAACGTCGCGATCGCGCGCATTTTCGCCGGCGTCCCTCCGGCTCAAGCCCGCCGCGACGCCGCCGAAACCCTGGAACGCGTCGGACTCGGCCACCGACTCCATCACCTCCCCTCCCAGGTCTCCGGCGGCCAACAACAACGCATCGCCATCGCCCGCGCCATCGTCAACAAGCCCTCCATCATTTTGGCCGACGAACCCACCGGTAACCTCGACCTCCATACCGGCGAAGAAATCATCAACCTCATCGGCGAAATGAAGGCGACGCTCGGAATCACGATCATCACCGCAACCCACGATATGAAAATGCTCTCCGCCTCCGATGTGGTCTTTTGGATCAAGGATGGACAGCTCGAACGCTCCGCCCGCAAGGGCGAAATCAAGATCGAAATCGGTACCATCGACGGCAAAACCCTCGCGTGACCCCCCCCCTTGAACGTCGCTTCGCCTGGGAAGGAGTTTCCTTTGACGTCCCGGCCGATTGGGAACTCGCCTTCCATGAAAAACGGATGGGAGTGGTCCGCATCCGTCTCGAAGACGATGCCACCGTCCGGTTGATCGGCGAATGGACGACCCCCCCCCGAGGAGGACCGGAGTTCGCAGAAATCCACCGGCGTTTCGAAAACAGCTCCGCATCCCTTCGAAAGTCCGCCCGTAAAAGCGAATCCTTGACCCATCTGCCCCCGGGTTGGTCCGCGGCAGTTTATGAAATGGCGGACGATTCGACGATGGGTCTCACGTTCTATCTTTCCCCACAACGGGACCTCTTCGGCGTTTTCGAATTCCATCGCGGCCAGGGTTCGCTCGGTGAAATGAAAAGCCGTTTGCTCCGCTTCATGGCCGGCTTCATTTTCCATCCCCTCCATCATCCCCGCCCGTGGCGTTGCTACGACCTCCATTTCCTCTCCCCTCCCTTTTTCGAACTCGAGCACGCCGCATTCCATGCCGGCCTCAAACAATTCACCTTCACGCGTTCCCGCCGAAGACTTTGTCTTTCGTTCGTCTCCCTCGCCGATATGGCCCTCAAACGATTTCAAACCCCTCGCCATTGGGCACTCGCGGCGTTGGCCGCCGATCCGCGTCTGCCCGGCCCGCTTTTCATAGAGGAAAATGACCGCATCATCGCGCGTCGTCGCTCATTCTTCGGCCGCTACCATTACTCCGAAATCCTACGCGGCTGCCTCCACTATCATGTCCGGTACCAGCACGACGCCGCCCATAACCAACTCGCCCTTCTCTGCTATCAGTACCGCCGCCCCTCCGATTTGGAATGGCTCGCACCCCTCGCCGGCCCGTTTCCTCCGCCGATTGCCCCCGAATCCCAAACCGATGAACCCCGCCGCTTCTAAGGCTCCCCCGCCGTCTCCCCGCCAAACAAAATCCGCTCCTCCCGCACCCTCTGAGGCGCTTTCTGCAACAATCGCGGCCCGGCAAAAAGAAACGACGGACGAATTATTCCTCCCAGGCCGATCTCATTGGCTTTGCTGTTCCGCACGACCTGGATCGCCAGGAGATTCTCCCCTTCCTCCAACCCGTCGGTCAGATCAAAAACAAACGGCCGACTGAAGCCTCGCCCCGAACTGCCGATTTCTTTTCCGTTAAGCCATACCCTCGCCTCATCCTCCACGCCTCCTATAAAAAGTCCCAATCCTTCCCCAACTCCCACCACCGGCCGCTGAAAACGGAAGCGATACCACACCGCGCCGTTTCGAAGCCCCCCCAACCCCTGCGCATCCCATGTGGAAGAATAAGTTCGCGTTCGGATCCATCGCCGTTCCGGAATGGTCGGAGCCGCAAGATTTAGAAATTCCCCCGCTTCATAGGGATCAAAGAAGGTGGGAAGCTCATCGGGAATCGCCACCGCCAGGCGATACGGATCCGACGTGTACCGCAACCCCTCCAGGACAAACGCCTCCTTGAACCGTTTCAAATACTGCGGCACCTCGTTGGACACTAAATCGGTGTTGCGCTCATATTGCGTTCTCCAGTGGGAATGCATGGCATCATAAGCCGCCTTGGCGGCAGGAAAATCCAGTCGGCGAACGGCTTCTTCATATTCCAAAAACAACTGCAGCGTCTCCACGTTACCCTTCACAAAGCGAATGCGCGTCCGTTCCTCTTCCCCTTGCGCCTGCTGCAACGCCCTGGCCATCAGTTCCAAAGCCCGCGATACCCATTCGCGATCGTAGAGAAGTGGATAGCCATGGTAGGAACCCGCTTCCTGCCCCGCCGCATGCTGCGTGTCGGTCAAACGTAAATAATAAGACTCCATCGCATCTGCCCCACCGCCAAACGCTTTCTCACAATAATACCGCAAAACCTTCCGCCAATCTTTACTAGTATCCCAGGCCAATTTCATGAAAATAAAATCCGAAACGCCGTTCACCGACCACGCTTTGGTCGCCTCGATATTCAGCCCAATAATTCCTTGCCGTTTGTAGAACGGCAATTCCTCTCCCCAAATCCGAATCTTGCTGTACGGCAGCATATTCTCGGCCAGATTCCAATTGTACCCTCGATAAATGAGAATGTTCCCCTGTTCGCGGGAAAGCACACCCCATTGTTCCACCACCCGCCGATACCACGCCTGACTCTTGGAAAAGGGATCCAATACACTGTGAAACCGCGAAAAATTGATCGGGGCAAAAATCTGAATTATCTTCGGATTCGGCCGATACCGAACCGGATAACCCGCATGGGTCGAATAGGAATAAAACCCGACATGCGCATTCGGATAGTCCGGATGCACCTTCTCGAGAATCCGATTGCAAAAAAGAATCAACTCGTCGGTACGATCGGGTTCTCCTACAATCGGGTCCATCAAGCCTGACCCGGCCGCCAACGCTTCCGCCGACATCGAATACCCCAATCCATCCGCAGGACCGACCGGAAACGCGGCCGGTGTCTCGGCCGTCCACTCTCCCGCCGCAATCTTTTTTCGATAGGTTTCCCGGATCTCCTCCGCAAACAGTTCGATGACCCGGGGATGGGTCGTCTCCAATTGCGGCCCCATCCGTTTCAGAATCCCATCCGGCCCACGACGAAGGGCCAACATCGTCGGATCAGCCTCGAATTCCGCCCGGTGCCGACGGATGAAGGCGTCCCAGACATGCCCCGCCGCTGCATTCGCAAAACTCGTCCACTGTCCGCTCCGCTGCCGCCGAAGCCAACGGGCCATCCGTTCCCCTTCTTCCGGAAGTCGTGGAGGTGGATACCCCCGGTACCAGAGCCGCCGAAAAAGAAAATCAGGCGCTGATGACCGATCTTGCTCCACGACCGATACCGTTCGTTTTACGGGAGTTACAATTCCGATCTCTCCCGGCATGATCCATTCACAGCCAAGCTGTTCCAACACTTCATACACGCCGAAAAGAACCGCCTCTTCGCTCTCCCCCCCAATTCGGACAATCCCCTCTTTCGCCAAAATCCGAAAGCCCTCCTTGGATTCGACGCGCCGACGCGGTTCGGCACCCATCCGAACGGCAAGGTCCCCCATAACGATCGCCGGCGGTTTAATATCCGCAGGATCCTCAGTCAAGCGGACCGGCAGACGAACCCCGCTCATTTTTTCGAGGTGATAATTGAGCTCTTCCACAATCTCCGCTCGTATCTGAGGTGCCGTCGGCGCCAAACGAGAGGCAGCAGGGGGAACGGACTCCGCCACAGGTCCGGAAAGGTAAATGGTCGCCCGGGGGTCACCGTCTTGAACGAGAAGGATCTCCCCAGACCCCGAAACCGCACCGTTCACGATTCCCGCTGCCATTCCCAGCTTTCCCATCCAGCGCAAATGCCGTTTCACCGCAATCCTCCCTTTCATGGTTCCTTACCTCAAACCCTCCCAATCCTCAACCTATTTCTTCATCCCTCCTGGATATCCCCCTCATCGGGGTCAGACCTCAACATTCAACATTTTGCGTTTTTCAACGTACTGCTTGAAAGGCACTGTCTTTTGCTGAATTGTGATTTGGCGCAAGGGCAAAAAAGCAACTTTTGCTTGGGCGATGTCCTGGATTTTGATATCTTAAACCGCTCTCGGAAATACCGTTATGGCACCCCACGAACGATTCCACCTCCGAACAACCGAAGACCTCGCAGCCGCCCTCCAACGGCTGGGAATTTCTCTGCCCATCTCCCACGACCTTTCTATTCTTGCCGCCCCCCTTCCTCTTCGTACAGAGTCCATTATCCCCAACCGTTTTGCCGTTCAGCCCATGGAAGGATTCGATGCCGCCCCAGACGGCGGTCCTGGCCCCCTTACCTTCCGCCGCTATAAACGGTATGCCGCCGGCGGCTCAGGCCTCCTCTGGTTCGAGGCAACCGCCGTCCTACGCGAAGCCCGCTCCAATCCGCGCCAACTGTGGATTCACGCCGGCAACGTGGACCAATTCCGACAGCTCACAGAAGAAACCCGCCGCGTGGCATGCGAACAGTTCGGACGCCCTCCCCTGCTCATCCTCCAACTCACGCACTCCGGCCGCTACAGTAAACCCGACGGTGTCCCCGCACCCCTCATCGTCCATCACAGCCCCATTCTGGACCCCCAACATAACCTTCCACCCGATTACCCCCTCCTCTCCGACGACGATCTTGACCGCCTTCAGGAAACGTTCATCGAGGCCGCTCGCCTTGCCGCAAAAGCCGGATTTGACGGGGTAGACATCAAAAGCTGCCATCGTTACCTGGTCTCGGAACTCCTTGCATCCCATACTCGAGAAGGCCGCTATGGCGGTTCTTTTGAAAATCGGACCCGATTCCTGCGGGAAACACTTGCCCGCATCCGGGATGCCGTCCCTTCCCTTTTCATCACAACCCGCATGAACGCCTATGACGCCATCCCTTTCCCATTCGGCTTCGGCGTTTCACGAACCGATTACCGCATCCCGGATCTTACCGAACCCAAGGCGCTCGCCCGAATGCTCGAAACCTTGGGCACCCCGATCCTCAACATCTCCATCGGAAATCCCTACTATAACCCCCAATACGGCCGCCCCTTCGATTTCCCCATCAAGGGAATGCCGCTTCCCGACGAACATCCCCTTGAAGCCATCGCCCGCTTTACCGCCATTACACGCCAAATCCAACAGGCCGTTCCCCAAACGCCTGTCGTCGCGTCCGGACACTCTTGGCTCCGCCACCTTATGCCCTACGTAGCGTCCGGCTTGATCCAAGAACAAGGTGCGGCACTTGTCGGCCAGGGACGTGGTGCGTTCGCCTACCCCGACTCCGTTCGAGACATTTTCGAAAAAGGGGCCATGAATCCCGGCAAATGCTGCATTACCTGCTCGGCCTGCACGCAAATCATGCGCGACGGAGGCCAAACAGGTTGTGTGGTCCGCGATAGCGAGATATACGGTCCCCAATACCGTAAGGCCCGCCGTAGAGCTCTCGATTTTCTAAAGGAGGAAGCCCAACGATGCCGAGAATGTGAATCGCCCACCTGCCGCACAGGTTGCCCAACCGCTGTTGAAATACCCGCCTTTCTCAAAGCGTTTCGAGAAGATCGTCTGCGCGACGCCTATGATATCCTCCGCCGGCAAAATCCTCTTCCCGAAATCTGCGCCTGTGTTTGCCCCTCGGACGTGCAGTGCGAGGGCCGCTGTGTCGAAACAATCTTCTCCCAACGTCCCGTCCCAATCCGCGAAATTCAAGAAGCCGTCTGCCGCATCGCCCGGCAAAAGGGATGGATCGGCGTCCAAATTCCTCCCACACCTCCCATCGGACGAGTGGCCATTGTTGGGGCGGGCCCCGCCGGTCTCGCCTGCGCAATCCGTCTGCTGGAACGCGGCGCAACCGTCGAACTGTTCGACCGCGCCAATGACCCCGGCGGCATCCCCGATCGCGTGATTCCTTCCGAGCGTCTCACATCCGGCCATCCGGAATGGCAGGCCATCTTACAGCCTGCCCTCGAAAAGAAACGTGCTGTTTTTCATCCCAAATGCGAACTCGGTGTTGACCTCTCCCTCGAAACGCTTTTGCACGATTTCGACGCAATCTTCCTCGCGCTCGGTCTGCCCTCCCCCGCAACGCTTGGCCCCGCACCAGAAGGCGTCGTGGAAGCGCTCGATTTTCTTTCCCGCATCAAAAAAGCATCGTGGCCGCTTCCTCTTCCCGACCGTATCGCCGTGCTGGGCGGCGGTAACACCGCCATGGACGCCGCTTGCGAGGCCAAACGCCAGGGGACCCGTGATGTCTTCCTCCTTTACCGCCGTTCTTTCCAGGAATTGCCTGCCTGGCCTGCTGAACGGGACCATGCCCTATCCCTCGGCGTCCACTTCCTTATCCTGACCCAACCCCTCGGCTACGAGGCCGATGCCCAAAACCGGCTCACCGGAATCCGCCTGCAACATACCCAACTCGGCGATCCAGATGCCTCCGGACGCCGCAAACCTCTGCCAATCCCGGGGACCGAGTATGTGCTGCCGGTCCGACTCGCTATCGAAGCCCTCGGCCAAACCCTCCCCAACCTGACACGAAAAGCGCTCGCCCGCCTGACATTCCATCCCGATGGAACCTTGGCCGTTAACCCCCGAACCGGCGCAACCAACCTGCCGGGAGTATATGCGGGCGGCGACCTCGTAAACGGCGGCACCACGGCCGTTCGCGCCGTCGCGGACGGCGCCCGTTCCGCCGAAGCAATCGCTGCCTTCCTTTCTTCCCAAAGGATTTCTCCATGCTAAACGCCCTCTTCATCCTCAATCCCGCCAACTTCGAGACCGTCTTTGGCCCGGCGGAACAAGCTGATCTTTCCCGTCGCCTTCACTTCCTTGCTCCGCCTCTGCCCCCCGACGCCGCCCGTTCACGGCCGGACCTCCTCAGCCGGATGGAGGTCTTGATTTCCTCATGGGGAGGACCCAAACTCGACGAGTCCTTTCTTAACGCATCCCCTCGACTCCAACTCGTCCTCTACGCTGCAGGGTCCATCCGCGGCCTCGTCACTCCCGAGTTCTGGGCGCGTTCCATCCCCATTTGTTCAGCCTGGGCGGCCAACGCGATCCCCGTCGCCGAGTTCACCCTCTCGCAGATCTTGTTCTCACTCAAACACGGATGGAAATACGCGCTCGCCATCAAACGCCAGGGAAGTTACCCGCCACGGGAACCCGTCCCAGGCGCCTACGGAACCACCGTCGGAATCATTTCGCTCGGCATGATCGGCCGCCGAGTGGTGGAACTCCTCCGACCCTTCGACCTTCGCGTGCTGGCTTATGACCCCTTTGTCCAGGAAAAAGATGCCGCCCGGTTGGGGGTTACCCTCCAGCCGCTGGACCGCCTCTTCCATGAATGCGAAGTCATCTCGCTGCATACCCCATGGCTCAAGGAAACGGAAGGGATGATCACGGGTGCCCACTTCCGTGCGATGAAACCCGGCGCAACGTTCATCAACACCGCACGTGGAGCAATTGTTCGGGAAACTGAAATGATCCAGGTCCTTCAAGAACGACCGGATATTTTTGCCGTACTCGATGTAACTTACCCCGAACCGCCCGTACCCGGTTCCCCACTTTATACCCTTCCCAACGTGGCGCTCACCCCCCATATCGCCGGCTCCATGAGCGGCGAATGTCGGCGGATGGCACGCTTCATGATCGAAGAACTGGACCGCCACCTTGCCGGCACCCCCCTGCGCTGGCAAGTCACAAAATCAATGGCCCAAACCATGGCCTGACCAAAGGAGACCAATCATGCCCACCCCACGCATCGCCTGCATCACCGGCGCCGCCCGGGGAATCGGGTTCGGAATCGCCCGTGCCCTCGCCGCCGAAGGATTCGCCATTGCTATCGCCGACGTCCAAGAAGAATCGGCAGCCGCTGAATCAATCCGCACAATCCGCTCTCTCGGCGCGGAGTGCCTCTATGTCCCTTGCGATGTCTCGAGCACCTCCGACCGACAACGGCTGATCGCCACGATCCGCGAACGATTCGGCCAGTTGAATGTCCTCGTCAACAACGCAGGAGTTGCCCCAAAGATTCGAGCCGATATCCTGGAGGCCACGGAAGAGAGCTTCGAGCGTTTGATCCGGATCAATCTCCAAGGACCCTATTTCCTCACCCAACTCGCCGCCCGCTGGATGATCGAGCAGAAAAAAGCCGATCCAGCCTTCAAGGCTGCCATTCTCAACATTTCCTCCATCTCCGCTTCCGTCGCATCTCCCAGCCGCGGCGATTATTGCATTTCCAAGGCGGGTGTCTCCATGGCGACCCGTCTCTGGGCTGCCCGTCTCGGTGAATTCGATATCCCTGTTTATGAAATCCGTCCCGGAATCATCCAAACCGACATGACCGCCCCCGTGGCTCCAAAATACGACAAACTGATCGCGGAAGGGCTTCTCATACAGTCCCGCTGGGGTCTGCCGGAAGATGTCGGCCGAGCGGCCGCTATGCTTGCCCGCGGTGATCTCGCCTACTCCACCGGCCAAATCATTTTTGTGGATGGCGGATTTCATGTCACGCGTCTTTAAACTTGGAGCTTCGACGGCCATGTCCAAATTGTCACATGCCACCCTCTCGATCGGTTCTTCCCAAATCCCCCTGCTTCGCATGCACACCCTGGTCGTCGGATCGGGTGCGGCCGGCCTCAATGCGGCCGTTCAGTTGCATCGCCACGGAATCAAGGACATCCTCATCGTGACCGAAGGACTCGACCAAGGCACTTCGATCAATACGGGGAGCGACAAACAAACGTATTACAAACTCGGCCTTTACGGAACCGAACCGGACGCCCCCGCCCTCATGGCGGAATCATTTCTTCAGGCCGGCAGCATGCACGGAGATCTCGCCCTCATCGAAGCCGCATGCTCCGCCCGCTGCTTCATGAACCTCGTCAATCTCGGCGTCCCCTTTCCGCACGACCGCTACGGCCAGTACGTCGGCTATAAAACCGATCACGATCCTCGCCAACGCGCAACCTCCATCGGCCCCTACACCTCTCGCGAAATGTGCCGCGCCCTGATCCGTGAGGTACGATCCCTCCGCATCCCCCTGCGGGAGCATCGCCGAGTCGTCGCCCTCGTCCAGGTGCCCGAAAAAGACGGCCTGCCCCGTGCCGCCGGTGCTATTGCACTCACGGCAACCGGCCGTTTTGAAGCCTACGCCGCCGATAATGTCGTCTATGCCGTCGGCGGACCCGGCGGTCTCTACAAAGCGAGCGTTTACCCCCCGTGCCATACCGGCGCCATCGGAACCGCTCTGTTGGCCGGCGCCCTCGCACAAAACCTTCCCGAATCCCAGTTCGGATTGGCATCCACCCAATTCCGATGGAATGTCTCCGGAACGTACATGCAGGTCATCCCCCGTTTCCTCAGTACCGGACCGGATGGTCGGAGCGATCCCAGGGAATTCCTCCTCGAATACTTCGATCGCCCTTCGGATCTGCATAGCCTGGTCTTCTTGAAAGGCTACCAGTGGCCCTTCGATTCCCGCAAACTCAATGGCGGATCCTCCGTGATTGATATTCTGGTTTACATCGAAACCGTACTTCGTGGCCGCCGTGTCTTTCTCGATTTCCGCGCCGACCCGACCGGATTTTCTTTCGACGCCCTGAGCGCCGAAGCACGGGAATATCTCCAGCGCTCCGGTGCCCTTCAAACCACACCCTTGGCCCGCCTCGCCCATATGAACCCCGCCGCCATCGCGCTCTACCGCGAACATGGCATCCTTCTCGACCGCGAACCTCTCGAAATCGCCGTTTGCGCTCAGCACCACAACGGAGGACTCGCGGGCTCCATCTGGTGGGAGTCCGTCAATATCCCCCACCTCTTCCCTATCGGCGAGGTGAACGGATCCCACGGAGTCGCGAGACCCGGCGGGTCCGCCCTCAATTCCGGCCAGGTCGGAGGACTCCGCGCCGCTCTTCGCATTGCACACGTCTACCGCGAACCTTCCCTCCGCCTCGCCGACTTCCTCCAGGCGGCCACGACAGCCGTCCAATCACTCAACCAATGGCTGGAAAAAGGAAAGGAACCCTCCTCCGCCGAAAACGGTCCGGAACGCGACGCACTCCAGGAACGAATGTCCCGAGCCGGCGCTCATATCCGCTCCCTCCCTCGCCTCGAACAGGCCGTCGCCGAAGCCGAAGCCCAATGGGAACGAATCGAACAACAAGGACTTAAAGGGCGCCGGCGGGAATGGTACGAAACACTGACGACCCGCCAACTCATCTTCGCACACCTCGTCATTCTCGACGCCATCCGATACGCCGTCTCTACCGGCGTGGGGAGCCGTGGCTCCGCTCTCGTCCTCGATCCAACCGGACCGCTCGCCGACCCCCGTTTGGACGCCGCCTGGCACTATGCGCCGGAAAACCCCAAATTCCGCGAGTTCGTTCTTGAAACGGAGGTCCAGGGCACCCTCCGACGCCATCGCTGGGTTCCCCGCCGACCCGTCCCCCCTTCCGACGCGTGGTTCGAAACCACCTGGGGCCAATACCGCGACGGCAATCTGTTTCGAGATTAAATCGCCCCCTCCAGCCCCAGCCAACGTAGGTAGCCGGACCACAACAACGGCCCCCAAAACATCCAGATCAAAACCGCAGCCACAAGGTACGGCCCAAACGGGATATGGCGTCCCAATTTTCGCTTTCCCGTCAAAATGAGAAACACACCAACCAGCGCCCCCAACATCGAACCCATGAACAGGGTGGCCAACACCGCCCGAATCCCGAAAAAGGCACCCACCGCCCCCATCAGTTTGACATCGCCAAATCCAAGCGCCTCCTTCCGAAATACCATCCGCCCCAAAACGGCCAACCCTTCCATCAGTAAAAAACCAAATGCCGCTCCCACAACCCCCCATGCAAACCCCTTCATCGCAGCGGTCTCCCCATGAAGCGACGGGATTAGGGGACTGAGCACCAGCCCGGCCACAATCCCGCCCAAGGTGACCCGATCCGGTAAAATCATGTGCCGACAATCCACAAACCCGCCCAATAAGAGACCAAAAACTGCCAGCCCATGCGCCAACGCGTGCGGCCCATCAAGCGCCTGAAGCCCAAGCGGTCGAGGCGGTTCCCCATACTGGAACCAGACCAATAGAATAAGAACCGCCGTCAAAAGTTCCACCACCCAATAACGAGACGAAATTCCCACCCCGCAACGCCGGCATCGCCCCCGCAGCACCAACCAGCTCACCAGCGGAATGTTGTCATACCACGCGATCGGCTGTTTACAGGCCGGACAGTGGGAACGAGGGGAAATGAGGGACATGCCCCGCGGAATGCGGTAAATACACACGTTGAGAAAACTGCCCAGACACCCTCCCCAAAGAAACGCGAGGACGGTAAAAAACGGATACCCGATCTCCACAATCTCCCGGATCATAAGCGGCCTCAAATGCCGTCTGCCGGCATCGCAATCATCCCCGACCGACTGACGTCTAAAATCCGAAACGGTTTGACTAAATCCAGAAACTCCGCAATCCGTCCAGGACTGTCCGCCAACCGCAGGGTCATGGATGACGCCTGCACGCCCAAAACCACTGCACCAAAGATTTCCGCTATGTCGAGTACCCCCCGGCGTTGTTCAGGACCCGCTGCGACTTTCACCAGGATCATTTCCTGACCAAAAAAACGCTGCGATGTCAGATCGGCAACCTTGATGACGTCAATCAACTTGTTAAGCTGCTTCGTCACCTGTTCCAGCACCCGATCATCCCCCGGCACCTCGATCGTCATCTTCGAGACTTCCGGATCGTGCGTTGGCGCCACCGTCAGGCCCTCAATGTTGTATCCCCGTCCAGAAATCAGCCCCACAATTCGGGCCAAAACTCCCGGCTTGTTTTCCACCAAAAGCGTCACGATGTGTTTCATGTCGCGCTTCCTCCCTCTCAGGCCAAACTGTGCACCATCTCCGATAAGGATGCCCCCGGCGGCACCATCGGATAGACATTCTCTTCCTCCTCGACCAGACACTCGACCAGCGTCGGCCGCTCCCTCTCCACCCATGCCTTTCGAAGAGCCGGCTCCACATCCTCCGGCCGGCACACGCGAATTCCTACCGCACCATGCGCTTCGGCCAAACGGACAAAATCCGGCAAATAATCACTCGTACAGGGAGGAAGGACCTTTTCGTTCGGCCCACGTCCTTTCGGCTTCAGAACCGACGCCGCGTATTCGCGGTTGTAGAACATGGCCTGCCATTGCCGCACCATGCCCAGATGCCGATTGTTGAGAACCACAATCACCAAGGGAAGACGATGTTCGACGGCAACCACCATCTCCTGAAAATTCATCTGGATGCTGCCATCCCCCGAAATCACTGCAACCCGTTTTTCCGGACGGGCCATCTGCGCGCCAATGGCGGCCGGCAAACCGTACCCCATCGTCCCCAACCCCCCCGATGAGAGGAAACTCCTCGGCTCACGGTACAGATAGTAGTGGGCTGCCCACATTTGATGCTGCCCCACATCCGTCACCACAATGGCCGATCCCTCCGTCACCCGATAAAGAGTTTCGATCACATACTGGGGAGGAAGGCGCCCTTCCGACCCGTTGTACGACAAGGGATGCTTCGACTTCCATTCCGCAAGTTGCGACAGCCATTCCCTGCGGTCCATCGGTTCCACCAGTTTAAGCAAATCCTCCAAAACGTATTTCACGTGGCCCACCACCGGAATGTCCGTCTCGATACTTTTGGAGATGGAAGAAGGGTCAATGTCAATGTGGGCGATCGTCGCATGGGGCGCAAACTCCGACACCTTCCCCGTGACCCGATCGTCGAACCGGGCACCCACGGAAATGAGAAGATCGCAATGACTAATCGCCAAATTCGCCGCCACCAGTCCGTGCATGCCCACCATCCTTAGAGCCAAAGGATCCGTTTCGGGAAACGCCCCTAAACCCAGTAGGGTGGTCGCCACGGGAATATTCGCCTTCCGCGCCACTGCGGTGAGTTCGGCCGAAGCGTCTCCCGCGATGACACCCCCACCCGCCAAAATCAAAGGGCGCTTGGCGCTGTTGATCGCGTGTGCAAGTTTGGCGACCTGCTTCGGATGCCCCCGAATCGTTGGTTTGTAGTTGCGGAGTTCCGGTTCGCTCGTGCAAACCGCCTTTGTCTTCGCGCGCTGAATGTCTTTCGGAATGTCGATGAGAACCGGTCCCGGCCGTCCAATCGTTGCAATTTTGAAGGCTTCCGCCATGATCCGCGGCAGATCATCCACATCGCGCACCAAATAGTTGTGCTTGGTTACCGAACGGGTGATCCCCAGTGTGTCGGCCTCCTGAAACGCGTCGTTGCCGATCATATGGGAAGGAACCTGCCCTGTAATGCACACAACCGGAATACCGTCCATAAAGGCCGTGGCCAGGCCAGTGACCGTGTTCGTAGCCCCAGGTCCTGAGGTCACAATGCACACCCCAGGCTTTCCTGAAGCCCGCGCATAACCGTCCGCCATGTGCGCGGCGCCCTGCTCATGCCGCGTCAACACGAACTCGATGGGCGCGCGGTACAACGCCGCATAAAGGTCTAAGACCGCTCCACCAGGGATCCCGAAAACGGTCTTCACACCCGCTTGGATCAACCCATCGATCACACACTGTGCGCCCGTTCTCATCTCTGCCTCCTTTCCAACTAAAAAAAAACCACCGCTTTCGGCGGTGGTTTTGGCTCTTCCGGCGAATCTCCCGATCAGGAAAGAACCCGCCCCACCGCGCGGTTGCCAACAACCACGACGAGCAGCGCGAGAATCTTCACTTCCGTCCCGTGGAAGTTCCCCAAGATTCGAGAGATCCCTTCCTCTGTCCTCATAAGTGCTATAATCGAGCTTTCCCAAAGTCCTGTCAACATTTATTTGTCGTTCGCCCCACCCACCAACCTTCCTCACAAGGCAAATTGGCCTTGCCCAGGACAGTCAATAATGGTATCCTCTGCCTGTTTGTTTCGAAACGAATATCCGGAAATTCTGATATGTCCGATCCACTTCAGCCCCTCCTCGAACGGATCCAGACCGAGGGTCTCGCAAAAGCACAGCAACAGGCGCAGTCTCTCCTCCAAACAGCTCGCGCTGAAGCCGAAAAAATCCGTGAAGAGGCTCAACGGGATGCGGATGCCCTGCGCCAAAAAGCTGCGCTCGACGCCGCCGCATCCGTCGAACGCGGGCGCAAAACCCTTGAGCTGGCCGCACGCGATCTCCTCCTCTCCGTTCGCTCCGCCACAATCCGCTATTTCGAGAACCTCCTTGCCCAACAGGTCGGTAAAGCCCTCGCGCCCGAAGAACTCAAGGATCTCATCCGCACCGCCGTGCAAGCCTGGCTCTCTTCCCATCATTCCGCCAAAGACCTTGAACTCCTGGTTCCCCCCGATATCCAGGAAACGTTGAAAAACTCCATCCTCCAAGATTTTCAACAACAGGCCGGCGGAAACGGCCTCCTGATTCATGCCGACCCCACCCTCACAAAAGGGTTCAAGGTCGTTCGCCGCACAGAACACGTTGAACTCGATTTTACCCCTCAGGCCATCGCCGAAGCGCTCAGCCGCCTTCTCCGCCCCCATCTGGCCGATATTGTCCGGACGGCGGCCGAAACCGCGCCGCAAAAGTCCCCCCCTCCCACCGCCTCATGAGCCTGACCTATCTTCTCGCCTCGCTTCCCTTCCTCCAACTCGGAAGCCCTCCCCCTGTTGCACCAGAGGAATTGCTCCGCCGCGCTCAACCCGTCTTGTCCCCCCCCGAGCTCCTCACCCTGAAAGATCTGCTCGAAACCGGCGGACGGCATGCGGAACACCCCTTCGCTCGTGCATGGCGTGCCTTGGAAACCCAGCTTCGAAATGCCGTCGCCACCGCCCGCGCCCAGCGACTCAAGCGTCTCCCCGATCCCTGGCTCAAACCCTTCCCTGGCGTGATCCGACTGGATATCCGAAACGCCGTCGAAGAAGCGTTCCAATCCCCCTCCCCCCTGGAACGGGAACGCAAACTCGATCGGTCGAGATGGATCCTGCTCGACGAACTGGCCGGGCATGATCCCTTCACTCTCGACACCCTCTTCGCCTACGCCCTTCGCCTGCGAATGGTTGCCCGCTGGGCTGCACTCCGCCCGGAAACCGGCGAAACCGTACTCCACAAGGAGATCGAACGTCTTTTCCAAAGCCTACCCCTTTCCCCTATCTCAGGAACCCCCGCATGAGTTCAACCACCGGCACCATAACCGCCGTTAACGGAAACCTTATCACCGTCCAATTCGAAGGCGCCGTCGGTCAGAATGAAGTCGCATTCGCCCGAACGGAAGATAAACGACTGATGGCGGAGGTGGTCCGTGTGCGAGCCAACCGGGCCGACCTTCAAGTCTTCGAAGATACCACCGGGCTCGCCGTCGGCGACCCTGTCGAGTTTACCGGTCACTTGCTGTCGGCCCAGCTCGGACCCGGCCTTCTCGGCCAAATTTTCGACGGGCTCCAAAACCCCCTCCCCCGTCTTGCGGAACAGTGCGGCTTCTTCCTGCAACGCGGCACCTACCTCGAAGCCCTTGAACCCGATGCTTCCTGGCCGTTTACCCCCGTCGCCCAAGTCGGGGACCGTCTGACCGCCGGTGAAACCCTTGGAACCGTGCCGGAAGGGATCTTCCAACACCGTATCATGGTCCCGTTCGATCTTCCCGAAGCCGCAACCGTCGAGTTCATTGCGGAAGCAGGCGATCGCCCCGCCGGTTCCGTCATCGCCCGATTGAAACTCGACGATGGCCGCAGCCGGGAAATCTCCATGATCCAGCGATGGCCGGTCAAACTTCCTATCCGAGCTTACATCGAACGCCTCCGGCCATCCGAACCTTTGGTCACAAAGGTACGCCTCATTGATTCCTTCTTCCCCGTCGCCCGCGGCGGCACCTACTGCATCCCCGGCCCATTCGGCGCCGGAAAAACTGTTCTCCAACAGATCACTTCCCGTCATGCCGAAGTGGATGTCGTGATCATCGCGGCGTGTGGGGAACGGGCCGGTGAAGTCGTCGAAACCCTGCGCGAATTCCCACACCTGCAGGACCCCCGAACGGGACGTACCCTCATGGAGCGCACGGTCATCATCTGCAACACGAGTTCCATGCCCGTCGCCGCCCGTGAAGCATCCGTCTACACCGCGGTCACCCTCGCCGAATACTACCGGCAAATGGGACTTCACGTGCTGCTCCTCGCCGATTCGACCTCCCGCTGGGCTCAAGCCCTTCGTGAAATCTCCGGCCGCCTCGAAGAAATCCCTGGCGAAGAAGCCTTCCCCGCCTACCTGGAATCCGTGATCGCGGCCTTTTACGAACGGGGAGGACTCGTCCGCCTCAAGGACGGTACAACCGGTTCAATCACCATCGGCGGTACGGTCAGCCCCGCCGGCGGTAACTTCGACGAACCCGTCACCCAAGCCACCCTCAAAGTCGTCGGCGCCTTTCACGGACTCTCCCGCTCCCGTTCGGACGCCCGCCGCTACCCCGCCATTGACCCCCTCGACAGTTGGAGCGTCTATCCCCCGGTAATTGAGCCCGAACAATCCGCCGAAGCCCGCAATATTCTCCGCAAAGGCCAAGAAATCCAACAGATGATGAAGGTCGTTGGCGAAGAGGGAATCACCCAGGACGAGTTCGTTCTTTTCCTAAAATCCGAGTTCCTCGACAACACCTACCTCCAGCAGGACGCCTTCCACGAAATTGATGCCGCAACTCCAGCCGACCGTCAACGCCACGTCTTCAGCACCCTGTACAGAATTCTCAAGACCCCCCTTCACTTTGAAACAAACGACGCGGCTCGAGCTTTTTTCCACCGACTAACACAAAAGGTGCGGGACTGGAACCGGACCGCTATGGACGACCCCGCCTTCGCGTCCATCCAGAACGAGATCGAATCCCTCCTCAAGAAGGTCGCCCACCATGGATAAGGTCTGCACCCGTTTGGATAACATCACCGGCAACGTGATCTACGTCCAAGCCGACGGGGTTCGTTACCGAGACCTCGCGGAAATCCGTTCCCGCCGCGGCGTTTCCCTCGGCCAGGTGATCCGCCTCCATAACCGCCACGTCGCCATTCAGGTTTTCGCCGGCGCCCGCGGCGTGGCCACCGACGCCCGCGTGCGCTTTCTCGGCCACCCGATGCGCGTGCCCTTCACATCGGACCTGCTCGGCCGCGTCTTCACCGGCGGCATGCAGCCCCGCGACAACGGGCCTATCCCCGAGGGTTCCAACGTCCCGATCGGCGGCCCCCCCGTCAATCCCGTCAAACGTATCATTCCCCGCCGCATGGTCCGGACCGGCATCCCGATGATTGATGTCTTCAACACCCTCGTCGAATCCCAAAAGCTCCCCATCTTCGCCCGAGCCGGCGAGCCTTATAACCCTCTCCTCGCGCGCCTCGCCCTCCAGGCCGAAGTGGATATCATCATCCTCGGCGGTATGGGACTCAAGCATGACGACTACCTCTTCTTCCGCGACACCCTCGACGAAAGTGGCGCCCTTTCTCGGTCCGTTCTCTTCGTTCATACCGCTTCCGATCCCATCGTCGAATGCCTTCTCGTCCCCGATATCAGCCTCGCCATCGCCGAACAGTTCGCCCTCGAAGGAAAACGAGTCCTTGTCCTCCTCACCGATATGACCAATTTCGCCGATGCCCTCAAGGAAATCGCGATCACGATGGAGCAGATTCCCTCCAACCGCGGTTACCCCGGCGATCTGTACAGCCAGCTAGCCGCGCGATATGAAAAGGCCGTGGATTTCGACACGGCCGGCTCGATCACCATCCTTGCCGTCACCACCATGCCGGGCGACGACGTGACACACCCCGTCCCTGACAACACCGGCTACATCACGGAAGGCCAGTTCTACCTTCGCGGCGGCCGCATCGAACCCTTCGGTTCCCTCAGCCGACTCAAACAACTCGTAAACGGCAAGACCCGTGAAGATCACCGAACCATCATGAACACGATGATCCAGCTTTACGCGGCCTTCCGCGAAACCCTCGAAAAACAGTCCATGGGCTTCCGCCTCAGCGCATGGGACCGCAAATTGCTGCAATACGGCGGCCTGTTCGAAGCCAAAATGATGGATCTCGCGGTGAACATCCCCCTCGAAGAGGCACTCGACCTCGGATGGAAAATTCTGGCCGATTGCTTTGATCCGATGGAAACGGGAATTCCAACCCAAATGGTGGAAAAGTTCTGGCCACGCAAATCGGCCTGACGCACCATGGCGCAAATCAAGAAAACAAAAATCGAATTGAAGAATCAACGGGATGCCCTCCGGCGCTACCAACGATACCTGCCCATGCTCCAACTCAAAAAACAGCAACTTCAAATGGAAGTCCAGCACGTCGAACATGCCCTGGCCCAAAATCGCGAAAAAGCGAACGCCCTCCGAAAACAGTCCGCTTCCTGGATTGCCCTCTTTGCCGAAGCCGCCGGCCGATCGGAACCGCTCGCCGGACCCGCCCAACTCAAACTGTCCGAAGATAATATTGCGGGAGTGGCCGTACCTCATCTGGACGCGTTCGCAGTGGCCGACCCCGGCTTCGATCTGTTCGAAACCCCCGCCTGGTTCGACGAAGCCTTCGAATTGATCGCCCGCCTCGCCGAACTCCGGACCGAACAAGCCGTTTTGGAAGAACAAATCCGCCGACTCTCCGAAGAACTCCGCATCACCAGCCAGCGGGTCAATCTGTTTGAAAAAATCATGATCCCCCGCTGCAAGGAAACCATCCGAATTATAAAAGTCTATCTGGGCGATCTCCTCACCGCCGATATCGCACGTGGAAAAGCTGCGAAAAAGGCCACCCAAGGAGCCGCCGGTACATGATCGTTCCCATGTCCAAAATCACGGTGCTGACCCTCGCGTCCGGCCAAACTTCCGCCCTGAACATTCTGCAAAAGGCGGGGGTCCTCCATCTCCATCCCTTTCAGCCCCCCACCGGAGAATCGCTCGAAGCAGCCCGCAAGCAATTGGAGCGAATCCGCCGAGTTCAGACCGTCTTGACCCGCATCGGCAGAGAAAGCGCCTTGGCTAACGCCACTTCCACAACGCCGCTGCACGCCTCGTCCCCTTCACCCAACGCCCTCATCGAAGAAACCGAACGCCTGCTCAACGCCATCCAGGAGTCTCAAAACCGCCGCCATGCCCTGAACGAACAGATTCGCCTCCTCCGCCCGTTTGGAAATTTCGATCCGTCGCTCGCCCGCGAGCTCGAATCCCATGGCATCATCCTGCGCCTCTTCAAGTCCCCATCCCGTGCCCATCTCACCCTACCCGAAGGCATCATTCAAATCCCTCTTTCCTCCGACGGCCGTTACGACTACTTCGCTCTCCTCGCATCCGAGGAACCAACCTGTCAAGGAGCCTCAGCGGTCCCCCTCCCTGACCGCTCCCTCGGATCTCTCATCCGGGACGCTGAGGAAGCCGATGCAACGGCCCAAAACAGCAGAAACCGTTTGATGGCTCTATCCGTTTACCGGACCGTCCTGAAGCCCCTTGAAGCGGAAGCGGAAGAAAAACTGACATGGGAAGAGGCCCGCGCCGGAATGGCAGGACGCGGCCCCGTCGTTCTCCTCCAGGGCTATGCCCCGGAAGAATGCGTTGCATCCCTCCGCCAGCTTTCGGCCCGACACGGTTGGGGCCTGTTGTCAGAAGCCCCAGGACCTGACGATCTTCCCCCCACTTTAATCCGAAACCCTCCCTGGATCCGACCCGTCCAGGCTGTCTTCAAACTCATCGGTATCCTTCCCGGCTACCGTGAAACGGATGTCAGCCCGGTTTTCCTCCTTTTCTTCACCCTGTTCGTGGCCATGCTAATCGGGGATGCGGTCTATGGCCTTCTGTTCCTTGGGTTGACCTTTTTCCTCAAATGGCGCCGTTTCCGACTGCCCGAACATGTTCTGCCCCTCCTCGGCATTCTCTCCATCGCCACCTTGCTCTGGGGTGTTCTCAGCGGTAATTATCTCGGAATCGAAAAGCTTCCCCCGCCTCTTGCCCGCCTGAAACTCCCCCTTCTGGCCGATCCCGTCGCGCTTCAATCGTTCTGCTTTCTCGTCGGCGCAATCCATCTTTCAATCGCCCATGGTTGGAATGCCCTCCGCCTACTCCCAAGCCCACAGGCCATCGCCCATCTAGGTTGGATCGGACTGTGCGCTGCCATGTACGCCCTGGCCAATTTTCTCGTCCTCGCCGTTCCGCTCCCCCCGGGGTTCTTCGCCCTCCTGGCGGTCAGTGTGTTCTATATCTTTTTCTTTACCGTCCCCCTCGACCGGTTCCGCACGGAAGCCGTCTCGCTCGTCACCTTGCCCCTCAGCCTCATCGGAAATTTCGGCGACGTTGTCTCCTACCTCCGCCTCTACCTCGTCGGAAGTGCCTCCATCGTGCTCATTAAGGCGGTCAATGGCATCCTCTTCGGCACGGGCCCCCTCGGCTGGGCCGGCATGATCGCAGCCGGCATCGTCCTCTTTTTCGTGCACATGCTGAACCTCATGTTGGCATCCCTCGCAGTCCTCGTACACGGCGTCCGACTGAATGCCCTCGAATTTTCCACCCATATGGGCATCCAATGGCTGGGTCGCCCCTATACCCCCTTCCGAAAGGAAGTGGACGAACAATCTCCAAAACCGCTGAACCCGTGAAGGAAAGGAATACCCCATGACCCCAGAGGAAATCGTCTCAATCGGTAAAATCGGTGCCACTGCAGTGCTCGGCCTCTCCGCGCTCGGTTCGGCGCTCGGGAGTGGAACCGCCGCACTCGCGGCCATCGGCTCCTGGAAAAAATGTTATGCCCAGAATAAGTTGGCTCCGTTTATGCTCGTCGCGTTCATCGGAGCTCCTCTCTCCCAGACCATTTACGGCTTCATCGTGATGCTGTTCATCCTTAACGCTTCCGCCGCGGGGGCGTTTTGGGCCGGCCTTCTCGGCGCCGGCCTCTTCGGCGGGATCGCCATGGGCGCTTCGGCCTGGCTGCAAGGCCGCGCCGGCGCCGCAGCCGCTGACGCTCTCGCCGAAACCGGACAGGGCGCCGCCAACTACTTCATGGCGCTCGGTGTCATCGAAACCGTCGCCCTGTTTGTGCTCGCCTTCATCTATCAGGCCGTCAAAATCTGACGCGACCCCTTCGCCCTCTAAACAAAATACAAAACAATCGCCGTGGTCATCGCAAGCGCGGCGGCCCACCGCCGAACGGTGACAGACATCGATTGCCGGCTTTCCACCGCTTCAAACCCCGCCCGGGCCAGCAACACCCCAAGCCCAACGGCCATCACGCCACGAGTGGATTGAAGAATGTTCCCCAGCACGACCCCGACGCGGTCAAAGGTTATATAAAGAAAAATCATCCCCAAAAACCACAGCACGGAAAAAGGCAACCCCGCTGCCCATAGTTTGCCGTATCGAAGCGATTCGCGATCCAACCACAACGGAGCCATTACCGCCCCCAAAAGATACGACACGGTAACCCCTGCTAAGGGTGCCTTTGGACCATAAACCGACAACCGTTGAACCAACGCTTTGATGCTGAGATCGGAAAGAGAATAGCCGAGCACCGCCCATCCCACTCCCGCCCATGCCAAAGCCGGTATCCGTCCGCGTCGTTCCCATAACAAAAATACCGCTCCCACGCTCAACACCACAGATACCCACTGCCAACCCGTCAACCGTTGGCCGGCAAACACAACACTGATCAAAGCCAAAAGAATTACTTTCATCCCCAAAAGCGGCACAATATCCGAAGATTCCGCCCTCCGTAAGGCCATAAAAAGACCCATCTGACCCACAAGATAAAAACCCGTCGCTCCACACGCCGCCCAACCATAGGACCCGATACCGCGGAAACCGCCAACACCCAAAAACAGCCCAAGACCCAATGCCCCAATCCCCATCCAAACATGGGAAATGGCAAGCAACCGCCTCGATGAACCCATCGGTAAATGAATAAACCAACGAGAGGCCGGATAGGAAAGTGCCTGGAAAAAAGCAGCCAGCATGCCGGCCCCTACCCCAAGGCAATCCATAAAGTCCAGTCTCCTATGAAAACTTGTTATCCTAAAACCCCACCGCTTGAAAAACAAGCCTTGTCCGCTTTCCTCTCCTCGCCATTCCCGCGCGTTTCCAACCCTTCATTCCGCCTTTGTCTCTTACCCGCAGTTTCTAGCCTTTTCCCATAATCTCAACTGTTTTATAATCATCATAAATAACTCAAGTGTCATGAGAGCCGCTTCTCCGTACATCGTATGCCTCTTGATGTCGGTTGTATCGTCCTCTGTCGCCCTGGCAGACGATCCGGCCCTTCATCGGGTGATCCATCTCTCTGCTGAATGGACAAACGACCCGGCGGGACTTCGGATCAACTGGTCTCTCAACGGGCAACCCACAAATTGGATCGTCCAACGAAAAAACTGGCTCGAAAATGGGTGGAACACCCTGGCCGTTTTCACCAATCCGACCGCTTCTTCTTTCACCGATACGAATGCCATGCCCGGTCAAGTCTATGAATACAAAGTCACCCGCCTCGACACGGCTACCAATGGATGGGGGTTCCTTCTGGCTGGTCATGAGCGACCCTTGGTTTCTGACCGTGGAACATTGGTCCTCGTTGTGGAAAGCAACCTGCTCTCCACAATGCCGGTGGAAATCCAGAGGCTTCGAACCGACTTGATGAGCGACGGCTGGCGCGTCGCCTTTCAAACCGCCCCCCGCACCGAATGGAACCAACCCGGCTGGGCATCGGCCGTCTCTAATGTGAAGGAATCCATCCGGAACGTCTGGCTTGAAAACACCTCCCTCTGCCGCGCCGTTTTCCTTCTCGGCCATGTTCCCGTCCCCTATTCGGGCGACTCCTGCCCGGATGGGCACACAAATAACCATCGTGGCGCCTGGCCGGCGGATGCTTTTTATGGCGACATGGATGGCGTCTGGCCCGATCAGCTTACGTCTCCCTCGAATAGCGGAGCCCGTCTGTACAATCAACCGGGCGACGGCAAGTTCGATGTGACGTGGTTCGCAGAATACGACGCCGAACTGATGGTGGGTCGCGTGGATTTCGCTTCCCTTCCCGCCTTCGTTCAGTCGGAAACCGAACTCCTTCGGCAATATCTCGCAAAATCACGCCGCTTCCGAAAACAGTCCAACACCCTCCCCTTGCAAGGAAAAGTTCGCAACAATTTCCCCACGATGCCCGAGGCGTTCGCCCAGGTCGGTTTTCGGGATTACGGCCTTTTCTTCGGCCCCGATCAAGTGCAATCAGGCCCCTGGTTTTCCGATTTACGAACCAACCGCTGGATGGCCGCTTACGGCTGCGGCGCAGGTTCCTTCACCAACTGTTCCGGCGTGGCGAACGTCAACGATTTCGCGACCGGCGCAGTTCGGACCGTCTTCACCATGCTTCTCGGCAGCTATTTCGGCGATTGGGACGTGACGAACAATCTCCTCCGAGCCGCCATCGCCTCCATGCCCGATGCCTTGACCTGTGTCTGGGCCGGCCGCCCTAAATGGTTCACCCATGTCATGGACCTCGGCGAACCGATCGGCTCCGCCTTTTTGATGCTTCACCGCCCCGCTTACTCCAATTACGAAGACCAAGTGTATAGTTCCGGCCCCCACGCCGCACTCCTGGGTGATCCCACCCTGCGTCTCTGGTATTCTCCCGCACCTGTAGCACTGACCGCTTTCCTGTCCAACGACGTGATTACCCTCACGTGGACCGATCCCGCACCAGGCCAGACCACAGGCTACATCGTCCAACGCGCCGCAACGAATGAAACGGCGTTTTCCAATCTACACAGCGGACTCTGGATCTCCAACTCCTTCTCAGAACATTGGTTCGGAGACACAGCGGTCTGCTACGCTGTTCGTGCTGCCCGACGCGAAACCGTCCGAAGCGGTACTTTTACCAACCTCAGCCTCGCCTCCCGAATACGGATCGAACCGGATGGTTCCATCAATCGCCCTCCCGTCGTTTCCAATCGAACCTTCGTGGCGCTCATGGGTCAGCCACTCCCCTTTTCGGGCGCAGGCCATGACCCCGATGGCGATCCGATCGCCTTCGCGCTTCATGACTGGCCCGATTGGGGTACCATCACCGGAAAACCCCCTCACTGGGTCTGGATGCCGCCCCCCAACTTCACCGGAACCGTTGCCCTCGCGTATGATGCAACCGACGGATGGAACGACAGCGAGTACGGAATCCTCTCGTTGACCGTCGCGCCCTCCAGTACGCTCCACGGGGTGCCCGTCCCATGGCTGATCGCAACGATCGGTTATACCAATGATTACAATCGCGCCGAACAGGAGGATCCGGACGAAGACGGTCAGGCCACCTGGCAGGAATATTTCGCCGGCACGGACCCCCTCGACGGCCGGTCGGTATTTCGCATCACTGATTTCACCCCACACCCCGGTTCCAACTACCTGCTCTGGTATGCAACGACCAATTCGGGCGTTTTTTCTCCTTTTACCGTCGAACGCGCCTTCGCACTCGACGAAAACTGGGTCCCGGTCGTCTCGAATATCCCCCGCAGCGCCAGCGGCTGGAATGAATGGTGGGACACCAATTCCCCACCGCGCATCTTCTATCGCATCCGCATCCCCTGATGTTCAGGAAGACGTCTGCTCTCCCAAAGGCACCACCGCTTGAAACTGTTCACAGGTGTCGGTCGCTTCGACCATTTTTCGATGAAGCATGCAGCGCTGAACAAACGGGTTGACCACGTAATGGCGACAATAACGGCAAAGTCGTCCCTTTTCCGAGGCATCAAAGATCTTCGGCGTTGAACTTCGGTCCTCTTCCCCAAACAGCGAAGGCCGCTCGCTACGATCCGAATCATCAAACAAACGTGGCCGTTTCGGAATGTCCTCCTCTGAAAAGATTTTAGGCCGCGATGGCTTGTTCCTGTTCTCTTCCATAAGTCAGCGTTCGGTAAGAGTCCGATCGTCCGAGGGCTCAAGAACCGCCCGAATCCGCCGCACGCCCGCACTGGAGGACTCCTCTTTCATGATCCGAAAACGACCTAATTCCCCCGTCCGGCCGGCATGAGGTCCGCCGCACACTTCGGCACTGAAATCGCCCACGCTATACACCTTGACCTGTTCCCCGTATTTGGCATTGAAGAGGGCCGTCGCCCCCCGTGCCTTTGCCTCCTCCAAGGTCATGGTCTCGCAACGGACGGGAAGGTCCCGCTTAATCGCGTCGTTGACAATTTGCTCCACCGCGGCAAGCTGTTCGGGCGTCAACTTTTCCGGATGCGAAAAATCGAACCGAAGCCGCTCCGGGGTGATGTTGGAACCCTTTTGCTGAACGTGGGACCCCAGTACAATCTGAAGGGCCTTGTGAAGCAGATGGGTGGCGGTGTGAAGACGGGTAACCGCTTCCGAATGATCGGCAAGACCGCCTTTGAAAGATTGCCCGCCCTGTTTGGAAATTTCCTGGTGTTTTCGAAAGGCTTCCTCAAATCCCGCCCGATCCACTCGAATACCCTGCTCCGCGCAAATCTCCTCCGTAAATTCGAGCGGAAATCCGTACGTATCGTACATTTGAAAGGCTTTCCGCCCCGGCAACACCGTCTGCTGATGCGCCTGCAGCGTCGCGAGCAACTTCGACAGCTCTTTTTGCCCCTCGGCAAGCGTCTTTTCGAAACGCTCCTCCTCCGCATTCAATTCTTCCACGATTCGTACACGGTTCTCCTCCAACTCCGGGTACGGCTTCCGGTAGATCGGAAGAATCACCTCCACCAGCTTCAACCCGAACCCGAAAGGAAACCCCAACATGCGGGCATACCGTACTGCCCGTCGGATCAGGCGGCGCAACACATAGTTGGCACCCACGTTCCCCGGTTTGACCGCCCCCTTGGGATCGCCCAAAATAAACACGGCGCTCCGCATGTGATCGGCAATGATGCGCGCCGCCCGCTCCGCCTGATTCGGATCCGCCGGAACAGCCGTCGTCAGTTCACGGATCCGGTCCATAAGGGGCTTAAACAGTTCCGTCTCAAAAACCGACGAAACCCCCTGCAACATCGCGAGCGTCCGTTCAACGCCCATCCCCGTATCCACATTGTGCTGCCGAAGCGGCTCATAGGCGCCGTCCAATGTCTTGTTATACTGCATGAAAACGTCGTTCCAGATTTCGACGAACTTCCCGCAATGGCAGCCCGGTCCGCATCGGGGCGAACAAGCCGTTTTGCCCGTGTCAATGAACATCTCCGTGTCCGGTCCGCAAGGGCCTGTCTGGCCCGCCGGTCCCCACCAATTATCCTCCCGCGGAAGCCAGTAGATCCGATCATCCGGAATGCCCAGACTCCGCCAGATGCGCGCCGCTTCCGCATCGCACGGTATGCCCGGCTCCCCCGCAAACACGGTCACATGAAGCTGGTCGGGCGATAAACCGAGATAGCGCGAGGAAGTCAAAAACTCATACGACCACTCGATCGCCTCCTGCTTGAAGTAATCGCCAAGCGACCAATTGCCGAGCATCTCGAAAAAAGTCAGATGCGCGGTATCACCCACCGATTCAATATCCCCCGTCCGAACGCACTTCTGCACGTTCGTCAGCCGTTTCCCGGCAGGATGGGGTTCGCCTAACAAATAGGGCACCAGCGGATGCATGCCGGCCGTGGTAAAAAGGACCGTCGGATCGTTTTCGGGAATCAGCGACGCCCCGGAAATTACCACGTGCCCCTTGCTCGCAAAAAAAGAAAGATACGCCTCCCGCAACCGGTCGGCCGTCCATGAACGTTCCATTCTCGTTCCCCCAATCGCCCTCACGCCTCTTCAGCCGCAGCCGCCGACACAATAACCGCAGGCGTGTGTGACGCTTTTTCCCGCACGCGTTCCATGAGCCGGCGCTGCATCATTTCGTCTTTCTCCAGAAACTCGATCGCCGCGTCCCGCCCCTGCCCAATCTGCGTGCCCTCGAAGGAAAGCCATGACCCGCGTTTGTCCACCAATCCGTGAAGCATCGCGGCGTCCAGAATCGAGCCGGCCCAGGAAATTCCCTTCGAAAAAAGGATGTCGAATTCCGCCTCGGTAAAAGGCGGGGCCACCTTGTTCTTCACCACTTTGACCCGTGTCCGATTCCCGATCACTCGGCCGGAACTGTCCTTGAGCGACGAAATCCGTCGAATGTCCAAACGCACGGAAGCGTAGAACTTCAGCGCCCGCCCTCCCGGCGTCGTTTCGGGATTCCCAAACATCACCCCGATCTTTTCCCGAATCTGATTGGTGAACAAGCACAGCGTCTTCGATTGCGAAATGCCGGCCGTCAACTTACGCAAGGCTTGCGACATGAGCCTCGCCTGAAGCCCGACGTGCGAATCGCCCATTTCACCGTCCAACTCGGCCCGCGGCGCAAGCGCCGCCACTGAATCCACCACGATCACGTCCAAGGCACGGCTCTGGACCAGTTTGTCGGTAATGGCCAAGGCTTCTTCGCCCGATGCCGGCTGAGAAACCAAAAGATCGTCCAAATTGACGCCGATTCGTGCGGCATAGGCCGGGTCCAGCGCATGCTCGGTGTCGATAAATGCCGCCACCCCGCCTTCCTTCTGCGCATTGGCAATCACATGCAAGGCAACGGTGGTTTTCCCCGAAGACTCCGGCCCGAAAATTTCGACAACCCTCCCGCGTGGAAGTCCGCCTACTCCAAGCGCCATATCCAGAGAAAATGCGCCCGTTGAAATGACCGGGATGTTCGCCGCCTTCGAGGCCTCTCCCATCTTCATGATGGAGCCTTCCCCGAACTCCTTTTGAATCGAAGCGATCACCGCATCCAAGGCGGGATTGCTGCTTTTACTTTCCGTTTTCGTTGTTTTCACCATGGTCATCATTCCTTGTCGTGTTGGGAACGACCCGCCGGAACCGTTTCAGCGCCAATTATGCCAGAAGACCCCCCGCGCGTCGAGCATGGCAATCGCAGCTCGGCAGGCGGCCCGCCGAACGTTCTCCCTCGAACCCGAAAAACGAAAACACCGAACAATTCCCCCCTTCGGATCCCGCACGGCAATCCATACGGTTCCGACCGGTTTTCCCGGCACCGCCCCCGTCGGACCCGCTATGCCCGTAATCGCCACCCCCACCTCCGCGCCACATCGGCGACGCACGCCGTCCGCCATCGCCCGGGCGGTCTGCCGGCTCACCGCACCATGGCGCTCCAGCAGATGCTTCGAAACCTCCAGAAGTCGGATTTTCAGTTCATTCGAATAGACAATAACACCCCCCTTGTACCAGGCAGAGGCGCCCTGAAGCGCCGTCAGACGGGCACTTAACATCCCGCCGGTGCACGATTCGGCCGTCGCCAGCATGAAGCCGGCGCCCTGTAGTCGTCTCGCCAAACCCCGCAGGACCGGCCGATTTACTCTCCATACCCCTTGGGATGCTGCCGCGCCCATTCCCACGCGCTCCGAATAATGTCGGTCAAGTCCGGTATCTGAGGCTCCCATCCCAGTTCCCTTTTCGCCCGCCCCGCATCCGCCACAAGCACCGGCGGATCTCCCGGACGGCGGGACGCCACCTTTGTCGGAATCGGATGACCGGTCACCGTGCGGGCCGCCTCGATGACCTGACGGACAGAATATCCGCTGCCGTTTCCAAGATTAAACGCACCGGAAACTTTCTTTTCTAACGCCAGCACATGGGCTAGGGCCAAATCGTCAATGTGAATGAAGTCCCGAATACAGGTTCCGTCCGGCGTCGGATAATCGGTCCCGAAAATCGAAACAGCCGGCGCTTGCCCCAACGCCACTTTAAGCACATTCGGAATCAAATGAGTTTCGGGATCATGATCTTCACCGCGACGTCCCGAAGCCCCCGCCGCGTTGAAATACCGAAGGCAAACCGCGCGAATGCCATCCCGGCGCCCATGCCATTCCAGGATTTTCTCAAACATCCGCTTTGATTCCCCGTAGGGATTGGCCGGCTTGCACGTTTCCTGCTCCGTAATCGGAACACGTTCCGGAAGGCCATACACCGCACAAGTGGACGAAAACACGATCGGGCGCACCCCGACGGACAACATCCCCTCAATCAGATGGATGCCGCCCCCCACATTGTTCCGAAAATAAAGAGCCGGCTTCTCCATCGATTCCCCGACCAACGCATAGGCGGCGAAATGAACCACCGCATCGGGTTTAACCGTTTCAAAAACTTTGAGCACCCGCTCCCGGTCCCGCAGATCGCCCTCAAACAGAACCGCCCGACTATCCACCGCAGGCCGATGCCCCCGTTCCAGATTGTCAAAAACCACCACCTCGTGGCCGCGGTTCAACAACTGCGTCACTGTGACGCTCCCAATATAACCGGCGCCTCCCGTCACCAGAATCTTCATGCCCTGGCTGTTCCTTCCCCGCCTTCTTCCAAAGCGTTGATCTTTTGCTCCAGTTCCCGAATCCGAGCCCTCAACTCGTAAAGCCGGCTCAATTCCACCTCTTTCCGCATGTATTGCTGGTGCGGAATGGCTGGCGAGCCGGAATAGAACTGACCAGGCGGAACGTCCCGAAAGAGATGCGCACCGCCTCCAATTGTAGCCCCGTCTCCAATCGTCAGATGATCCCTGATTCCCACCTTGCCCCCGATCCGGACATGCCGTCCGATCACCACGCTCCCGGCAATCCCCGTACAGCCGGCCACCACGGTATGAGCGCCAATCACAACGTTGTGGGCCACTTGAACCAAATTGTCAAGTTTGACGCCATCCTCGATCCGCGTCACGCCGAAACGCGCGCGATCGACGCACGTATTGGCACCGATTTCAACGTCATGGCCAATCTCCACCCGCCCGACCTGGGGTATTTTCTGCCAGTGCCCTTGCCGATCGGGATAAAAGCCGAATCCATCGCTGCCAATCACCACGCCCGGATGCAATATCGCACGATCCCCAACGGTGCAATATTCCCGAATACATACATGGGGATACAGCAAACTGTCACGACCGACCGTACTCCGATACCCCAAGTAACAAAAAGCCCCAATTCGAGTGTTCTCCCCAATCCGAACGCCCGATTCCACAACGGCAAACGGTCCGATCGATACGTTCGCTCCAAATACGGCATCGCCCGCCACACGGGCCATCGGATCCACGCCGGCAGCAGGCGCCGGAGGAGAAGGCGGCGCCAGCAGTACGGCGATGGGCACAAAGGCGGCATCCGGATCCGGCGCACGGATGAGAGCCCTTGCGGCGCAAGGTCCCTTGAAATCGGGTTTGACAACAATCGCGGAAGCAGCCGCTTTGGCCGCAAGTTCTGCATACCGCGGGGAAGCCAAAAAGGTGATGTCCCCTTCCCCCGCTTCCTTCAACGACGCCGTCCGCTCAATTACAGCCCGCCCATCGCCTTCCCACGGAAGGCCGAAATGACGGGCCAGCGCTTCGACCGTCCACGTCATAACACTTACTCCTTTTTCTTGGGGGCAAGTCGTCTCAACACCTCGTCCGTGATATCCAGCCGGTCCTCGGCAAATACAACCGGCCCAAGCCCGGCCTCCGAAGAATCCAAGACAAGCAACAATCCCTTTTCCTTTGCAACAGCCGCTGCCGCCGACCGAATCTCCTGAATGATCGGCCGAAGCATCAGGGCATGCTGTTCTTCCAGTTTTCTTCGGTTTTCCATATCAGAACGACGGATGTTTAATTCGAATTCCTTCATCTCCGCCAGTTTTTCCTCCGCCGCTCCCTTTTTCCGAGCACGGGCGGCTTCGCTAAGCCCCTTGTCCTCAGCCTCCGCCACCATTTTTTTGAAATTCTCATCCATTTGTTCAAGCTGCTGGATCATCCGTCGCTGGGCATCCCGTAACTCTTCCTCAAGCTTGCGAAGGGACTCCATCGCCGCCTGAGTTTTATGGAACTGCTTGAACACCTCCTGCCCGTTCAAAACCCCTATTTTCTCCTCACCCCGAAGCGGGATAACGGACGCAAAAGCCGTCATGAGCCCCATCCCTACGATCTGCATGCTTCGCATCGTGTGACTCCTTTTCTCTCCATGGTCAGAACCCGTAACCAACCCAGAAACTGAAACGATCTTCCCGTGTCCGATCCTTCTCCCGCGTCGTGTGCACACCCGTGCCGAGTGCGTAATCAAACCGGATCGGAAAATACGGAATGTTGAACCGAACGCCGACTCCCCAGCTCCACGCCAGCTCATCAAGGCTGAAATCGTATGGATCCATGGCTAAACTGCCCACATCCCCAAAGGCCGCCAGTCGAATCTGAGGCACAGGGGTCGGAACCGAATACTCGACACTGCCCAATACAAGCGTCTGGCCGCCCCGAGCCCGATACTCGTAATCCGTTGTGCCGTCCGCATAAGAAATTGCTCGATACGCTTTGGGGCCGACATCCCGATATTTAAACCCCCGAACCGTTCTTGGCCCTCCGCAATAAAGCCGTTCGGAAAGTGGAACAGTTTCCGTATCGCCGAATGCCTCCACCACCTCCGCCGAAGCGCGTACACTCAAAACATGGCCCCACATCAGCGGAATATGCTGCTCACCCCGGAGCGAAAACCGATAGAGGTCCGTATCAAACCCCAGGGGACCCCCGGTCAGAAATGCCGCCGCCGAAATGCGGTACCCCCGAGTCGGCACAAAGGGATTATCGCGCCGATCCCGCCAAAGCGTAAGCCCCAAGGAACTGGCGTATCGACTTTCTTCTTCCAAAAACCGAAAGTTCGTCACTCCATCCACATCGGTGTAGGTATTGGTCGCCCGAACATCGTCCAGGGCCACCCGTTCGAGGCGATACCGCCACTCCGTGTTGAAGCCAAGCCGGGTGGGATAGGTCAGGGCAAGGCTTCCCCCCGCCCGCTGCTCAATATACTCCGAATAGGATCGCCGGGTCAGGTAGGTGTCAACCCCCAGGGAAAGGGGACGGTCTAAAAACCACGGTTCGACAAACGAAAGGGAATATTCGTTCAATTTGCTCCCCGCCCGGAGACTCAGTTTCATTCGCTGACCGCCTCCCATAAAGGTCGGCCAATTAAACAAATCGAAATTCCCCTGGGTTAACTCCACCTGCCCCACCAGCGAGTCCACGGATGAAAAACTGGCACCGAAAGAAAGCATGCCGGTCGGTTTCTCTTGAACCTCGAATATCAAATCGGCCGTGCTCGGCGTCCGCTCCTCCGGATAACCCCGCACCCACTCGAAATAGTTGAGATTCCGTAGGCGGCGTTCCGATTGCCCCACCTTGGTCATGTCAAAGGGCTCGCCGGGATAAAGCCCGACTTCCCGCAAAATCACCTTTTCTCGCGTGACCCGATTTCCCCGAATCTCCACCTGTCCCACCTGAACCGGTCGTCCTTCGTTTCGCACTCGAATAACCACCGTCATCCGTTCCGCACCAGCCGGAATCAGCTCATAATCAACCCATACCCCCAAATGACCGCGTTGGTAGTAACGAGCCCGAACCTCCTCCACTGCCCCGTCGATCGCATCCTGAGTGGCCGGAATCCCAGGCCGAATCGAACGAAAACGATCTAAAGCGCCGGTCGGAAACAAATGGGCCCCCTCCACCCGAACTTCCCCAATCCGATAGAACGGACCCTGTTCAACACGATATTTCAAACGAACTCGCCCGTCTTGCCGATCCACCTCCGGCCCGTGAACTACCGCATCCCAGTACCCCTGGGCCCGCAGAACCGCCCGCAGGTTTTCCGCCGCCCGAAGCGATTGCGTTTCATCATACGCGCGGGGAAAGAAATATCGCCACGCCCTCACGGGGAAATTGTACCAGACCGGTTCGTCAATCGGCGGTCTCAACGACCAAAGCATTAGCCGGTTTCGAATCGGCGCCAACGGCAACAACAAAAAGGATTCAGGGGGAGCCCGGATCCCCTCGATCCTCTTCCCCGCGACCCGAACCGCCGGCGTTTCCCGAACGCGAAAGGTCGCCTGCCGCAATCCCAAATGGGCCGTGTCCGGCGCCTCGTGCCATTGCCAGGAAATCTCCGGCACCGGGTAGCCGGCTTTTCGATATAGCACTTCCACCCTTTTAATCCGGGATGCCATCACCGTATCATCCACATACGCACCACGATACAGACCCAGCGCCTCAAGGATTCGAGACGAACGGATCCGCCGGGCTCCTTCAACAGACGGCCCAGCGGCAAGACGATACCGGGCCACAGCGAAAATTCTTAAAACCACTCCCCCATCCTCGTCCATCGCCTCTATGCGTACATCGGAAAATCGCTCCGTCCCAAGAAGAGCCCGGATGTCGCCATTCAACACGACCCGATCGAAGCGATCGCCTTCCCGAACACTCAGGTGGGTCCGAACGAATCCCTCTTCGACCGTCCGAGGTCCTTCCACCACGACCTCCAGGCGTCGTATGACCGGTTCGATCGGCTCGGCCGCCTTCAAAGGCACCCTCCACCAAACAAAAACTCCCATCAGATGAACGCAAAAAACGAAACGGGAAAAACGAATCACGAAACGGCTCCCTCCCCATCGGCCACCGCTGTTTCCGCCTCCGGCGCATATGCGGAGGACTCGTACCGTTGTTCCTCCCGGTCCAAAAAAAGCGTGTACTGCTCCTCGAAGTTGAAGGGAACGCGGTCTTTCGTCGGACCATTCCGATGCTTGGCTACGTCCACAATCGCCAGCAAGGGATCGCTGTGCTCCGGGTCATTCGGATACTTGCAGGGACGCCGCAGCAACAGAACCACGTCGGCATCTTGTTCAATCGAACCGGAATCGCGAAGATCCGAAAGTCGGGGGATTCCAAATTTATCCCGCGTCTCGGTCGCCCGGCTTAATTGACTCAAGCACAACACAGGAATGTCTAATTCCTTGGCCATGGCCTTCAATCCGGCCGAAACGGTGGAAATTTCAATCTGCCTCCCCTGTTCCGACGCCTCATCCGCATGAAGCAACTGTAGATAATCAACCACGACAAGTTCGACGCGGTGTTTCTTGCGGAGCCGGCGCGCCCGAGCCCGAAGCTCGTTAATGTCGAGACCCGCCGAATCATCGATATAAATGGGCGCCCGACTCAATTCTTTCGAGGCCAAAATGAGCGCCTCATGCTCAGGCCCGTAACGGGCAATCAGTCCGCCCATGACTTTCGCCATCGAAACCCGGGCCTTCGTGCAAAGCAACCTCAGTACGAGGTCGTCTCTCGACATTTCCAAGCTGAAGATGGCCACGGCGCGAGGCCGATGGTCGCTCATCCCCTGCCCCGTGGCCACATGATACGCGATATTCATCGCCAAGGAGGTCTTTCCCATGGACGGACGTGCGGCCAGTACAATCATGTTTCCCCGCCGCATGCCATGCAAAACCTCGTCCAAATTGCGGAAACCGGTGGATAGACCATAGATGCCGTCATGGGAGCTCAGAAAGGTGTCCACCTGCGTCATGACCGCCATGACAGCGTCGCAAGCGGGAACCGCCGTGCCGCGATTGGGGTTCTCCCCAAGATCAAAAAAACTCTGCTCCACACGGCTCAACACGGCAGAAGCATCCAAAGAGGGATCAAAACAAGCCGCCTCCGCCCGTCGGGCTCTATCAATGATCGTCCGAAGCAGTTGCTTCTGAAGAACCACGTCGAGATAATACTCGGTATGAGCCGCCGTGGGCGTGCCCTCCAGAAGGGCGTCGAGATACAGCATTCCCCCCACGCGGTCGAGCGCTCCCCGCCCTTTCAGCGCATCCGCAACCGTCAACGCATCCACCGGCCGACTCTCGCGGGCAAGATCCTGTACCGCTTCAAAAATGAGCCGATGCGCCGGTAAATAAAAAGCCTCCGGGGTCAACCCCCGCTCGAGGCAAAGATCTAAAATACGCTCGGCATCCAGTAGGATCGAACCCAGAAGCCCCCGCTCCGCTTCTTCACTATGAGGAGGAACACGGCCGGCGACCGTTCGATTCGACGTGTTGGAACGGACGCGGGCCATGGAGACTCCCAATCGGTCACTTCTCTTCCACAACCCAAATTTTGGTCACTACTTCAACCTGCGCATGAAGTTTTACAGGCACCTCGTAGGCCCCCAACTCCTTGATCGGCTCCACAAGCAACACCTGGTGCTTATCCACCTCAAAGCCATTCTGCTTGAGAACCGCCGCAATGTCCGCCGCCGTCACCGAGCCATACAAGGTCATCGAGTCGCCCGCTCCTGCCCGAGCGGAAATGGTAAAAAGCCCCTCGTTCGAACAGCGAGCAATTTCAGCAGCAATCCGACGCGCTTCCGCTAACTGTTTCCGTTCCGCTTCCTCCCGCTCCTTCTGGAGTTTGGCCAGACGGCGGCGGGTGGCCTCCGTAACCGGCGCCGCCAGATTGCGGGGAAGCAAAAAGTTCCGCGCGTAGCCGTCCGCTACCCGAACCACCTGGCCCATCGCCCCCAGATCTTTCACATCCTGAAGCAACATGACTTCCATCTCAAGTTCCCCTTCTTCGTTATCGCACGAGCCCCATCACCCGGGCTCGCTTGATCGCCCGCGCCAGTTGACGCTGCAATTTCGGCGGCACGCCCGTCAGTCGCCGGGGCATGATCTTGCCCAGGTCGGTCGTGAACTGCTTCAACGTCTCCACGTCACGAAGGTTCAACCGGGCGATGGCTTCAGGCTGAACAAGGGGTCGCCGGACTTTCACGCTCTTTCGTTTGCTGCCGCGGTTTTTTTTGCGGTCCGCCATAAGTGTTCGCTCCTGCGTTGCTCTCAGTTTTGGGTTTGCGCCTATTTAAAAAGGAAGATCCTCGTCGTCTCCCCCCTGTTCACCGGAAGAATCCGATCCGGCCACCGATGAGGGGGAACCCTCGGCCGCCGATTCCACCGGGGAAGACTCTCGAGCAGGCCCGCTCACCCCCTCCCCCGCCGAACGCCAACGATCCAGAAACTGGATCCGCTCCGCCAATACGGAATGCCGACTCGCCCGCGTTCCATCTTTCCGATCCCATGTGTCAAAGATCAGGCGGCCTTCGACGAAAACGGACGCCCCCTTCCGAAGATGCTCCTTGCACTGTTCGCCCTGGCGGTCCCAGACGTGGACGTCCACAAAACAGGTCTCTTCGCGATCCTCCCCTTTGGCCGAGCGATACCGTCGGCTCACCGCCAACCGCAATTCGCACACCTTCCTCCCCGTCGCAATGCTTTTCAACTCCGGATCGCGGGTCAGATTGCCAATCAGAAGGACTTTGTTCAACGAGGCCATACAAACCCCACACCCGATCCCGTCATGCCGAAGGGGCCGGTGACTTTACCCCCGTGGGTTGATCGTCTCGAATGATCTGCACACGAAAAATGTCTTCGTTCATTTTCAAACGCTCTTGCAACGCCGCCATCTGAACAGGATCCAGATCGAAATCAAACCGCACATAAACTCCACTCTCCCGCTTCTTCAGCGGAATCGCAAAGGGCCGACGTCCCATCGGCACAATCTGGCGAACCGTACCGCCAACTTTGTTAATCTCGGTTCGAATGCGCTCGTTGAACGCATCCATCTGATCTTCCCGGACCGTTTCGGCCAAAATGAATAACGCTTCGTAGGATTTCACATTCCAACTCCCTCTGCCGGCGGTGCCGACGCGTTATAGCGATTCATCGCCGCATCCGCCCCGTTTTCCAGAATCATCTCTACCGCATCAGCCGCTTTCTGCACAGTCTCCTTCAGCCGTTCCCAGTCATCGCCTGTAAGAGGCGTCAACAGAAACCGAGCCAAATCACCACCCGTCGGACCACGCCCCACCCCAATCCGAACGCGACAAAACGCATCGGTACCCACCCCCTCGAGGATGGACTGCAGCCCTTTATGCCCCCCGCTTCCCCCTCGTTGGCGAATGCGGAGAACGCCCAGTTCCAGATCGGCATCATCCAACACAACAATCATATCAGAAGGCGAGGCGCCATGGCAATTCAAAATCGCCTGGACCGCCTTTCCGCTCAGATTCATGAAGGTCAAAGGCTGAACCAGCAGCACGTCGCGTCCGCCGCAGGTCGCCCGAGCGGTCCGTGCCGAAACGCGAAGCCGACGTCGCAGCGTCGCCCCCGCACGCTCCGCCAGTTCGCGGACCGAAAGAAATCCCGCATTGTGCGGCGTTCGCTCGTACTCCGGTCCGGGATTTCCTAAGCCGACGACAATATTCACGGCTTCTAACTCCGCAACGGCTGCCATCTGAACGCCTATTTCTTGGCCTCCTTCTTCTCAACAGACTCCTTTTCTTTGGCGGGTTGCGCTTCGCCCTTTTCGCTACCCTCCTCTTCCTCCTCTTCCTTCTTCTTGCCGACCAGTTCCGGCTCCGCAACCGCCCCCTCGGCCGCTTCCGATGGAGCCGCTTCCTCCTCCCGTTGCTCGGTTACCGTGGCAACCGCAACGTCTTTCGCCGTCACAAGCGTCAATCCGACAGGCAGAGAAAGATCTCCCGCCATCAGCGTCCGGCCCACTTGAAGCCCCGATACGTCAACCACGACTTCCTCCACCAAATCGCCCGGCAAACACTCTATGGTAACGGAACGAAGCAGGTGCTGCAAAACGCCCCCACCCATCGTAACTCCCACCGGTTCGCCCGCCAACCTCACAGGCACCTCGACACGCATCTTGCGGGTCATCGAAACCTCGAGAAAATCCACATGCAGAATCGTATCCGTCACAGGATGACGCTGAACCTCCCGAATCAACACCTTCTTTTCCTCCCCCCCCACGACCAGCGTCAAAAGAACCGAGCCTGCTCCATGGCCCTTCAGAATCTTAGAAAAATCATGGGCGTTGAGCTGAATTGGCTGCGATTGGGCTTTCTCATTATACACGACCGCCGGGATCACCCCTTGATGGCGAAGCCGCCGGGCTTCACCCGTACCTGACTTCCCGCGGACGCTGGCTTCAACCTTGAGTTCCTTCGGCATGTTCTCTCCTTCTCGCTTTTTCTAACCCGCCGAACCCCCCGCCCCACCCCGTTCAATGGTTGCCCGACTAGGATTCGAACCTAGACTCTGACCTCCAAAGGGTCGTGTGCTGCCATTACACCATCGGGCAACGTCTGCACGATTCGACTCCAACAGGCCGCCTCGACTCGCTCCTCCAACCGCCGTTGAAGTCGCCAGGCTTGTCCCTCATTCTCCGCTAAAGCGAATACCGAGGAACCACTGCCCGACAGGAGAACACCCAGCGCGCCCTCAGCCCGAAATCCTTCCGAAATCAGCCGGAGCAGAGGATATTTTCGGAATACCGTCTCCTCCAGGCCGTTGTACAGGCTTCGACCCGCCAGATGAACGTCTCCCGTCGTCAAGGCAAGCTGTAGATTATTATAAAATCGCAACCCATCCGTCAAGGGTGGACAATAACGGGCGTAAATGTCCGCCGTGCTGATGCCAAACCCAGGATGAGCAACCACCCCCCACCACCGTGCACGCAACGATCCTTCCTCCTCCGCTACAGCCCGAACCCTCTCTCCCCGCCCCTCGGCAATCACCGCACCCCCTTGTACCAGGGCCGGCACGTCGCTGCCCAACTGCGCACCCAACTCCACAAGGTGCCTCACCTCCAGCCCAGTTCCCCACAACCGATTGAGAGCCCGCAGAACAGCCGCAGCATCCGAACTCCCGCCGCCAAGCCCCCCCCCTAACGGAATGCGCTTCCGAATCCGGATTCTCGCCCCCTTCCGACATCCCGTCGCATCCTGAAGAAGACGAGCCGCTCGCGTGGCTAAATTCTCAGAGGCGGAGGCAATCGGAACACCCACGACGTCCGGAATCTCCTCCATCGCCATCTCGGTCTCGATCCGCGAATCCCCCAAAACATCAATCTGAATCTCATCGGCAAGAGAAATCGGCATGATCAGCGTGCGCAGATCGTGATAGCCGTCGCTCCGCTTTCCCAATATCTCAAGAAATAAATTGATTTTGGCCAGCGCCTCCAGGTGCACGAGGCGTCTCCCTGAAAAGGGTTGTACGCTAACCCAGACCCCAAGCGTCTGTCAAGAAACGAGTGAGGCGGAACCCTGCTTCGGGCGCCTATCACCTCCGAAGCTCTTTTTTTGTTGCATGAGAATATGCCTAGGAGCATCGTCTCGCATGAAGGAAGGAGGAGCCATGCCGAGGAGTCCGAAACGCATGGAGCCGCAGAACCTGCAGGTCCTGAAGTCCCGGCTCCTCGAGCTCCAGCGGGAGAAAAGCGGGCTTGACGTCGTAATGCGCGGCAGCGTGGTGGTGATTGGCGGGCGCAACAATCAGCCGTACTTCTCCTTGAACAAGGGCGGCAAAACGCGCCTGATCGACCTGGGCAAAATGCGCGAAAGTCTGGCCCAACAGTATTCGCAGAACTACCGCCGACTGCGGGAACTGGTGGAGGAGATGACCACGATCAACACGACGCTGCTAAAGGCAGAGCTCTAACCCCCATACGCTATACACCGCGGTCTCCAACTCCTTGTCGCCCTCCAAGGCCACCCGCTTGAGGTTCGCTAGGTGCACCCCACGCTCTTTCAGGTTCCTGAGCATCCCCTCCACTTCCGTGCTGTTCTCTCTGCAATAGACCTGCACGGCCGGCACCGTTTCACCGTTCCTTCCGCTTGGACACCGAGTGCAACCACCACGGGATGCTTTCTCGCGCCACACTGCTTGATCCGCAGGTTCATACCCTCCAGAATCACTCCCACGTAATCGTCGGCCCATGGCGCTTGGCGAACGCTCTGCAGACTTGCCTCCAGGGTCTGCAGCAGCCGCCCAACCGTGCTGCCGCCGCACCCGCTCCTCACCACCCGTGCCATCCTTTCGGCCACGGCCCGGCCGCTCAGCTCCCCGATACAGGCTCCCGGCAACAGCGCATCCTACTCTCCCCCGCGCCGCCGGTGGCCATTCCGGTAATCGTGCCGACCCGGCACCCCACGCTCGTCCTTCACCGCCTCCAAAGCTCCCTTCGCCTTGAACTCTTCCGAATGCTTCCGTCGCTTCGTCGCCATCTCCACACTCCCGTTTTTTCGGACAACATCTCGCCAGAACCTTGGCTTAGCTGCCCATCCAAAAAAACGGGGTGCACAACCACTTGCTTCCGCGACAATCGGGTTTCTCTTTTGGCAAAGAGTCTGCCGTAAAAAATACTCCACCAGGGCGACATTTTTGTCGGCCATTATTACAGGCAAGTGTTTCGATCTCAAAAAAACGCGACGGGCCGCAGGAACAAGGGGGTCTTGCGCAAGGAGGCGTTTTATGCCTTCATATCGGGCACTGCACCAAAAGGAAGTCTCCATGAAGGAACAGGGAAAACCCAAATGGCGGATCACGTCTCTCGAACGATGGGGAATGCGCGCCGCTCACGATTTTCAGTTGGAGTCCTGCGCCTTTGTGAAGGAAGCCGGGTACAACGCCGTGCTGGTGAACGGGGGCTCAGGGTTCGGTCCCGATATGATGTGCCCCGAATCTCTCGTTCAAACCCAGTCCCTTCCGGATCTCATGCCCTTCACCGTCCGGGCCCACCGGCAGGAAATGCGGCGCCGGTGCGCCCTGCTTCGCCAGTCCGGCCTTTCACCATGGCTGTGCGTCTGGGGAATCTGTGGACCGGACGACTCCAAGGGAAGCGAAGCCGCCGAATCCAACCGATTCTTCGATCGGCGCACAAAACTCGAGATGCATGCCTTGCAAGAAGCTTCTCCCGCTCTGTTCGGCTGCCGACATCCCCACGCCCTAAGCTGGCGGGGCAGCCGCCCCCTCTGCCTCTCCCAACCCGACGTTCCAGCATTCTACCGAGAACTGTTCCGCCGTATTCGCGAAGAATACCCCGACCTCTCCGGTGTCTTATTCTTCCCCGGAGACAACGATCCCGAATGCTGTGACGATACCTGCGGCCGTTGCCGCGCCTCCGGAAACGATGGGTGGGACCGCATGATGTCCCATATTAACAACGTGTATGCCGCCCTCCAGGAGTCACGCCCCCACATCCCATTCTTTGTGGCAATCTGGAATCGGCCCGATACGGTCGAGGGCCGGAACATCATCCGCCGGTTCGTCCAGACTCTCGCCCCTGGAATCGGCCTTGCCATGAGTCTTCCGGATGTTTCGACGCAACAGCGAAAATCCGGTCCAATGGTTTTTCACCAACCGTGGAGTCTATACCCTGAACCCGGCAACCTTTTTCTCTGGACGCTTCAACAGTCCCGCCAAAACGATCGCCCCATGATGGTACTCGGCGAGATCAGCCAATCGGAAGTGTGGGACCCCGTCTGCCACAACATGCCGACACCCCTGAAGACATTGGCCTTTCTTCGAAACGTAAACAGGCTGGAGGGGATCGAAGCGGTTCTGGATTTTTGGGGAAATCGTTCCCCGTTCATTCCCCATGCCAACCACGCAGTTTTGCAACAATGGCTCGCCGACTCTGCGGCAACGGATCAAAACCTCCTGTCCCGTGCCATCGCACGGCACTACAGTGTGTCCGAACAATCCGAGGCCGCACGTCGCGCCTTGGACTGCTGGCTTATGTGGAACGCTGCCACGGACCACTGGGCGCTATGCGCTTGGGGACAACGGTTCAGCTATGCGATCGGACGTGATGCCGCGCGCGGAAAACTCTACCCTCCTCTGATACCTCCCTTTCTGCGCCAAAAGAATTGGGGGCTGGGTGAGATTCTCGCTCACCCGGTTGGTCCCGAAGCCTTTGCCCGATTTCAGAAAGAGGATTCCGCCCAATGGCAACGGGTGGGAGCGGCTTTCCGTGCGCTGGCTGATTCCATCGAAGCGTTCTCTCCTCACGGGGCGCGCCTTGCTCGGCGGGAAAGCGCAACGATCGAACTGGCTGCCGAATTGATCGTCAGCATCGGAAGAACAGTAGCGGCCGCGGCTGCATGGCAACGAAAAGACGCTGCCACTCTGCGAAACCTGATAGAAGCCGAAATCGAGGGACGCGAGCGTCAGCTCGCACTATCTGGAACCCTTGGATTGGGCGCCGGCATTAATCCGATTCTGGTCAGCGAAGACCTGCAAAATATGCGTCTATTCCTTTCCGCTCGGCGGTTTCCCGATGTTCCCGACGACCGTTTCCGCTGGACCCCGTCCCCCTTCTCCGTCTAACCCCCGGGGTCAGACCTCAACATTCAACATTTCCCTTCATTCCACTTTGAATATGGATTGGTCATTGCTCCCCATACAAGGGGTGGTATAATGGCCGGAATTCCAACGCCATCTGGAGTTTCATGCCGAACGTTCGTCACCACTACGATGAGAGCAAGATCAAAACGCTCTCCTCCTTGGAACATATCCGACTCCGGACCGGAATGTACATCGGCCGAATCGGCGACGGATCCCAATATGAGGACGGTATTTATATCCTCCTCAAGGAGGTCGTGGACAACGCCGTAGATGAATTCATCATGGGCTACGGCAAGCGTATTGACGTCACGATCGAAAATCAGACCGTCACCGTTCGCGACTTTGGACGAGGCATTCCCCTCGGTAAACTCGTGGAGTGCGTATCCACCATCAATACGGGCGCCAAATACAATGACGACGTTTTTCAGTTCAGTGTCGGCCTCAACGGCGTGGGATGCAAGGCCGTTAATGCCCTGTCGCAGACGTTCACCGTCCGCAGTTTCCGAGACGGGGAATATGCGGAAGCCTATTTTGAACAGGGACGGCTTATCCGGCAGAAAAAAGGCCGCGAACCCAAGGAACGGAATGGCACCTTTGTTTCCTTTACACCCGACCCGGCGGTATTCGGCCGATTCCATTTCGTGGAAGAACATGTGTTGCGCCGCCTTCGTTTCTACGCCTGGCTAAACGCCGGATTGACCCTTCGCTACAACGGCCAGGATATCCATTCGGAAAATGGACTTCTGGACCTCATCACGGAGGAAACGGCGGGCGAACAACTTTACGAGCCTTTCTACTTTCGGGAAAAGCAACTCGAACTCGCCTTCGTTCACACCAACCGATTCAGCGAAGATCACTTTTCCTTCGTCAACGGCCAATTCACGACGGACGGCGGCACCCATCTTAGCGCTTTTCGGGAAGGACTTCTTAAAGCCGTCAACGAATACGCCAAAGGAAAATTCGAGGGCGATGACGTTCGCGAAGGTCTGGTCGGCGCGATCGCCATCCGGCTCAAGGATCCGGTGTTCGAATCGCAAACCAAAAACCGGCTTGGAAATGCCGAGATTCGCGCCCCGCTGGTCCAACGTATCCGCGATATCGTCGTGGATCTCCTCCACCGCGACCCCCCCCGCGCTTCCCGTCTGTTGGAAAAAGTGCAGGATACTGCTGCGCTTCGCAAGGAACTTCAAACGGTCAAAAAACTGGCCCGCGAACGGGCACGCGCCGTTTCGATCCGAGTCCCACAGCTCAAGGACTGCAAGTTCCATTTTGATCGTCGCCGCCAAAAAGGATTTGACACCCAAATCTTCATCACCGAAGGCCAGTCCGCGGCCGGTTCCCTAACCAGTTGCCGCGATCCAAACGTCCAGGCCGTTTTCACGCTCAAAGGAAAACCTCTTAACGTCGCGGAACTCCATCGAGACGCCCTTTATAAAAACGATGAGATTTACAACCTGATGCGAAGTCTGAACATCGAAGAATCCCTCGAAAACCTTCGCTACTACCGGGTGATTCTCGCCACCGATGCGGATGTGGACGGCCTCCATATTCGGAACCTCATGATCACTTTCTTTCTTCGCTTCTTCCGCCCTCTTGTGCAGGAGGGGCACCTTGCCATTCTCGAAACCCCTTTATTTCGCGTGCGCAATCGAAAGGAAACGGTCTATTGCTATTCCGAGGCGGAACGGGATGAGGCCGTGCGTCGGCTCACCCATCCGGAGGTCACGCGCTTCAAAGGGTTGGGAGAAATCTCTCCGACAGAATTTAAACCGTTCATCGGCCCCGATATGCGGCTTACACCCGTCGCGCTCGCGGAGGAACCCGCAATCCCCGAACTCCTCTCCTTTTATATGGGCCGCAACACCCCCGAACGCCGGCAGTACATCATGAATCACTTGACCGTGGACCCCGCCGCGCTATGAGTAAACGCGATCACCCCGAACTCTTCGAGCAAGGGTCCGATCCTTCGGCCCCTCCGAGAGCCCCCCTTCCAACATCCACCGAGCACCGGGAAGGACCCGGACATCCGCACGCGCCTTCCGCGCTCCGCCGCTTGATGGACTCCAACTTTCTTCAATATGCCTCCTATGTGATCTGCGATCGCGCTGTCCCCGCCCTCGAAGACGGGTTAAAACCTGTTCAGCGCCGCATCCTATGGGCGCTTCACCGGCTGGATGACGGCCGCTTTATGAAGGTGGCCAATGTCGTCGGCCATACCATGCAGTATCATCCGCACGGCGACGCGTCCATCACCGATGCACTCGTCAATTTGCAAAACAAACGTTACCTCATCGAAGGACAGGGGAACTTCGGCAACCTGATTACCGGGGATTCCGCAGCTGCCGCTCGTTACATCGAGTGCCGTTTGACTGACCTCGCTCGCCGTGAACTCTTTCACGACGCTCTGACGCCCCTCATCCCAAGCTACGACGGACGAAACAAGGAACCCGTGGTCCTTCCCTGTAAAATCCCGCTTTTGTTGATGCTCGGCGCAGAAGGCATCGCCGTCGGCCTTTCCACCCGAATTCTCCCCCACAACTTCATCGAACTTCTTAAGGCTCAGATTGCCATCCTCCGCAAACGCTCCTTCACCCTTGTACCCGACTTTATCCAGGGTGGTCTGATGGATGCGTCGGAGTACGATGACGGACGCGGACGCGTCCGCGTCCGTGCCCGGATTCGCCCGAAAGAGAAAACCACCTCCACTCTCGTCATCACTGAAATCCCCTTCGGCGTGACCACCGAATCGTTGATCGCATCGATCGAGGAAGCCGCCAAGACGGGTAAAATCCCCGTCCGAGCCATCCACGATTACACAGCGGCCCAGCCGGAAATCGAACTTCTTCTTTCGCCCGGCTCCGATGTTGAACGCGCCATTCAGAGCCTCTACGCCTTCACCGCCTGCGAGCAGTCCCTGACCAGCCGTATCATTGTCATCCGGGACAACCGGCCTGTCGAAATGGACGTGCGCGCCGTCCTCAAAGCAAACACCGAACGTCTTCTTCAGCTCCTGGAAGCGGAACTTCGCCACCGGCGGAATACCCTGATCGAAGAAATCCATGCGAAAACGCTCGTTCAGCTGTTTGTGGAAAACCGCGTCTATAAGCGTTTCGAAACCTGCCGCTCCGAAGATGCCCTCCGAAAAGCGGTGCGCGACGGCATGGCCCCCTTCCGACGACAACTTCAGCGGGACCTCTCCGATGCCGATATTGAGATGCTCCTCGGCATCCGTATCCGTCGAATTTCTCAATTCGACCGCGAACAGAATGAACACCAACGTCTGACACTCGCCCAAGAGTTAGCCCAAGTCGAAAAAGACCTCGGCGCCCTCGTGCCGTATGCCATCCACTACCTCCAAAACCTCATCAAAACCTACGAAGCACAATTCCCCCGCCGGACCGAACCGGCCTCCTTCGAAGCCATCGAATTGCGAACCCTTACCGCACAGGAACTCAAGATTCGAGTCGATCGCGAAAAGGGATATCTCGGCCACGACGTCGAAGGCGAACTCTTGTTCGAATGTTCCTCGCTCGATAAAATCGTGCTCGTCTGGAACGATGGCCGCTATAAAGTCATTCCGCCACCCGAAAAACTGTTCACGGATACCACTCTCGTCTACGCGGGCAAACATGAGCGCGACCGGGTGATGACGCTCGTCTATGAACACGAGGGGCTCTCCTACCTCAAGCGCTTCGCCTTCGGAGGGGCAATTCAAAACAAAGAATACCGTTGCGCTCCCTCCGAATCCCGAATTCTTTTTTTCCATGACGCGGAATGTCCGCTCCTCTTCGTCAAGTACAAGCCCGCCAAACACCAGCGTATTCATCAACAAACCTTTAACCCTCTCGAGGTCGGGGTCAAGGGGGTACAGGCGCGCGGAAATCAGATGACCGCCAAACGGATTGATCGGATCGCGGCCGGCCCCGAAAAACCGCGATGGTGGCAAGACGAACCGGAAGGCGAAAGCCCCAAGGGAGTCCTCTTCTGATTTTCCCCCGCCTGTATCAAAAAGCCCCGACGTCCTTCAAACGTAGCCGGAGCGAACGAACGGAGGTCATTTCCGTAACCGCCAGCGCCTTGCGGGGAATCGTCACGCCCACGCCCGTGATGCGCAAGTCCGTTTGAAACTTAGGCGGAAGTTCCAGGCGTAGAAAGTGCCAGCCGTCGAAATTGATGGCCAGCCGGCCAGGCCAATCCCAGTAATCTCCGGTCGTCAACCACGTTTCGCCCTTGGCATTGGTCACTTCCCACATCACATCCCCCCACCCCCCGTTGCCGTTCACCCACAACCCCAGAGAACGTACCGGACCCCGGATAAGCGGGGGATTGCCAAACCGGATCATGGCGTATTCATGCACCAAGTCCCAAGACAGGGGGGAGCCCGGGCGTAACGCCACCTCAAGGCACGGACCTTTCTCCACGTCGTCCACGATTCGCAAATCGAACTGGCCCAAGGTACGATGCGGCAATCGCCATCCGTCGGTACGTTCCAAGCGGGGATCCGGCTCTTCCATCAAAACAAGTCCGTCCAGAGAATTCAGCGGATGGCCGACTTCCAGGCGTTCGGGGGGAAGCTCGTCTGGAAAAAAAGAACGTCCCGCCTCCACCTTTTGGAGCGGCGCTTCGGTTTCCACATAGACCGGCCCTTCTCCAACCTCCAGCGAAAGAAGCGCTTGTCGTTGAGCCAACCGTTCGCGCCCCAAGAGGCTGATCACACGACACTGGCTTTCCTTTTCAAATTCCAGCCGTACCTCCCGTTTCCCCCTTGGGGTCCAAAAGGTGTAAAGCCAGCCGCCCTCCCGCCGTTCGAATTCCAACACAAACAACGCGTGCGTTCCCGTCTCGATCACCCTCGAAAACCGTGCCCCATCGAGCAGAAGCGTCAGGGTGGCCATCGCCGCATATGCCGGCTTGGGATACATGTAGGGATAGCGAGAGGTTAAGCCGTTTGCCCCCCAGATCGTGTGGAAATACCCCTGCCCTGCATCGTGAATTGTTCCGAGTGCAATGGCATGAAATCCATACGCTCGCGCCTGCAGCGCATCCCGGGCATACCACGCCGCTTGCTGGTGAAGCCCAAGCGGCCGATGCCCTCGGCCTATCCATTCGTAACAAGCAGTGATCCGAGCCGTCGGGCATCCCAGCGCACGCGCCGTTTCCCGTAGTAACCACGCCGATTGCATCGCACCCGGCAACGGTCGCTCGGGTATAAACGTCTGACCAAGATCTTCCACTGCCACATAATCGACGTAGGACGTCGGAAACCCCTGGCGTAAAAGCTCAGCGACGATCGCGCAACTATCCCCGGTGTTTCCAAACTGGAGTTTCATCCCCGGAAACTTCTCTCGAACCATCTGGGCCAAGGCGGTCAGTTTCGCCGTCCGCAATTTCCAGCGGACCGCCTGTTCATCGGAAAGCAGCGGGGGTGGCCGGCCCCACAATTCCGACGGAATGCGGGCACCATCGGCATCCGATTCATGCCATATCATAATCGTGTTCAGACTCGGATGGTTGCTCAAGGCCGCACGGATGTGCGCTTCATAGGCCGACACGATCTCGTCCATCGTAGGCAACCAAGTCAGTTTTCCATTCCAATAGACACACCACTCGAAAAGGCCATGGCGGGAACTTTCCGCTTCCGTGACCCGTGGAAGGTTGGCATGCCGTAGGCCGGCCCGTCGATACAGCGCCCCGACCCGTTCAAAATCGGGCGCACCTCCATGCGCCCAGTGAAACCACCACGCTCCGTGCGGACTCTCAAATCCGGCCTTCCGGGTATCCGGTGGAAGCACTACAAAACCGGCCCGATGTTCCATCAACCTCTCGCCCCCTTCCCCCCGAAGAACGAATTGGGCCGCATACCAGTCGTATGGCAACTCCCCCACGCTCACCTGAATCGCCGCCCTTCCCTCTCCCTGCGGAACCAAGACGGTCTCTTCTCCTTCCCGAACGATCCGCCCTTCGAAATCGGCAAACCGCCATTCGACTCCATACCGCCCCGCGCACCCGTTCACTTCCACCGCCCATACCGGGTTTTCCTCCCGATAAAAAACGCTGGGAGTCGGTATCGAACGAACCGTCATCGCCGCCGAAGAAATCTCCAGCGCCGCGCCAAATACGAGCAGGGAACTGGGAGGGCCGGAGGGTGTATAGGACCGACCCGTCGGTTTCAATGAAGGAGGAAAACGATCTTCTTCCTCCACGCCGGCGACCGGGTCGAGAAACTCGATGTCCAAATAACGGGGCGCCGGAATGGAACCCCGATATCCGTACCGTTGTTCGTTCTCAAGCAGAAGGTCCTGAATGAAACCAGTCTTAAGGGGAGCGCAAACCCGCCAAAGCGTCGCGGTTTCCGCCTGCCCCTCGCGGAAATAGACCACCGAACCAGCCGGTCGCATTTCAACATCGCTTCCCTGAGGTTCTTCTTTGCCCGCTATGGGAAGACGCACCAGAGTGTCCGCCATCGCATCCCCCCGTCCATTGGCAAACCGGGTCAAACGAACCGTCATGGCCGGCGTCTGTTCCGAATTTTCCGCCGCTGCAACCAGCAAATGAATCCTTCGATAAGGCCGCAAGGGAACCGACACAATTCGAGACTCAGGCAGACCATCAAAAGCGGTACGCCGCCAATAAAAACTGACCAGGTCGTCCACCGGGCAAGAAAGGCGCCCCAAATTCGCAACGGCAAGATAAACCCCAGACGTCGATATTCGAAGTCCCCTCTCACCTCCCGACTTCATGGACGGCTCTTGGAAGTGTAATGTAAAATTAGAAAGCCCTGCTGCCGGACGCGCCAAGGAGGGAATGTCCAGCGGAACAATGCGGGTCGCTGATTCGTCCTCCTGGTCTTCCATCCTCCATTCCCGCAGAAACGAACCGGGGGATAGCCGAAGCGTCAGTAAGTGCCATCCATTTGTTTCGGTCCATGTCTGGGCCAGCCGTCCCGCAAGCCACAGTTCCGTCTCATCATCCCTTCGCCTGAATTCCACCGCCAAGGGCGACGTCGAAGCCGAAGGCAACTGGTTCCATTCGGTTTTGACTTGGGCCAGACGATCTTCGCGGTAGTAAAAGGTGTTGGGGCGAGCATATACACTGAGCGGAATACCGCCGCTGAAACGCACGTGCCACCGCGCATCGGGAAGAGCACCCGTCGCTTCGCCGTCCGTAGGGATCGCTTGCCATTTTTCTTTTCGACCTCCTTCCCAACTCAACTCAACCTCCAATATCGGCTTGTCAACCCCAACGGCAGAATGCGAGCCGACTGTCCGTTTTTCGGGCAAGGGTTCCAGACTAGGGGTCGCCGACAGATCATTCCCCGGATCGGCAGCAGCCGCTTGCCAGACAAAACGAATCGAAGGGGACCGAGGGGGGAGTGGGATTTGAATCTTCGCGTGTGACTGTGCGACCCACGCCCCTTCCCGTTCGACCATCGCAAAGGGGACCCAATCCCCCCCTTCGGCTTCGATTCGAGTGTGCGGAGGAAATCCCCGATATCCCTCCTCGGCTTTCCCCAAAGCAATCGGTACCAACAGGCAACAGATTCCGAGCACCCGATCCACATGAAAGGCACTGTCCAGAACTCTCATCGGAGGATCCTTTCCCAACGGAAGGTTATCGAACCCCCTGTTTGGGAGATGAAATCAGGCTCAGAAATAAGCGTCGAATAGGTCTGCGCGAGTCATTCATGAAGCGAGCAAGAGCCGGCGAATCCTGAAGCCCAAACCGGCGACGGGCTCGTCCGCAGGCATAAACCACGGCCCAGTCGTCTTTCTCAGGATGACCTTCCAACGCCTCCAGCGCAGATTCCAGCCTCCAACGTTCCCGTTTCGGACAGGGAAACCGTTCCGCCAACCGTGCGAGGGTTAGCGCGACGGCTGTGCGAACCCGATAGGGCAGGTCTTTCGATTCGGTTAGATGGGTCAGTGCCCGAAAAGCCCTGCGCCCTCCGCAAATTCGCAACAGAGTGACCGCTTGCCACCATCGTGGAAGAATCCCTCGGGACCCCTCCCGGGGATCCACCTGCCCGATCTGACATTCCGGGCCGACTTCTTGCCGGCGGATGGCCGTCAGAAGACGGGGTTCGGCTCGGAAGTCCCCCCAGGCCGCCAGCAATTGCGCCGCATGCCATGACCGATCCGGATCGTTACTTCGAACTGCCGTTAGAATCCGGGAAAGGAGGCTGCGCCCATGACGGAACACCCGCCACAGAGACATGCCGTCCCCTTTTCCCAATGCGGCGGCCAGGTCTTGGCGGAGCGACGCAGTTGTTGGGGGTTGGTATCGCATGTCTGCTGGACCGATCGAAGCACCGAAATCCATGTGCCGAGGCGGCCGAAGCCTCAACGCCCCCGTCTGAAGAAGTCGCTTGCGCAATTGGCGGTAAGGCACCCCTCGATTGTCAGTATGATGCCGCACCGCCAGCGCGGCGGCAAAACCACAAACCTCCCCCAGTCGTTGAATGTCCCTCTGCATCCGCATACTATGAAGGGCCTCCTCCGTCATACCCGCCGCCCGGCAGCCGATCCAAAGATTGTCCAGATCGCTGGGCACGACCATCCGATAAGGGATTTCACAAGCCGTTCGGGCCCAAAAAAGGCCGGCACAGGAGACGTAGAAAAAGACGTCGTCGCTCTCAAATTCATAATCCCGCGAGTGATTGTCATAATGCGCTCCCGTATAGCCCACGGCATCCGGAAACCGACGTCGTTCCACCAAATCGTCGAGGGTCAAACGATAATCCGTGTCATAGCGGCGGCTTTCGCGGACTCCCAGATGGGGCGAAATGGCTGCCGGCCGGTGGAGCGCGTTGAAGACCGGTTCGGACAGTGCCGCAAGTCCGGCCAAGCGCGCCCGAGTCCAGTCCGCGCTATCGGTTGGATCAAGACGGCCGGTGTCCACATTGAAAATCATGCCCTTAAGCGAGGTTTCGCGAAGGCCGAATCGGGCACATGATTGCGTGTAAGGCTGGGTCATCCCATCGACGGATCGTCCTTCGGAAAAGGAGGCGCCCGCGAGGAAAACGAGATCGCCATCGCCCGTCGCATCGATCCAGGCAGGAGCGTCTACTACGACCCGGCCGGAGGGGGTCATGAGGGTGACCGATTGGAGGTGGCGTCCCTCCCGAACAACGGAAACAGGTCTGGACTCCCAAAGAACCTGTACACCCGCCTCATGGAGAAGTTCATCCCACGCGACCCGCTTGGCATCAGGATGAAAACCGACTGGCCACTCCTCCCGACGGGCAAAAAGTGGCATCAACTCACGGACTCGGTCGTCCAACGTCTCCTGTAGACCCCCCTCGCAGCCCCAATAATACATCGGAATCCCGCCCCCCGTCGCAATACCGCCTGCAAACGACTGCGGTTCGATGGCCAACACGCGAACGCCCTCGCGGGCAGCCGCCAGAGCGGCCAGGGTGCCGCCGGTCCCCAATCCTGCCACCATCACATCGGCAGAAAAACAGCGGTCCGGTTGAGCCGGACGGAACGGACGTGAAACGCCATCGGTTGGCGCTTCACACCGCGGAAGCGTTTCGAGCATTTGCGCGACTTGATAACCCAGCGCAACCCGATCGCCGAGAAACCGAAGGGCACGACGATGCAGGACCGGCGAGGCGATCACCGCATTGGCAAAGGTCGGGAGCGCGGATCGAACCGTCCCGCCGTATCGGGGAAAGGGGCGAAACGAGGAATGACTGACAAAGGCATCCGCTCCGGACGCTCCCAGCCGTTTCCGAAGAGAACGAAGTGCGGGAACCACGTAGCGAAGGGGGCGCATTTCCCTGCCATCCATTTCCAAACACAAAAGCGACTCGCCGGGCCAATGAGAAGCCGTCCATATGCAGCGGCATTTCGAACCTCCCGTATTCCAGCGCGAAACGCCCATTCGGGGAAATCCTTCCCGCCTCTGAATGTGATATCGCAGTTCGAGCGTCGCAGGAAAACGCGAAGGTTGGGCAAGCGGTAACAGGCGCGCAAGGAGTCCAGTCTCCGTGGCATCCACCCATTGACGCGCATGGAGGGGTAATATCCCATTTTTTCCCGTCACCCACACGGTGGAAACAGTCCCCTGCCGCTCTTCGGCCGTATGGGGCATCGCCTGAAACAAAAGAGTCACGCCGGCTTCCTGGAGTCGTTCACCTGCGAGGAGCTCCGCAACCGCCCCATCGAGAAACCGTCCGGTTACTCCCGTACGGATCGCCGCCGCGGCCAAAAACGCTTCAAAGCGTTTATCCCCGAACGCAGGCCCACATTCGGGGAAAAAAGCACGGCTGCTTTCCCAAACCAAGTCGGCGCCCGGATCAAGCAAAAGCACCGAACGCCTTTTCTCCGCAAGCTCAAGGGCTGCCGCCGTTCCGATCCAGCCGGCGCCCACGACAATCACATCAAAGAACCTATCCGATAGGGTATGGGAACCGTTCATTTCGCATCCTTGTTTCGATCCGCCGTGCGTGGATTGACAACAATCCATTGGCATTACACAATATCGAACGTCGGGAATGGTGGCAACCTGGAATCGACGGCGTTTTTATGAGAAATGATGCCATTTGGTGATATGCGGGACTTTTTTCTCTATCTGCACACGTTCGGCGCGTTGCCCCATTTTCCCCGGCCGGATTGCATCGGCAAGGAGACCCGATCAAGCCCAGATTACCGAAACGAAGGACGATGGAAGCGGGAACGTTCGCGGGTCATCTTCCAGTACACCCTTGCCGGCGAAGGACGCTTCGCAAGGAAAGGATGCACCGTGCCGGTCAAGGCAGGTCAGGGTTTTCTCTGCGAATCGCATGATCCTGCCATGGCCTATTATTTTCCACCCGAGGTTCGTACACCCTGGCACTTTGTGTTTATCGACCTCTACGGTCAGACGGCTCACGAAATGGCGAAGGATTTGATCCAACGGTTCGGCTCGGTCTATTGCATTCCAATCGAGCATCCTTTCATCCGAAAGCTTCTCTCGTTTCACGTCTACCATGAAGTGGGTTGCACGCTGTCGCTCGGCGAAAGTCTTCGGCTGGCGGATGATCTGTTTCAAACGCTGGTCAGTTCCGTTTCGCCAATTCCGGAGCATCATGCCGACCATGTCCTGATTCGTCGGTTCCAGGAAATTGTTCAGATGGAAATTGGGACTCCGCTCACCGTCGGAGCCATCGCCCTTCGGCTCTCGGTCTCCGCCGAACATCTGGCCCGGGTCTTTAAACAGCAAACCGGCCTTTCGCCTCATGTACACATTCAGCAAGCGAAAATGCTTGCGGCCTGCAGCATGCTCAAGTCGCCGGCCGTCACGATCAAAGAAATCGCCGCTCGGCTGGGATACGATACACCGGCTCGTTTTACGCGGACCTTTCGCCGAATCGTCGGCATCCCGCCCCATGAGTTCCGGGAGACCGGCGTTGTCCCCCTCACCTTCGGTCCCCTTCGCTCGCCGGCTCGTTCAACGAGCCCGCGAGACGCTTGAGGGTCACCGAATAATCAAAATCGTTCCGGCCACGAAAGGCGATTCAAAAGCGCCCATATCCACACGGCCGCAGAGACGGGGTTCCCCACTCAAATCCACGGCGCCCGCCATCCACGGTTGATAGATTCCCGCATTCACACCGGGCGACGCAGGAGCCAGACGAAAATCGCCATTTGCCGCGTTCTGGAAACGCGCTTCCGCGTCCAAATTGCCGTTGACGCCCCCAGGAAGTTCCGGGGCACAGCTATAGCCGACTGACGATAGGGATCCTGCCACGTTCACCTCGTTGGAAGCATGATTGAACGCCAAAAGAGTGTTGGTCACGGTTCCTCCGTAAACCGCGAGACCTCCGCCGGTCGAAGCGGCTCGATTGCTGACAATTGTACAAGACTCAATATGTCCTCCTATCAGCGCGGCACCCCCGCCGTTTGTCACATTCAGATTGCCGTTCCATGCGAGAAGTGAATTGCGGAGGATACCGTCCGACATCAACACCCCGCCTCCTCGCGATTTGGTCGAGGTTGGCGCATTGCTTACAATGATGCCATGCGAAAAAAGCCCGTTCGTCATGACCATTCCGGTCGCTCCCGCGAGGGACGAATTTCGGGCAATCAGGCAGCGCTCCACCACACCGCCCGCTAGATAGAGTCCCCCCGCCGACCCACCGCTGGAATTGCAAGTATTATTCGTAAGCCGGCAGTCGCTCAACACCCCTCCCTGCACATAAGCCCCCGATCCGTACACGTAAGTTTGATTTCCCCCGAACCAACAGTTGCTGACCAAACCGGACCCCAGCCATAATCCCCCTCCCCCGTTCGCCCAATCGGTAATCGCCCCGTTCCGGCCAGTAAATCCTGCCAAAACGGCTGCCGGGTGATTGACAAGAAATGCGCGGCGGATCCCAAAGGAAATCGAACTGGCATCCACAATCGTCACCGCCGGTCCTGCAAGGCTCAGGACCGTCACATTGGTAATCAGTGTGACCGTTTGAATGAGTGGATAGACGCCGTTGGTGACGAGAACCACCGGCTGGTAACCGGGAAATGACCATGCCGTATCCACCGCGCTTTGAATATTGGATGCTGCTTTATCCAACGTATCATAAGGCGGCTCTTCCCGATTGGTCCCCGACCGCGCGACATAGGAGGTCAAAGCCACCACCCGAACCGCATCCGCAAGATCGCTTGTGGCGGACTCAAGCGAGGCATTGCTGACGGCAAGTGTGACGCGATGAAATCCAACGCCAAACTCGTGTTGGATCGTCTGTTGATCGGCTCCCGCATAGTCCCACTGACCGTCACCCGTAACGTCCCATCCATACCAGATGATATTCGTGTCCGGACCCGCCGCTTCCGCCGTGAGTGTGACCGTCGCATTCCCCAGCCCCTCCCAAGGCTCCGCTTCGAAACGGCAGGCCAAGACGTTAAGAGCTGAGGCTTCATAAGCGCCCAAGTCCGGAGCGGCAAACCCGTTCCCATCCCCGTCGTTCGGCCGCGGTTGCCCCAGTAGATCGTTCCCAACGGTGGGAATTGAAACCCCCGCGTCGCGGCAGGGAGAACCGGGTTTGAGGCGATAATCGCCCGCTTGGGCATCCTGAAACAAAGGGTCGCGAACTACGATGGCTGTCCCCGAAACAGGATGATCGGAACATAAATTCCCTCGGGTGCCCCCAAGCGCAACCAGATTTTCATTTCTTGCGCGGAGAACGCTTCCATTGGCCACGATAATGCTGTTGCTGACGGCACCTCCCAACTGATAAAGGCCGCGCCCTCCCCTCTTGGAGTAGTTACCGGCGATCGTCACATGATAGACTTGCGCTGTGCTGGCGGCGATATATAACCCTCCCCCTTCGCCCTCACACCAGTTGCCGATCACCAGGCAATTCACGATCCGACCGGCTCCCGTGGCATAAATCCCACCACCCCGTCGGGTGTATCGCCCCTTATTGTTTTGAATGATGCACCGTTCCAGCGTCCCTCCGGAAAGATAAACCCCACAACCTTCGGTTGAATAGATCGTCTCGTGTTTGTTGGCAATGACCAACGTGTCGCGGACACGGCCGCCTGTCATATAAATGCCGCTGCCGGAGACATAGGCATCGTTGTTGGATACAACGCAATGCGCCACCTCCCCACCGGAAACGTAAATGCCTCCCCCTGTACCGAGGGTGCTGTGCGCTTGATTATTATGGACCAATGAGTGGGTCAACAATCCCCCGGTAATCCGAACTCCCCCGCCCGTTTGGAGGGCGCGATTGAGCGTGACGATACAGTTGCTGACCACACCCGCATCGACTCGAAGACCTCCAGGTCCCGCCACCCATTGGGACATTTGGCCACGCCTTAAAGTCAACCCCGCCACGAACGCATCAGGATGGTTGACATACATCACGCGCCGTCCGTTTACATCCCCGGCGTCCAGGATTGTATTCGTCGGACCGTTTAGACTTGTTATCGTAATGCCATTCGTCACCTCAATCCACAAAGAAGTAACGGAAAAGAGACCGTCTCCGATCAGCACGGTATCCCCCGCATTGGTGGCTTTCTGAACGCCCATTTCCACCGACTTCACGGCCGTCGCCCAACTCAAGCCGTCGGCTTCATTATTGCCGTTGGTCGCCACGTAATACGTTGTCTGCCCCCACCCCGCTGACAAGAAAACCGTCTGAATGAGAAGCCCTTCGAGCGCTTGACGTATTGCCCTCCGCACAATCATCACGTTTCCTCCCTTACGGAATCTCCGTCCACATCTCTTTGAGATAATACTCCCGCAATGTGGAAAGTTCAAGATCAAACTCTAACCATCGGGGCACCGCCTCCCGGAACAGCCGTTCCACCGTTTCGTCGCTCATATCGGAGACAGTTTCCTCTGCCCAGACATCCAGCCGCTCGACCAACGGGCGAACGGCTTTGTTATAAAACACCGGATCCCCCAAATCCCAATCGGCCCACCAGCCGACCGGCCCTCCCGGATCACGTCGCATTTCCCGGTAACTGGCGACGGCCTTTTGAATCAAGCGTCGCCGGATCGCCCTTCGGTTCTCCTCGTTGAGCCCCTGGAAAATCAAGGACGCCCAGTGAGAGGGATTATGAACCGACCGACTTCCTCCTAGGCTCACGCCCCCCGCCGCCGTCCATCGAATCGTTTCAAACAGCCATTCACCTCCATCCGTGGGCAGCCGATCGTAAAACAGCTCCCAACCATAAAACAGAACGGTTGCGATCCCATCGCCACATCGCCGAGTATCGGTTCGTAGCGTCCCACGCTCAACATCGACAAGCCGATGGGTTCGATGCCGATAACTCGTCCGAAACGAGGAGGAAAGACGGCCGGACGGAATCTCGATCAGAAAGAAATAATAAGGATCTGTTTGCCCGGAAGTCAGATACCCTTCGTAACTGCCGGCCCAAATGGGGCCTTCCATCTTTTTCGGAGGATGGAGATGCCGCGTGAGAAAGAAAAACCATATGCCTTCCGAATCGCATGCGGCCCATACGGCGGTCTCCTCTTCTCCCGCACGAACGTCGTTTTGTTTCGGCGCCGCATTGCGCCCTGTAACCGCGGAATCGGTTTCCAAAAGGAATGACAGGTTTTCCCCATACGGCCGATTTAGCCGACCCGCGCGTGTGAAATCCTGGATCAAAGGAGAGGCCAACCATCCACTGATGTCTCGAGGAGCTTCCGATTGATAGACACAAGGAAGAACCGCCCGAGGATAAGGCGCGCGCATCTCTTCAGCCGCCCTGTGCCACTTTCGAGCCTCGGACTCACGACCCGCCGCCAAAAGCGCCCTCGCCACCCCCTGAACGGCATCGCATCTTTCCTCGGCCGTCAACTTGACTTCACGAAAAGAAACCGCGAGATCCTCCGCCGCCGCCGATGCCGATCCCTCTCGGAACTCGGGAGAAAAGGCGCGGACGATCAGCCTTGCCCGATATCGAACCTTCGGCGACGCGCGCAAATCGCTTGCCGCCCGTTCGGCAGCTGCCATCAAATCCGACACGCGTCCCAGGGAAGCCAAGGCCTGAAATTGCGCGCTAAGGACAAGGTCACGATCGGTTGAACTCAAGTCGGGAGCCGACAGCAGCCACGGCGCAGCCCATGCGATAAACGTCGGCCGGCGAGAAAAAGCATTCTTGAATTTTTGAAGAAGAATCAACGGCCGATTGCTGTCCGACTGCACAAACAAAGGCATCCACCGATCGCATAGCGTGCGGAGTGTTTCCTCCTCAGCGTTTCGCCAATTCCATACGGAATGGCGCGAAAAGGCTCGCCAACGGATCCGAATGTCCAGGTTCGTGTCCCCCACGGTCTGTTCACACCGTTCCGCCACGCGGTCCCATCGCCCGAGTTTGGAATCAAGCTCGATGAGATCAAATCCCCGCGACTCGTAAATCGCCCGCGCCTGTTCCTCGTTCCCCTCCGCCAGCCAGGCAGACGCCTGCGCGCGAGCCGCCTTGGCCTGCCCGGCAGGCGAAGGATCCAATTCCGCGGCCTTCGCATAACAGGCACGTGCTTCTTCAAACCGATCCTGCCGCTCATAAAAACGCCCCAGATGGATCCAGGCGTCTGCAAGATCACTCGGCGAAGCATCCGCGACCTCCAGCGCCCGCCGAAGCGCCTTCTCAGCCAGGGCAAGATCCATCCGATGCAATTCGAGCCCGTCTTGCGTCCGAACCCAGGACTCGGCCATCCTGGACCACGCTTCAATCCGCGTTCGGGCAGGAAGCGACACGTCCTCTGCCTGACGCCGGTGCCACTCAACGGCTGCCATGGGGTCAGCGGGCGAAGTTTCCTCGGTTCGAGCGTATTCCGCCACAACAACCGCCAACAGGACCATTGCGAGCCTGGAGGAGACGCTTCCACCCATCCGACTTACCCTCCGTTTTCAAGCCCTTTTCTCAACAACAGAATGTAACGGATCATTTCCAGACGAACCGCATTCAGGTCCGCTGTCGCCCCGTTCACCAGCGCAAGCCAAAGGAGAGCTTTTCGACCGGCATAAATCCGGTCAAGATCCCCGCTCCGAAGAGCCGCCTGGGCAAGGGTTTTGAGTAGCGTCGCGTATCGGATGTCGTCAATGGCCTCCCGAAACCCCTCCCAGGCCAGCGTGTCCACCAACCCTTGACAAGTCGGATAGGCCAGCACCATGGGCTTGTAGAGATCCTGTACCCAATCATTCCATGGCCCGTAAGCAAACTCGTAATTGTTCACCATACTGAAGTCCGAGAGATACCCCAAAAGCCCATGCTGACGGCGCACAAAAGCCGGATTCTCTACGCCCGTGTGTTGATTGGCATAAAAACTCATCCATGTGTGCCCCACCGCATTCCAAGGTCGGGTTTCCAACAAATCGGAGGGAGAAACCGCCGCCGGATAAACGTCCAACATGTGCCCCGCCTTCACCAAATAATGACGATGCCCTGCCAATTCCGAACGCAAGCCTTGCTCATGAACCAAGCGCCAGATCGGCCGGGTTTTAGCCACCCAGGCGGCCCCCTGTTCGTCGCCAAGCCCTACGATGCCCTCCGTGTGACCGAATAGCCGCTCGCAGAGTTGCCGCCAACGAACCGTTTCTCGCCTCACACTCATCAGTTCGTCAAACGTCAGCGGCGTTCCGTCATGAGCCCCAACCCAGGAAAGCCAACCCAGAAAAACGGGTCGGGTTTCAAAGCCCATTTCCTTCACTAAGGCGGCTCGCCCGGCAATCTCTTCTTCCGGCATGTTCACCCGGCATGCCATGTCGAGATGAAGCACATTGTGGGCCCGAAGATTCCGGAGAATGGGCCGCATCGCCGGATGATCGAGCGGCACGGGAGGCCAGGCGCCCATCAGTGTAACAAGAAAAGGACGATCGAGATCGAAGTAGCTTCTGGGCAAGGGAAGCTCAAAGGGCAACACCCGAACCAACAAGGGAATTAAAACGCGAAGCGGATCATCCCCGGAGACAACGATTTCACCCCGGTATAAACCCGGCTTCGCCTCCGGGGGAATCTGAACCGTCAACCATAACTGCTTGAACTCGCCAGGAAGAAGGGTGACCGGCTGAAGCGTGGACGCATCGGCAAAGGGAGCCGTGAACGGGTCAAAGCCTGTATCCAGTTCCCGGGGGGCACTGATCCAGACATATCGAGGGCCGCTGGGCTCATCAAGACGGGCATAATTAGCCCGAGACTCCCGATCCACCCGAATGAGATTCTCGTCATGCAGCAGAAGTTCCGGCACGAGAATTGAACCGGGGTCGGCAAAGTAACTGTGCCATGCGTTGCCGTTCTGATACCACACCTTGACCACCCGAAGGTCGATACGATCTGCCGACAAACGATGCCCATCCTCTTGGGTTAGATCAGACACACTCAGCCGCACGTTTTCTCGCATACGATCCGAGCGGAGCACAAAAGAGGCCGGCTCGTATTCACCCTGAGCGGCAATCACCCGCACGGCTCCTCCCGGAATACCGTCCCATGGAACCGTATCGAACATCCGCCTGACGTCGGAAAGTGCCGGGACCTCCCACCACTCAAGGGAAGGAGGCGCCCCCTGGACCCAAAGGGGGTCGGATCTGAAAAAAAGGGATAACCATGTTCCCAACCGGAGTGCGGCAGAAACCGTGCCGCCCATGAAATATAGAACCCTCACGCCCTTCATGGGATGAACATGCCAGTTCAGATGAAATCCGACAAGGGCGAATTTCTGATAAAGTTTTCCAATTTCAAACTTGATCTTCCAAACGGTTGCGTGGAGGGTAGAATAGAGAATGAAGGAATCGAGGTTGTTCCGAGGAGGGTGTCATGAAAATCCAAAAGCGGCTTATGTTTTACATAATCGGTCTGGCTTTCATAACGGCCGTCGCACGGGCCGACGTGTTCTATTGGACCAATGATGCCGGCGGAAATTTTCAGGATCCGAATAACTGGTCGCCGAATCAGATGCCCGGCACCAACGATACGGTGATTTTTTCACAATCCAATACCTACACTGTGTTCTGGACCGGATCTGTCACCAACCACACGGTGATCGTTTCGGCCGGGTCTGTAACCTTTGACCTGCAAGGTTTTATCTACTCGCTGGATCGTGAAAGCTCGAATACCATCGGCACGCTGAATAGCCCCACTATGCTTACCGTTACGAATGGAACCATCCAGCGATTGAATCCGGGATACATAGGAAACTTTAAGCCAACTTTATATCTGCGGGGCGCCGGTACAACGTTGCGAGTACTGAACGCAGTCTGCGATCGGATCGCCTACTACCCGTGGATTGAAAGCAATACGGCTGTCATTGTATCCGGCACAGGCGCATCCCTTCGAACATTGGGCTATGTGCAGAGACTCCAGGGAACTGTGATCGTAACAAACGGCGCTTCCCTGGTTGCAGGGGATGGACTTTCTCCAGGCGCAGGCGGTTTCATTCATGTGCATGGCACCGGCACGCAGGCATCGATCGCCTTCGGCGGAACAGTGGGAATTCACTCCAATGCAACAGTTCGCTTCGATGGCGGCGCAGTCATCCAAGGCATAGGACAATACCAGAACTTTGAAGGGAACTTAACCTTGCAAAACGCCCGATATTATTACTATTTCCTCCACCCCGATTACGGCTGGATCTATCTTAAGGGAAATGCCGCCATGATTCAAGGAACCGGAACGGTGGAAATGAGCCGGATCATCCTCAGTAACGGAACAATCCGCGTGGGCGAAACCAACCAGGGTGGAACCCTGACCTTCACGGGTTTGATCACGAATGCGCCTCCAGGAACCGGAACCCTTCAGATCGCCCTGGGAGGGTCGGGGCCGCCGGCACATGGTCAGCTCGTCTTGAAGGCCAGTGCGCGAGGTCCCGGAAAACTTTTCGCCGATGGAATCCACCTCGAAGTATCATTAATACCCGGTTTTCAGCCCACTGCGGCGACCATATTTAAAATAATTGACGCGGTGGAAATCGTCGGAACCTTCGCCACAATCACGCTTCCTTCCATTGCGGGTCAATGGATAACCGCCGATCTTTACACAAAAGGCGAAATTGCCTACCGGCCCCCGCCGCGTGGCACTCTCATCACCATTCGTTAGGGACAGAGAAGTGCACATCGAAGGCCAATACGCGGCGTCATACCATTTCCTTCCCCTGTTGGACGCGTCTCAACAAACAAGTGCGAGGAGGATGTCGTTTTCGTTATTCCGATCGAACCACGCTTAAATCCTGGATTCGAATGACGGGATGGACCGGCTGAAACTCTCGCAGTTCCAACGCTTCTCGTGTCATTTCCACCCCAATACCACGGAGCCGAATGGGATATTGAATCGTCTTATCTCCGCCATCTGAAACCCATTGCTCCAAAACAGGGCCCGGGCTCCGATCCTCAAAAAGCGGACTTTCGCGAAGCGGCAGCGAAATAAAATTCCATCCGTCGAAATTAATCGAGACTTGACCCGGCCAATCCAGAATGTCGCATCCCCATCCCCCCGTCCCCACGCTTCGCCAAACTTCACCCTCGCCATCTTCGATCTCAAACCAGACTCGCCCCCATCCCGAATTTCCTTTCACCCAAAGGCCGATCGCGTCGGGTTCGCCAGGGGCTTCGACAGGCGTTTGCAGCCGGAAAAAAGCGTATTCCGTAATGTATCGCCCGGACAGTGGGGATGGACCTTCCAGCCCGATCTCCCAGCAAACCCCCCGTTCCTCATCCTCGACCTGCTCGCACCGATAGAGCCCGGCTTGCCGAATCGGCAACTGCAAGGGAGCCCTCAAGGGTGTGTCCAATGAACAATCCGGCACAAGATGGAGTCTTTCTGAGGAACGTTGCAGGGCAAGAGCCACCGCCTGGCGGGCACGCGTCTCATCCTGAGGAAAACGACGAGCCGAAATCTGGATCGCTCGCAGGGGGGAGTCGGCAAGACAATAAGAGGCGGCGGTGGATACCGTCACCCTCACGCGTCCTCCGTCCGTTTGCACTCGGCGCCGGCGTCCGTAAAAGTCAACGATTTCAACCGTCAGGGGGTGACCGAATTCCAAGGCCAAATCCGCTTCCCCCCGAGCACACCAAAGCGCCGTAGCCCATCGGCCATCCTCCCGCCGAAACTCGACCGCATAAATCGTGCGGGAACCGGTTGAGAGTTGACGGGAAACTCGTGCCCGGTCGAGCACAGCGGTCAGTGTCGCAAGGCCGACATACGCCCGCTTGGGATAGCCATACGGACCCCGTTGCAACAAACCGCTCGCCCCCCAAAGCGTGTTGTAATAGGCGTTGGCGCAATCAAACAGAATGCCGGGACCGACCCGAGTGAATCCATGAGCAAGTCCAATCAGCGCGTCACGGACATACCATTCCGCCTGCTGCCGTTCCCCAATATCCCGTTCGCACCGATACGTAAATTCATAACACCCAGTAACCGGTACTTCCCGGCCCGTCAACGTGCGCACCACGTCGCGCGCAATGTGCTGACCCTGCAACGCCCATTCTTGCAGCTTCTCGGGAATAAACGTCTGCGAGGGCGCCTCGATGCCGATCGCGTCCAGATATTCCACACGTCCCCCGTGCCGAAAAATGGCGGCCAAGCTCGCCGCAGAACAACTGTTGTTGCCGACAACCGTCCTCAATTCCGGATGATTCGCGCGAAAAAACTCGCCTGCCCGATTATACAGTTCCGCATAGCGTGTTTCGCGAATCCGTTGAGCTTCGTTTAAATCGGGCGTCAAGCCGAGCACTTCGACCGGAACGTCATTGCCCGGCCCACTTTCGTGGAAAATCAGCACCTCGCGGAGATGGGGATACTTTTGCAAATGGGCGGTCATCGCTTGGTTCGCACGCTGAACGGCCGCGGCCCATTTCCGTTCCGGCGCATCGGGATCGCTCGTCCGTTCCTCGCCCATCGCCAAATCGCGGAACGAAAACGGCATTTTGACCTGGTCCTTTGTCAGTTTCCACGGCGCCAATTCGGCCTCCGACCGGCTGGTCCACCCCACAACGCGAATGCCCGCTTTGAGCATCAGCGGACCGGCAACGGCGGGATCGGACGGCGTCCGATGCGCCCCATCGAACCACCAAACGCCAAACGGCGATTCATACCCCGCTCGTCGCTCGTCTGCCGGCAAAATTGCATATCGAGCAGGATGTTCGATCAGGCAATCCCCCTTTTCGTCCTTCAACGAAAGCACCATCTCGAACCAACCCACTTCCGGTGCGGGCAAAGGAAGGGAAAGCTTCGCCTGCTCCCCACGTCGGGCGAAGTGGAAGGGGGCGGACACGATCGAACCGGCCGATGCACCCCGGTCGTTCCATGCGCGCAATTCCACAACCCCTGCCGTCGGGACCTCCGCCTTGACTAACACCCCCATTTCGGGCTTCTCCTGACCGCAGAACACGTTTCCCGGCTGCTTCAGAATCACCTCCATGGCCGCAGGAGATCGCTCCAGCGTCACCCCGAACAGCTGGACCCCGCTGGTCTTCGAAGGGTCAGGTTTGGATCGGTTGTCAATCTGTTGCCAGTTGGGTCCGGTTCGACCCAGAAACTCGAAATTCAACGCCGACTCCTGCGCAATCAGATCGAGCAGGAGCCCGCTCCGAAGGGGCACCTCCACAAGATAGAGGGGAACTGTCCCCTCGGGAGCGCCATCGCGCTCCACGGATACCACGCCCACCTCCTGAAGAAACGGCGAAGAACTTTTCTCCCCCGGCCGAGGCAGCGTGACCACCGAATCGGCCAAAAGATTGTTCCCACTCCCGTTCTCGTAATACCGACCCAGCCGCACGGTCAAGACATTATCCTTCGTCGGATCGGGATCAAGGGCGCAAAGAACCCATGCCCGACGATACGGCGCAGCCGGAACGGAAAAATGAATTTCCGAGAGAAACCCATCAAAGGGGGAACGGGCCAGATACTCATCCACTTCCAAAGCCCAATTGCCTTGCCCCTCCGCCACCAGCCCCACATCCGCGCTTGAGGAGCCATCCGCTACGCGTAAAGGAATGCCTCGAACGGTCGCCCACCCTGCGGGTGGCGAGGGATGCGCATGGAAAAAGGCGCGGGCCTTTCCCAAGATTTCCAGATCCAGAGGAAGGAACCGATCCGCGTCAAACGGTACCGTTTCAGAAAATACCCCGCCCGCCGCCGCCCCAGGCGAAAGAACGACGCGAAGACCGCGGAGTCCTTCCTTGGAAAATCGGTCGGCATATCGTCCGTTAAGATATAAAGACCAGCCTCCCGGCTCGCGTTGCAACTCCACTTTGACCGGTTGCTCGGATGCCTTCGGCAACAGGTTCCAATCCCGCACGAGATCCCGATAGGTGTCGGTCAAGCTGTAACCGGAATGATAGCGCCGCAACAAGGGACGAATATAAAACTGGCGCGGCCCATCTTTCGACAGCCCTCGAATGGTGAGAAGGGCATCCGGAAACTCCTGCTGATCCCGACGGGCGTTTCCAACCGCAAACGCAACCTGATCAGTCGTCCCATCCGCCCATTCCAGCGTCAACACAACCCCCTCAGAATCAGTCCCCGTTCGAAACACCAGGCCCAATCGGTCAGAAGGCTCCACATGAAGGACGGGCTGTTCCCTGCCCGAAACGAGTGCAAGACCATCGAAAGGACGCGAAAGAGGCAAAAGCTGGGTAATGCGATAGTCGGGAAGCGGAGCCGGATCACGGATCTGGATTGCGCTCAAGGCAAAGCCAGTCCCACGATACCCGAAGAAGTTCACACCTTCCAAAGGCAAATTCCCCGGCGGCATTTCCAGGGAGAGGACCGACTCCCACCGCCGATTGTCCTCGAGCCATATCCCCAATCGGCCCTTCTCAACTCGTGTCAAAAGCCGCCGATCTTCGTTCGGAGGGATTGAACGTTTCCAGGTGCCCTGTCCCCGAAGAGCAGCCATACGGCCAGTCCCCCGCATCGCCATGCCGGTCGGCGTAAGGGAGAGAATCATGTCCGACGCAGGATCGGTTCCAAAACGAAGCCATCCTTCAAACCCCTCCGGCCGATCGGAAAGAAACCGAAACCGAAAATCGAGATCGAATGCGAACGGGTTCCCGCCGCCGGCAAAACGATCCGGCCTGAACTTCCGAAAGACGAATCCGTCCGTTTTCATCCGGCACTGGGCCTCGGCCCGCCGACTCCAAATGGGATCATTGGCAATCCAGACGTCGGATTCGTCGGTGCAAAGAGGAAGGCGCTCCCGATAATTTCTGAAGTTTTCCTCAAAGAGCATTTCCCCCTTCCCGAAACTCACCGCGAGAATCCCCGCAGCCCAAGCGGCCCAGCACCATTTCATGACCGTTCTTCTGTCCTTTCCGCCCGGCCTACTTCTCGAAAAGATATCGTTGAAGCGCTCGGGCGAGATCATGTCCCAACCATCGTGCCGTAAGCTGATTGACTTCAGCGCCTGCAACATCCGCATAAGGAATTTCAAGCGTCACGGCAAGGGCAACTCCGGGAATCTTCGATGCCCATCGGCTGAAGGACTGCCCGCCCGCACCGTTCTTCTCCGTGTTCCATTCCTGTCCATACGGAAGATTATCGGAAGAGTCATGACGCAAGGGGCCCTCCTCAACCGCTGACATAATACCCGAGAACCGCTCGGTTTCTGCCCAAACGGCGGGATCCGGCCCCCCCACGAAATAAAGCCGTTCGTTGCGTCCTCCCCGAATCCAAGGGCAATGCAGGTCCAAAGCCACCCGAAGGCGACCGTCGGCCCAAACTGGGATCTGGTCCCGAATGGCACGTGTTTCAGGATACAGTCCCTCCCCATCGTAATCCCGATTATGGTCTCGCGGCTTCCGATTCTTCCCTTGGTCTCCCTCCTCCACCCCATCCTTGTCCACAAAGGGAATCGCCATCACCGCCACGTGTTGCCGCAGCCACTCGAACTCCTCTTCCCAACCAACCGCTTCGAGAAGCCCCTCCAGCGCATAATTCGCCATCATCTCGCAGGCATGATGCCGGCACGTGAGGAGCACCCGATGCAGCGCGCGGTCTTCGCGCAGACCGAGGCGCACCCACTCCACCGCACGCCCTTTGCGCGAGCGGCATAAAACCCCGCTTTCAAAACCCGGAACCTTTCCGATTCGCGCCACGAAATTGCGCCAATTCTTTTCGAGATACGGCATTCCCATGCTGAACCGAACCTCTTCGCAGTTGACCGGAACTTCTGTTTCAAAACTCTGGGCATTCGTTAAAGATTCCGCGCCGAGCCACTGCCAGGAATTTCCACCGTCCCAACTCACGGCAGGACCCCGAAGGGTCATAACCCAGGGCCGGGAAAAATGCACAGTCAGCCGACGGCCCGCGGCATTGCGAACGCGAAAATACCAATAAAACCAGTCTCCCCCCGTATCCCGAAGATCCGGCTCCACAAACAGATGACCCCCCTCCACTTTGAGGATGCGGATGTTCCCGCCGGGGATTTCGGCGTCGGCGTACAGAAACTTCACGGCATCCGTCATGAAACGGCTTCCCTTCTCTCCTCATCCGCCCGACAAGCCGCCTCGATGCCTGCTTCGTCCAGAATGGCGCCTTGGACCCGCAGCATGGTTTGAAGCCGTTCGATCGGAACCTCGCTCGCTCGGCAGTTTTCTTCCAGGGAGACCACCGCCGCCGTCCCGGCCGCTTCTCCCATCACGCCGCATTGGGGCATCACGCGCAAACTGCCCAAGGCTTCATGATCGCAACTGGCACAACGGCCGGCGACCCACAGCCCTTCGGTCTCCGCGGGAACCATAATCCGATAGGGAATTTGATAGCGGAAACCCGGCGGAGGACGCCAGGTTTTTGCGTCCATTCCAGGCCCCTTCGTATTGTGAATGTCAATGAAAAAGGAGCCATATCCGATGGAATCGGGAAACGTTTGCTGGGCCAACAGATCTCCCTTCCGCAATGGATAGCGTCCGTGGATACGACGGCTCTCGCGAATCCCGATCGTGGGGGGAGTGCTGATCAAATAACAGTGCGCCATGTCCGGTACATATTTGCGGAACACCTGAATCGTCTCAAACACCTGTTTGCGCCCTTCGATCGTTGCCCGCGTCAAATCCTCCGCCCGGCAGGCATTCATCCCGTTGATATGGGTAAAGTTCACTCCCACTTGATCCGGACGCGTGGGGGTCCACCAGAAACCCATGATCACCTTCTGGTAGGGGCGCATATCGCCTTGCCGCTGGGCTTCTTCCCATACCTCCCGCATTTCATAGCTGGTCCGCCATGCGTTTACCTTCGGCCAGTCCACGCCCCCAATCGTAAACATGAGGGTCATCGGTTGGCAAAGACCGGTCTCCTCATCGCCCACCGAGAACGCACAGCCGGCGTGGGCTGCTACATCCCCATCGCCCGTGGCATCCACCACTCGTTGCGCATGAATCCATTGCCGGCCGCTTTTATTCTGAATCACCGCCCCGATCACTCGACCGCGCGAAACGACGGTATCGCTACAAAAAGTGTGATACAAGAGCCCGACGCCGCTTTCCTCCGCCATCTCTTCCAGAACTTTCCTCATGCCCTCGATCTCAAAGTCCGCCTGACTCGTCGTACACACCCCGTAACCGGCAGAAACAATGCGGCGCGCGATCTCCCAGGGTATTCCCCCTACAACCCGCCTGCGGTCTCCCCACGCTGAAAACAAGCAAATATGGCCATGTCCCCCCGCCGTCGCGACACCGCCCAGACAATTGAATTGCTCCACAACGAGAACACGAGGATCGCCCGGAGAGGTCCGTCGCAACCGACGAGCCGCCGCAAAGGCAGCCGCCACTCCCGCTGGACCGCCGCCGGCCACCAGAATATCCACCTCCGCCGCCAGAGGAAGACGGCGCGCTTCGCGAAGCGTCAACATCGGATGTCCTTTCCTTCGGAGGGATTGAGAAGCCGGAATTCGCCGGGCAACAGCTCGACACACCGAGTCACCTGCCCTTCATGGCAGTAAAACCGATGCGACCGCTCGAAATCAACGTTTTGAAAACAACGCGAGCCGTCCTCTGGAAAATACGAAAAGGCAATGAAACGACATTCGTTTCCCGGCTCCCTCCCGTCATCACTGATCCAAACCGTCCCCCGCACTTTCATCGCGAGATGACGATATATGAACCCGATCAACCCCGGCGAGTCGGTCGTCGCCCCGGGTCCTTCGTCCTGATCCAGGGCCCCTGGATAGGCCCATGAATTCAAAAAATAAACTTCGCCCTGTCCGCAACGCCGCCGAAGCAGAAGCGGATACCCCCCCTCATCTTCCACCACAAGCGGTTCGGCGGAGGAATCGGTCACCTCGATATCGCCGAGACACGTCGTCATGATGCCGAAGCGTCGGGGATACCGAAAGCCAAGATCATTCCTCCCTTTGATCGCCGTTGCCCAATAATAGCGTATTCCACGCCCTTTCACTCGAACGCCGCACAGCGCCGAGAAGTCGCCCCGATGCACCAAGTCGGCAACTCCAAAAGCCCCATAGTTTCGGGTCGTGTCCATGCTCAAATGGGGAATGCTGATAAAGAGGATCCCACCCGAGAAAACATAATCGAGCAGAATGTCATACTGCCACGGAGAAGCGGTGTTCCACCCGCAGAACAGGAGCGCCCTGTACTGCCGCTTGAGAAAATCTGAGGAAATCCGATCGTCCGCAAAGGAAACCACATCCACGGGCCCGAAGGGAGTGCCGGAAAGAAACCGGTTCGGATGAGGCTCTAGAATGGGCGGAAGAGGATAGAAAACCCGTTTCGCGATTTCCCATCCCCTCTCCGGTGCGCCCTCAAACCATCGCGGGTCCTGCTCCGCGAGATCGTAAAGTCCGCCAATCGCGGCATTCGGACTGTACCGATGACCGCAAAAATCGAGGTTGCCCTTCGCCAGCGCCAAGGGGGTCTCGGGCTGCCCTTTGGGAGTGCCGTGGCGTAGAACAAAGTCGTAAAAATCCGAAATCACCTTCCGATAGGTCCGACAGACCTCCGAGGAATACCCGATGCGCGGGTAATGATGCCGAGCCGCTTCGATGTACGGCCCGAACCGGATGGGACGATCCCCTCCCCAGGAGACCTCCCCCGGCGTCAAAGGAAGCTCTGGCGCTTCGAATTTTGGGGAATCTTCGCAAAGCGTGGCCTCCACAAACCACTGGCCACTTTCATTGATCACCATCTTGCAGCCGGCCAGGTACTTTTGAAAAAGCGCCGCCCGCAGAAGCTCAAACTTGTGGGGATGACGGATCGGAATCCACGAATAATGCTCATGGGCCAAATGACTTCCCCAGAGCGGAAGATCAAACTGACGATAAAGCCCGCGGGAAAGCGCCGAGGCCATATTCAAGTGACTGAAGGCAAAATCCTCCAATACCGGAATGTCCGTCCCCGCCAAGATCTCATAGTCCACATAAAAATTTAGGCTGGTCGCCATAATGGGCCCCCAGCCGTTTGCTTTCCGTTCCTCCACATGCTCCCGAACACGGCGAACAAAATCATCCGCTAGAGATTGGAGGCTGATCACGCCCTCGCCCCTATTTTTCGCCAAAGCATTTTCAAGACGAAAGGTGAACCGCTCACCAAAGTCATACCCGAGGTAATATCCATGGCCGGCTTCGTGAAACAGACGGGCCCATTCGGGCCGCGCTTCCACATAGAGCAAAACCGTATAAAGCCCTTTTTCTGCCGCTGCCCGAATGAACCGGACAATTCCGGCACCGTTTCGGTCCGCATGTCGCTGCAATTCCAAAGAATCCTGAGGACGGAGGTTTTTCCCGTGCTCCCAATCGGGCGGTGGAATCGTTAGGCCGATCTCATCCAGCGCGTAAAACCATTCCGCGTAAACCCATGGCGCATAGCCTCGCGGCTGCCCCCATAACTGGATAAGATTACCCTGATTGTCCGCAAGTACCCGTTCGATCATATCGAGCGGATGATAATCTTCAGGAGTCCAGGTCGGGTGAGCATACAACGCCGAGAGCAGGTAGTCTTTGCTCATGGGATAGACGCCCGTACCGATAAACATGCCACATGAGGGTAATGCAATATGCCATGCCATTTTCTACTCCGTTTCCTTTTCCCCTCTCGCATGATGAGCAAGCAAACCCTTCGTGAACAAGCAATAAAATCTGATTTTGTTGATTTATTTCTGCCTCTCCTTCTGTAATTCCGGCGCTCCGTGTCGGATGCCGCTCGCCTTGCACTTCTGTAGTTCCGGCACTCTGTGCCGGATGCCGCATCTCTTTCCCTGTAGTTCCGGCACTCTGTGCCGGATGCCGCTCGCCTTGCACTTCTGTAGTTCCGGCACTCTGTGCCGGAAGCCTTATTCCCTTTCCGCCACAGAGTGGCGGAACTACAGTAAGTCCAGTGGCGCAACTACAGCCAAATGCCCTGCGTGTTCCCCCTGTAGTTCCGGCACTCTGTGCCGGATGCCGCCCTCAACCCAATGCGCCCTTTTCCCAATTTTGTCGGGC
>CALHRZ010000018.1 GCA_938038445.1 uncultured bacterium | reverse complement strand
CTTCGGAAAACGATTATCACACTTCCAGAAGTGTGATAATCGACGAGCGCTTCGTGTTTATTTTGAATGTCTTTGTTTTATAAGCGCAGACTTTTGATGATGGCTTACGAAGCGCCATCGGGGATTGGAAGGATAGAGTCTGAAGCGCGATGGGGGTTGTTTGCGGCGAGGGGATGGATGTTCTCGCTTCAGAAGCCCCCTTGACGGTCCCCGAGGGCGGTGAGCCTCCTGAGTCGGTCCAAACGGCGTTTGGAACGGTGTTTACAAGGTGTGCTTTCGGGGCCGTTCTCGTCTTAACGAAACGATCGGCGGTTGCGTCGGGTCCTGCTTACGCATGTTGGTCGGACGCCTTTTTTCGTGGAGCAGGGCACGGCTTCCTCCCCGCCCGATAGGGTCCAGCGGTGCAAACGATTCGTGGATTATTTCGGGAGGATTGACAAGCGCCTCGGGCTGCAGGATACTTTTATTATGTATCGCAGCTTGACCGTTCAATTTGACGACGGTACGGTTTTGGCCGCGGGGAGCTCTCATGAATTGGCGATTCATGTGGGAGATGCTTGTGTGCTCCAGAATGGGCGCATCCTGGATTTCGGGCGAGTTCAAACGTTGACCGAGACGGAGGGGGAACGCGTGCCGGATGGGGCGCCGGTGGTATTGCGCCGGGCCACCCTACAGGATCAGACACGGCACCAGGAGAATGCGCTGCATGCTCGGATGGCCATGGGGGTTTGTCTACGGCAAGCGGAACAGCACAAGTTGCCGTTGAAAATCCACCAAGTGCGCTACAGTTTTGACCGGTCGGTTCTTTCCATATCCTTTTTGGCGGAGGAGCGGGTGGATTACCGTCAGTTTCTCAAAGATCTTTCGGCTGAACTCAAAACGCACATTGAGATGCGGCAGGTTGGGGTTCGGGATGTGGCGGCACGGGTCGGGGGGTTGGGATGGTGTGGCCGCGCTTTGTGTTGTTCGACCTGGATGAAACGGTTTGACGCCGTGACCGTCAAAATGGCCAAGCAACAAGCGGTGCCCCTTAATCCGGCGTCAATTAGCGGCCATTGCGGTCGGCTGAAATGTTGTTTGCGGTTTGAGCAGGCCGCGTATCGGGAACTTGCGCGGGATCTTCCGGAAGAAGGGGAGGAAGTCGAGACACCTGAAGGGCGTGGGATTGTGACGGAAAGGGATGTTCTTCAGGGGCGGTTGACGGTACGGGTTGGCGAGAACCGTCTGGGCGTGTGGAAAGCGCACGAGGTGTCGCTTGTTCATGGTGGGCGTCGCCATCGGCGGGCAGAGGGGAATGGCGAGGAACAGGAGGAGCGTGTTTCGGCGGAGGAAGGGCCATGAAGAGCAAACGGGTTTTGCTCATCAACGGGCCGAATCTCAATCGGCTGGGTTTACGCGAGCCCGAGGTCTATGGCCGGACGACTCTTGCGGAACTGGAAGAGGAGGTTCGCGCCGAGGGGCGAGTGTTGGGAGTGGAGGTTGAGGCGGTTCAGGCGAACGGGGAGGGGGAGTTGGTGAGTGCGATTCATCGGGCGGGGGCGGAGTTTGACGGCATTTTATTGAATCCGGGGGCTTACACCCACACGTCGGTGGCGATTCGAGACGCGATTCAATCGGTGTCGGTTCCCTGTGTGGAGGTCCATCTTTCAAATATTCATGCGCGGGAACCGTTTCGTCAGCACAGTCTGACCGCTCCGGCCTGCATTGGGTTGATAGCGGGATTCGGCGTGTATGGCTATCGGTTAGGATTGCGGGCGCTGGCTCATCGGCTTGAGCGATGAAGAGCGACGCGCTTCAACTGGTGGTGGTGGGCTCGATAGGGCTGGACGACATTGCCACGCCGTTTGGTCGTCGGGAAGCCGTATTGGGGGGATCGGCGACGTATGCCTGCGCGGCGGCGGCTTTGTTCACCCGGCCGGGGCTTGTGGGGGCTGCTGGCCATGATTTTCCGAAAGAGTATCTGGCGTTTTACGAGCAGAGGGGGTTTGACCTGGAGGGGTTTCAGCGGCTGGGAGTACCTACCTTTCGATGGGCGGGGGAGTATGGGGAGGACATGAACAACCGCCGGACGTTGCGAACGGAGTTAAATGCGCTTGGTGCGTTTCGGCCTCGATTGCCCGCGTTGTATCGGCGAGCGCCATTTCTTTTTCTTGGCAATCTTCAACCGAGGGTACAACTGGAAGTATTGGCGCAGATGCGGGCGCCACGTTTTGTGGCGGTGGACACGATGGATCTTTGGATTCGAACGGCGCGCGCCGAATTGGAGGAAGTGTGGAAACGGGCCGATCTTGTGTTGTTAAACGACACGGAGGCCCGGTTGTATTCAGGCGAGAGGGATTTATTGTGTGCGATTCGGCGAATTCTGGATCGGGGGCCACGGTATGTCGTGATCAAGAAAGGGGAGCATGGGGCGATTTGGGGGAGCCGGCGGAGGATCGGGCTGATGCCGGCCTATCCGGTGGAGAGGACGTGCGATCCGACGGGTGCGGGCGATGCTTTTGCCGGTGGTCTGATGGGGACGATAGCGATGCGGGGGCGGACGGATGTGGCCTCTCTTCGGTACGGGCTGGAACAGGGTGCCGTGGCGGCTTCGTTTTGCGTCGAGGCGTTCGGGCCGGAGCGGCTGGGCCGGGTGACGCCGGCGGAGCAACGGGCGAGGTGGGAACGATTCTGCCGGATGTGGCAAACTTCATGGAAACGGAGCGCGCGATGAAACGCGGCAAGGCTTTTACGCTGGTGGAACTTCTTCTGGTCATTGCGACGATTGCGATTCTCGGCCTGTTGCTGTTTCCGATGATGGGGCGGATGCGCGAGAAGGGGCGGCAAGTGCAGTGTGTTTCGAATCTCAAGCAGTTGCATACTGCCGCGATGAACTTTGTGGCGACCGGCGGCCGGCTCCCCTATTCGACGACCTATCAGGAATTCCAGAATGAGGCATGGGTCCTTAATGTCGGGTGGGTGAGTTGGCGCACGAATGTTCCCTTGGGTAATGTCAATGTCCGTGGAAATATCGACATGGTGGAAGGGGGTGCGTATCGGGGGCTTGCGTGTATTTCGAACGGAACGCTGTTTCCCTATATTCAGGATGTGCGGGTTTATATTTGTCCGACGTGGAACATGTATGCGCGTCGGCTGCTCGGCACGGCGAGTTCGCTTCGACCCGTTCGGAGTTATGTGATGAATAATCAGCTCAATTGTGCCAATTTGTATGGTTTGACTACCGGCAGCAAGCAGATTCTGTTTACCGAAGCCGGCATCCAGCGGAGGTGGGAGGGGCGCGTGAACGCTTCGTATGGAGTCCTTGACGATGCCGGAACTTCTCCCTGGAACACATGGACTTTGGTGACCAATCGTTGGCGTATTTATCCTGATTTTTTGACAGGGGACGGGGCGCTGATGGTGGGCGGAACGACGGGTGGGACGAACGAATCCATCGCGCCCATCCATGCGGATGGGCGTGGGCATGCCGTGTTTGCCGATGGGCACGTCGAGCTCATTCCGATGCATCGTGTGAAGGATGCTGTTTTTGGGGGCTTCTAATATGAACGAACGGGAACGATTTCTGGCAACGCTTCTCTATGAAAAGCCCGATCGCATTCCGCTTTCGCCGGGCGGCGGGCGCGAATCTACCTTGAAGCGTTGGAGGGCCGAGGGGTTGCCCGAAGGTGTCAATCCCGCCGAAGCGGCCTATCGCCAAGCGGGCGGCACGCTTCCCTGGCCGAAGGGCGGAGAGGGGTTTGGCATATCGGACCGAATGAATCCGGAGTTTGAGGAGAAGGTGTTGGAGGAGAAGGACGATACTCTGATTGTTCAGGACTGGAAAGGGAACATCTGCGAGATCAGCAAGCAGTATGATGTGACCTATCTTCGGTATGCGAAAGATTTTGTGACGCGAAAGTGGATTCGTTGTCCGGTGGAAACCTGGGCGGACTGGGAGGCCATGAAGGAACGGTACAATCCCGACGATCCGATTCGGCTGCCTTCGGACGCGGAGGAGAGGGGTCGGCGGTTGAGGGAGCGAACGTGGCCGATCACGTTTCATGTGTCGGGGCCGTTTTGGATCATGCGTGAATGGATGGGTTTTGAGGGATTGTGTATGGCGTTCTGCGATCAGCCGGACTTGGTTCGGGACATGGTCCGGTTTTGGACCGATTTTGTCGGTCGATTGCTTGAAAAGGGGTTGGGGTACGTGACGCCGGATTTCTTTCATATATCCGAGGACATGGCGTACAAGTCCTTTTCCATGATTTCGCCGGCGATGACACGGGAGTTTTTGCTTCCGTGCTATCGGACGTGGGGCGAGATTATTCGCGCCCATGGCGTTCCTCTTTACGGGGTGGATTCCGATGGGTACACGGGGGAGTTGATCCCGATTTGGATCGAGGCGGGGATTGATGTTCACGATCCGCTTGAGGTGGCGGCCGGCAATGATTTGCCTGCCTATCACCGCCAGTTCGGCCGAGCCATGGCGTACATGGGGGGTGTGGACAAACGAGCCATTGCGAAGGGCGGAGCGGCGATTCGAGCGGAATTGGAAAGGTTGACACCGGTGATTCGGGGAGGCGGCTATATTCCGGGATGCGACCACGGCGTTCCGTCGGACGTTTCATGGCCGAATTTTGTGGAATATGTGGGGCTATTGGCCCGTTTGACGGGCTGGCTTTAGACCCGTTGAGGATTTTGATCGGCTGGACCGCTCCACCACCCTTTATCGGGATGGAAAGTCCATCCTGGTTCTGAGATGTGGAGGGGGTCAAGCGTCCAACCTTTTTTCAGGCGGTCGGTCATGGTGCTCCAGTCCACGAGTCCGCTGAGGGAGTCGGCCTGGGTGACGTTATAGGAGCCGGCGGCGGCGGCGTAGCGGAGGGCGTCGGATGCGGAGAGGGAGCGGGCAATGGCGCAGAGAAAACCGGCGATGGCGGAATCGCCGGCGCCGGTTGTTCCGACGACGGGCTCCACGTGGAAGCAGGGATGCCAGAGTTCGCGGTTGGTCCAGGCGTGGAGCGAAAGGCCGAGCTTTCTGGCCACGGGTTCGAGTCGTGAGCGGCCGGCGGTCTGCAGGTAGAGGCCGCGGTGGCCGCATTTGATGAGTGCGGCGGCGGCGCCGAGTTCAAGGCAGCGTGACGCGATCTGGGAGACGTCGGAAGGGGTGATGACATCCACGAGGTTTCCGCTGCCGGCTTCCGTGCGGCGTTGTTGATAGAGGGGGCGGTTGAGCATGAAGAGGGATTCTTCGATACTGGGGAGGAACCAATCGGTGTAAGGGAGCACGTGGCGCAGGATTGTTTCCCACGGGGCCATGCCAGCGGGGGAGAGCGGGTCGGGGAGGGCCATATCGAGCGAGGTGACGGCGCTGGATGCCTTGGCTTTTTTGAAGATTTCGAGGAGAAAGCGGCCTTGGTCTGCGTACATACGCGCCATGAGGGGGGGGTACCCGAAGTGAAGGAGGCCGGCTGATGCAATAATTTGCCAGTCCATGCAATCGGCAGTAAACAGGTCATTGGCGCCTGGGTGATGAAGAAAGATGCGGTCCAATCCGGGGGGGGCGATTACGATGGTATAGGAGGTGGAGACGTCCTCGCGGGCAATCAAGGACTGCGTATCGCCTCCTGCGGCTTCGAGGAGGCGCCGTGTTTCCCTTCCCAGCGCGTCGTTTCCGGTAAGGGCCATGAGGCGGACGGGAGCGCCGAAGCGGACGCAGGCGAGACCGGTATTGGAGACCGTTCCTCCGGTTGCGAAGCAGAGGGGGCCGACGTTAAGAAGGCGACCGGGGGTCAGAAGGGAAAAGAAATCCCGGTGGGCGGTTGGAAACGTCGGAAAGAGATCCAGGCAGAGATGACCCGCAACGACGAGGCGATTCATCGAAGGCTCCTCATGTGGTCGTGCTGGATTTTGTCAAACCTTGTGTTCCGGGACAACAGGCAAGTTTGCCTTTAAGCGGGCGACCTCGCCTGGACGTTCGGCGGCGAGATTGCGGTGTTCCCAGGGGTCATTGAGCAGGTCGAAGAGTCGGTCGGGGTATCCTTTTTCCACCACCAGTTTGAACCGGCCGTCGGTCACCATCCGCCAAGAAAGCAGGCCGCTGAGTGCGAAGGGGCGATGGTTTGTTTGGCGTCCTTCGAGGAGGGGGCGGAGGGAGAGGGCGTCTGCGTTTGGGAGGGGTTGAGCGTCTGCGTAATCGAGGAAGGTTGCGGCGAGGTCCTGGAGGCAAACGAGCGCGTCTGAGACTCGGTTGGGGGTGATGCTGGGTCCGGCGATGATGAGTGGGATACCGACGGACGGCTCGTACCAGGTATGTTTTCCCCAATGGTTATGGTCGCCGAGCATTTCGCCGTGATCGCTTGCATAGACGATCAGGGTATTTTTTTCTTCGCCGCGTTGGCGCACGAGGGCGAGAAACCGGCCGACGTGGCGGTCGATATTTTCGATCATGGCGGCGTAATGGCGGCGGTTTCGCTGATGATCATCGGCGGAGTAAGTGGGTTGGGAGTTTTCGAAGGGTGGAGGAAAGGGAACGGTTTGCCATGCATTCGCCATGCGGGGGGTGACGTCCATGGGGTTATGTGGGCCGGGGAAATTGACGACCAAGTACCAGGGTTGTCCGCGGGGGAAGTTTTGGAGGAAGTGGAGTCCGTTTTCGGCGACCCAGTTATCGCCGTAGGCTTCTTCGGGCAATGCGGTGATGTAGGCATCGCGCCAGGCGTGTCGTTGTTCGTGTTCGCGCACGTAGAGTTCGGCCAGGCTGTGCGAATGGAGGAAAGCCAGGTAGGGGCCGCGTGGGCAGCCGGCTTTTCTGTAGGAGGAGGAGCCGTCGAGTTTTCCTTCGCTGTCTATACCTTCCGTGAACCCCCAGTCTGAGAGGAGGCGGGAACCATCGAGGTTCCAGTTAAGAGTTTCCTTATGGAGGTCGAATTTACCGACGCCGCAAACGTGGTAACCGGCGTCCTGGAGGTGCCGGTAATGGGTGGGGAGAACGAGTGGGAAGTTGGCATGGTTGCTGGGGACGCGGCAGGTTTCGTAGGAGAGCCCTGCGGCGAGGCAGGCGCGCGCGGGGGCGCAGAGAGGGGAGGGCGTATAGGCGCGGCGGAACCGGATGCCTTGTTCGGCGAGTCGGTTGAGATGGGGGGTTCGAAGCGGGAGGAGGGGATTTGTTCCGAGCCAATCGGGGCGGTGTTGATCGGGGAGAAAGAAGAGGATGTTTGGTTTAGAGTTCAAGGGAGGGGGTTCTCCTTCATGGGGTTTCGAGTGCGGAAGGCGATACCCAACCGATGGCGTTTTCGACTCGAACGCGGCAGCCATCGGGGCGGGTTTCCATTTTCACGACCACTGTTCCTGGGGTGAGGGAGAACAGGACGAGGGCGTTGGGGTTTGGGGCGAGGCGGGCGGGAATGGGCTGATCGGCGAAAATGACGGCTTCCTTGGATGGGGGTCCCCAGCGCCACCAGGCAGCGCCTTGCATCCCTGCGGTGGCGAGGATTAACCCGGCAAGGGAGACGAGGCGAACAGAGAGGGAGTGGCTCTTTTGCCGCCGCAGGAAGCATGCGAGAAGAACGGCGACGAACCCGGCTACTGCGACGGCCTTCCATGCGCGGGGCGGCAGGGTGCCGAAGGGGGAGTTAAGGGAGGGGATGGAGAGGGTTCGTTTTGTGGTGAGCGTGCGCAGGCGAGTCCGCAGGGGTTTGCTCCACGGAATTTTACGGAGGGCGCGGAGATACCAAAGGAGTGCGCGGCTGGGGTAACCCATTCCCTCGAGGGCGGCTCCGATATTGGCATAGAGTTCGGGCGGAGGGGAATCGAGCAGCGATTGAATTCGGAGGAGAGTGGACCAGGCATCGGCATAGCGGCCTTGCTGCTGGGCTTGGATAGTGGAGGCAAAGAGAGAGTGGATCTCATCCTTTTGTTGGGGGTTCGCTGGGGTGAAGCGTGGGGAAGGGAGGCGAAAGAACACCGGTTGAACGATGGGGCGTTCGCTGGCCATAAGTTCCTGAAGGAGCGCTGCGGTGTCGGGCGTATCGGGCGGGGGGCGATTGCGGTCCAGGAGGAGGTCGAAGGGGCCGGCGGCCAGTGTTTCAAAACGGTCTGAAAAGGGGTTGAAAGCGATCAGGACGAGGGGGGGGATAGCGGTTACGGTGTCATTCGTGGGAATCAGGACTTGTTCCCATGTTTGTCCTATTTCGGTTTCCACGCGGCGTGGAGGGTAAACGCGGAAGCCCTCGATGGGGGGGATTCCGAGTGGGGGGATGCGGTCGAGGCGGCCGACGCCTCGAATCTGCCAACGGACGGTCAGGAGGTCGCCGGGTTGATAGCGGTTGGTGGAGGGAGAACCGGAGAGGGTTAACGCGCCGAGGAGGCCGTCATAACCGGGTGGAGCCTGTTCGACGGGAATTTTTCGTACGGGCAGGTGGAAGGGGCGGACGGGGATACGGATGGGGTAACGGGTTCGCCGGGTCAGGAAGAAGTATTGCTCGGTTCGGACGAGGGTGCCCTCGATCCAGGGGTTCATCGAGTAATCACCGGGTGCGGGTGCATGGATTTCGGCTTGGAAACGAAGTGTCTGATAGGTTTTTCCTTCGAAGGGTTGTGAGAGGGGAGGGAGGGGACGGAAGGGCTGGAGGTTGAAGGCGTCTGGGATTCCTCGCAGGCGGAGGTCGGGCTCGAATTCTTCTCCCGTTGTGAAGAGGGCGAGGGTGAGGGTAAAGGGTTGTCCTTCGTAGGGTGATGGGGGGTCGGCGGCGAGAAGGGCAAACGGCGTTGTTTGGGCCGAGGCGAAGTTCAGGATGATGAGTCCGTTTAGCAAGAGGGCGAGAAGGGCGCAGGGTGAGGTCATGAGTGGGTTTGCAGAAAGACGGTATCCTGATATTCCTGATAGGTCGTTAGGAGAGAACTGGCGGCGAAGAAGAGGAAGAGGATCAGCATAAGCGTTGCGGCGATGGAACGGAGCGTGCTGTGTTTTATATTGCTTCCGCAGAGGAGGAGAATCCAGAGCGAGAAGGCGGCTGCCGCGATGAGAGAGCGCCAGCGCCATGGGAAGCCGAAGTGGGGCCAGAAAAGGAGTCGGCCGAATTGATCGAGCGGAAGGGGATGATCGGAATCGGAGTCCGCCGCAAGGGACATATTGCGAACGAGGTCGGGCGGGCGGCCGAGGTAACGTTCGGCACGGGCGAAGAGGTGTCGGGCTTCCTTTCGGTTGCCGGCCAACAGAAGGCAGAGACCCCAGTTGTAGAAGAGCTCTCCATTGCGGAGTTGAGTTTTGCGTGCGAATTGTTTGAATCGTTCAGCTGCGGCGAGGAACTCATCGGCAGACCGGGCGCGCCCTGCGGCGGCCATGGCCTCTTCCCATGCGAATTCTTTCCACGCGGGGTCGAGTTCGGTTGGGGCGTAAGCCCCGACGATGCCGGGCAGGATCAGGATCCATAGCAAACGGAGGACGTGGAGAAAAGGGGTTTTGGAGCGGCGCACTTGGCGGTCGAGCTGGATCCAGAGAGGCGGAAGGCGTTTGAGGATTTCGGCCGGATTCAACGGGGGGGCAGCGGGATTGAAGGAGGCGTCGAAGGCGCGCTGCATTTCCGATTCGAAGGGGCTGATGTTTTCGGGTGTGGCGCCGTGTCGTTCGAGTTTTCGGGCGATGTCGTGGGGGGTTAGCCCCTCGAGCGGCTCACCGAGCCAGTCGGAGGCCAATTCGCGCATGATTTGGCAGAGTGAGGCCGCCTGTTCCATGGGGGGTGCGGAACGGTGCGACCAATGCTTGAGACGCCGGCGGGCCTTGGGAACCGCCCACACGCGTTGGAGCCAGAGAAGGAATTCTGATGTCATACGGCGAACGAATCGAACGAATGGGAAAAAGAGGCGGAGAACGGGTCCGGCCAGGGCAAGAAGCCAGAGCCATGGGGGATGGCGGTCTGTCACAGGGTAATGGGGGGGCAAGCGCAGAGCGGCGGGAGCATTTTGCAGGGATAGGATCGTTTGGGGTCGAGACGCCATGTCGGGGGGTGTCATAGCATCCTCTGCATCTTCTTTCCATTTGGGGGCGGATTCGACCTGGAGGGGGAGGGGTGGGGTGCGGAGGGTTTGGTAGGAACGGGTGGCGAGGTCGAACCAGGAGAGTTCGATGCCGGGAAGTTCGAGTGTTCCGGTTGTTTGGGGGCGGAGGAGATATTCCCAGGTTCGGCCATTATCCCTTTTGATTGTTTGGACAGCTTGAGGGTAAAAATGGAAAGGGACGTTCGTCAGAGCGGGTTGTCGGCTCAGATCGGGCGTGGAGGTGCGATTCCAATTGAAGGGTCCGGAGAGGTGGAGCATTAAGCGGATGGGATCGCCGACGCGGCAGCGGGAGGTTTCGAGCTGGGCATCGGCGAGGAGATTGGAGCCGATGAGGCCGAAATAGGAAGGGGGCCGTCCTTCGATCGGGGGAGGGCGCACCGAAAGGAGGCGTGTCGGAAGAACGGTGTAGAGAGGGGAAAGAATGGGGCGGCGGTCGGGTGTTACGGCTCGGATGACCTCTCCTTTCAGGGTGACGGGGCCGAAGGGGTAATCGCCTTCTTCGAGGGGTTTGACGGTGAAGGAAAACCGAAATTCCATCTCCTCGGCTGCGGGGAGCGTTGCGTCCGATCGCTCGAAAGCGAAGCGGGCGGGTTTTCGATCGAAGAGGGATTGAGGAGAGAAGAACGGATCGGCGCTGAAGGGATCCACGGTTTCCAGGTATTGATTGACGAAAAAGGAAGGCGCGCGAGAAGAGGTCCTGAACTTTTGGAGGAGGGCGGGAATTTCGGGGTACTCGAGACCGCTTTTGGGGGCGCCGTCCAGAAAAGGGGCCGTTAGGTGGAGAGGAGTATCCGCCGTCCAGGGAGGGAGATCGGAGAAGGGGTGGGGGAGTCGCCGAAAGCGGATTTTGAGGGTGACGAGAACGGGCTCTTCCGGTACGGGATTTGAGGGGGAGAATTCCAGATCAAGGGAGCAGAAATCCTGTTTGGGGATGGGGCGAACGAGGAGAAGGGGACCTTCCAGCGTCCAGTTTTTGTTGCCGGCGGGGACGTGGATGGGGCCGAGTTGAAGAGTTCCTTCGCGGCGGGGGGTGAGGCGCCAGACGTAGTGCCGGCCGTGAAACCCCTCCCGTCGCATTTGTCCGTTGATGAAGGTGATTTGGGTACGGCTTTCCGAACGGCTTCCTTCGAAGGCCAGGTCGGCATCGGGAACCTGGGAGAGGTCGGGCTGATCCGCGTCCGAAGCGCCGGGGACGGAGAGGGTGAGTCGCACCGATTCGCCGAGGTAGATTTCGTTGCGATCGAGTTGGGCGGTTGGGGTGTCCTGGCCGAGGGTGGGCGAGGCGATTGCCAGGAGGGCGCATTTGAGCCAAGTGAAGGTGGAGCGTGCGAGGCGCATATTACCAATCGCGGTCTCCGTAAGCCGGTTCTACATAGACGCGGCGGGCTTTTTCGTCCAGGTACTCCTTTTCCCGGAGCAAGGCGCGATCGAGCATGGCGCGGGTTTCATCCTCTGATAGCGGTTTTTTTTCGGAAGAGTCTGCCGGCGGGGGTTGTTGGGGCGGCTGGTCGGACAGGTTGGACTGGTTGGGCTGGTCGGACGAATCGGGCTGGTTGGACGAGTCGGAGCTGTCGGATTGGTTGGGCTGGTCGGACGAATTGTTTGATGAGGAAGGTTGAGGAGATGGGGAGGAATCTTTCGGGAGCAACTGTTCGATCTCCCGCAGGCGTTCGAGGGCTTCTTGGCCGAGGGCACGGGCGGCGGGGGGATCCTTTTCATCCCAGGCGGTTGCGGCGTCGGCTTGAAGCTGGGCGGCTTCGCGGGCGAGTTCGAGGATCCGAGCGCGTGTTTCGGGGGTGAGGGCGGGGGGGTTGGCGGAGTCGGCGGGGTTATTTTCGGGTTCTGGTGCAGGCAGTCCTGTTTCGGGAATGGCGCTTTGGAATCGTTCAGCGAAGAGGTGGGTGAGGTCGCGGGCTTCTCTTTGAATATGGGCGGATTCTGAGGGTGGGGGATAGGGTATTGGGTCGGGGTCGGTTTGCGCTTCGGAGACCAAGTTGCTTTGAACGTGGATATCTTCCTGAAGAAGGGCGGGGAACGCCGCGACTTCTTTCCACAATTGGTATACAGCTTTTTCGAGAGCGGCAACTTGCTCATTGGCGGCGGAATCGCCGTGTTCAAGTCGGTTGGCCGTTTCGCGGATGGTGTGGGAGAGGGCGGTGGTTTGTTGATGGAGGCGTGTCAGGGTTTGGGGATCGGCGTTGGGGGGAAGTTGCCGGGCGATTTGGTGTTCGAAGAGGGGGAGGAGTTCTGCCAATTCTGAGAGGCGTTGAGCGGCTTCTTCGAACTGGTGGAGTTTTTGGGGCAGGGGGTTTTCCGACGCTTTTCGGAGTTTGTTTCCGATCGAACGTTGTTCCTCGAGAAGGTGTTGGGCCAGGCGGTCGGGGGGGAGGGTACCGAATCGTTCCAGGCGGGCGAGAGTCTGGGCATGGGTGGAGGCATTGAGTGCATTGGAGGTGGCGAAGGCGAGGTTGTTGGAGATGGAGACGGGTTTCCAGGGTGTTTCCGTCAGTGCGGCGGCCTGGAAAGCGCGGGCTGCTTCTTGAAGATAGTCGGCGCGGTTTTTGGCGAGGGTGGCGTTAGTTTCCCAGCCGTGGAGAGCGGCGGCTGCGTGGAGGAGGGCGCATCCGCGGTTGTACTGGAAAGGCAGTTGGGAGGGGTCTGGGCTGAAGGCGCGGCGGGAGAAAATGCGTGCGGCTTCCTCGGCTTGACCGGCTTCGAGGAATGCGCATCCGGCATTGAATTCGGCGATCGACTGGAGGCGGCCTGTAAGGTTGCTGGCGGCTTGGAGGTAAAGGAGTGCTGCTTCTGCGGGGTGGCCTTCTTGCAGGAGGCGCTCGGCTTTGCGGAGTCTGTGAAGTGGGGAAGGGGGCGGCGCGTTGGTTAGGGGCGAGGCATAGGGTTGGTGGAGCGGAAGGAAGGCGAGGAGGAGGGCGGGTGTGATGCGGCGGAGGAGGGGGCGGCCGGTGCTGAGGGCAGCGGCGGCGAGCAAGCAGAGGAACGCGGGGAGGAGGAACCAATGGAAGCGTTCGACGCTTCGGCGGACGATGGTTTCCTCGCCGTTGCGTGCGGTCTTTCGGCGGAGGTGGGATTGGTAGAGTTCGCCCAGGTTGGCATGGAAGGCGCCGACGGGCCAGTAGGCGCCGCCGGTCATTTCGGCCCATTGTTTCAGGTTTTGACTTTCGAGGCGGGTTCGAACGAGTTCGCCCTGGTATTTGAGGGGCGATTCATCCTCTTCGGGGATGATGTCGCCGGCCGGGGTGCCGTAGCCGACGGTGAAGAGGGGGATGCCGGCTTCCCGGAGTTTTCGGACGGCCGTTTCAGCCCGTTGGCTGAGGTCTTCGCCATCGGTGAGCAGGAGAACCGTTTGGCCGGCAGCCGTCGGTTGATGTTGGAGGTGATCGAGCGCTTTTTCGAGCGCATGGCCGATATCCGTGGGACCTGGGGGAGCGGAAGCGGGCGAGGTGCTGTCGAGGACGCTTTGGAAAAAGCGGTAGTCGGTTGTGAGGGGGCAGAGAAGAACGGCGCGTGCCCGGAACGCGATCAAACCGATGCGGTCGCCGGCGAGGGTATTGACGAGGTCGAGCAGGTCGGCCTTGGCGCGGGCCAGGCGATTGGGGCCGACGTCACGGGCGAGCATCGAGCGGGAGACATCGAGCACGACGAGGATATCGCGGCCTTGCCGGACGATTTTCATCTCTTGGTGTCCCCATGCGGGCCGTGCGAGGGCGATCCAGGCGGTGGTGAGTCCGAGGAGGATGAGGAGCGATTGGAAGATGAAACGGCCATGGGAGGGGGGAGGGAGAAGGCGGGGGAGGAGGTTGGGATCGGCGAAGGGGGTAGGGCGTTGGCGGCGCAGGCGGAGAAGGAGCAATGTGGAACCGAACAGGAGGGGAATCCAGAGGAAGGCGAGGAACAAAGGGTAGTGGAAGGGGAAGGTATTCATGGGGTCATATCCAATCTTTTCCCCGGGCGGTTGTGCAAATGAGCGCGAGGGCGACGGCGAGGAGTCCGGGGATTAGGAAGAGGGAGAACCATTCTTCGGTTTCGTCGAACTCTTCGCGGGAGACGGGGGTTTTTTCGAGGCGGTCCACTTCCGCGAGGGCATCGGCGAGGGCGCGTGCGTCTTGTGCGTTGAAATAGCGGCCGCCGGTTATTTCGGCCAGTCGTTTCAGAAGCGCTTCATCCAGCGTGACGTGGGCGCGGCCGATAACTTCTCGGCCGAACCGATCGCGTGTTTTGATGGGGGCCAAGCCGGTGGAGCCGACGCCGATCGAATAGATTCGGAAGCCGAGGCGGCGGGCGAGTTGGGCGGCGGAATCGGGGGGAATCAATCCGAAATTGGATTCGCCGTCGCTGAGGAGGAGGATGACGCGGGATTTCACGTTGGGGGCGGACTGGAGGCGGGCGCAGGCGACGGCGAGTGCGTCGCCGATGGCGGTGAGTGCTTCTTCGGGGTTTGTGGGTTGGCCGTCGGGGCCGAGGAGGGGTTTAGGGGTTTCCAGGGTGGCGAGGATTTGGAGCAGTGCGGCGTGGTCGGCGGTGAGAGGGGCGCGGGTGGAGGGGTAGCCGGCGAAGGCGATGAGTCCGATGAGGTCATCAGGTCGTTGGCGGACAAAATGGGCGAAGAGTTCTTTGACCACGTCGAGGCGGGTACGGAGGCGGTCGCGGGTGCTGAAGTCGAGAGCTTCCATGGAGCCGGAGACATCCACCACGATTTGGATGGCGACGGCATGGGTGGTGCGGGTGGCTCGTCGGTGGACGGTTTGGGGTCTTGCGAGTGCGGCGATGAGCAGGAGGAGACCGGCGAGGTAGAGGAACGGGGCGGAGGCGAGGAGGCGCATGCGCCAGGTAAAGGGGGGATGGGGCAGGATATAGAGGCCGGTGAAGAGGAGACCGCCGCCTTTCGACCGGCGGAGCATGCGCCATGCGGCGAGCGCTGCGGGCGCCAGAAGGGCGAACGACCAGGGATAGGCGAATTGGAACATCATGGCTTCATTTCGATGAGGGCACGGGCGGCGGCAACGGCATCCAAGGCCGCGTTGGGCGTTGGGGAGAAGTTGGCGTATTTCACGAGATCGGCCTTGAGGAGGAAATCGCGGAGTGTGGAGAGGAGTTCCGGTGGGAAGCGGGGATTGGTGTGGGCGGCTTGGAGAAACTCTTCGGTGGTTTGTTCCGGGGCTCGAATGCCGGTGGTTTCTTCGATGAAGCGCCGGACGATGGCGGTGAGTTCGAAATAGAATTCCTTGAACCGGCCGGTTTCCGGCAGGCGTTGGCGGAGCAAACGTTCCAGTTCGCGCCGGGCGCGTTCCTGGGGGGAGAGGCGCCGATTTCGAATGGCGGCGCGGATACGGCGTGCGGCGTAATAGCCGGCGGCAAGGAGGAAGAAAGCGCCTGCGGCGGCGGCCAGAAGGGGGAGGGCATCCCTCCAGTTGCGGGGGATGGGGACAGGCTTTGCGGGAGCAGCGGCAGAAGGAGGTGGGGAAAGGGGCTCGATGGGGATTGGGAGCGGGCGGGTCAATTCCCAGGAAGGGGTGTTGGGATTGTTTGTAGGGGTCCATTCCACCGCCATGGGGCGGATGCGGTGGCGGGGTGCTGGGAGGGGGAGGACGCTGGCGCGAATGGTTTTTCGGGTGCGACCGTTTTCTTCTTCGGCGGGTCGTTCGTAGAGTCCCATCAGGAGAAACCCCTCGAGGCGTTCTTCGAGGTTGGGGATTTGGACCGAGCAATCGGGGGGGTAGGAAAGGGTAAAGTCGAGAAACAGAAGGCGGTCATATCGAGGGGGCATAGGGGAGAGGGCGAGTTCCAGGGAGATGGGGCCTGTCAGGAGGGACTCGCGTTGTTGGGAAGGAAGGGGGGGGGTACGCGTGGGGGTGGGGCGGCGGCATCCGCCGAAGAGGAGAAGCGACATGAGGCCGAACAGGATGGGGAGTTTTTTTCGGTTCATCCTCATTTTCCGGTACGTTTTTGCCGGCGGGCGAAAAAGGCGTGGAGGGCGGCAGCGAAGGGCTGGTCGGTTCGAATGCGGATGGTGTCAATCCCCAGCCGTGAGAACAGGGCATCGAGGCGGCTTTGCCGTTCGGTGGCGGCTTTATGGAAGCGGCGGCGGAGGGTGGGGGAGGAGGTATCCATCCAGAAGGTTTCGTTGGATTCCGGGTCGCGGCATTCGAGGAGGCCGGCGGGTGGGAGGTCTTGTTCGCGGGGGTCGATGATAGGGCAGGCGATGAGGTCGTGTCGGCGGGCGGCGTAGAGGAGGGGTTTTTCGAAGTTTTCATCCATGAAATCGGAAATCAGGAAGAGGATGGCGCGGCGTTTTTGGACTTTACAGGCGAAGCGGAGTGCGGCGGAGAGGTCCGTACCGTGGCGGGTTTCCTCGGCGGCGAGGACTTCCCGGACGAGCCGGAGGACAGCGGTACGGCTTCGGGCGGGTTTGAGATATCGGACGATGCGGTCGCTGAAGAGGATGAGACCGACCTTATCTTGGTTGAGTGCGGCGGAGAGGGCGAGGAGGCCGGCGATTTCGGCGGTGCGTTCCGCCTTGGTTCGGTGGCGGGAGCCGAAGGATTGGGAGCCGGAGATATCGGCGAGGAAGAGGAGGGTGAGTTCCCGTTCTTCGGCGAAGCGTTTGACGAAAGGGCGTCCCATGCGGGCGGTAACATTCCAGTCGATAGTTCGGACGTCATCGCCGGGGAGGTATTCCCGGACTTCGTGGAATTCGATCCCCTGGCCGCGGAATACGGAGTGGTAGGCGCCGGCGAACTGTTCGGAGACCAAGCGGGCGGTGGCGATCCGGATACGCCGCACTTGTTTCATTAGTTCGGAGGGTTGGAGGGGCATAAGGGGTGGGAGGAGGTGTTAGGGGACGGGGAGGTGGTCAAGGATTTCGCGGATGATGTGGTCGGAGGTTCGTTCTTCGGCTTCGGCCTCGTAGGTAAGGAGGACGCGATGGCGGAGGACGTCGGGGGCGATGGTTTTGACGTCCTGGGGGGTGACGTAGTGGCGTCCTCGGAGCACGGCTTCGGCACGGGCGGCGAGGTTGAGGAAGATCGAGGCGCGCGGGGAAGCGCCGTAGGCGATTTGTGGGGTGAGGCGGTCGAGGCCGTAGGGGGCGGGTTTTCGGGTGCAGGCGACGATATCGAGAATATAGTCGGCGACTTTTTCATCGCAGTAGACGAGGGGGAGTATTTCCCGGGCATCGAGGATTTGTTGGGCCGTGAGGACTTTCTGGATGGGGGGAGGGGCGTTTTCGGTGAAACGCTGGAGGATTTGGCGTTCCTGGTCTTTGGTGGGGTAATCGAGGAGGCATTTCATCATGAAGCGGTCGGTTTGGGCTTCGGGGAGGGGGTAGGTCCCTTCTTGTTCGATGGGGTTTTGGGTGGCCATGACGAGGAAGGGGGCTGGGAGGGGGTAGGAGGTATCGCCGATCGTGACCTGGCGTTCCTGCATGGCTTCGAGGAGGGCGGACTGGACTTTGGCGGGGGCGCGGTTGATTTCGTCGGCGAGGAGGAGGTGGGTAAAGACGGGGCCGAGGCGTGGGGAGAAGTTTCCTTCGCGCGGGTTGAAGACGAGGGTGCCGATGATATCGGCGGGGAGGAGGTCTGGGGTGAAGCTCACGCGGCGGAAGGTGAGGCCGAGGGCGTCGGCGAGGGTTTTGACGGCGGTGGTTTTGGCGAGGCCTGGGACGCCTTCCACGAGGAGGTGGCCGTTGGCGAGCAACGCGATGAGCATGCGGTCGAGGAGGGTTTCCTGGCCGACGATGACTTTTGTGATTTCCTGTTTGACGGCTTGGAGGAGGCGGTTGGTTTCCGCGATGCGGCCGGAGGGGAGGTTGGGATTGGAGCTCATGGTGGTTCCTCAGTCGGTATGAAATCATTAAGTATAACGAAAATGTGCGGCATGAGAAGCGGGAGGTTTGGGCATGTGCGAGTTGTAAGGGGGAGAGAAGGAGTGGAGTTTTGAGCTTCTTAAAGTTCCAGCGCCTTGGCCTGCGCCTCCATTTCGGCCAGCAGTTCCTTCATGTGCGCCTCGCGCCACTTGGCCGTCAGGCCGCCGGTGAAGGCGCGGTGGAGGAGGACGTTAAAGACTCGGTCGATTCTTTGGCCGGAATGCACTCGCCGTGACCTTAGAGACAAGAGGTTTCGGTACATGCTCGTGAAGCGTTTGAGTGGCCTCTCTTCTGGCAACGGTATGCGCAGTGCCGCCAGCGCGGACACGGCTACCGATGCTTGGTTGACCCATCTCTTGGCGATGGATGGGAAGAACTTCTTGGACCAGAGCAGGTGAAGGAACCCGGCCAGGTATTCCGGCGTGACGCGCGAATCCGACACGCGGAGGCGAATCAGGTGATTGCTGAAGAGGTAGGGGCGGTCATCCGGGGACAAGAATAGGCATGTCTTGCCGATCTTGTCCTCGCTGTTGGTGCCCATGAACAAGACGTCCCTCTCGGCGAGGCGATAGCGTTCGACATCGC
>CALHRZ010000017.1 GCA_938038445.1 uncultured bacterium | reverse complement strand
AGGGACGTCTGTGTCGGCTTGCGCGGCGGGAATAGGGGGTTGGCTTGGGGGTTCCGATTGGGGGGGTGCGAGGGCAACGGCTTTTTGGGGAGCGTTTATTGGAGCAGGGGGTTTCGGCTCGTCAGAGGCTGGGGAAGGGGTGGGGTGGCTTTTGTCGGGGGTACCGCGCGAGGCTTGGAAACGGGCAGAGAGGAGTTCCCAGGGGCGGTACACGAGGGTCAGGAGCGCGATCAAAAGGAGGGCGGCGAAGGAGAAGGAGATAATCCAGAGTGCAGAATGGGTGGGTTTTGGGTCGTTTCGTGGAGGAGGAGGCGGTTCTTTTTCAGTGGGGGGCGTGGGTGGCGGCCTGGGGAGTGGAGGGGGCGCTGGTTGAGGGGATGCAGGGGGGCGGGGGGCAGCTGCTGCTTCCGCAGCCTTTCGATTCATTTCTTCTTGTTGTCGGCGGAGGGCCTCCTGAATAAGACTCATCGGGTGCCCTCCAGTTGGCGGATCGCCATTTCCACACAGTCGCGGTCAATGCGTCGCGTGCGGCGGACGTAGCCGGCGAGTAGGGCATGATCGGCGATGGCGTTGATGAGACGGGGGATTCCCGAAGCGTACGCGTGGATCCGGCGCACGGCGTCCTCCTCGAACAGATGGGGGGTTTCTGAGCCGGCCATTTTCATGCGGTGTTCAATATAGTCCAATGTGCTTGCTTCGTCCAGCGGCGGCAGGTGATACCGGACGAGGATTCGTTGGCGGAGTTGGCGAAGCTCGGGGCGGGCGAGGAGTGCACGGAGTTCGGGCTGGCCGGCCAGGACGATCTGGAGCAGTTTGTGTTGGTCGGTTTCCAAATTGGAAAGCAAGCGAATTTGTTCGAGAAGAGGCAAACTGAGGTTTTGCGCTTCGTCCACGATGAGCGCCACGTTAATGCCGGCGCGGTTTTGCGCGAGAAGAAAGGCATTGAGTTGATGAGTCAGGGCGAGTTTATCACGGCCGGCCGGCGTCAGACCGAAATCGGTTATGATCGCCCGTAGCATTTGGGTCTCCGTCAAAAAGGGGTTGAGAATCAGCGCGGTTCGGACCGATTCACCCAACTGGGAAAGAACAGCGCGGCAGAGGGTGGTTTTCCCGCATCCGACTTCGCCGGTCAGCTCGATGAATCCCTTGCGGGAAAGGATGCCGTAGCGGAGATGGTCGAACGCCTCCTGGTGATGGGGGGAGAAAAAGAGGTAGCGGGGATCGGGTGTGATATTAAAGGGGTATTCGAGAAGGCCGAAAAATTCCAGATACATCTAGCGCTGCTCCGATGCAACCGTTTGGAGAAGATAACCCGAACAGTCCTTCTTTCGCAACGTTTTGTCATGGCAAGACGGGCAGGGGGATCGAATCAGCGTCCGGATTTTCGCAGGCGCGCGATGAAGAAACCGTCGCCCGGGCCTTCCCATGGCCAGATGTAGAAATAGCCGGGGGTGGTCGTTCCGTCGAGGGGGTGGATGACGGGATCAAAGGCGAAGTCGGGATGTCGTTCGAGGAAGCGGAACAACGTCAGGGTATTTTCAGCCCGGAAGAGGGAACAGGTGGCATAGACGAGCCGTCCGCCGGGGCGGAGAGAGCGGGCGGCGGCGTCGAGGAGTGCACGTTGCCGTTCGATGAGGTCTGTGAGGTGGCGAGAAGAAAAGCGCCATCGCGCGTCAGGCTCCCGACCCCAGAGGCCGCTGCCGGAGCAGGGGGCATCCACGAGGGTGCCGTCGAACATTTTGGTAAAAGGGGAGGAATGGAGAACGTTTTGGTGTTCGAACTGGATGGTGTGACCGAATGGGGAGCGTGCAAAGCGCCGTTTTGCTTCCTGAAGGGCGCCTGCGCGGATGTCGGTGGCCAGAAGGCGTAAGGTCCCTTGGGCCAGGTCGGCGAGGTGCAGGGTTTTGCCTCCCGAACCTGCGCAAAGGTCCCACCAGGACTCGTTCGGTTGGGGATCGGCCACGAGGGCCACGACCTGGGAGGCGATATCCTGTACTTCGAATGCTCCTGGGAGGCGAGCGGCCAGCGTTCGGAGGTTTTCCCCTTCCGGTGGCAGGGTCCAAGCGGAGGGGAGGCGGGAATCCTTTTGGAAAACGAAGCCCAAGTTTTTCAATTCCTTTTCGAGTGGGGACTCAAAACCGTTCTGGACGCGGATCCAGACTGGAGGGCGTATTTGATATGCGGCGAGGAGACGATCCCATGCGGTAGGGTTGTTATCGGGAAGTTCAAAAAGGGGGAGAGAATTTGCGGGGAGAAGGCGATCCGGTGGAGGCGGTTGGAGCAGGCCGAGGAGGCGGGCGCATTCCTTCGCTTTATGGGCGAGGAAAAGGCGGGGTTCTTTGTTCGGTGGGGGTGGCGCTGTTTCGGGTTCGGGGGCAGGATACGGGGCGGATATCAGTGCGGGATGGCCGGCGGGGAAATCGAGGCGATAGGCGGCGGCGAGGATTTGTTCGACAGGAAGGTTGCGGGCGAATTCCAACCAGCCTTTCCAACGAAACCAGGAAAAAACGGCATTGGCAAAAAAGCGGCGATCGCGGGCTCCGAAATGCCGGTGGCGGTGAAATTCTTTTCTCAAAAAGCGGTCTGCGGGAATTCCCTGGCGGACGGCGTTTTCGGCGCGGGGAAGGATGTCGAGGAGGATGGTGTTCTGCCGCCGGGCGATTTGGGCCGTTCGTTCTGCAGGTTGCATGGCGTTACAATAGCGGGACGAAGTGGATTTGGGAATCCGTAAAAAAAGAGTTGACAGTTCCTCAGGCAAGGCGATAAGTTAGCGGCATAGTGCGTTTTTTCTTTCGCACGGGTTTGGTATTGCCCTTCTGAACTCCTTCCAACGCCGTCGCTTTTCTTTTCCATGAATTGAACGGCTGGACAGGAGTGTCGCGGAGAGGGTTTGCGGAGCGTGAATGAAACGGTGGGCGTTGACGGGCGGTGTTGCCTGTGGAAAAAGCACGGCGGCCGGTTTTTTTTCCGAAGCGGGAATTCCCGTTTGGGAAGCCGACGTTGCGGCGCACGCGATGATGGCTCCGGGTCGGCCGGTACACGCCCAGGTGGTGGGGAGTTTTGGAACGGAAATTCTCAATCCTGACGGCACCATTGACCGGAGAAAGCTGGGGCGGAAGGTTTTTTTCGATCGGGCGGCGTTGCAGGAGTTGAATCGGTTGGTTCATCCGGCCGTGGCGAAAGAAATGTCGGAATGGTTTCGGTTGTTGCCGCCTGCGGTTCCGGCCGCGTTGGCGGTGATTCCGCTGCTTTTTGAAGCGGGGATGGAGAAGGGCTGGGACGCGGTGATTGCGGTGGCTTGCCCTGCGGCGTTTCAGAGGCGTTGGCTATTGGCGCGTGGGATGACGGAGGAGGAGGGGAGGGCGAGAGTGGCGGCCCAATGGCCGGCGGCGGAGAAGATGGCGCGGGCGGATGTGGTGTTGTTCAATGGAGGTTCGCTGAGTTGTCTCAAATCGCAAGTGGCGTATTTTCTTAACCAGGCAGGAGTACAGATATGACGGAACAAACGTCTAGAGAGGACGCAAACGAGAGCGGGAAGGAGCAAGGGGAAGCCCCTGTTCGGCGTCGGAGAGGGCGGCCGCCGAAGCGTCCGAAGGGCCAACCGGTTGAGGAGACCTCTTCGAAGGTTGAACAACCTGTTGAGGGAGTGGAACGGCAGGTGGAAAAGACGGAGGCTGTGGACGTTGGTGAGGGGAAAGCGGATACGGCGTCCAGTTCCTCTGCCGTCGCGGAGGCTCCTGCTGGGGTCGAAACCGATTCTCCTTCTCCTGCGCCGGCAGCGGGTTCGGAGAGGGGGGCGGATTCTGCTTCGGCGGTGGGGGGAACTTCGCCGGCGGCTCCGGCGGCTTCCTTCCGGAACGGTCGGCCGATCTACCGGCCGGTGGTTCGGCGTCCCGGCGGGGTGATATCGTCCGCTTTGGTTCGTCCGCCCGTCCTTCCGATTCAGGGGTTAAAGCCGAAGGAGGAGGCGCTTCCGGTCTGGGCGCCGACGGGTGTGCCGTCGCAACCGTCTCCGAAGCCGGGGCGCACTCTGGATCTGAGCGAGTTGCAGCAGAAGTCGGTTCCCGAGCTGACGGCGTTGGCGGCCGAATTAGGGTGGACGAATCCGGGGCCGATGCGGAAGCACGATCTGATTTTTGAGATACTCAAGGCGAATGCCCGGCTGAATGGGACGGCCTTCGGACGGGGTGTTGTGGAGGTCATGTCGGAGGGCTACGGTTTTTTGCGTTCGCCGCTCAACAGTTATTTGCCCTGTCAGGAGGACATTTATGTCACGCCCTCTCAACTGCGCCGTTACGGGCTGCGGACGGGGGATGAGGTGGAGGGGGAGTTGCGGGCGCCGCGGGATAAAGAGCGGTTTTTCGCCTTATTCCGTGTGGATCGGATCAACGGCATGGACCCTGAACAGGCGCGGGTCCGCATTCCGTTCGAGAATCTGACGCCGTTATTTCCCAACAAGCGGTTCATTTTGGAGACGACGCCGGAAGAGATTTCGATGCGGGTGATGGATTTGTTCACACCGATTGGGATGGGGCAGCGGGGTGTGATCGTGGCGCCGCCTCGAACGGGGAAGACGGTGCTGCTGCAGAAGATCGCGAACAGCATTTCGAAGAATCATCCCGACGTTTATCTCATTATTTTGTTGATTGACGAGCGACCGGAAGAGGTGACGGACATGGAACGGAACACCCGGGCGCACGTGATCAGTTCCACGTTTGACGAACCGCCGGAGCGGCATGTCCAGGTGGCGGAGATGGTGGTGGAGGTCGCCAAGCGAATGGTGGAGCGGGGCCGGCATGTAGCGATTTTGCTCGACAGCATAACCCGGTTAGCGCGGGCCTACAACACGCTTCAGCCCCACAGCGGCAAAATTTTATCGGGGGGCGTGGACGCCAATGCTCTGCACAAGCCTCGGCGTTTCTTTGCGGCGGCGCGGAACACGGAGGACGGGGGCAGTCTTACGATCATTGCCACGGCGCTGGTGGACACGGGCAGCCGGATGGATGAGGTCATTTTCGAAGAGTTCAAGGGAACGGGGAACATGGAGCTTTGCCTCGACCGAACGCTGGTGGACAAGCGCATCTTTCCGGCGATCAACATTGAGAAATCGGGGACACGGAAGGAAGAACTCTTGCTCGACCCGCAGGAACTCAATAAGATATGGATTCTTCGAAAGGCGATCAGCGGAATTCCAGCCGTGGAGGCGATGGAACTGATCGTGAATCGGCTGAAGAAGACGAAAAGCAATGCGGAATTTTTGATGGCTCTTAAGGAGTAATGCCGGTGAGCGATGTCGCAGTGAAAAAGGAAGCGGCAGGTCCGTGCCGAATTCGGTTGGCGATTGAAGTGCCTGCCGCGGAGGTTGATGCGGCCTGGGGGAAGGTGGTGGACCAGTTTGTGCAGACGGCGAAACTGCCGGGGTTTCGGCCTGGTCGAGCGCCGCGCGATCTTGTGCAGAAGAAGTATGCCCGGCAGATCGAGGAGGATTTGCGCGATTTTCTCGTCCGATTCGGATATCGCGAAGCCTTGAAAAAAGAGGGGCTTGAGGTGGTTGCGCCGTTGGAGGTTACAGATGAGACGCCCTTGCTGAGCGGGGCATCGTTCGGATTTCGGGTGACGGTGGACGTTGCGCCCCGGTTCGAATTGCCGCCGTGGAAAGGTCTGACGCTGGAAAGCCGGCCGATGGCGGTGACGGAAGCGGAAGTGGAGGAAGGGATCGCGCGGTTTCGGGAGCGGCTTTCTCGGCATGTGCCGGTCAAGGGGCGGGCGGTTCTTTCCAGCGATTTGGTCCGTGTGGATTACGAAGGGCGGACGGGAGAGACGCCGCTTTCCGATTTGGCGCCCTCCTGTCCGGATGCGGCTGCGGGAACGGATCAATGGATCGTCGTCGCGGCGGCCGATGAATTTCTACCCGGGCTGAAAGAAGTTTTAGTCGGGATGGAAGAGGGCGGAACACGGGAATTGAACGTGGTATTTCCAGCGGCTTACCGAGTGAAGGAGCTGGCGGGGTGTCAGGCGCTTTATCGGGTGACTGTGAAGGAAATTCGGGAACGGCAACTTCCGCCGTTGGACGCGGAATTCTTTGCGCAGGTCCATGCGGCGGATGAAACCGACTTTCGCCAGAAGATGCGAAAACTGGTGGAACAGACCAAGCGGGAGGAGGAACAAAATCGCCGTCGGCAGGCGGTGATTCGCTGGCTGCTCGACCATACGCCGATGGAGGAGTTGCCGCAGTCGGAACTGGAGGCGGAAACGCGATCCTCCCTGACCCGTTTGGTACAGGATAACATTCGTCGGGGGGTGTCGGAGGAGACTCTTCGGGAGCATAGCGACACTCTGCTGGAGGTGGCGACGGCCAATTCGCGGGAACGGGTGCGGTTGGATTACATTTTGAGTCGGATCGCGGATCAGGAATCGATTGAGGTGACGGAGGAAGAGTTGAAGCTCCATCTTGAGGTATTGGCCTCCATGCGCCGCGAGCCGGTGGCGAAAGTGCGGGCGGCGGCCGAAGAGCGGGGGACGTTGGAGGAGATTCGGCAGGGGATCCGACGTCAAAAGGCTTTGGATCGCGTGATGGAACAAGTGGTTTGGAAGGAAACGGAACAGGGGTCCACGGATGCGCAGTCATAATCAGATCCTTATCCCGATGGTGGTGGAGCAGACGGGGCGTGGCGAGCGGGCCTACGACATTTACTCTCGCCTGCTGAAGGAACGGATCATTTTTGTCGGCACGGCCATTGACGATGAGGTGAGCAATCTCCTGATCGCGCAGATGCTTTTTTTGCAGAGCGAGGATGCGGAGAAAGAGATCAGCCTTTACATCAACTCGCCGGGAGGATCCGTAACGGCGGGCTTGGCCGTGTACGACACGATGCAGTATCTGAAATGCGACGTCGCGACCTACTGTGTCGGGCAGGCGGCGAGCATGGGGGCGTTGTTGCTGGCGGCGGGTACAAAAGGCAAGCGATATGCGCTTCCGAACGCGCGAATCATGATTCATCAGCCATGGGGTGGGGCGCAGGGGCAGGCGACCGACGTGGGCATTCAAGCGCGTGAGATTTTACGACTACGGGAACGGTTGAACGCGATTCTGGCCGCCCATACGGGAAAACCGGTTGAGACGGTAGAGAAAGATACCGATCGGGACTATTTCATGTCGGCGGAGGAAGCGAAGGCTTACGGGCTGGTGGACGAGGTGGTGCATCCGCGGAAGACCGTTGCGGTGGGACGTTCGAAGGGATAGGGAGGAGGCATGCCCCGAGAGGAAGGAGTTTCGCGGTGTTCCTTTTGCGGTCGGCCCCGCCGGGAGGCGGGGCGGATGGTGACGGGACCCGGCGTGGCGATTTGCGAGCAATGCGTGGGGTTATGCCGGGAAATTCTGGGGGCAGAGGACTCTTCGGCGAAGGAGCAGGTTTCTTCCGGTCCGCTTCGGGTGCCGAAGCCGCACGAGATCAAGGGCTTTCTCGATCAGTATGTGATTGGCCAGGAGCAGGCGAAGAAAATTCTCTCGGTGGCCGTTCATAACCACTACAAGCGGCTTCAACAGGGCGAGGTGTTGCAAGATCGTCCCGAATTTGCGGATGTGGAGATCGAAAAAAGTAATGTCCTTCTCATTGGGCCGACCGGAAGCGGCAAGACGTTGCTTGCGCGGACGCTGGCCCGCTGTCTGGATGTGCCCTTTAGCATTTCGGATGCGACGACGCTGACGGAGGCGGGGTATGTGGGGGAGGATGTCGAGAATGTGTTGCTCCGGCTGATTCAGGCGGCGGACGGGAATGTTCGGCGTGCCGAACGGGGGATCGTGTACATTGACGAGATTGACAAGATTGCCCGAAAGACGGAGAACGTTTCCATTACGCGAGACGTTTCGGGGGAAGGGGTACAGCAGGCGTTACTTAAGATTTTAGAGGGGACGGTCGCGAATGTTCCACCTCAGGGGGGGCGCAAACATCCCCAGCAGGAATTCATCAAGATCAACACGGAGCACATTTTGTTTATATGCGGCGGGGCTTTTGTGGGGCTGGAGGACATCATTCGCCGCCGGATTGAAAAGCAGAATTTGGGTTTCCGTCCGGCCGCTGCTGGGGCGGAGGACGCGCCCGGCTTCCAGGTGGCGCCGGAAGATCTTCTTAAATACGGCATGATTCCGGAGTTCATCGGGCGGCTTCCCGTGGTGGCTGTTTTGGACCCGCTGACGGTGGAGGATCTGGTTCATATTCTGACGGATCCGAAGAACAGCATGGTCAAGCAGTATCAGAAGTTACTGGCGATGGAGGGAGTGGAATTGACCTTCACCGAGGGGGCGCTCCGCGAGTTGGCTCGGATTGCCCATCGGAAGCGCACGGGAGCGCGGGGGCTGCGGGCGATTCTTGAGCAGTTGATGTTGGACGTAATGTTTGAGACGCCGCGCCAAGCGAATCCTCGACCGGTCAAGATTACCCAGGCGGTCATTAGCCGGCATTTTTCCCGCGTCGAAGGGAAGACCCGCGCGGCCTGAACGGCGGGTTTAGTGGAGGACTTCGGCGACCTGATTTTGGGCGTTGAGGCAGAGAATGACGGGTTTGGCACGGGCGGCCTCTTTGCGGGTCATGAGGGCAAAGGCGAAGATGATCAACCGATCGCCGACTTTTCCTTTTCGGGCCGCAGCGCCGTTCAAGCAAATTTCTCCGCTCCCGGCTTTGCCGGGGATTGCGTAGGTTTCAAACCGTTCCCCGTTTTCGACGTTCGCGACGAGGATCTTTTCGAAGGGCAAGATTTCCGCCTCCTTCATCAAGCGCGAATCGATGGTGAGGCTGCCGTGGTAATCGAGTTGGGCATCCGTCACACGCGCCATGTGGAGTTTGCTTTTCAGCATGATGAGGTGCATGGATTCATTCTTCCTTTTGCAGAGGTATCCTAGGCGATTTCAGGGTAAAAGTCAAAAGACGAAAGGGAACTTTCCGCTGATGTTTTCGGAACTTGCAGGCTGCCGGAACGGAGGTTGGAAACGGCAAGAGGGCTTGACTTGGAAGGGGAGACGACCTCATGATAACGCGAATTTTCTTTCTCGCGAGGCGTTGGTTTCATGAAAAAGATCGGGTTGATCGGGTATGGCAGAAGGATGCGCGGTCTTCTTTGGCAGATGGACCAGTTTCGGCCGGAGGATGTGCGGATTGTCGCGATTGCGGATCCCCGTGTTGAGGAGGTTCGGGAGCAAGTTCGAAAGGACGGCAGGTCTGTCGAGGCCATCCGATTTTATTCCGAGGGGGACCGGCTGTTGGCCGAAGAAGAATTGGATGGGGTGATGATCGGTACGCGCTGTTCTCTCCATACGCGGTATGCCGTGCCGGTGCTTCGGCGGAATCTTCCTTTGTTTCTTGAAAAACCGGTGTGTACGAACGCAACGGATTGGCGGCGATTGTATGCTGCATGGAAGCGGTCGAAGAGTCCCGTGGTCGTGTCGTTCCCCCTGCGTGTCACGGCTCATGCCCGGCTGGCGGAGAAATTGATTCGGGCGGGGGAGATTGGGACCGTGCATCATGTGCAAGCCTGGAATAATGTGCCGTATGGCGACTGTTATTATCTTGGTTGGTATCGGGACGAACAGGAGACACAGGGGTTGTTTCTTCAAAAGGCGACCCACGATTTCGATTACATCACCCGTCTATTGGGGCTGCGTCCGGTCCAGGTGGCGGCGATGACGGCCAAGCAGGTTTACAAAGGGCCGATGAAAGCCGGGCTTCGGTGTGGTGAATGCGGCCTGGACGAAGAGTGTCCGGAGAGTTCGTTGCACCGCTACCTAAGCCGGGGAATCACCGAAAGGGTGGAGCGGGAGGGGGGCCGTCTTTTGCGATGCGGCTTTGCGGTGGACACGGGGAATGAGGATTCCGGGAGCGCGCTGGTGGAATACGAGACGGGAATGCATGTGGCATACAGCCAGAACTTTTTTGCTCGACGGGGGGCGGGGGCGCGGGGGGCACGGTTTTTTGGGTACAAGGGGACGCTGGAGTTTGACTGGTACACAAACGAGGTAAGGATTTTTTATCATCATCAGACGCGGTCGGCGGTTCATACGATCGAGCCGGGGAAGGCGGGTCATGGAGGGGGTGATGCGATTCTCGTGTGGAACTTTCTTCAAATATTGCGAAAGGAAGCGGATTCCGCAGCGCCACTGAGTGCCGGGCTGCTGAGTGCTCTCATGTGCCTCAAGGCGAAAGAAAGCGCGGCCACGCGAACGTTTTGTGAAATCGCCTTGCCGGCGGACCTGAAGCCGGATCGGGCGGGGTTTCGCGATCGGATGTATGCGCATCGGTTGTTTCGGGATTTGGCCGTGCCGGAACGGGTTGGATAGGGAAGACACGACACACAAACGAAAGGGATGGACATGGCAAAGAAGGCGTTGGTTGTATGGGGGGGGTGGAAGGGGCACGAACCGAAGGAAACGACGGCTCTTGCGGCTGAAGACCTTCGTCAGATGGGATTTGAGGTCGAGGTGTTCGACACGATGGATGTTTACTGTGACGGGCAGAAGATGAAGGGACTGAGTCTTGTTGTGCCTTGTTGGACGATGGGGCAGATTACCCCTGAGCAGGAAAAAGGGCTGCTGGAGGCGATCGCCGCGGGCGTTGGGATTGCGGGTTGGCATGGCGGGATGTGCGATGCGTTCCGTCAGAACACATCGTATCAGTTCATGACCGGCGGCCAATGGGTGGCGCATCCGGGGGGGATTGTCGAGTACACAGTCAACATCACAAACCACACCGATCCCATCACAGAAGGGCTTAAGGATTTCAAGATGAAATCCGAGCAGTATTACATGCATGTGGATCCAGGCAACGAGGTTTTGGCGACCACCACGTTCACGGGGGAGTACGGCACGCCGTGGATCAAGGGGACGGTTATGCCGGTGGTGTGGAAACGGCGATGGGGGGAGGGACGTGTATTTTACATGTCACTTGGTCACGTGGCCAAAGATTTTGAAGTGCCGGAAGTCCGGGCTCTTCTTCGCCGTGGCATGGCGTGGGCGGCCTGCTGATCGGTTTACCCTTTTATATTCCGAAGATTATTCGGAAAGGAGATCCAATGAAACGGTACGCACAAGCATCGGCGATCAAGGTGGGTGTTGTCGGATATGGCGGGGCGTTCAACATGGGCCGCCATCATCTGAACGAGATGGCGAAGGCGGGAATGACCCCTACGGCTGTATGTGAGATTGATCCGGAGCGGCGCAAGGTCGCGGAGCAGGAGTTTCCGGGCATTAAGACGTTTGCGAACCTCTCCGAGATGTTGAAAAAGAGCGACGTTCAATTGCTCGCGGTTATTACGCCTCATAACACGCACGCGAAGCTGGCGCTGCAGTGTTTGAAGGCGGGCCGTCATGTTGTAGTTGAAAAGCCGATGGCGGTGACGACGGCGGAGTGTGATGCAATGATTGCGGCGGCGCGGAGGAGTGGGGTCGTCCTCTCCACCTACCACAACCGCCATTGGGATGGGTGCATTCTGGAGGCGGTCAAACGGATCGGGGCGGGGGCCATTGGGGAGATTGTGCGGATCGAAGCGCACATGGGTGGGTGGGGGCAGCCCCGTGACTGGTGGCGGTCGAGCAAGACGATTTCCGGCGGCATCCTCTACGATTGGGGGGTGCATCTGTTGGAGTACACCCTGCAGCTGATTCGGGCCGAAATCCGCGAGGTCAGCGGGTTTGCCCGGCGGGGATTCTGGGCCCCGCGGACGGCTTGGAAGGAGGATACGAACGAGGACGAGGCGTTTGCGGTTGTTCGGTACGCGAGTGGTCAGTGGTCCACATTAATCATCTCTCATCTTGATTCCAAACCCAAGGAAGGTTGGTTGGAGATCACGGGGACTGAGGGTTCTTACGTGATGGAGGGAGGGACGTTCCAATTGATTCAGCATCGAGATGGGGAAACCGTGATCACGCGAGGCGCGAATCCGCCCAGTGAAGGGTGGCGGTTGTATCAGAATATCGCCGATCACTTGGTCCAAGGCCAGCCCCTGATCATCACCCCCGAGTGGGCGCGTCGGCCGATTCATATTCTGGATCTTGCCTGCCGCAGTGCGGCACAGGGGAGGGCCCTTCGAGCCAAGCATCCGTAGTTCGGGCTGGAGGGGGGGTCAACGCCAGAGGGGTGCGGGGTATTCCCCGCGCCGGACGAGATGGCGAATGGCTTCGCGGACCGTTTCGCGGTCGGCGGGGTAGGTTATACCGAACCAAGGGTCGGCGGTGGCGAGCACCCGGACGGAAGCCCGGCCATTCCGGATAAACCCATCGACGGCGGTGGGGAGAAAGAACTCGGCCTTTGGGTCGGTTCCTCGTTCAGCGAGAAAAGAACGGAACGCGCTTTCGAGCAGGGGGAAGAGGGTGGGGGTGAAGCCCCAGATATTCATCGAGACGGGTTCGTCTCCTGTGAAACAAAATTTTTGGCCTTGCGCGTCTTCGGCGCGGGCGCCGCGTCCATCTCGCGTGATGTGGGTATATTCCGTGACACCGGCCAGGAAGCCATCGGGGGTTACACGGCAGACGCCGCGGGCGACCGATCCGTGGTCGGAAAGCGTATTGCGGAGGGTATAGGCGGCCAGGGCGAAATGGGGGGAGAGGGGGGGAGTAGCGGTGAGAAACTCGGCGAGCAAACGGTAAGCGTTTCGGCCATAGAAGTCGTCGGCATTGATGACGGCGAAAGGGGTTGTAACGGCGGAGCGGGCTGACCAGACGGCGTGGCCGGTTCCCCAGGGTTTGGATCGAGGAGAAGGGGGGGTAAAGGGAGGCGGCAGGTCGTCAAGAGATTGGAAAACATAGGCGACGTTCATCAGGCGTTCGATTCGCCGGCCGATCGCCTCTCGGAAGGACGGTTCGATTTCGCGCCGAATCACAAACACGACCTTTTGAAAGCCGGCATTTTTTGCGTCGAAGAGCGAGTAATCAATCACGAGCTCACCCGCAGGTCCGACGGCTTCGATCTGTTTGAGACCGCCGTAGCGGCTGCCGATGCCGGCGGCGAGGACGACGAGGGTTAAATCGGCCATAAAAAGAAATAGGCGTTAGGATGTTGCATTTAAGGAGGGAACGCTTACAATGGAAAATAAGGTATGGGTGTGGGAATGCCGGAAGAATCTGCCAATCCGCCCGCTTCGGAACCGGAAGAGAGCGGCGAACTTATGTACGTTCGGTGTTCGGTGTGTGGCGAATGGCTGGGCGTCAAGCCGGGTGGGTTGCATCTCATTTCTCATGGGCTTTGCCCGGCATGCCAAGAGCGGGAATTGAAGCGGCTAATGGAGGAACTGGCACGACGTCGCAAACCGTGGGGTTCAGCTGCCGGGAATGACTCGAACACCGATTGAGGGATTTTTTTCGCCCTCGAGCACCTCGCAGACTGCAATTTTTTCCTCTACCCGCACGACTTTGATTTTTCCGATGGTTTCGCTCTCGGTTCGGCCCAGGATGGCTCCCGTGTCAGGATCTGTCAGCAATTCGCCTTCCGTCATCATGACAAGAATTTGACCCGGTTCGACTCCGAATTCGGCGCCGCGGTTGATATAGATTTTGCCGCCGGCGGCGCGGACGACACTGCCTTCGAATGGGAACGTTTCCATTTTTTTGGCGATGAAGGCGGCGGCCTGGTTGATGCAATCTTGAGCGGCTTGTCCGATGGGGGTCTTTTTGAATCCGCCGAGATCCACGCCCACGGAGCCCGAGGTTAGGCCGACGTTAAGGCCGGTAGCGCCGGCCTTTCCGACGATCCGTTCCTTGGCCACAATTTCGCCTGTCGTGGTGTCCACCAGTTTGACGATGAGGGCGATCTGGGCTTCCGAGCGGCTGCCGCCGATTCGGAATCCTCCGATGTTCACTCCGGCTCCGCCACCCGACTGGTTATGGGAGACTTCTGTGATTGCGCCGGCGGCGATATAACGGGCGGGTCGGATGAGTCCCGTTTGCGCGACGTTTTTTGCCTTGGCTGCGCGGCCGGAGGTTATGAGGTCTTGCTCCGCGATGACATCCTTAAGTTTTTCACGTTCAACGATAATGAATCGGCCCGAGTCGTAAAGGGCAGACTCGAGCATCGTGGTGAGATTTCGGCCGAGGTCCCATTCTCCGCGCCATCCGGCTTCGTTTTCGAACTCTTTGCAGCCGATGGCATGTTTGAGTCCTTTGTATGTCCCCAGTTTGAGATCGGCATTTCCGGACTCGGTTTTTGTTTCGGCCTTTCCCCAGAGGGCCCGGCTGGGGGTGGAAGAGAAGACCAACATCAGCGAGACGAGAAGAAGGAGGGATCGCTTCACGGTGTACTCCTTTTGGTGTACGTGGAAATACTCTAACGGCCGCGGGGGTGAACGCAAGAAAAAAGTAAAAATTCGGAAAGTTATTTAAGCATAAAAACCTTGTAAAAAGAGTGTTTTGGGAGTGGGAAACAGGGAAAGACTTGACCCTTGAAATGCTCTTCGCCATCATAGGGGAAACAAAAAGAAAAAAGCAACATAGGGGGGTTGACAACCATAACAACACAATATATAGTGGTATTGAAGATAACAGTGAGGGTTTCATTTGGGAGGAGATAGAGGGTGGAAGCGATCAAAGTGGAGAGATTTCAATGGCGACAGTAGAGGTTCATTTCGATGGGTTCCGGAAGCGGGATGGAAATGTGGTTCCGTTTCAGCGAGTGAAGATCGAGACAGCGATCCAGCGTGCGGCGGAGGAGGTTGCCCGCAAAGAGGGGGTTCCGTTCGATTCGACGCTTCCGGTGCGGATTACCGATGAGGTTTTGCGTCAACTTGACACTCCACAGAGTGAGTATTACGTCTATCCTTCTCCCTCGGACGGCGGCAAGCGGATTCCCCAGATTGAGGACGTGCAAGATTTGGTGGAGATTGTGTTGGCGGAAGAGGGGCAGACGGCGATTGTTTCGGCGTACAAGCGCTACCGCAAGCAACGGGAACTTGCACGGCAACGGATTCGGGTACGGGATCTCCACAAACGCTCGGTGGATGTGACGGACGCGAGTCTTCTGCTGGTGGAATCGGCCACCCGGAACGAGACGATGCCCTGGGATCGGACTCGGATTGTCAAACAGCTGGTGCAGAAGACGGATCTGTCCTTGGATGTGGCGGAGAGTATTGCGAAAGCGGTCGAAAATCGGATCATTACCAGTCAACTCAAGACGATCAGCACTGCGCTGATCCGGGCGTTGGTCAACAACGAACTGGAAGAAAGGGGTTATCACGCCCAGCTGCGGGATCTTTCGCTCTATGCGGTTCCGAAGGAGTTTGTGGAAAGCCTGATGTTCACGAAGTCCACCGAGAACAGCAACATCGTGAACAACAACCCCGAGGCGGTCAATCTGGGCATTGCGGAATTGGTGCTCAAGCAGTGGGCGCTGGATACGATTTTCTCCCCCGAGGTCAAGCGGGCCCACGATACGGGGGCGATTCATCTGCATGATTTGGGGTATCCGCATCGGGTGTATTGCTCTTCTCATTCGGTGGAATATGTGAAGAAGTATGGCCTGACGGGGCTGGCGAATCTCAACACGGAGTCACGCCCCGCTCGGAGCGCATCGGTTCTTACGGGCCATATCAACACCTTTCTCGCCTCGATGCAGGCGAACTACGCGGGCGCACTCGGCCTGGCGTACATCAACATCATGTATGCGCCGTTTCTTGTGGGTATGAGTGACCGGGAGATCAAGCAGATTGCCCAGGAACTGATTTTCAACGGTTCGCAAAACGCCTTTTCGCGCGGGGGTCAGACCCTCTTTCTGGATTTCAACATTCACACCGGCGTACCCCGCTATCTGAAGAAGGTTCCTGCCATTGGGCCGGGAGGGCACTATCTGCTCCGCCGGGCCGACGGCCGGATTGTCGAATTGGAAGAGGTTCCGCGTGAGGATAAGGACCCCGCGGGCTATCGGCTGATGGACCTGTATGTTCGGGAAGCTGACGGAACGCGGCGACTGGTTTTGCGCGAACTGGCGGACAAAGTCGAAAACATTCGGTATGATGAGCAAGTCGCGGCGGATCTTCAGTCGCGCGGCGAAGCGATTGTGACGTACGGAGATTTTGAGCGGGAGGCGCAGCGGTTTGCCGTGGCGCTTCTCGAAGTATGGGGGGAGGGGGACCGACATGGCCGGGTATTCGAATTTCCGAAGTGCGATTTTCATGTCAGTGAAGAAACGTTTGGGGATCCGGCTCAATATGCGATCTTCCGAAAGGCGTGCGAACTGGCCAGTCGGAACGGTTCGACCTATTTTATCTTTGACCGGGACGAGGTAACCCTTTCCGCTTGCTGTCGTCTTCGGACTACCATTCATGACAATCGGATGTTGAAACACCCCGAGTCCTTGCGATTCTGCGGTTTCCAGAATGTGACGATCAATATTCCGCAGGCGGCGTACCGGGCGGCGCGGGTTGGGAAGAAGAGTCTGGAAGGACTCTTCGAGCAGTTGGATGCGACGATGGACCTTGCGGTCCAGGCCCACCTCCAGAAGCAGGCAAAGGTGCGTCAACTCATGAGCGGTCCTGGTTGGCCACTCTACCAGATTGGGAAGAATGCCTGCGACGGCAAGCCGTATGTCTCGCTCGAAAGCAGCACGTATATTCTGGGCCTGATCGGGCTTAACGATGCCGTTCAGTTTCTCACGGGCGCTCAGATGCATGAGTCGGAGGCAGCCTTTGATTTGGCTCTTCGAATTTGCGCCCACATGTATCAGCGGGCGCGCAAGCTTTCGAAAAAGCACGGGATGAAATTTTCGCTCGAGGAATCGCCGGCGGAGAGCGCGGCCCGTCGGTTGGCGAAGGCGGATCTCATCTATTTCCGCGAGGAGGCAATGCAAGTCGTCAAGGGCGGCGATGAAGACTACGCCTACTATACGAATTCCATCCATCTCGCGGCCGACGCGCCCGTTTCTCTCATTGAGCGGATCCGCAAACAGAGCATGTTTCACAGCATGATTGAGTCGGGGGCCATCATTCATGCTTTCGTGGGCGAACAACGGCCGGATCCCGATTCGATCGGGGTGCTCATTCGCGAGGTGTTTTCCCGGACCCAGGCGGCGCAGGTCACGATTTCGCCGGAGTTCACGTATTGCAACGACTGCTATCAGACCGATCGGGGGCTTCAGGAAGTCTGCCGCCATTGTGGTTCGAAGAACGTGGTGGGGGAAACCCGCGTGGTGGGATACTTCAGCAAGATTCAGAACTGGAACAAGTCCAAACGCTTTGGAGAACTGCCGGCCCGGCAGCGAGGAACCTATGCGGTGGAAGCGGTGACGATGACGGCTGCAGCGGAAGAAAAGGGCGGCGTAGAAGGCGCCGTGAGGATGTTCGTTTCGGATGGGGAAGGGGAGACGCACGCATGACGGGAACGAATGGAAAGCTTGTCATCCGTGTTTTCGGCAAAGCCGGTTGCCCGAAATGCAAGATTCTTCAGGATCGTTTGGAGGACGTACTCAACCGGCCGGATTGGCGTGATCGGTTCGAAAAAGAGTATGTGGATGTCGAGACGGAGGAAGGGATTGTCGCCTTCTGCAAGGCGGAATGTCTTAATCCCCAGAGAATTCCGGCCTTTTTGATCCTGAAGCGGGACCCTCAGACGGGCCGGATGGAGCCGGTCCCGAATCCTTCGCCGGGGAAGCCGGACCCCGTTTGCGGTTCCCGCAAGCTGTATCAATATTTCGGGCTCCAGACCGATTACAGTGAGGTTGGCAAGGGGATCCTTACCAAGGCGATGATCGAGGCCGTTCTAGCCGAATCCCTTGCGAGCGCCTCATGAGGGAAGATCCATCGCCGGTGTTGGGTTTTCAACGGCAACCGACCTTGACCGACTGGCCGGGGCGGTTGGCGGCTGTTTTTTTCGTTTCGGGTTGCAATTTGCGGTGCCGATTCTGTCATAATGCCGCCTTGATGGGGGCGCCTCAGCCGGGATTGCCTTGGAGCCGGCTGGAGGAGGTCTGCCGTGCGTTCCGCGAGAACTGGGTGACGGGCGTGGTAATCACGGGGGGAGAACCTACCCTGGTTGACGATCTGGGAGATCTTATTTCCTTTTTTCGAGGGTTGGGTTTCGCCGTGAAGGTGGATACGAACGGGACGATACCTGCGGTTGTGCAGAAACTCGCCGAATGGGCCGACTGTGTGGCGATGGACGTCAAGGCATCCCCGGCGCTTTATCCCGACTTGACGGGGTGGGACGATGTGGCCGCCATTGGCCGCTCGATTGCGTTGGTGCGGGGCATGGAGGGACGGGGAATTTTTCGGACCACTGTTCTTGTTCCGGAGCACACAGACGAGGTGATGCATGCGGTGGGCGAGTGGATTCGTGGGGCAAGTCACTATCGCCTTCAACCGTTTGTCCCGCGACCCGATCTTCCCGACCCGGCCTATCGAACTCGGCCCCGGACCCCTGCCCGCCGGATGGAAGAGATCCGCGCGCTGATGCGTTCCTACGTTCGGGAAGTTGTCATCGAAGGGGTGTAGCGGCTCCGCCGCAGGCGGAACCTGCTGCGATGTGCTTGACAATTTCGCTGGTTTCCCTAAGATCATCCCCTCAATTGTTATCAGCAGAAGGGATTATTCATGCCCACGACGAAAAGCGCCGCCAAGCGGTTACGTCAGAACCGCAAGCATCATCAGCGAAACGTGGCGGAGAAGAATAAGCTGCGGACGCTTCGCCGCAAATTCGACGAAAGCCTCGCGACCGGCAACCGGGAAGCGATGGAAACCCAGTACCGGGCCTATTGTTCGGAACTGGACAAGGCCGTGAAACGGGGCATTCTCAAAAAAAACACAGCCGACCGCAACAAAAGCCGTGGAGCGCTTCGTATGCAGAAGGCGCTGCCGACGGTTCCGGCCTGATTACCAGTATTCGACGATCACACGCACCAGCCGTTGAGCCAGGTCGCGCGTCACGCCCTGCTGGGCGGAAAGTCGGGCCTGCTGGGCGTCGCCTTCCGTTTGAAAGGTGTATTCTCCCCGCACGAGACGGTTGTCGAACAATTTTTGTCCCGTTTTTCGATCGGTGACCGTCATTCGGGCCGTGAGCGTATAGCGGAATTCGTTGGCCGTTGCGGAACGGCGGCGGACAAAACCTACGGCTTCGAATTGCGCCTCTTGGAGCACGACTTCAACAAGCAGATCGGCGGATGCAGGATCTGCGACATCCAACGTGCCATCCCGCTGAAAGGCGGCGAGAGTTTCCTGTGTTGCGGTGAATTCGAGGTTCGGTTCGCCCGTCTGGTTTACGAAGGGGGCTACGGCAACGGTGGCATAGCCCCGGAGGGTCGAGCCGAGGTAGTAGGTGGCACAGCCTGAAGCGACGGCAGCGAGCAGAACGAGCGCAAGCAGGAGGCGGGAGATACGAGCGGGGATCATGGGCGGGGCTCCTGGACCAGTGGACGAATTGTTTCAAGTCGCAGGCGGGCCTTTTCCGCCGGCGTGGTTTTGGGAAATTGCTGGATGCATTGTTCGTACAAGGGGATGGCGAGGGCCGTCCGTCCGGCCCGTTCATAGATACGGGCGCGGTCTATTAGGGCGTGGGCCAGGCGGTTTTCGAGCCAGGCGATCGTTTCGCGCAACCACTCGGCGTGGGGAGTTTGGGGGTTCTGCTGGAGGTAGCGGCGAGCATCCGTATAAACGGTGGCGGCCAGATTCTGGTCATGGGGATAGCGTCGGCATAGGGCCACCTGGGCCTGGAGAATCCGAAAAGGGATGTCGGCCGCTTGCGCCGCAGAGGGATGTCGTGTCAAAAGGTCGTAGTAGAGGGCGATGGCCTGTTGCGGCTCCCGTTCGATTTCATAGAGTTGGGCTGCTTTGAAGCCGGCTTCGAATGCAAGCGAAGAACGTGGGGCGTTGCTGGCGATTTGGAGATAGAGGGGAATGGCGGTTTCCCGTTTGGGGAATCCCCCGAGGAGCCAACGAGCCGAGCGGGCGGCGGCCACGGTGTTGGCGAGTTCCATTTGGCGGGCAATCACGGCGGCAAGATCCTTCAGGTTGCTTCCATAGAGATCGAGGAGATATTGATATTCCTGAAACGCGGCCTCATTTTTTCCGGCAGCCGCCAGGAGTTCTGCCAGACGTTGAACTGCTTCGGGCGCTTCGGGCGCAAGGGGCCACCACAGGAAGAGGGATTCCCAGGCACGGCGTGCTGCCTTGAACTGTCCTTCGGTTTCGAGCCGTTCGGCCAGTGCGAACTGTTCGGAGGGCGTCGGTGCTGCGGGCTTTCCGAACAAACGCCCCCAAAGGCTGGGTCCCCGGAATGTGCCCTGAGCACTTCGACCCGTGGAAATGATAGGTTCGCCGCTTTCTTGTTGCGCCCGAAGGGGAGTCAACGGAAGTCCAAGCATTGCGAACAACAGAAGGAAAAAGATTCGTTTCATCGGAACTTCATGGTAGAAATTGAAGACAAAGGGGTCAATCTTTAAACCCTCGGTATGCTCATGAATTCCACGCCTCGGTTTTTGATACTTCGCGGGGGCGCGATCGGCGATTTTGTCATGACGTTGCCGGTCTTCGAGGCGCTGCGGCGGCGATGGCCTTCAGGACGAATTGAACTCATCGGATATCCCCATATCGCCTCGCTGGCGCTGGCGGCAGGGCTGGTGGACCGAATTCGTTCGTTGGACGAGGCACAGGTGGCGATGCTGTTCGTTCCGGAGCGACCGTTGCGCGGGCCGCTGGCCGACTACATTCGGGGGTTCGACGTCATCCTCAGTTATCTTTACGATCCGGACGATTCCGTTCGAACGTCGCTTGAACGGGCGGGAGCGCGTTTAGTCCTAACGGGTTCGCCGCGCATGTCCGATCAGCCGGCGGCCCGGCAACTCATGAAGCCTCTGGAAACGCTGGCTCTTTATCCGGAGGAGGAGCCGGTTCCTCGTCTTGTGCTTCCCGAGATCCTCCGGGTACGAGGTCGCCAACTGGCATGTCAAGCGGGTTCGGCTCCCGTTCTCATCCATCCCGGAAGTGGCAGTCCGAACAAAAATTGGCCTTTCGGCTGCTTTCTTGAAATCGCCGATCGTCTCCAAGGTGCTGGGTTCAACCCCCTCTTCAGTTTCGGGGAAGCGGATGATCGGGAGGCGGCCCTCTATGCCACAAAGAAGGCTCCCTTTCCGGTTCTGCCGCCCGTGGATCTCCCGGGTCTTGCGGCGGTCTGTTCAGCAGTTCGCCTTTATGTGGGGAACGATTCCGGAGTGACGCATATTGCCGCCGCCACGGGAACGCCGACCGTGGTGATTTTTGGTCCTTCCGACCCTCAGGTATGGGCATCCCGTGCTTCCACGGTCCGAATTGTGCAGACGCCGGTCCGAACGACCGAAGCGCTGGCGCATCTTTCGGTTGAAACCGTCTGGGAAGCCATTCAGTCGTTGAAGGTCCAGCCGTAGAGGTTATCCGGCGGAAAAAATTCGGAGCGATTCTTCGAATGGCGGTCGTGCAAGGCCTTTTTCGCAGACGATCGCCGTGATGAGTGCCGCGGGCGTGACATCAAAGGCGGGGTTGAAAACGGAAACCCCTTCCGGGGCGATACCGCGACCGGCGAACTGAGTGATTTCCTCGGCTGGGCGATGCTCGATCGGAATGGCGGTTCCGTCGGGGAGGGCGCGGTCGAAGGTTGAAGTTGGGGCCAGGACATAGAATGGGATGCGATGAGCCGCGGCGAGGAGGGCGAGGGCATAGGTGCCTATTTTGTTGGCGGTGTCTCCGTTGGATGCGATGCGGTCGGCTCCGACTAGCACGGCACCGATCTTTCCCTGGCGCATGAGCCAAGCGGCCATGTTGTCGCACAGGAGGGTAACGGAAAACCCTGATTGGATGAGTTCCCATGCCGTGAGGCGGGCGCCTTGAAGGAGGGGGCGTGTTTCATCCACATAGACGGCGACGGAACGGCCCTGTTCTTGGGCCACATAAAGGGGGGCGAGGGCAGTGCCGTACCCGGCGGTTGCAAGGCTTCCCGCGTTGCAATGGGTGAGGATGGCGTCGACGCCGTCGAGGAGCCGGACGCCGTGTTCGCCGATCGCTCGGCCCATCGCGATGTCTTCGTTTTGGATGGCGAGGGCTTCGCGTGCGATGGCTTCGGCGAGAGCCGGAGGGTCTGCGAAAGTCGAAGCGAGGTGTTCAGCGGCCCGGCTCATGCGGTCGAGCGCCCAAAAGAGGTTGACCGCTGTGGGGCGAGCGGTGGCGAGATACTGGGCGGTCTTCCGCACGGCCGCCAGCAACTCGTTTGCCGAATGAAACGGTGTGTTTTGGAGGCTCAACAAGAGCCCCATTGCCGCGGCGACGCCGATCGCGGGCGCGCCACGGACTTGGAGGGTACGGATGGCCAGCCAAAGGTCGGTTGGGTCGCGCACTTCGCGGAACGTGAGCGTTTCGGGCAGCCGGGTTTGGTCCAGCAGTCGGATGAACCCGGGGAGAAGACGGTCCGGCTGTTTGGGGATCCATTCGAGGGTTCGGATTGCAGGGGGCATGGAAATCTCCGAGGGTTTCAGGAGGAGGGGATCTGAAAGAAGAGAAGGGTGGCAGTGGCCAATAGGTTGGAGAAGACATGAACGAGAATTGCAGCGGCGAGGGAGCGGGCCCAAAGCGCGGCGAGCGTAAAACCGATGGACGAGACGGTCAACGAAATCGAATCCATCGGTTGGCCGTGAATCCAGGCGAAAAAGGCGGAGGTAACGACCAGTGCACAGGGAGCGGAAAGGAAGGAGCGAAAGGAGGAAAAAAGGATGCCGCGGAAGAAAAGTTCTTCGCAAAAAGGTGCGAAAAGCACAGCGGAGAGCAAGGCGAGCGCCAAAGCCGTTGGAGAAGCGCGGAGGGCAAGGATTTCAAAGCTCGGCAGAGGGGGACGAGGAAGCGGCGCGAGGGAACTCAGGGCCAAATTGAGTTGGAACAGAAGTCTGCAAATGGGCTGCAGAACGAGAGTGACGGCAAAGGCGATCAGAAGCGATCGGGGCCAGGCGGACCGTTGGAGCCGGAAGGCGGTGACGAGGGAAAGTCCCTTTCGCCGGACGACGAGCCAGACGGGAAGCGCCAGGCAGGCGGGGAGGATCCAGGCGGACAGGGCGATATTAACACTGAGGGGAATTTGGGGGAAGAGGGCGGGGAGCAAGTGAGAAAGGAGGCGATGGAGGACGAGGGCCATTGCTCCGGCGAGGAAAGCGTCCGCAAGAGAGAACGGGACGGCGGAAAACGAAACGGGGCGGGGAGGAGAGAAGGGATTCCCATCCGTCATGGTTTTTGAGGGAAGGCGTTATGGATTTGCTCGATGAACGTGTGGAGCAGGGGGCGCCATTGGGCTTCGGACATAGTGGTTTGAATCACAAGTCCGGGTACCACGCGATCCGTGAGATGTTCCAAACCCGCCTGCATGGCCTGCAGGGCGCGGGGGCCGCTATTCCCCGATTCCATCACCGTACAAAACGCGCTCATCACGATTCCCTGAAGCCGGCCGGGATGATGTTCATAAATGGTGAAGAAGTAGGTGTCGAATAGTTTTTTCATCGGCCAGGACATGTTGCTGAACCAGACGGGGGAACCGATCAGAATTGCGTCGTAACCCAACAAATCTCGGAAGGAGGCAAGATCGGCGGGTGTTTTTCGAGCAACCTGACACCCCTTTTGTGTGAACCCTTCTTCCAACGCTCTGGCCAAGCGTTCCACATTGACCCCCGGGGTTGTGGCATGGGTAACGGCTTCTGAGAAGGCGGTTGGTTGGCGGGCTGCGGACGCCGATTTCGATGAGATGGGTTCGCCGTGATGCAGGATGAGAACGCGTTTCTTGCCTGCCGGGAGGAATGAAACCCCGGCGACGAGGTCGGTCGTTCCTTCCATTATTAAGAGCAGGAGAAGGGCGGAGAACACTCGGCCCATCAGGCCGCTGGAGGCTACGTCATGCATCGTCTGTACAGGATAGGACTTGTATCTCGTTTCGTAAAGGGGGGAAAAAGAATCTTTTCCGAAGGGGGATATTCTCGTATCATGAAAAGTTCATGGCTTTCCGGCTTGACATATTTCACGCGTTGGTGGTTCAGTCGGTCCGAGAATCCCTCCGGCAGCCGGTGATTCTGTTGGTGACGACCGTGGCGATTCTCCTGGCGGCCCTTATGCCTTTTATGACGGCCTTTCAATTTGGAGAAGAGAATCGGTTGGTTATGGACGGAATTCTGGCGCTTCACTTCCTTTTGGGTGCTTATCTCGCCGGGGCAGTCAGTCAACTCGGTTTGGGGTTGGACCTTCAAGGGCGTGCGGCCGGGCTGATTCTATGCAAGCCAGTTCGGCGCGCGGAATTTTTCCTCGCGCGCTTTACGGGGGTTCTCGTCGTGCTTGCGCTTTTTTCGTTCTGTCTTTGGACCGCCGCGGTGTTAAGCCAACAAATCGGGCCTTTGGAACATGGGGAGGACGAACGGGCCGGTTTGATTATTTTGGCCGCTGTTGCGGCGGCTCATGGAATCTCCGGTATGATCAACTATCGGCGGGGATCACCTTATGCCGAGTGGTCTTTTTTCCTGTTGCCCATTGCGCTGGGGATGGCGCTGTCCTTTCTTCTGATACGGGATCTTCGCGCGGATGTCGCTTCGGCCGGAAGGGTTTTGGCTTCGGGGGTTCGGTTGCTTCCCGCCTTTGGTTTGGTCTATCTGGGGTTGGGGGTTCTTGCAGCCGCTGCCCATACGCTGGCGGCTCGTTTCAGTTCAGCGCCTGTTCTTGCGGGGTTCATGACTCTGCTTCTCGTATTGGGGCTGTCCCTCGAGCCGTTGATTCATGAATGGAGGGGCGCAGTTGCGGAAAGCCTTCGGGTGATGGGGATTGCCTGGCTGATGCCTTCCTGGTCCCTTTTTTGGCCGGCCGATGCGTTGTATGCGGGTCGGTCGCTTCCGCTCACTTATTTGGGTTGGGCTGCTCTTTATTCCGTGACATGGACGGCGTTTTTTTTATCGGTCGGCACGGCGTGGTTCGCGGAACGGGAACTCGGATGAAAGGCGATGTTCGATGACCGAGTGCCGAGTCCAAATCGAAAAGGTGGAGAAGACGTTTCGAGATTTCTGGGGACGGGCGCGGGTCCGGGCGGTCCGGGGGGTGAGTTTTGATGTGGCCGCTGGTGAGGTGTTTGGCTTGTTGGGACCGAATGGCTCGGGCAAGAGCACGCTGATGAAGATGATGCTGGGTCTGTTGCGTCCCACGGCCGGTCAAATTAGGGTTCTCGGGCAATCGCCCGACACGACGGCGATTCGGGCTCGGATCGGTTACATGCCGGAGGAGTCCTCTCTTTATCCTTTTTTGACGGCTGAAGAGACGCTGGACTTTTTTGGCCAGCTGTTCGGGCTGGAGGCGGCGGAACGCGCGCGGCGGGTGGAAGAACTGTTGGCGATGACAGGCTTGGCACATGCTCGATGTCGGCGGGTGGGGGAATTTTCCAAGGGGATGGCGCGCCGTGTCTGTTTGGCCCAGACGCTGATTAACGATCCCGATCTGATACTGCTCGACGAACCGACGGCGGGATTGGATCCCGTGGGAAGTCGGCAGGTCAAAGAGATGATTCGGGCCCTTGCACAGCGGGGACGCACCGTCATTCTTTCCTCCCACTTGCTGGCCGATGTGGAGGATGTATGCGACCGGATTGCCATTCTGTATCATGGCTTGCTCTGTGCGCTCGGCTGTGTGAATGATTTGCTCGAGGAACATGGTCAGATTCGGATTCTCCTTCCGGCGCTGGACCCAGCGGTGCGGGAGGAATCGCTGGAATGGCTTCGCCGGCGGACGGGCGCAGTCCCCCTGTGGGAACATCCGAGGAAGGACCTGGAGACCGTTTTTCTCGAAACGATCCGTCACGCGCCTCCGCCGCCGGAGGGCGCGAGTGGTGCTGCTGTGGAGGAGGAGGCGCCTTTGGCTCCATTTCTGAAAGGGAAGGGAGAAAGCGCGCCGCCATGAAGGCAACGTTTGCAGTCGTTGGACTCACCGTTCGCGCGTTGATTCGGTCCCGTTGGGTTGTGGTGACGGCGATTTTCCTTCTGGGCTTTACCCTGATTCTACCCTGGATGCTGCGTGACGACGGGACGGCGGTGGGGCGTGCGCGGGTCTGGATCCAGTACCAATTCCATCTGATGCTGCTGGGGCTCTCTGTGGCGACATTGGGCGCAGGGCCGGGTCTTGTGGCTGGGGAGCGCGAGCGCCGGCATCTTCAGCAAATTTTGGTCAAGCCCGTCCCTTTTGTCGCGGTGTGGCTTGGAAAATGGTTGGCCCTTTGCTTGATCAACGGTGTTTTGCTGTTGGGCAGTTTTGGGCTGTTTTTTTTCATGATGGTTCGGTCATTTGGAAGCGGCCGTTTGCCGAGTGATCAAACCGAGCTGCGGAATCGCGTTTGGACTGTCCGCCGGCTGACGCGTCCTGTTGCAGGCACCCGATGGGTCGAAGGGGAAGGAATGGGGGTATGGCGGTTGGAGATGCCGACTGTTTCCGCCGGAAAGCCGTTGTTGCTTCGGGCTCGATTTTTCTCGCCGGCGGTTGTCTCCCGGTGGACGATTCCGGGGGAGTGGGAGATTCGGGACCCCGAAGGGCGTATGTATTATTACGAACGGCTGGAGCTTCGACCGGGCGTGGTGCAGGAAATTTCCCTTCCGGCGCCTTCGGACACGATAGCAGCTGGGGTTTGGGAGGTCCGGTACAGGAACTTGGACCGCGATACGATTCTTTTTGATGAGGAGAAGAGCGTGACGCTATGGAGCGAAGCGGGCTGCTTTGCGACCAACCTGCTTCGAGGACTGGCGCTGATTTGGTTTCGTCTCCTTTTGTTAGCCGCGGCGGGGCTCACGATGGGGACGCTTTTTTCGACGCCCGTGGCGATCTTCATGTCCACCTTTTTGCTTCTGCTGATCCTGTTGAGCGGTCAGATTGGGTGGGTGGTCCGAACGGGGCAGCTTGTCGAACCTCCCCATACCCATGGAGGCGAACCGTGTACGGAGCATCATTCCACTCCCCTGCGCGAAGCGGTCGAACGAGGTCTGAAGGGAATGTACCGCTTTCTCGATCGGGCGGTGGGGGCTGTGCGCGATTTCGATCCCGTTGAACAGGCAGCCGAAAGTAGCCGTATTGAGGTCCAGAATCTCCTACGGGGTTTTTTTCAACTGGTGGTCCTTCGGGGTGGCATATTGGGATTGCTGGCCGTTCTGGCGGCCACTCATCTCGAATGGGGATGAACGAGGGGAGTTCTTACGGAGGAGCAGGCAGCAATGAAATTGCTGGGGATTGACATCGGGGGAACCAAAACCGCGGTATGTGCGGGGGACGAAACGGGGCGCTTGTTTGCTTCCCAACGGATGGCGACGCCTCAGGATGCCGATACCTATCGTCGGAATCTTCTGATCGCCTGCCGGCGGACGGCGGAGGAGGCGGGCTGGCGACTGGGGGATGTGGGAGCGGTCGGCATTTCCGCTCCTGGTCCTCTTTCGGTGCAGGATGGCCTGCTGCTTGCGCCTCCGAATAATCCGGGGTTTGCCAATTTACCCATTGTGCGCATTGTGCAGGAAGGGGTGAACGTTCCAGTTTATTTCAACAATGATGCGAATGCGGCTGCGCTCGCGGAATGGCGATTTGGAGCCTTTCGAGGAACGCCGGATCTGGTTTATCTGACCTTTAGCACTGGCATGGGTGGTGGCGTCATTACGAACGGCCGACTTGTGCAGGGGAAGACCGACAGCGCCGGGGAGTTCGGCCACATGGTTCTCGATCCGAGCGGCCCGTCCTGTGGCTGTGGTCTGAGGGGGTGTTGGGAATCCTTTGTGGGGGGGCGGATGGTCAGCGAGCAGGTGAAGGGGCGCATTCGGCGCGAGGCGATTCGCACCCAGATCGTGGCGGAAGCGGGCGGAGACGTCGAGGCGATTTCCATGCGGGCTATCACAGAGGCCTATCGGAAAGGGGATCCTCTTGCCGTGGAGGTCTGGAGTGAGGTCTTGGAGCGGTTGGCCCAGGGAATCGGCATCATTCTGATGGCTTTGGATCCCCAAGTGATTCTTCTGGGCACCATGGCGATTCGGGAGGCGGACATCGTGATGCCCCTTTTGATGGAAAGGCTGCCTCGGTACGCGTGGAAATGGCCGCTCGAAAAGTGCAGGATAGCGCCGGCTTCGCTGGGGGATCGGATCGGCGATCTCGCCGGCCTTGCGGTGGCGTTGGTTGGTTGGGAGTCTTCGGAGGGGAGGGGTTCCGAGAAGAGGAGGTTGTCGCCATGAAGTGTTTTGTCGTTGCTGGGTTGGGAGTGTTTGCTGTTACGGCGATGGTTCACGCTGAGAGGGTGCGGATTTGTTTTGATGCCGTGTCCGCGGATCGGATTGAACCGCCGATGGCGGTCGCCTGGGTGTCCAATGCGCCACCCGCTTTGCGTGCCAGCCTTGGCCGTGAACTTTCCGGCGGGCGCTATCTCGAAATTCCGCAAGGTGCGGGAAATCCGCCGGCTGTGAATGCCGGCGAAGCGGTTTATACCTTCGAAGTGCCGGCCTCGGGGGAATATTATCTTTGGTGCCGGGTGTGGTGGCCCGATGAATGCGGCAATTCTTTTTGGATGGCCCTCAATGACGCAAAGCCGTTCGTTTTTGGGGAGAATGCGACCTTCAAAGTGTGGCATTGGGTCAAGGCTCCGGCTCGTCTCAAGCAATTGGTGTTGGAGAGGGGACTGCAGAAACTGGTGATCCGAAATCGAGAAGACGGAGCCGCCATCAGCCAAATTTTGCTGACCACCGATCGGACCTATGTGCCGGTCGGAGAGGAACCTGTGATGCGGGAGAAGCTGCCGTGATATGGGAGCGGTTGCGAGTGAGGCTTCGACGGTTTTTGCCTCATAGCGTTGCCGTGTTGATTTTGACGGCTCCGTTGCCGGTGAGCGTTCAAGTCGCACCGAAACTCCATGTGACCCTTGCGGATCCTCTTGTGTGGCTTTTGGGACTGGCTGCGCTTTGGGCGGTGGGATGGGGCACCGCCTGGCGGTTTTTTCGTCCTTTTCTTTTATTTGGGGGGCTTTTCACCGGCTGGACGCTTCTTTCAGGGTTGAACAGCGACGCGCCGTTTCGTTCAGCGGCAGAGGGGGTTCAAGCAGCAGAATATTTTTTAGTGGCGGCGCCTCTCTTTGCTTGGGCGTTGTCCGAGACGGCCTCCCGCCGTACCTTGACGGTGGCGGTTTTGCTGGCGGTTCTTGGAACGCTCGGCTGGGGGTTATGGCATTATGCGCTGAGAGAACTTCCGCCGTTTGAGGTTCGGGGGCCGTTTCCCAATCGGACCGTCTTTGGAGGATATATGGCCATGGGGCTTGCGGCTGTGGCGGCGTTTGCGTTCGAGCCGTTCCCATTTTGGTGGCGCGGAGTGGCCGTTTTGCTTTTTCTCATCGGTCTATGTTCCTTGCTTTCCGGTGGTGCGCTTCTTGCCCTCGCAGTGGCCACCGGTGTTTTGGCCTTTGCGAAGGGACGGGGGACTTATGTTGTGTGGGCGTTTTTGATGCTGGTTTGGGGACTGGGCATTGCCCCTCTTCTTCCGCGGCCGAATTTGGAACTGGCGCGGGAGTCGGTAGCGGTTTTCGACGGGGAGGGCGACCCCGTCCGGCGGTATGCGGAATGGCAGGCGGCGGTGGAGATGGCGGCGGATCATCCTGTTCTGGGAGTGGGGGCCGGAATGTATCAGAGACGGATCGGCGAATACTACGGGGTGTTACCGATCGAGGGAGGCCGACCGGCGGAGCCTGATTCGCAAAATCTTTATCTGGTAATGGCTGGTTCGATCGGGTTGCCCGGACTTCTCGCTTTTCTGGGTCTTTTGGGGGCCGCGTTGGCAGCCGGTCTGACCTCTGGGCGCAGTGGGGAGGGAGGTTGGACGCGGGCTCTTCGTTTGGGTGGAGTTGGAATCGTGGCGGCGTTTATGGTGGCGGGCGTTTGGAGCCCGATGCTGGTTCGTGGGGTCGGACTTCTCTTGGCGTTTGGACTAGCCGCTGCCATGGAGGGGGGGGGTACCTTCCCCTGTGCAAGGAAAGGAAAAGAGCCTCTATGAACCGTGACCGAACCCTTCTTCGCGATCTCGTCCTACGGTACCGGGAACATGCCCTGGCCCCGGAAATGGAAATGAAGCGGCGCCTATGGGCGGCTCATCATTCGTTGAAACCGACCCGACCCTTGATCCTTGCCACCTTTGGCATGTGGAACGTCTGGTGCGCCGACCGGTTTGGCGATGCCGCGATGGAGTGTGAAGATCCTTTTTATCGGGAGTATGAGCGAACGCTCAAGATGGCATTATTCCAAGTGGAGACGGGGGATGATTCCGTATTGGAGCCGTGGTTGACCGTGCGGGCGGCGGTTCAGGGCGACTGGCGTGCGCCTTGGGGGCTGGTGGCCGATCTGAGTGAAGCGCCCGAACGCGGCGGAGCGCGCACGTTTCAGCCTCCCATTCGGGAATGGGTGGATGCGTCCGCCTTGCGGGCGATACCGCATATCGTGGACGAAGCGGAGACCGCCCGACGAGTGGAAAAACTGGCCGAAGCGGTGGGCGATCTGCTTCCGATCGACATCCATCGGGGTCCATTCTATGCAGGATTTGCAGCGGACATTTCCACTTTTCTGATTCGGTTGCGTGGCTTAAACGAAATCATGCTCGACATGTATGAGCATCCCGCGGAACTGCATCGGGTTTTGGCGTTCATGCGGGATGGGATACTGGCAAACAACCGTCAAGCCGAAGAGGCGGGGCACTATACCCTTACGTGTGGCAACCAGCAGGCGCCACCCTATGCTGAAGAGTTGCCGCGTCCACAGCCGAACAGCGAACCGGTTAAACGGAGTGCGCTCTGGGGTTTCTGCGCCGCGCAGGAGTATACACTGGTTTCGCCCGCCCAGCACGAGGAGTTCCTTTTTCGTTATCAACGCCCCATTATGGAACCGTTCGGCCTGGTCCATTACGGGTGTTGCGAGGATCTTACGGAAAAGATCGGGATGTTGCGTCAACTGCCAAATCTCCGAAGCATTGCGGTGACACCCAGTGCAAACGTTGGCCGGTGCGCGGAGGCGATCGGGCGGGATTATGTGATCTCGTGGCGGCCAAACCCGTCCGACATGGTCTGCACGAGCTGGGATGAGGACCGGATCAGACGAATTCTGCGGGAAGGCGCCAACGCCCTACGAGGAACGGTTTTCCATGTCCATCTCAAGGATGTCGAAACGGTGCAAGGGGAACCCGACCGCCTGCGGCGATGGACTGCCCTGGCACGGGACGTGTTGGAACAAGAAGTTGGAGGCGGATGCTAGGGCGTGCCCGGAGGGTTCGGCACGATACGGGTTCGAATGGCGCGGGGTGGGGGGAGCGTTTCATCCACAATGGCTTGGCGGGAGCCGTCCCAGAAAGCGATAACGGCCCGGAGTCCGCCGGCGGTTGGAAACTCGATTCGGGTCTGTTCTTCCTCAACCACGAGATCGTCCTGGGTATTGCTTTCGCGGTCCGGCCCATCGCCGGCGAGGAAGGGTGAATTTCCGTTCAGACGGTAGCGAAAGGGACGCCCCCAGAGGTCGTTTTTGAGCACGACGATATAGGGGCCGTCCCAGTTCTGAATTCCGTCGGGGGGATGAACGAGGGCGGCGAGTCCTTCCTCGGTGGAAGGATAGCGGCCGGTATCCAGGCGGAACTGTTCCACAGCGACCCGCAGATTGGCGAGGCTTTGGCGTGTCCGTTCGATTTTTCTTGGCGTGCTGTCCACCGGGGGAGTGCGGGCGCGGCTCAAGAGGGCGCTGCCGGCAGCGAGCAGGATCAGGAGAGCAGCGGTCAGCTTGAACCCGTTGTGACCGAGAAATCCGAGGAGAAACGGGGGCGGTGGGCGACGCCGGGAGGCAAGAGGGGGAGTGGAGGAATGTGCGGGCGATTTTCGCCGGTCGGCCGGCATCAAGGGGGTTCGGCCGCAGTGGGGGCAGGCGTGTTGGAGGAGCTCGGAAAAGAGGCCGCGACAATATGGACAGCGGAAAATAGGCATGGTGAAAAACAAATTGATGATTTTTGAGGTTTCGGTTATCTTAAAAGCTCTCATTCGTTATCGCAAGCCCAACTGACAGGACGCGCCATGATGGTTTCCCGCCCCCCGTCTTCCCGTTCTAAACCGTGGAGTCTCGCGCTGGCGATCATTTCGCTGCTTGTTCCGTTGAGCGCCGTTCGTGCGCAGCAAGCATCTGATTCCGCCCTTGAGGCGCTCAAAGCGGCGGCTCAGGCCTACAAAGAGGGGCAGGAAGCGCGGGCATGGGACCTCTATCTTCCCAAGGCGCAGACGCTGCGGCAGCACTGGAGTTCGCTTGACAGCGACTTCGTGATCTGGGTTGCCGATCAGCATCGTCGGCACAAAGAGTACAAAGAGGCGATCGCAGTGGCCGATATGGTGCTCGCTGCTCGGCGGATGAATCCGGAGCAGACGGCTCGGCTGCGGTTGATCAAGGGGGATACGTATCGGGATCAGCAAAATTATGCGGCGGCGAAACTGGAGTATGAAAGTCTCGATCGGGACCGGGATCTCCGCCTGACCGAATCGGGACGCCACGCGAGATTTCGGGTGGTGGACATTTTACGCTTAACAAGGGACTTTGATGGCGCAGACATGCTGATCGAGCGGTTGAAGGATGCGCCGGAAGCGGCCGCTCAGGCGGAAGCGTATTTTCTGGCGGCTCGGATTGCCTTTGATCGAGAGGATTATGCGGAGGCGAGGGCCAATCTGCTGGAGGTAAAAAAACGGGTGCCCGAACATGTGGAGGCGATTTTTTTGGAAGCGGAAATCAATCTGCGCGAAGACCGTCTGCAGGATCCTGAACTCGAAATCGGCGAACGGGTGCTGACCTCATACGTGGTACCTGGCCGGCCTGTTACCATGAGGATGCAGGATCCGAATCTTGCGATTGTTCGCGGGGGCGCAGGCATTCCGGTCGAAATTCGGACGCTCAAAGGAGGCGATCGAGAGAAGCTCAATCTCCTGCCTACGCCGCGGGATCCGACCTTGTTCCGCGGCTCCATCAGCACGGTTCTCGGGCCGGCTGTTCCGGGGGACTTGCGGCTTCAGGTATTGGGGGGCGATGCGGTGGCATATCAAATTGAAGAAGCGTTTCAAAAAGCGAACAATCTGAAGTACGAGGCCAAACAAATGGCCGTGATTTCCGATGGGGAATTGACCGCAACAGCGGGGGAATTTCAGAGCGCCGAGCAGCGCGATGAGGCATTGCTTCGCCAACGGATGGCGATTCTTCTGCAGCGGGACGGAAAATCCATGGCCGCATTTGAGCGGGAACGGGATCCCTGGCTGGTTCGTCCTGGCAATCCAATCCGCATTCAAGTTGTGGACTATGACCGGAGCGTCAGTCCAACTCCCGATGCCGTGGAAGTGCGTGCCGCCGCCTCCTCGGGGGATGTGGTTGACCCGGTGCGGTTGACAGAGACGGGACCCAATACGGGGATCTTTCGCGGTGAGCTTCCCACGGCCAAGTCGCCTCCCCGCGCGACGGCATCCGACACGGCAAGCGGCCGGGATCCCGCCGGGCCCCTGGCTACAGGATCGGCGGGCTGGAAGAGCGGATCTCGCGGCAGTGAACCGCCGTGGTGGGAGGTGGATCTGATGAACGTCCAACCGATCGGGAGTGCAGTGTTGGATCTATCGGGCGGGGGCACAGTCCGCGATCTTACGTTGTTGGGCGGGGCGGGCGACAAGCTTACGCCGCTTCTCAGTACGAAGCCATCCCGCGAGCAGGTTTATGGCTACGTGGATCTGGCCGCTCATTTTGGTTCGCTGCGCAACACCGCGGCCTTTCTCTATACGGAACTCGTCAGCGAAACGGACCAGGAGGCGGTTTTCAAAATCGGCAGTTGTGATGGAGTGACGGTTTGGCTGAACGGCCAGCGGATCCATAGTCGGCCGGCGGGGCGGATCTGGAAACCCGAAGAGGATGCGGTCACGGGCTCATTGAAGGCGGGGACGAACGGCGTCGTACTACGGGTGGCGCAGATCAGCGGACCGTGGGGAGCCAGCATGACGGTCCTGGACAAAGCCAACAACCCCTTGGCTTCCATGCCCTCCGTGCCGCCGGCGGCGCCAGGAGTCGTACTCAAGTGGCATCTCTTCAACCGACCGACTCCGGAAGAGAGTGTCGAATTCGGCGCGCGGGTGCAGACGGAGAAGCCGGTTCGCATCCGGGATCAAATATTTCGCTGGAAGAGTGTTGACGTGACGCCCGCGGGTCATCTGGTGTTGGAATCGCAGAAGGCGACGGCCCGTTTCACGCGTCCTGTTTCCGTCCGGAAGCTTCGATGGGTATTTGACGGTTTTGAAGGAAACGACGTGGCCATTCGGACGGCCACCATTGTTGGCCCGCGCGGCGAAGCCATTCTGCCTCTCCCGCCCGAACGGTTGAAGGGGGCGGCGGACGGGGTATTGCATCTCGGACCGGGAGACCGAATCGAAATTTCTTATATGGACGAACGTCGAATTCGACGCGACAACAACCGCTTGACGGCGGTGCTGCGATCCGGGTTTTTCAATGCGCGAGTGATGTTTGCTTATGAAACGATCGAGATGAATGCCAAAGGCGAACGGGAGATCGTACATGATCCCGCCTTTCGGTTTCGGACGGGCGAGACCGAATCGCTCGTTGTGCACATCACCGACTATGACGCCGATGTGAGCCGGGAGCATGACAAGGTGCCCGTGTGGATTACGACGGCTTCGGGCGAGTCTCTGGAAATGGAGGCGATCGAAACGGAACCTCACTCTGGGGTCTTTGTCGCGATTCTTCGTCTTGGCCGACAGACGGCAGGGGACACGATCGCGGTGACCTCGGGCGACACCGTAACCCTGGAGTACCGGGACGAGGAAAGCAGCGACGGACAGCTTGTCCGGACCGCCTCGGTCACGGATGCTCCCCAGGACCCTCCTGAACTCCTCCTTTATCAAACGGTATTTTTGAGGGACGACGAAGGGCTGACCGGAAAGAAGGGTCCGGTTGTTCAGATCCGTCCAGCCCCGGCGGGCGCGGGGCAACGACCCGAAGCGCCCCTGGTCACAAGCATGGACACATCGGTCCATTTCCGGGTTCTCTATCCGGCGGCGGCTTTGGGCGCCAAATCCACCCATGTGGCTTGGCTGACGACCGAACGGGAAGCCGCTGAGGCGGAAGCGGCGGGAAGGCGGCCTCCGTATCAGGAGATTCCGATGACGTTGAGCGACCCGACGAACGGGGAGTTTTCGGTCTTTGTGGACGTGCGGCTTGGCGATTCCTCAGGATATGTTGAGGAGGACAGCCGGGAGGAGGCCCTGGGCCGTCTCAACGCTCGACGGGCCCGTTTTTACATGCGGAGCGTTGACCTGTTGCGGGTAGTGATTCCTACGGTTCGGAAAGAACCCGCGACGCGGGGCTGGTTTGCGCTTGCGACCGATGCCTCCATGCGGTTTATGGACCGACGCTATCTTGAGCCGGAACGGCAGATTTTCGTGGGGGATTACGCCCATTTGCTGCTCATGGATCGGGATATGGATCAAACGGACGAACTCGATCCGGTGGAGGTTCGTCTGCGCGTCAAGGCGGGGGAATTTCCGATGGTTTTGACCGAAACCCTGCCGCATTCCGGCGTCTTTTCGGGGCGGATCAAGACGGAACTTGCAGGCTCTGGGGCCGTTCAGGAGGGCGTTCTTCCGGTCGAATATGGGGAGACGATCACGGCGATTTACCAAGATGCCGTCAGCGTGATTGCGACTCAACCGCGGGCCGTGACCGCTCAGGTTCAGGTTTTCATGGGTGATGATGGGCGGTTGGCAACGTTTACCAAGCGGTTCTCGAACGAAGACATTGCGGTCAAAACGCGCCTGTTGATGGCCGAAGCATTGTTCGAGTTGGCCAAAGAACATCGCGAAACCGGGCAGAAATCTCAAGCCGAAGCAGAAATTGCGGAGGGCAAGCAGATCTTGGAAGAGGCGATTGCGGATTATCCCGATACGGTTCATGCGCCCCATGCCGAATTTTTGCTCGGCAATCTGGCGCAGGAGTTGGAGAAATTTGAAGAGGCGCTGGAGCGATACAACAAGGTATTGAGCAACTGGCCGGATAGCGAGTTTGCACCGAAAGCCCAGCTGCGGAAAGGGATCTGTCTGGAGCGAATGGGGGACAATGACAATGCGCTCGATGCCTATGTCGAACTGACGTATGCCTATCCCCGCAGCCCTCTGGTTTCCGATGCGATTCTCCGGTTGGCGCAATACTTTTATCGTACGAAAGAATACGAGGTTGCTGGCAAAATCTTTGGGAACTTCCAGTCCCGCAATCCGGAACACGAGTTGGCGGCCAAAGCGCTCTTCCTTTCGGCCCAGAGCTACATGAAGGGGGCGGAGGAACGGAAGACGGTTTTGGAGGGTCGGTACGATGAGAAAGCGAAGTCCTGGCTAACGGAAGCCATCGCCAAATTTGAGCGGCTTCTCGCGTTGTACGAGGACAAGGATCTTCGGGCGGAGGCGATGTACTGGCTCGGCGACTGCTACCTGAAGACACAGGACATGAAGAACGCCTATATCGCATTCAAACGGTTGACGTGGGATTATCCGGAGAGTAAATGGGCGAAATTTGCCCGGGGGCAACTGGTTCAAAACGATCAGGCGTTCCGGAAGTTTGCGACGGAAAACTGACATGCCGGGATTGAGGGTGAAAGGTCGGTGGCTTCAGATCCTTGTGGCGTGGACGTGGGGGATGGCTTCTGTTCGCCTGTGTGCAGGACCTGCGGAGGATATTTTCAAGGGCGTTTGGTCCTGGACTCTCCCGCCGCGAAAGTACGGGTTGCTGTCCCAGGCGGAACGGCTTCAGTATGAAGCGGCGGAAAAACTCATCCGGGAAAGCAAGTTCGAGGCGGCGGCGCTCGAATACGAAAAGTTTGTGACCGCCAATCCTCAAACGCCGGTGTATGGCCACGCCCTTCTCATGCAGGGGTTAGGCTATCATCTCGCCCGGTTTCGGAACAAGGCGATTCAGCGGTACAATGAGGTGCTCGACTTTTTCGGCAAGTCCATGGACGAGGCAGTTCCGGCGGCCTATTTAAAGGGGCTTGCGTTGATTGAGAACGGGAATCTCGAGCAAGGTTTCGCCGTGTGGCAGGAGATGACCGACCGTGATGCGGCATTGGCCCATCCGGTCGCGGACCTCATGCTGGACCGGCTGGCCGACTTTTATGCGCAGCAAGAAAAGTGGCGGGAAGCCGAACGGTGTTGGACGCGGATTGTTGACGGCTATCTCGAATCCTTCGTTGGAAGGCCGGAAAGCGCGGCAACAACGGCCCGACAGAAGCTGACGGATTTATACTGTCGGCAAGGACGATACGAGGATGCGGATCGCCTTCTGGGCCGTTTTCCTCCAACTGGAGCCAAGCCGCCCGACCAGGCGGTTTTTATTCTCGATCGGGGACTTGCCGTTTTCGATTCGATCCCCGAGAAGCAGCGGCGGGTTTTTTTTGAATGGGCTCGGATGAAGAGGACCGTCTTTTCCGAAGCGGGGCGTCTTTCCGACTGGTATAATCGCATGCTCACACTTGCGGCGCGGGCGCGCTTGAGCCGGGAGTGGGGGGAAATCTGGAAGAGCGCCCTGGACGATTTTCGCCGAGTGGAGAACCGCGACGCGCTTCGCTCATCGGTCCAGTGGATGATTCCCCGGCTGGTCGAGGGGGGGCAGGTGAAGTTTACCGTTGCCCCCGAATGGAAAAACTTTGGGGAAGTTCTGGCGGGACGGTTGGATCGGCTGGATGCTGCGGGCCAACTGGCGGTGATTCTTCCGGCGCTGGATCGCTTTCCGATGCCGATCGCAGGAACCGAGCCGCACGCGGACGTATGGAACGCCCTGATCGCTCGGGCCCGGGAGCATTATCTCCGCATGCCGAATCCCGAACGGGACAACGGTCTTGCGGGTCTATGCGATCGATTTCGAAACGCTCGGCAGTTTGAGCGGGCGATCGAAATGGCTCGACGGATCGAATCGCCTCCGCTGGCTCTTTGGAAGGAGATCGAAGTGTTGGGCGCGCAGGAGAAATGGGCGGTTCAAGCCGAAAAATGTGAAGAACTTGAGAAAATGGACGATAAGACTTATTCCCTTAGGGCCTTGCGTTTGCGCGCCACCCTCTATAAAGATCGGCTGGCTCGTTATGAAGAGGCGATCAAACTTTACGCGATGATCAATGATCCCCCCGCGACGATCTGGGCTACGGCCGAATGCTATCAACGGTGGGGCAAACCGGAGCAGGCGGTGGAAGCCCTTACGGAAATCGAGAACTTTTTCGAACGCGATGCGCCGCAGGCCGCGTTGCGCAAAGCGCAGGTGTGGGAAGGAGCCAAGAACCGTGAGAAAACGATTGCGGCCTTGCGGGCTGTGCTGAAAAAGTATCCTCAGCATCCGGTTTCGTCTCAGGCGCATCAGTGGCTGGAACGGTATGGCGTGGCGACGGGAGGCGGTATTTTGGATGAGGACCTCTAAGCGGAGCAACAAGCCCATGAAGTGGAAAACGATGGTGATGGCGGCAGTAACAATCGGAGGGCTGCTGGCGGGGGCCGCCGGCAGGGCCCAGCAGACGCCGACCGATTCTTCCGGCGCGGGCGACCCGGCGGCGATGCGGTTATTCCGGCAGGGGCTTGCCCTGATTGAAGACCGGCAGGACGAGCGCGGGCTCAAGGTGTTGGCCTCGATTCCCGCCACCTTTCCCAAATCGCCCGTTCGGCTCCAGGCCTGGCTGGCAATTGGGCGGTATTACACCGAGAACAGGCCCGATTTCGCCCTCGCGCTCAAGAATCTTCAGCCGGTGCTGGATGCGGAAGATGCGGGACCGGACGAAAAGGCGGAGGCGCTCTACCGCATGGGGATCGCTCATTACGGATTGGGGGATTATCCCCGCGCCCTTTCGACCTTGCGGAAGGTGACGGACCAGTATCCGTGGAGCGTTTTTGCCAACGAAGCCTACTATTATATTGGACTGTGCCATTTCCAGTTGAAACGGTGGCGACAGGCGGTTGAAGCCCTCAAAATGGTTGGGACCAGCGTTCCTCCTAACGAAGGAGAAGAGGAGTCCCTTGTCGAAGCCGGGCAGCGGTTTTTTGTCAAGATTCAGGACAAGGACCTGCGTGTTCTCAAAATCGCGGGCCGCCCGTTGGAAGTCACGGTCACAACCGATTCGGGCGATCGGGAACGTTTGACGCTGGAACCCTTTGATGCAGAGGGGGAGTTCTATTTGGGCAGCATCCGAATGGAACAAGGAAAGGCGGTGGCGACCAACGGCATTCTGGAAGTGCGCGGCGGGGACCGCATTACGGTTTCCTATCTGGATGCCAACACGCAGGACGGGGGGCGAAACGTGGAGCGCAAAGCCTTTGCGCGGACTGTTTCGACGGCCGTGGCAGGCTTTACGGACGGTGCCTACCGGGAATATGTGCGAGGTCTTTTTGTCGGCCAACCGGCGTTTCTTCGGGTCAAGGACTTGGATGCCGATGTCACCGACGGTCCGGACACGGTCGTGGTACGGATTATTGCCCGCTACCCGGCCCCGCGCGAGGAAACGGCGGCTGCGTTGGAAGTGGAGGAGTTATTGGATCGGGACAGCCTCTCTTTGACGCTTCGGGAGAGCGGGCCGATGACGGGAGTGTTTACGGGAACCTTGAACATTCAGAAATGGGAGGAAGGCCAGCCCTTGAACACGGCTGACAGCATTCTATCGGCGGCGGAGAAAGACATCATCTTTCTCGAATATGAGGACAAGGCACACATTGGGAGCCGGAAGGAACCGCGTTTGGTTTCAGCTCGCGCGGAATTTCTGGCCGGCGAGATTCCCGACGTCATGGTGGCGCAACGGGAGGTGGCGACGGAGGTGCTGCGGGCCCGCAAAAATGTGACGGAGGCCAAGTTTTATCTTCGATTAGCCCAGATTTTCAAGGATGTGGGATTGATGGCTCGGTCGCATGAAAAGGCGGATACAGGGTTGGAAAAGGTCGAGGATGTGCTCCGGCGGTATGCCCGCGCCTCGCTTCCGCCCGAACTGGTGGAAGAGGCCTATCAGTTGAAGTGGGAACTTCAGATTGCCAAGGACGATCTGAGCGGGGCGATCGCCACCTGCCGCCAGCTCATGGCGCTTTTTCCCACTTCTTCGCTGGCCGATGTGGCGATGATGCAGATTGCACGGGCTTATCTCAACGCGGGAAAGCCGAACGAAGCCGCGGGACTCCTGCGTGGCATTTTGGGGCTCAAGACATCCCCCGATCTGAAGGCGGAGGCCCAATTTTTGCTGGCGCAGACACTGGAGCAGAGCATCCGATCCAATCTCAGCCGAGAAGAACGCCTGCGCGCCTTGGGGCAGGCGATTGCGGCTTACCGCTCCGTGGCCGAGCAGTATCCCGATTCGCCTTTTGCCGGGGAAGCGCTGGGCAAGGTGATCGACTTCCACCTGGAAGCACGAGATTACGCCCGCTGTCTGGAGATGATTCAAACCGTTTTTCAGGATTATCCTGATGCCCCCTTCCTGGACGAAATGCTCCTGAAATGGGGCGTGGTCCTGGTCCGCCTTGGCCGGCAGAATGAAGCCCGCGAAAAACTGACCGCCCTGATTCGCGATTATCCGAACAGTGTCGCTGCAGGCAAGGCGCACAAGGTGTTGGAACTGATTAACCGATAACTCCGGAGTTCTGTCCCATGCTGAAATTCATGCTCGACGGCGGCCCCCTGATGTGGGTGTTGCTCGCTCTTTCGATCACCGGACTGGCTGTGATTTTGGAGCGCTGGAGGGTTTTGGCGACCGCCAGCCGGGATACCTCATTGCTCCGGCGCATGGTTTTGCAATTGCTCGCGGAGCGCAAGGTGGACGAAGCGATCCGCTTATGTGAAGAAACCAAAGGTCCTGTGGCGGCGATTTTGCTTGCGGGGCTCAATCGCTACCGGGCGTTAATGGCGCTGAGGCGACAGAAAGCGGAAATCGAAGCGAGTGTCTCCAAATGTATGGAGGATTATGCGCCGCATGTGTTGGCGGAATTGGAGAAACGGGTCGGGCTGTTGCTGCTGGTGGGCAGTACGGCGCCGCTGGTTGGCATGACGGGAACGGTTACGGGTATGATCAAGGCGTTCAACGAAATGGCCAAGGCGGGCGGCACTCTGCAAGGCGGCGATGTGGCGGCCGGCATCTCGGAGGCGTTGATTACCACGGCGGCAGGGCTCTTGATCGCGGTCCCGGCGGTCATTGCCTACAACCTCTTTGTCAATCGCGTTGAACAACTGACGATCGCGATCGAAGATTCGGCCAACGAACTCGTTAACTTTTTGCATTTGCGGGACTGAAATTCCTGGCTTTTCCGATGCGTATTGCGCGAAAACCCCGTGAATTCCGAGACGTGGACGTCACCTCCTTTGCCGACGTCGCGTTTCTTCTGATCATTTTCTTCATTCTGACGACGACCTTTTCCAAAAGCATGGGGGTTTCCGTCATGATCCCGGCCAGCACGCAGGAGGAGTCCCAGAAACCGGAGGAGGAATACCCCACTGTTGCTCTGACGGCGGAGACGCTGCAATTCAAGGAGGAAACCCTTACGATCGAAGAGTTCCGCGAGGCGCTGAAACAGATGAAGCTGCGGGAACGTTCTGAGAGCGAGCGGGTTTTGATCGTAGAGTGCGCTCCTGACGTGGATTACGATCGCTACTACAAGGTGGTGACCGCGATTGCCCGCGAGGGTGGAATCCTGGCCCTTGTGGAAAGCGCCGAAAGCGGAGAGGGAGGCGGGGGGGCATCGGGTTCACCTCCCTCCGGAGGCGGCGGAAAGGAGGGCTCGTGAAGATTGCCCGCAGACGGCGCCGCCAACCCCTTCTTCCCCTCACATCCTTCGGCGATATTGCTTTTCAGCTCATCATTTTCTTTGTGCTGGCGTCGGTCTTCATGAAGGAGGCGCATATTAAAAGCCGGCCGCCCGAATCGCCCGATATCGAGATTCTCGAGCAGGCACCCCTCAGCGTGGTTCTGGACGAACAAGGCCGGCTGTGGGTGCAGGGTGAAGAATGCGCGTTGGATGCGCTGGAGCCGCTGGTGTCCTCCTTACTTGGCGACCGGAAGGACCGGCGGGTGTATTTGAAAATGGATCGGGATCGGCGGTATCGCGAATTCGGTCGGGTGCTCGCCGCCCTGGCCCAATCCGAGGCGGAACTGGTTCTGATCGGCGAAAAGACGGGATCCGGACAATGAATACGATTGCTTTTTCTTGTGCTCGATGCGGGGCGGCCCTCAAAGTGCTCAAAACCTTTGCGGGAAAGACCATTCTTTGTCCCCGGTGCGCCAAAAAGACGCCTGTTCCGACCGAGACGGAACCTGCCGGTCGCATGTCGGGCGAAGCTCCTGCCCCTTCGGCGCCGGTGAAGTCATTTCCTGCGGATGCGGCGATGACCGAGCAGCCTTCGAAATCTGCGGCCGCGCCCCTTTCACCGTCGCCGGAAACGAAAGAGCCTGCGCCGGCTCCGCCTCCGGTTTCCGCGTTGTCGTCCTCTTCAGTTTCAGGTGAGGATCGGGTTTGGAAGGAACGGTTGGATCGGAAAGAGGCTGAAATTCGCTTGTTGTCCGAGCGCATCAAGGAACTCGAAACCTTGCTTGAGACATCGCGTTTGCGTCTGGAGCGCGCGGAACGGGAATTGGCGTCTGTTCAGACCCGGCATGCGGAGGACATGGAACGGCAGCGGCTGGAATGGACGGCGCAGTCCCGTGCTGAACTTGAGGCGGCGCGAGCCGTCATCACTCGCCTCGAGCAAGAACTCCGGGAACGGGCGTCGGCTCCTGCCGGGGAGAATGTGTCGGCCGCCGCCATAGAACGGGACCTTCTGAAGCGCGGGGGTGAGATCGACTGGGAATCGGAGGCCGCTCGTGCGGACGTGGCCATGTCCGATCTTCGCAAGGTTTCGTTTGCCCGCTTTTTGCGGGCGGCGGTTGCGATACATCTTGTGGTTCTCGGATTGACCTCTTTGGGATATTTGTATCGGCGCATCCGGCCGAAAGAACCTGAACCGGAAGTTCCGACAGCTGCGGTTGCGACGGGCGGATCGGTCACCCAAGCGCCGCCGGGTTCGGCGGGCGCGGAAACGGGCACCGTGACGGCGCCGATTCCCGCGACCCCGGCTACGTCTCCCCCGCCTTCGCCGGTGGCTCCTTCGTCCACCCAGGAATGGGAGACGCTTCCCGTGCCGGGCGAAACGCCCCGGCCTACTGATATTGAACTCAAGCTTTGATCAAGGGGGGCCGGGTGAGGTTCGAAGGGCGGAGATGGATCTACCGAATCGGGCGCATCGGTCCGATTCGGACTTTGGTGCGTCTTCCAGGCCGGGTGGATGACGGCCTGATGGCCCTGTTCTCTCTCGCGACCGTACGAGTTCGTCCGTTGGCGGGAAGGATACGTGAGCTCGCTCTTAGGACCGCGATTCTGCTGCAAGGGTTTTTTTCGCCAATTTTTCTTCGTCTTCGGGCGTGGTGTCGAACGGTTGGGGAGGAGTCTCTTCGTTGGGTCACTCCCCCGTGCGTGATCGGGATTCTTTTCGTTGGGGTTGCCTGGCTTCCTTCTCGGGTGACCGGTTACGGCGTGGCGGCGCTGGCCCATTTGCTGGACATGGATGTTCCGACACTGAACACCCTTCCGTGGGAAAGTTGGGGAGGGTTCTATGGGGTTCTGGCGGTCTTTTCCGGCGTTTTGATGGTCCTTCTTCCTTTGGCGGCGTTGGCGTCGTTTTATCGTCGCCCTGGGGTGATTGTTTTTCTGCGCGGGGTTGCCCTTGCCCTGGTTTTCTACTTTCTCCTGATCTGGCGGTGGGTTCTGGTGATTCCTTCGCTCCTCCGCCGCTTTCAACCGGATGCTTATGGGAATACGGTACGCAATGAACTTTGGACCTGGGGCACGATACGGGTGCTGCCGTGGATCGTTGGTGTGGCGGCTTTTACCATGGCGCTATGGCTTTGTCGGACGGGCGCTTGGTACGGGCGGAAGGGGGAACAACCGGGTTGGGCGGACTGGCTTTGGGACAACCTCCGCCGTCACGGAGAGGATCCTCCCTTTAGGAAATCGCTCTATCTTTCCTCTCTGCTGCACCTTTTCTTCATTTTTATTCTCCCCCTGATCGCGTTTCGGTGGGGATGCATGGAACTGCCGTATGGGATTCCGCAAGGCAGCGGAACGCCGATGATCGAGATGATCAAGGTCCGGCGGATTCAGAAGAAGCCGGAAAAGAAGTTCATTATCAACCTGAATGCGCCCATATCCTTTTATATACCCCGCATCGAGGACAGCGAGGTGCTGGAAGAGATCGATCGCCAGACCGAACAGACTTACGAAGCGCAGCAGCTCGGCAAGCTCGGGGCGGGAGGCGGGAAGAAAGGGGGGTGGCCGAACGGAATGGAGCGGGCAAGGGTCCGGTTTATTCGTCTGGAATACGACGGGGGAGACTGGGATCAGGACATGGGATTTGGCGCCGATTACAACATGCTTCTCAAGTTTCGGGAATTTACCGGTTTTGACATCTGGCCTCACACGGAGTCCATCCGCATCCACCAGTTGAAGCGTTTTCCAAAGAATCGAGCTCCGCCTTTTGTCTATATCACCGGCGGGTTGCGCGGGAGCATCAATCTCTCCCAGTCGGAAGTCAACATTCTTCGGGAGTATTGCCTGGAAATGGGAGGGATGCTCTTTGCGGACAATGGGGGAGGGAATTTCGACCGGAGTTTCCGGACAATGTTGCGGCGGGTCTTTCCCGATCTTCCTCTGGTCGTGATTTCCAAGGATGACGTGATCTTCCAATATCCCTTTTATTTCCCCAACGGAGCGCCCCCTCTTTGGCATCACTCCGGCAAGGAAGCGCTGGGGGTCAAGTACAAGGGGCGCTGGGTTGTATTCTACCACCAGGGGGATATCAACGATGCCTGGAAGACGGGCCATTCCGGCGCTTCCGAGTCCGTGGCCAGCCAGGCTTACAAACTGGGGGTGAACATCATCTATTATGCCTTTACCCAGTATATGGCGATCAATTTCGGCGGGGAGGTTCCGAAATGAGCAAGGTTTTACTTGAAACAATCGTGCCGATCGGATAAAAAGGCAAGGAAAGGGTGGATATATGCAGAACGGAAACGGCGGAAGAATGCGCAGAGGGCTTCTTCTGCTTTCGCTTGCGATCGTTCTGGCGGTCCCGTTGCATGGTCAGCAGGCGCCTGCGGGGAGTTCTATCGCCGACCCTCTTTTGGAGCGAGAGTTTGAGTTTGCGTCCGGCCTGATCCACAAACTTAAGATGCCCGATCTGGCCGAACGGGTCATGGATCGGATTGAGATGGAGTATCCGACCCTTCGGGAGCGGACGACGGTGGTTCGAGCGGAGGCGATGATTGAACGGCGTCGTTTCCGTCAGGCCGAGGAGTTGTTGGCTACGGTTCCCAAGGATAGTCCCAAAGCGCAGGCGATCCTTCTTGCGCTCGCGGACGGCTATTTCATGGCAGGCGAGCGTGAAAAGACCCGCGCGATCTATGCGGATTTCTTCAATCGGCACACGAATGCCGTTCCGACCGATCCAGATGTTCGGCGCTTTTTTCGGGATGCCGCATACAAGTTTTCTCAGATGTTGGCGATGGCCAACGATCCCCTTGCTGCCGCCGGAATGTACGACCGCATTTTTCCCCTGCTGGGGCCGGACGATCGGGACGCTCTTCGGCAACTCAAATTGGAGCAGGCCGAACTTCTTCTGCGAGCGGCCCGTGGCCTTCCGGCCGGCAAGGAACGGGAGTCTTTAATTCGCAAGGCGCGGGCGAACAGTGACGAGGTTGTTTGGGGAGGCATGGACCTTTGGTTCGGCCGAGCCGTTGCTGCGTTGGCGCATGTGGAATTGTTGGAGGGGAATGAAGACAAGGCGATCGCGCTTCTCAACAAGAACATGGAGATGCTTCGGAAACTGGATGAACGGCTGTCCGAAGCGGGGTTGGTTTCCGAGAGCCCTTATGCCGGCGCGCTCAGCCTTTTGGGGCGGATTCATAAGGACCGTGGAGATTTTTTAACGGCCTCCCGTGAGGTGCGGGAAGCGGAAGCCCTTCGGTTTCTGGAACGCGCGGCAGGTGAATTTGAAGAACTCTGGAGCCTGATCGCCCGTGTTGCCCAGCGGGACGCGGCGATCCTGGATCGGGCCGCGAAGGAAAAAACGACTGTGACGTTGCCTGGAACCCCCGAGGCGCGGCAGGAACCATTTCTCCGTTTTCTCGAAAGCGCTCGCCAATTCGAGCGTGTCCTTTTGGAGTTGGAAAGCGGAGACGGATGGACGCCCGCCGTCGCGGACCGGAAGAATAAACTCAAGGAACGGGTTCAGAAACTGATTCAGACGGCAGACTCCTTCGACAAAAAGCATGGGGTTTCTCCCCAGCCCGACCTGTTGCCGGGCGAGAAGTTTGCGGGTTTTGTGGAGATGGAACGCGGACGGAATCACGTCGCCTTGGAGGAAAAACGGCTGGAATTGGCCCTCTCGCATTATGCGGAAGCGCTTCGGCGTTATTACGGGGTTTTTTCCGGTTATCCGGGGACGGATTGGAGTCAAAATGCGGGGGAAGCGATTGATCGCATCAAGAGCCGAGTGAAGGAACTCACGGGAAAAGAGGTTACGATCGAGGCGCGGGAAGGGGGCAGGGAGAAAATCGCCCGCGTTGTGCTTCGCGAGGGGCACAATTTGTTCAGCCGGAAAGAGTACGAAAAAGCAATTGAGCAGTATTTGAAAGGGCTCAATGATTTTCCCGAGGGAGAAGAGCCTCTTGCGGCGCTGGGGAATCTGCTCGAATGTTATGCTCGGGTGAGCGATCTGTTGAGTTTGCGGGTCACGGCGGAGTATCTTGCGGAACGGTTTGGAGGCAATCCCCTTGCGGCCCAGGCTTTTCTTCGGGTGGGCCGTTATTTCTTCGAGCAAAACAATCGGGATCTCTATCTCTTTCTCTACGAGCGCTATCTGGAAGGGTTTCCGGAGCATCCGAGTGCGGCTGAAATTCTGTTCATGTTAGGGGAGCAGCGTTGGAAAGTGGAGGATTACGAGGGTGCCGTTGTCTATTACCGGCGTCTCGTCGAGCGGTACACGAAGACCCCCCGCTATCTCCAATCCCTCAACCGGATCGGGTGGGCTTATTATTTACGGGGTGATTTTCCCCGGGCGGTCGAGGGGTTCTCCCGCTTTCTGGCGGATGCGCAGGCGGGGACGGAAAAGGCTCAGGCGAAGCTTTGTCTGGCCGATGCCTACCGCCAGATGGGCGCTTATGCGGACGCTTTTCAACATTACGCGGAGTTGACGGGTTGGCTGGATAACAAAGGTGGGGCGTTTAGTACATCTATTGAGGCGTTGCGCAAGAATGAGGAGATCCACCAGCAAGCCTTTTTCTATCTTGGATATTGCAAGATGTTGATGGCGGGGGCGGGAGAGGCCGGCGCCGCATCCCGTAAGGAAGCGATTGCCCATCTTCGCCGGTTTGTGGAAACCTATCCGAAATCGACGCTTGCGCCGACCGCGCTCAGCACGATGGGCGCAATCCTGCTGGTGGAAGGGCGTTCGGATGAGGCGGCTGCGGTTTACCAAGAGCTGGCGACGCAGTATCCCCAGTCGGAAGCCGGTCAGAACGCCCGGCTTGCCATGCTGAGGAGTCTGATTGAGATTCAGCGGTTGGAAAAGGCGGAGGAGGTATTGCAGGAAATGCTTCGGGAGGCGGACCGCTATCCGGCCGATCAATTTCTTCGAGCGGGAATTCTGTTTCAAGATCGCGGTCGTCACGAGGCGGCTGCTCGAGCGTTTGAGGCTTCCCTCAAGCGGATGGATGCTCTGACCGAGGGAGTTCGGCGCGGGGATGTGGAACAGCGTGTCCTTATGGCGCTAGGGCAATCCCGTCTGGCGCTCAATCGGCCGGCGGAAGCGGCTGAAGCGTTGCGTCGGCTAATCGAAGAGTATCCGCGGTCGCCCTTTTTCTTTGAAGCGCGTTTCCTTCTTGGACGGGCGTTACGTGGCGCCGGAAGCCTTAAGGAGGCGACCGAGGTCTTGCGCGATGTCTTTTTGCGGGCGACCGATCAGCGGTTGATTACCCGGGCGACCACGGAACTTGCTGAACTCCAGCTTGCCCAGGGCGATCGAGACGGAGCCCTTGCGTCCTACCAGCGGATTGTCCTCTTGAGCAAACCGGATGATCCGGTCATTCGCCCCTTTTACCAAAAGGCGCTTTATGAAAGCGTTCGTCTCTTCCGGGAGGGTGGGCGTTGGGATGATGTGGTCGAAAACGCCAACCGGTTTACCTCGGAATTTCCCCACGCGGGGGGTGCCGAGGAGGTTCGCCGGTGGCGCAGTGAAGCTATTCTGCGCCGAACCACGGGAGGTTCAGGATCATGAGGGTGAGACGGTTGGCCGCGCAGGCGTTTGCGGTGTTCGCTTTGGGTTTGGAGGGAGCCTGGGAAGGGGTATGGGCTGGAAATCCTATCGTGGTGTTGCCTGACGGACGCCGGGTGGAGGGCCGCGAGGTTCGTGCGGCGGCGGATGGTACGATCATACTCATCCTGCCGGAGGGTGCCCGGCTGGAATACCCGAAAGGGACCCGGGTAATCATGGACGAACCTGTGGCCATGGGTCAGGCGCTGGAACGGATGCGGAAGAAGGAATACGACGAAGCCATCCGTCTGCTTCAGGGAATTGTGGAGCAGTATCGCTTTTTGGGTTGGGATCTAAAGGCGTTGAAATATATGGGCCTTTGCCACGTCGAGATCGGACGCTGGGACGAGGCGATCCGGAACCTGGATGCGGCGTCGGAAGGTGCGGCCGATCTGACGAGTGATGAAGCGATGAGGGTCGGCCTTGCCCGATCGCTGGCGGGGTTGGGACGCCGGGATCGGCTGGATCCGTTGTTGGACGAGATGGTCCGCAAGGGGACGCGGCGGGAAGCCGCTGCGGCCCAGGTTATTCGGGGGCGCGTACGCCTTGAGAATGGCGATATCGAAGGGGGTTTGTTCGATTTTATGCGCACCGCTCGGTTTTTTCGGGAGGTACGTGAATGGGTTCCGGAAGCCGCCTGGCGAGCAGGCGAAACGTTGGAGCGGATGGGGAAACCGGAACAGAGTCTTGAATTTTATCGGCAAGCCGGGCAATATCCCGAGTCTGAGTTTGGAGTGCGAGCGAAAACCCGGTTGGAAAAGGGATCCTGAAGTTGCGGGCGAGCATCGGACTTGAGCGGTTGAAACGAGGAGTCGACACCATGAGCAGACAGTGGAAACGGGCCGCCGTGGCGGCCATCGCGGCAGGCTGGATCATCATCGGTTCTGGATCGGCGTTTGCCCAGGAAACCATGACGGCGGAAGAGGCGGCCGCCCGCAAAACGCAGGCAGAGCAGCAAGCAGGCGCCACAAACTTCTGGGATGTGGTGACCGGGAGCGGCGCGTTGGGAATTCTCCTCTGGGCCGGCCTTTTCGCCACTTCACTGGCCGGCATCTACCTGATTATCGATTCGTTCGTCAAAATCCGGCCGAGCAAGATCATGCCGGCTCCGCTTCTGGAGAAAGTCAGGACTGCGATGAATGAGGGGGACCTTGGGAAGGCGTTGGAGTACTGCAAGGAGGAGCCGACGGTTTTGTCCAACATTCTGCGCGCCGGGTTTGAAAATGTGGAAGAAGGATTCGACGTGATTCAGGAATCCATCAATGCGGTTGCGGATTTGGAGAGCGAAAGGCTGCTTCAGAAGGTTTCCTATCTTTCCGTTGTCTCCAACCTGGCCCCAATGCTGGGGCTTCTGGGAACCGTGCAAGGAATGATCTATGCGTTTGCGACCCTTGGAACGCAGCAAGCCGGTGCCGCCCAGCAGGCGCTCCTTGCGCAGAACATCTCCCAGGCGCTCTACACGACGGCCGCCGGTCTTTCGGTGGCGGTTCCCGCCGTGGCTTTCTTTTATTTTTTCCGCAACCGTGCCAACAACATCATTTTGAGCATGGTGATCCTGACGAACGATCTCATCAAGACGCTGCGGAACGTCGAGGTTGTTCAGGAGTAACTGAAAACGCACCCGATCGGGTGCCGAAGGGGAGACGGTCATGGCCAAACGGTCCACCGAAGAGGTTGGCGTCAACATGACGCCGATGATTGACATCGTCTTCCAACTCATCATTTTCTTTGTAGTGACCGTGGAGCTCGACCGCCAGGCTTTCGACGAAACGATTGTCCTGGCCCGTTCGCCCCATGGGCCTACCGTCGAGAAACGGGATCCGCGGACGGTTTACGTGGAGGTGCATGAGGACGGTACGATTTCCATTGCCCGAAACCGCCTTTCTGAAGCGCGGTTGGTGACGGTTTTGACCCAGGCCCGGATCGCTGGGCGGCAGGATACGCCGGTCCATATTCGGGCCCACCAGTCCACACGTCACGAGTTCGTCCGCCGGGCGATGCAGGCGGCGGGAAAGGCGGGGCTGTACCGCGTATCCTTCGTGGCATTGAAAGAAAAGGCGCCTTCGAATTAAAAGGGAGGACGGGAAATGGCCGATTTCAGGAAAAGGCGCAAGAGCGAAGAGTCGGGGGAGATTTCGATGACGCCGATGATTGACGTCGTCTTTCAACTCCTCATCTATTTCGTATTGACCATTCGGCCCGTGGATGTTTTTGCTCATCTTGACGTGTTCAGTCCGTCCGCCAAACCTCAGGAAAGCGAAACCCCTCCGCCGCCCATGATCAAGATCGAAATTTTTCCAGGCGGTGTTCTGATCAACGGTTCCGGAGTGGACATGACGGGACTGGCGAAGATTCTGGGCCAACTGGGTGCGTTGAACCCAAAACAGACGGTTATGATCCTCTGTTCGATCGATTCGCGGCACCGGGAACTGGTGGAAGTGCTTGATCTTTGCGCCCGCTCCAAATTGACCAACATTTCCGTAGGGAGCATGAACTGACGGGGGACGCGCATGGACTGGAGAGTCAGACGCATTATCGACAATCTCTGGGGGCCGACCGGTTCCATCGTCATTCACTTGATAGTGCTCCTATTGTTGGCGACCTTCGTGCAGTTTGAACGTCCTCGAACCGATGAGGGGATCGAGGCGATTGTGATTGAGCCGACTCCGATGGAGGAGTTGGAAAAGTTGACCGAGGAGCTACAAAAGTTCGAGGATCTCCCCCAGACTGTAGATGTGGTGACTCCGCCGACCGTGAGTCTTGATCAGGAGCCACCGGCTGTCGACGTCCTGGGGACGGCGGGTGAGGCGATGGATCTTTCGGAATTCAACATGCTCGAGTCTGTTTCGCCCGTTCAGTTTCGCGGAATTATCGCGGGGCGTAGCGCTGCCGGGCGAGCGGAAGGGCTGGCCAAGTACAGCGGCGGGTTGGGGGAACGGACGGAGATTGCGGTTCTCAAGGCGCTCCGATGGCTTCGCGATCATCAGTATCCGGATGGCAGTTGGGGGCCCCACTATCGGGCCAGCATGACGGGATTGGCCCTGCTGGCGTTTCTTGCGCATGGCGAGACGACGGCTTCGCCGGAATTTGGCGATGCGATTCGACGGGGGCTCCGCTATCTGCTGCGGCTTCAGAAGGACGGGTGGTTCCGTTCCGGCGGGCCGCAGTGGGGTCCCGCTCAGGCGCCGTCTCAGATTCACTGTTACGAGCATGCCATCGCGACGTATGCGATCAGCGAGGCTTACGCGCTGACCGGGATTCCCTACCTACGCATCGCGATGGAAGATGCCGTTCAGGTGATTCTCGATGGGCAACATGAGGGGGGCAGTTGGGACTATGGGTATGCGCGGGGGCCCGAGGCTCATATGGACGTTTCTCTAGCGGGCTGGCATCTTCAGGCATTGGAAGCCGCTTTGAATGCGGGAGCGGAAAATCGGGGTTTGCGGGCGGCCATTGATACGGGCATACGCGGATTGACGGTGTTGTTTGACAACAGTTCCGGTTTTTTCCGGTACAGCACGCGGGAACGGCATGCGGCGCCCAATGTTCCTATGACCGGTGTGGCGGTTCTGTGCATGCAGTTGACGGGGCATGCGATGGATGCGGAAGCCCGGGCGGGGGTGCGCGCGCTTCAGAACGTGCCGTTTCGTTGGACCAAAACCGATCCGGCCACGCCGAATCTCGATTTGCGGCAGATGGGAGCCTGGCCCATCTATTCCTGGTATTACGTGACGCAGGCTCGGTTTCATCAGGGCGGGACGACATGGGTCACCTGGAACCGTCAATTTGCGCCTACCCTTTGTGCGATGCAAAATCCTGATGGGAGCTGGGGGCCGGCCCCGGCCTCATCGGAAGCGATCTTCGGTCCGGTGTATTGCACGGCGCTCAACTGCCTCATGTTGACCGTTTACTATCGGTTTCTTCCGACCTATCAGCCGATTAAGGTTGAAGAGAAACCGCCCGAACCCTCGAAAGAGGAGGAGTTTGTCATTCGGTTCGGCTAAGAGGGCCTTTCGTTTTCTTCCTGGCGGCGGCGGCGGAAAAAGGTCTGAAGGATTGCTTTGCATTCGGCTTCGAGGATGCCTTCCAAAATCTCCAGTCGGTGCGGGGAGGACGGATGCGACACGATGGGAAATACCGACCCTGCTCCTCCGCGGACCGGATCTCGCACGCCGAAGATCAACCGTCGGACGCGCGCGAGCACGAGAGCGCCTGCACACATGGGACAGGGTTCTTTGGTGACGTAAAGATCTGCCCCGTCCAGCCGCCAGTCACCGATCGCTCCTGCGGCCTGCGTGATGGCCAGTATTTCGGCATGTGCCGTGGGGTCGCGCAGGGTTTCCACTTGATTATGGGCACGTCCAATGATGCGGCCACTCCAAACGATCACTGCGCCGCACGGCACCTCGCCTTCTTCCGCTGCCGCCTTGGCCTCCTGCAGGGCCATTTGCATGAAGCGCACGAGAGAGGAGGGGTCCGGCAGTTCGGGTGTATTCTCTTGATTGTTCTTCATCGGCCCGTTACAGTACCGAATAACGAACGAGTTTTCCAGTCCGTTCCGGCGCCCGGGACTTTCGGGCCGTACGGCCTTCCGAACCCCGCCAGGCCCGGAAGGGAGCAACGGCAGGCAGGTCCGGCGGAGCCGGGAACCCCCTGGGCGTCGGAACGGACGGGAAAACTTGAACGATGGAAGAACCCAAAGCGTAATCATGGCGTACGAAGTCCTGGCGCGCAAGTGGCGACCCCAGCAATTTGATGAAGTGATCGGGCAACGCCCCGTCACGGAGACCCTGAAAAATGCCATCGCAACCGGACGCGTTGCTCATGCGTATCTGTTTGTCGGACCCCGAGGCGTAGGAAAGACTTCGCTGGCTCGGGTTGTTGCCAAAGCGCTGAATTGCGAAAAGGGGCCAACGGTCACGCCTTGCGGCGTCTGCGCCCCCTGTCGGGAGATTGCTGCGGGCGCCTGCCTGGATGTGATCGAATTCGACGCGGCATCGAACACGCAAGTGGAGAAAGTCCGTGAGATCATTCTGGACCATGTTCCCTTCGCTCCAGCGCGTTGCCGATTCAAGATCTACATCGTGGACGAAGTCCATATGCTGTCGACCGGTTCCTTCAACGCGCTGCTCAAGACGCTGGAGGAACCGCCCGCACACGTCAAATTTGTCTTTGCCACCACGGAACCCCACAAAGTTCCCGCCACGATCGTTTCCCGATGTCAGCGGTTTGATCTGCGCCGGATCGGGGTAAAAGAGATCGTGGCCCAACTCCGAAAAATCGCGGAAGCCGAAGGGGTGCAGGTGACACCGGATGCCCTCCTGGCGATAGCCCGGGGGGCGGAAGGCGGTCTGCGGGACGCTGAATCCGCGCTCGACCAGTTGATCGCATTTTGCGGCCGCGCCATCGAGGAGGAGAACGTTCTCGGTATTTTCGGGCTGGTCGCACGCGCGAGGCTGGATCGTTTGGTCGAGGCCATTCTTACTGGGGATCTTTCCGAGGTGGTTCGCCTGGTTCATGAACTGGATGAAGCGGGAAAAGACATTCACCGGTTGACCGTGGAACTGATCGAACGATTGCGGAATGTGCTGGTTCTTGCCTCGACGTCTAAGGCGGAAGGGGTGCTGGAATTGACGGATGATGAACTGGCCGTTGTCCGAAAATGGGCGGAACAGACATCTCCGGACCATCTCCTCACGATGATCGAATGGCTGAGCCAGGCAGAAAGTCGGATGCGGTATGCGCTTTCTCCCGTTACGCTTCTTGAGACGACTCTGCTTCGATGCGCCCGAAGGGCCACGGCGGTCTCGCTCGACGATATCCTCGTCCGCCTGCAGGAGTTGAAAAATCGGATTGAGGGAGGAGGAGGTTCTGCTGTCGAGAACGGCCAAGTGGCCGAAAAACGGGCGATCGAATCGGCGTACGCGATCCGGGCTGCTGAACCTTCTGAAACGACCGATGCGCCTCTCGAAATTCCGGCAGACTTGGAGCGTCTTCGCAACCAGTGGACGGATCTGATCGAGGTTGCGGCCCGCCGCGCTCCGACTGTTCGTGAGATTCTCCTGCACGGACGCCCGATCGGCGTCAAAGGAAATGAGGTCGAGATTGCCTTCGACCCTGCCTTTGCCTCCCAACTGGCGCGGTTAAACCGCCTTCCCCGCCTCGAACAAGCCGTTCGGGTAGCGCTTCAGGAGGTCCTGCGTCGTCCCGTTCGACCTTTATGGACGGTGCAGGAGGAGGACTCAGCGCTTCCCTCTGCAGCCGAACCGTCCGTTCGCCCCAGCGAGCCGGCATCCCCCGTTGCGGTTCCGGCCTACTCCCGGCAGGATCTCTTGAACCATCCGTTGGTTCGAAAGACGGTGGAATTGTTCAAAGGCGATGTGCGTTCCATATCGGGCGGATCGTCGCGCCCCGGCTCCAAGGAGTCCCTCCATGAAAAATCTGATGAAACTGATGAAACAGGCTGCTTCGATGCAGAAGGAGATCGAGCGGGTTCAGAAGGAGATGAGTGAAAAGACCGTGTCCCATTCGGTCGGTGGGGGGATGGTCACGGCCACCGCCCGTGGCGATGGAACTTTAGCGGCTCTGAAAATTGATCCGCGGGCCGTGACGGCCGGCGATGTGGAGATGCTGGAGGATAGTGTGGTTGCGGCGGTCAATGGGGCTTTGACCGAGGCGCGGGCGATGGTTCAAGCGGCGATGAGTCAGGTTACGGCGGGTCTTCCGATTCCTGGAATGGGTCCCTAAATGAAGGCGGAGGAATGTCTGGCTCATTTGTCGGCGCAGCTCGCGCGGCTGCCGGGGGTGGGCCGTCGGACAGCCGAACGGATGGCCTGGCGGTTGGCGCGTGATCCGGAGGGTCTGTTAAGGGGGCTGCAGGAAGCGCTTGCGAAAGTGGCCGAACAGGCCAGGGTGTGTTCGCTTTGCGGGGGGTTGACGACGCGCGGCCAGGACCCCTGCGCGCTCTGTTCGGATGCGCGTCGAGACGCGAGCCTGTTATGCGTGGTGGAGGATGCCGGTGATATCGCACTGATTGAGAAGACCGGGGTTTTTCATGGCCGCTACCATGCCCTTGGGGGAAAGCTTTCCGCCGCCGGCAACATGGGTCCTGCCGATCTCCGGCTCGACCGTCTGATTCAACGTGCGCAAGATGGATCGGTTCGGGAGATCCTTCTTGCGTTGAACACCGATGTGGAGAGCGAAGCAACCTGCGCCTATATTCGGGAACAGTTACGGGCGTTTCCCATTCGGGTCACCCGCTTGGCGATGGGGCTTCCGGCCGGGAGCGGTTTGATGTATGCCGACCCCTTGACGCTGGCGCGGGCGCTTCAGGGGCGTCAGGAACTCTGAAAGTTTGGAGGGAGCCATGGGGGACGAGGCATGCGGCGTGACGGACACATTTGAACAGCGGCTTGCGAGGGTACGCGAGCGGATGCGGCGCGCGTGTGCGCGTGCGAATCGGCCGCCGGAAAGCGTTCGACTTCTTCCCGTGACGAAAACGGTGGAACCTGACCGCATCCGTGAGGCGGTTGCCGCAGGCATAAAGGCCTTTGGGGAAAATCGCGTGCAGGAAGCCCGACGCAAGATTCCACTCTGTCCGGGGGGGGTGGAGTGGCATTTGATCGGCCATCTACAGACCAACAAAGTTCGGCCGGCGGTGCCTCTGTTTGTGTGGATTCACTCGGTGGATTCGCTTTCTCTGATGGGGACGCTGGAGAGCGCATGTGACCGTGCCGGCCGGCGGATGCGGATTCTACTTGAGGTCAACGTGGCGGGAGAAGCTTCTAAATTTGGGTTTGCACCGTCTCAGGTTTCCGAAGCGGTTCGAGCGGCCAACGCGTGCCCCCATCTCGAAGTGATGGGTCTGATGGCCATTCCTCCTTTTCGCCCCGACCCCGAAGAGGTCCGCCCCTATTTCCGGCTTCTGAGACAGTTGCGGGACGAAACGGAAGCGGCCACGGGAACGCCTTTGCCGGAGCTTTCCATGGGAATGTCCCACGATTTTGAGACGGCGATCGAAGAAGGCGCCACCTGGATTCGGGTAGGCACCGCCCTTTTCGGCTCCCGACGGACGGTAGAGGAGGAGACGGCATGACGCTTCGGGGGCGATTCGACGAGCGGACTTCGGAATGGCCGCTGGAGGAGGGACAGGCGGCGAATGGCGAAAAGGGCCCCGAGGGTTATCGGGGAATTCGAGGCATGGGAGTCGTGCTTTTGCTGGGGGTGATTCTGGGGGTATTCTTCTTCATTGCTGCCCGCACAGCGGGTTTCCGTGAACTGATTGCGGATCGGTGGTCCGAGACGCTGGGTGTTCGCCCGCATATTGGTTCCAGCCGGCTTTCCTTCAACGGCGATTTAGTCTTCCACGGGGTTCACGTGGGAATATCCGAGGGGGGATCGGCGATTCTCCAGATCCCGGAAGTTCGGTTTCGGTGGCGCCCCCGGATTGGGACGCAGCGGATTTTAGTTCGTCCGGTGCTTCGGTTGGACGGTCGGGGAGGAGCGTTCTTTGAGGGGTTGCGCGGTCTTGAGAAGGCCGAACACTGGGAGGAGATCGAAGAATCCCTTTCAGGTCCCATCCCTTCCGGCCGATGGGAAGTGCGGGAAGGGGCGATCGAAAGCATGGACATGGGAGGGCGAGTCCGTTGGCGGGTTGATAAGATTCGGGGAGTGGCGTGTCGTCTGGACATTCCGGCTCACGACGCGATATACTGGAAGCTTGATTCGGTTGTTGGGACCGGTCTGAGAGCAATTCCCCGTGTTTTCCCGCGGGAATGGCTATGGATGGATGGACGAATCATTCGGCTGGCCGGGGTGGAACGCCGACCGGAGGAGGACGATCGTCATGATTGAGCGGGCACGGGCGGAAGCGTTGGTGCGTTGTTTTTCCCGTCAACGGATTTTGGTATTGGGTGACCTGATGTTGGATCGCTATATTCGGGGACATGCGGAACGGCTTTCCCCGGAGGCGCCGGTTCCTATCGTACGCGTTGCCGAAGTCTCGATCATGCCGGGCGGGGCGGCGAATGTGGCCGTGAACATCCGGGCGTTGGGAGGGGAGGCGGTTGTCGCAGGCTTTGTGGGGTGCGATAAGGCCGGTGACGAACTGTTGGAACTTCTGGAGTGCCGCGGGCTTTCCACGGCGGGCGTCATCCGTCTGCGGGATCGGTGTACGACGGAAAAAACGCGGATCATTGCCGAGCGGCAGCAGGTGGTTCGGGTCGACCAGGAGCACGATCAGCCGGTTCGACGGGAAGATCTCGAACGGCTGGCCTCCCGTCTTTCGAAGGCAATTCGGGGTTGCACGGGGGCTATCCTTGAGGACTACGGCAAGGGAGCGATTCGTCAACCCGTTGTTGATGCCCTGTTGCACGCGGCTGAACTCCTTCGCATACCCACGGGCTATGATCCCAAGGAAGATCGCGACCTACGGGTTCGCCCGGTGACGCTGGCGACACCGAACTGTCGTGAGGCCCATGTCTGCGCGGGGCTTCCGCCGCGCTCGGAAGTAGAGGATCCCTTAAAGGATCGGGAGCTGGCGCATGCGGTACGGATTTTGAAGGCCAAATGGCAGACCGAGGCGCTGGTCGTGACGCTGGGTCCCAAAGGGATGGTGATTGCCGAACAACGGCGGCCTCTGATCCATTTGCCGACGCGGGCGCGGGAGGTTTTTGACGTAAGCGGGGCGGGGGATACGGTGATTGCCACCTGCCTTCTGGCCCGGTCCGCCGGAGCGACGGCTTTGGAAGCCGCTTCCCTTGGCAATCATGCGGCGGGTGTCGTGGTCGGGAAACTGGGCACGGCTTCCTGTTCGCCTGAGGAATTGCTTTTGACCATTCGAAACGACCAGGGGGGAGTGTCGTGAGGGCGGTTGGCGTTATTCCGGCCCGATGGGGTTCTACACGTTTTCCCGGCAAAGCCCTTGCGCGGCTGGGAGGGAAACCGCTTATTCAGTGGGTTTGGGAGCGGTGCTCCACCGCTCATCGGCTCGACTGGCTGGCGGTGGCGACGGATGATGAGCGGATTGCGAAGGCTGTGAGAGCCTTTGGCGGGCGGGTTGTGATGACCCGTTCCGATCATCCGAGCGGGACGGATCGGGCGGCCGAGGTCGTGGCGGAAATGGATGCCGACGTGGTGGTCAACATCCAAGGGGACGAACCGTTTGTGGAACCTCGGTTGATTGACGAACTCGCGGAGCGTCTTCTTGGCGATGGGGAGTGGGATATGGCGACGGCGGCTTGTCCCATTCGAACGGCCGAAGAGACCCAGTCGCCGAACGTGGTTAAAGTCGTATGCCGGGCGGACGGCGGGGCGTTGTATTTTTCACGCCTCCCCATTCCGTATGAGCGGGAAGGAACGGGCGCTTTTGTCCGCTGGCGGCACATCGGGATTTATGCCTATCGCCGGCCGTTTCTGATGCAGCTGGTGCGTCTTCCCCCCTGTGCGCTGGAACAGGCGGAAAAACTGGAGCAACTCCGCGCTCTCCATGCAGGCGGACGAATTTTGGTGCTGGAAACCGTTTACAGGGGATTGGGAGTCGACACGCCGGAAGATCTCTGTGCCGCAGAAGAGGTTTTCTCGCGGTTGGGGGCGCCGAATGCGATGGAGGCTGTGTGATGCTCACCGTTCGGATCGGTGCAATTGAAATCGGGAAAGGCCGGCCTTTGGCGCTTGTGGCGGGGCCGTGTGTCATCTCCAGCCGGGAGGATTGTCTGGAATTGGCGCAGGCGTTGACGGATTGGGCCCGTCGCGCGGGGGTTCCTCTTATTTTCAAGGCCAGTTATGACAAAGCCAATCGGACGTCGGGCGCTTCGTTTCGCGGGCCGGGACTTGAGCAAGGCTTGGCGATTCTTGCGGAGGTTAAGGCACGATTCGGCGTGCCGATTTTGACGGATGTTCACGAAACCATTCACGTGGAAGCTGCGGCTGCGGTTGCCGATATTCTTCAGATTCCTGCTTTTCTTTGCCGGCAGACCGATCTGATTGTGGCTGCGGCGAAAACGGGCCGGGTGGTGAACGTTAAGAAAGGGCAATTTCTCGCGCCGGAGGATATGGCGGCGGTCTTTGCAAAAGCCGAGAGCGCCGGCAACCGCCGTCTTCTGGCTACGGAGCGTGGGGCGTCGTTCGGTTATCATAATCTTGTGGCGGACATGCGGAGCCTGCTTGTGCTTCGTGACCTGGGCTATCCGGTTATTTTCGACGCAACGCACAGTGTGCAACGGCCGGGTGGAGCGGGTGATCATTCGGGGGGAGATGGGCGATGGGCGCCGGCGCTGGCCCGTGCTGCAGTGGCCACGGGTGCCTGCGATGCCCTCTTTCTTGAAACCTATTTGACGCCTGAGAAGGCGCTGTCGGACCGAGAAAATTCCCTACCATTTGAGCGCCTTCCCTCTCTTTGGGAAGAGGCTAGGAGGATCCATGCGATTGTGGCCGGTTAGGGAAGGGCTTTTGGCGACCGGGGTTGGCCTTTGGGTTGTCTTGGGAGCCGCCCGTGCCCAAATCCGCGTTCCCGAAGCCGGAACGGGGCCGATGACCTTTGAGCAATTTCGTTTGCCGCATTATGACGAGGGGGGGCGACTCAAGGCGGAACTGTACGGACAGAGGGCGGTCAAGGAGGGGGCGTTCATTCGCCTTTACGACGCCCGTGTGGAAGTGTATGAGGAAGGGCGGATGAGCATGACAATGTGGACGGCGGAGTGTCTTTACAATGTCCGGACGGGGCGCATGACTTCCGAGAGCGAAGTTCGCGTCACCCGTGCGGGACTTCAAATGACGGGGGAAGGACTTCGGTGGCAGAATGGCGGAACCGAAGTGACCATTCTTCGGAATGTCCGGGTGGTGACCACTCTGGGAACACAATGGTTCGAGCGGGAGAAGAGGCCATGAAGCGGATTTTGGAGGTCATTCTAATCATCATTTTTTGCATTCCTGGGCTTCGGGCTCAGGACCTTGCTTCAGGGGGGGAGAGTGGCACCAACCGAACGGAAATCACGGCCCGAAAGCTGGTTTTCGATTATGGGAAAATGACGGCGGTTTTCGAGGGGGAAGTCGTCGCGAAGGATCCGACGATGAGAATCGAGGCCGAGCGGTTGGTTGTTCAGCTGGATTCCAAGACCCAGCAGCTTCAGTCGGCCCGAGCAACGGGTCGGGTGCGGATCACCGAGCAGGATCGGATTGCCACGGCGGACGAGGCGGAGTATACTGTTGAGGATGGTCGGTTGGTGTTGACCGGCAATGCGATGGTCCTGCGTGGAACGGAACAGTTGAGTGGTACGAAAATCACATTCTGGCGAACCACCAATCGGGTTGAATGCGAACGGCCGGTCATGATTCTATCGCCCGGGAAAGAGGGATCGAAGGGATGGGGGTTGTGACCGGAGGCGAAGCATCGAATGGGGAGCTCTTGCGAGCGGAGGGTTTGGTGAAGGTGTACCGGGGGCGGCGGGTGGTGGACGGCGTCTCGTTGGCCGTACGGCCGGGAGAGGTGGTGGGCTTGTTGGGTCCGAATGGCGCCGGAAAGACCACCACGTTTTACATGATTGTGGGGTTGATCCGTGCGGATGGGGGGCGGGTATGGTTTCGGGGGAAGGATGTGACCGCGTGGCCGATGTATCGACGTGCGCGGGCCGGAATGGGGTATTTGTCGCAGGAACCTTCTATTTTTCGGAAATTGACGGTTGCCGAGAACGTGATGGCGATTCTCGAGACGCTGCCGTTGACGGCCCGCGAACGGCGGGAACGGCTGGAACGGCTTCTGGCGCGGTTGGGTTTGACGACGCTGGCGAAACAGCCGGCTCACACCCTGAGTGGTGGGGAGCGGCGCCGCCTGGAGATTACCCGGGCCCTGGTCACGGAGCCGGCGATGATTTTGCTTGACGAACCCTTCAGCGGGGTGGATCCGTTGGCGGTTTACGACGTGCAGAAGATCATTTCGGATTTGCGGGAACGGGGACTTGGGATTCTGATCACCGACCATAATGTTCGCGAGACGCTCTCGATCGTGGACCGTGCCTGTCTTATTTGCGAAGGAAAGGTCCTACGGGAGGGTTCCGCCTCGTTCCTGATTCATGATCCGGTTAGCCGGGAGCTCTATCTGGGTCCCCGGTTTAGTATGTAAAACCGAACAACCAAAGGGAGATGCCATGCGCATCGAAATCACGGGACGCCACGTGGAAGTAACGGATGCCATCAAGGAGTACGCTCGGAAACGGGTCGAGCATCATCTGGCCGATTTTCCGTTCGTCCAGTCCGTCCATGTCATCCTGGATGTCTCGAAATTTCGCCGCATCGCGGAGATTGTCGTGACCGGCCGTTCCCATCTTCAAACAGAGGTGAAAGATGAATCGGAAGATCTTTATGCTTCGATTGATCGGGCGGTGGACAAGATAGTGCGTCAGCTGAATCGGTTTCGTGAGAAGCGGATCACCCAGCATCAGAACGGGGAGAAACTGGGGCGGTTGGAAGTCCAGCGCCTGAAAGGGGAAGAGAATTCAGAATGATTCCGCCTGGAAAACCCACGTTGACGGTTGAAACCTTTTATCAAAGCGGTCGAGCCCGCCTTCAGTTGGATCTTGTGGCCGGGAATGCGGGGCTTAAACGGCCGATTCAGGAGCCCTCGCTCAACCGTTTGGGGCTAGCGTTGACGGGTTTTTTCAGTTATTTTGCGCATCGGCGCGTCCAGATCCTGGGCAATGCGGAGCTGGCGTATCTCGCCTCTCTTCCCTTGGCGGAGCGGCGAAACCGTATGGCGCGGGTGCTCGCCTGCGACATCCCCTGCCTTGTGGTGACGCGGGGACGACGGTTGCCGGCGGAGGTCCAGGAGCTCTGCGATCAGACGCAAACGCCGGCTTTGCGGAGTCCGATGGTGACGATGAATTTCATCAATTCGGCGACGGTGCTGATGGAGAATCTCATTGCGCCTCGTCTGCTGATGCAAGGGACGCTGTTGGAGGTGTTTGGGCTGGGGGTTCTTCTGCAAGGTAAGGCGGGGATGGGGAAGAGCGAACTGGCGCTTTCCCTTATCAAACGCGGCCATCGGTTGGTTTCAGACGACGTGACGTGGATGCGCCGTGACAGTACAGGGTCGGTGATTGGAACGCCTTCCGAGGTGACGCGGCACCACATGGAAATTCGAGGCGTCGGAATCATCCATGTTCCCAGCTTGTATGGGATTGCGGCTGTTCGGGACGAAAAGACTCTCGATTTGATCATCCATCTTTCTCCGGACAGCCAAGTCGAAACCGAGCTGATACGAGACGGACAGGAGCAGCCGACTCGCAACGTGCTTGGGGTTGAAATTCCGTTTGTGGAGATTCCTGTGGCGCCGGGCCGCGATCTGGCCAATGTGGTGGAAACGGCGGCTCTTGTCCATCGGTTGAGGCTGCAGGGACATGATGCGGGGGCTGAATTGGATCGCAAACTGAAAGCCATACTGACGGGAGAACGTCCTTCGTGAGCCAGAATTCGGATTCGCAAAAGCCTCTTACACGGCTGAAAGTGTTCACGATCAAGAACAAATTCGGTCTGCATGCCCGGCCGTCGGCGCTTTTTGTCAAGATTGCATCGAAATACGATTCCGATGTGTTGGTGGAAAAAGACGGGAATACGGTTTCGGGGAAAAGCATCATGGGGCTCATGACATTGGAAGCGGGGTTGGGCTCCAAAATGAAGGTGACGGCGATCGGAACCGATGCCGATCGCGTACTCCAGGAACTTGAGCAGTTGATCGAGAACAAGTTTTACGAGGAGTAGGCGTCGGATGCCGGGAAGGGAAAAACCGGAGATTTTGCTGCAAGGCATGGGGGTTTCCAGCGGAGTGGCGGTAGGCCCTGCGGTTGTCCTTTCTCGAGAGGACGAGGAGGTGCCCGTTCGGGCGATTGCCGAGAGCGAGATTATGAAGGAGATCGCGCGTTTTGAGCGGGCGGTCATCGAAACGCGGCGGCAGTTGCGCGAGATTCAATCCCATGCCACCGAGACGATTGGGCGTGCCGACGCAGGCATTTTCGAGATGCATCAGATGGTGTTGGAAGACGGTTTATTTATTGACCGGGTTGTCCGAAAAATCCGCGAGCAGGGGATGAACGCCGAGCAGGCGACGCAGGAAGCGGCGGTCGAATATTCCAAAGCGCTTTCGGCTTTGCAAGACGATTATTTGAAGGAGCGCGTTGCCGACATTCGAGACGTCGCGCGGCGTTTGATCCGGAATCTCATGGGCCGTCAGGTTCCTTCGCTTTCGGGGGTTCAGACGAAATGTGTGGTGGTCGCGAATGATTTGGGGCCGTCGGAAACCGCCATGTTTCGAAAAGATCAAGTGTTGGGGTTTGTGACGGAAGGGGGCAGCCCCCTTTCGCATACGGCGATCATGGCGCGGGGGCTCGAAATACCGGCTGTGGTTGGGCTTCGGGACGTTTGCCGATCGGTCGCGCCGGGGGATGAACTGCTGGTGGATGGCGACAAAGGGCTGGTGGTCATTCATCCTGCGGCGTCCCGGCTGCGGGAATATGGGAAACTGGTCGAATGGCGGCAGAAGATTCGGCGGGATTTGGCGGTTCGCCATCAACACGAGAAGGGACGGACGGCCGACGGCGTTGACATTGCGGTGGAGGCAAACATTGAGACGCCGGAGGAAGCCCGGGAGGTTCGTCGGCACGGGGCCGAAGGGGTCGGCCTGATGCGGTCGGAATATCTGTTTATGAAAGCCGATACGTTACCGGACGAAGCGACACAATATGCAGCCTACCGGAAGGCGGCGGAGGCTGTTGCGCCGGCATCCCTGATCATTCGGACCCTGGACAGTGGGGGGGACAAAGTTCTGCCCGCCTTTCGAACTCCTATAGAAGCCAATCCGTTCCTTGGGTTCCGCGCGATCCGGTTTTGTCTTGCCTATCCTGAAATCTTTAAAATCCAGCTGCGGGCCATCTTGCGTGCGGCTGTGGGAGGAAATGTCCTCTTGATGTATCCGATGATCACGACGGTCGAGGAAGTCCGGCGAGCCAATGCGCTGCTTCAGGAGGTCCGCGAAGAACTCCACCGGGAAGGCATGCCCTTTGGTGAACGCATGCCGGTTGGGATCATGATTGAAACGCCGGCGGCTGCGGTCGCGGCGGATATCCTGGCGAAGGAGGTTGCGTTTTTCAGTCTGGGGACCAACGATCTCATCCAATACACCCTGGCCGTGGATCGGGTAAACGATCGGGTGGCGTCGCTTTATGCGCCGACCCATCCGGCGATCCTTCGACTCATTCGAACGACCGTGGAAGGAGGACGCCACGCGGGTATTTGGACGGGGGTTTGCGGCGAAATGGCGGGCGATCCGGTCTTGACCCCTCTGCTGGTGGGATTAGGCGTCCGCCGGCTGAGCATGAATCCGGCGAACATTCCGCTCGTCAAGCATTACCTTCTCAAATGCTCGTCGTCGGAATGCCGTGCGTTGGCGGAAGAGGCGCTTGCGGCGGAAACGGCCGACGCAGTTCTCGCCATGTGCCGGGGAATGATTCGCCGGGTGGCGCCCGAATTGCTTGACCTTATTGGCGCCTTTTCATGATACTATTCGGTTTTCAGGGAGCTGTGATGAAACAACGTCTATTTTCTTCAGAATCGGTTACGGAGGGGCATCCGGACAAGGTGGCGGATGCGATTTCAGATGCTGTGCTGGATGCGCATCTTGCGGGGGATCCGGGAAGCCGAGTTGCCTGCGAAACGCTTGTCAAATCCGGTATGGTGGTCATCGCCGGTGAAATCACCAGTGCGGTCCAGGTGAATTACGGGGATGTGGCCCGCGCCCAGATTCGGCGGATCGGATATACGGACCCGGAACTGGGCTTTTCGGACGAGACGGTTGCGGTGTTGGTGGCGATCGAACGCCAGTCTCCGGACATTGCGCGGGGCGTGACTCCCGGTCAGGGATTGTACAATCGGGAGCAGGGGGCTGGGGATCAGGGGATGATGTTTGGGTATGCATGCGACGAAACGCCCCAGTTGATGCCGATGCCCATCATGCTGGCCCATCGGCTGAGTCAAGCGCTGGCGACGGCTCGTCGCAAAAAAACGCTGCCGTTTCTTCGCCCCGACGGCAAAACGCAGGTTACGGTGGCTTATGAAGAGGGACGCCCTCGGGAAGTGACCACGGTGGTCGTTTCGTCCCAGCATGCGCCCGAAGTTGGGTACCGGACGCTTCGGGAAGGGATTATCGAGACGATCATCCGCCCGACTGTTCCCGCGGATCTTCTAACCCGGAAAACGCGGATACTCGTCAATCCTACGGGGCGATTCGTCCTGGGGGGTCCTAAGGGCGACTGCGGGTTGACGGGGCGCAAGATCATTGTGGACACGTACGGGGGCATGGGGCGGCACGGGGGCGGCGCATTTTCCGGGAAGGATCCTTCCAAGGTGGACCGGAGCGCCGCATACATGGCGCGCTACATTGCCAAGAACATTGTGGCCGCCCGTCTGGCGCGGCGGTGCGAAGTGCAGCTTGCCTATGCGATTGGATATCCCGATCCCGTTTCGGTCCGGGTGGAAACGTTTGGCACAGGCCATCTGGACGAAGCGCGAATTGAGGCGGCAGTTCGGCGTGTTTTTCCGCTCAAGCCTGCCGAGATCATCCGGACGCTTGATCTCCTCAGGCCGATCTTTACCCACACGACCTCGTATGGGCATTTTGGGCGCACAACGCCGGCGGAAGTCTTTACATGGGAACGGACGGACCGTCTTGAGGCTTTGCGGGAAGCCGTGTGAGGGGGGAGGGATAATCATGGGTGCGAAGCGAACGCGCGATATAGCGGATTATGTGGTGGCGGATCTCGAGCTGGCGGGATGGGGCCGCCGAGAGATCGCGTGGGCGGAAAAGGAAATGCCCGGTTTGATGGAGATCCGGCGCCGCTATGCGGGAGCGAAACCTTTGAAGGGAGCGCACATCAGCGGCTCGCTTCACATGACCATTCAGACGGCTGTTCTCATTGAGACCCTTCTCGCGTTGGGCGCTCGCGTTCGATGGGCAAGCTGCAACATCTTTTCCACTCAGGATCATGCGGCGGCGGCTCTTGCCGTCAAAGGGGTTCCGGTGTTTGCCCGCAAGGGCGAGACGCTGGATGAATACTGGGAGTTTACCGATCGCGCCCTAGACTGGGGGGCCGAGGGGGGGCCTGACCTCATTGTGGACGACGGGGGGGATGCTACGCTGTTCCTCCATCTCGGTTGCCAAGCGGAGGAGGATCCCGCCGTACTCCAACGGCGTCCCCGGGGTGGGGACGAAGCGGCCCTTTTGAAGCGGATTCGGTCGGTGCTCGAACGCGATCCCGGCCGTTTTCATCGGATGGCGGCGCGACTGGTGGGCGTTTCCGAAGAAACCACGACGGGGGTTCGGCGTTTGCTGCAGATGCACCGGGAAAAGCGGCTCCGATTTCCCGCCTTTAATGTCAATGATTCGGTCACGAAATCCAAGTTCGACAACCTCTACGGCTGCCGTCATTCCATCGTAGATGGTCTGAACCGCGCGACGGACGTTATGATTGCAGGAAAAATCGCCGTTGTGGCGGGATACGGGGATGTCGGCAAAGGCTGTTGCGCCGCGCTTCGCGGCCAGGGTGCCCGAGTCATCGTCACGGAGATTGATCCCATTTGCGCGCTTCAGGCCGCCATGGAGGGATATGAAATCATGCCGATGGAGGAAGCCTGCCGGATTGGAGATATTTTTGTGACGGCGACGGGCTGTTGCGACGTCATCACAGAGCGGCACATGCGGCGCATGAAGGACATGGCGATTGTGTGCAACATTGGCCACTTCGATGATGAGATCCAGGTGGAGCGCCTCCGAAAATACCGCTGGGAAAATATTAAACCGCAAGTGGATAAAATCACCTTTCCGAATGGGAAAAGCATTATCCTGTTGGCGCAGGGGCGGTTGGTTAATCTGGGATGCGCGACCGGGCACCCGAGCTTTGTCATGTCCAACAGTTTCACGAATCAGGTCCTTGCTCAGATTGAACTTTGGACTCGGCGGGGCCAGTATGCGCCCGGCGTTTATGTTCTCCCCAAACGTCTGGACGAGGAGGTGGCCCGGCTTCATCTGGCCCAATTGGGTGTGAAACTGGACCGTCTCACGCGCCGCCAGGCGGTCTATCTCGGTGTGTCGCCCGACGGACCTTTCAAGCCGGACCATTACCGGTATTGAAGACCGGAAACGGTTTCGGCGGCCCGGTTAATTTATTTATGCGAATTCTTCAACGTTACATCGGTCTCTCTTTTCTGGCGACCGTGGCGGCCGTGCTCGTCGTGATGACGTTTGTCATGTCCCTGCTCAGCCTGTTTAAACTGACCGATCTTCTGGCGCGGGGGGCTCCTTCTCAGGATATTGTGCGGTTTTTCGGGCTTTCCTTTCTGATTTTTCTTTCCTTTTCGATTCCGATAAGTCTGCTGACGGCCACTCTTTTACTGTTTGGCCGGTTGGCCAGGGATCAGGAGCTGACGGCGATGAAGTCCTGCGGAATCAGCCTTTGGCAGGCGATCCGGATGCCCATGCTGATTGGCGCGTTTCTTGCCGCCGTCGAGTTGACTGTCAATTTCGAAATTGCGCCCCGCATTGAGACACGGCAGCGGGAACTGCTCTCCCAGATGCGGTCCTCGCTGGCCCTTAGCCTGTTGGAAGAAGGCCAGTTTATCGCGCTTGGGCCGACCCTTTCCGTCCGGATCGGGAAACGGGAGGGGGATGCCATTTACGATGTCCTGATTTTGCAGACCCTTCGGAACGGTTCGCTGCGGCGGATCGAGGCGCGCTCGGGCCACCTGGCTCTTTCTCCCGAAGGCGATTATGCTGAAATGGATCTGCGAGAGGTCAAGATCACGCCCTTCCTCGAAGGGGGAGCCGCTGGTGGGTTTGTTCAGCGGTGGCCGATTCGGCTTCCGATCCGAAGTACCGCTACCCTTTCGGATGAAAAGAAGCCCACCACCCTGACGCTGACGGAGATCGTAGAGGAGATGGCGGCAACCGCCGCCGCCCCGCTCCGCCGCTACCGGCTTTTGGTGGAAATCCATAAACGGATAGTCATGGCGCTGGCGGCGGTGGTTTTTGTTCTACTTGGCGTTCCCCTTGCGGTGTTTAATCCCCGCAAGGAGTCTTCGATCAGTCTTGGCCTCAGTCTTCTGGTGGCTGTTCTCTTTTACATGGCGATCATTATTCCCAAGTCCCTGGGCGATCATCCCGAATATCGGCCTCATCTTTTGGTCTGGCTTCCCATTCTGGTTTCTCTTATTCTGGGAACATGGCTGATGCGTCGGTTGAACTAATGAAACGCGTTCGGATCACTGGAACAGCGGGTATAGTCTATCTGTTGTCGTTCATCGCGTTGTTGCCCGCCCAAACCATGAACGAAGGGCGCGTGGACCTTCATTTCGAAGGGGTAGAAATTCCGGCATTTGTCACGACGATGGGGGAGATGATCGGTCGGCGGATCCTGGTGGCTGAAGGGATCAAGGGGCGGGTTTCGCTGACGGCCGCGAATGTTCCGGTGGGGGATTTATATCCTCTCTTGGCGGCTGTTTTGGAATCGGCGGGGTGCGTGGTCTGGGAGGGGGAAGACGGCCTTACGCGTGTGACCGCGCGTGCGGATGCCGCCGGCGTCTTGGGGCGTGTGGCAGGTCCCGACGAGTCTCCGGCGGGGGCGGGGTGGGTCACCAAGGTCTTTCGGTTGGAACACATTCCTGCCCAGGAGTTACGCAATGCGCTGAACGAAATGGGCGGTGGCGAGAGGAAAGGCTACGTTGGAGTTCTTCCGTCGGCCAACATGTTGGTGGCCGGCGGGCCGGCCGATTGGGTCATTCGAGTCGAACAGATTGCGGCGAACGTAGACCGGCCAGGGCTGGCTCGGGTTGTCGAGGTAGTCCCTTTGCGGCACGCTTCGGCCGAAGAGGCAGCCCGCCAACTGACGGAAGCCATGGCCGTTCTGGAAACCGAAGCGGATCGCATTCGTCGCCAGATTGCGCCTGGAGAGCGAACCGGGGCGGTCAAGGCTGTCGCAGCGCCGCAGATTAACGGGTTGATCCTTGTGGGATCTCGGGCGGCCGTCGAGGAAATGAAAACCCTTGTGGCCCGTTTGGATTCGGAGCCGGAAGCAGGGCGGGGACGGCTGCGTGCCATCTTTCTGAAGCATTTGCCGGCTGAGGAAGCGGCGGCCAGCCTGAAAGCGCTTCTGGCGGCCTCCGCCTCGAGTCCGAAAGGAGCTGGGCCAACCGGCGCTGTGTTTCTCGAAGCGAATCCGGCCAACAATGCACTGCTGGTGGACGCTGCCCCTCGCGACTTCGAGCAGGTGGAAGCCCTTGTCCGGCAATTGGATCAGTTTCCCGGTCAAGTCTTGATCGAAGTGCTGATTGCGGAAGTCTCGGCCAGCGAGGGGGGCGAATGGGGCGTGGAATGGGCGGCATTAGGGGCGCCCGGCGACGTGGGGCGGTATGCGTTTCAGGGGAGCGGAATGCTTAATGAATCCGCCGAGGCCATTATGAGGGCCGTCGAAGGGGGGCTGTTTCCCCAGGGCTTGACGATCGGCCTTGCACGGGGCATGCGCCTGGCAGCGGACGGTACGCTTCAGACGGCGCTTCCGGCGCTCGTCAACATTCAGGCGTTGCGGAAGGAAGGACGGTTCAAGATTCTCTCGAACGTGCCGCTGCTTGCGCAGAACAATCGGGATGCCAGTGTGAGCGTGGTGAACAACATTCCCATCCTACGGTCCACCATTCAAGCGGGGACCGGAACGGCTCGGGATGTCATACAAAACATTGAGCGTATGGATGTGGGGATCAAGCTCAAACTGACACCCCATATCACCCCGGATGGTTTGGTTCGCATGACCCTGAATCCCAGCATCGAGGCCATTGTGGATCCCGGTCCTTCAGGGACTCCCTTTACGCCGACAATTGCCCGGCGTGAAGTTTCGACGACCGTCACCGTGGCCAACGGCGAGACGATTGTGCTCAGCGGCTTGATCCGTGAAGATCAGGTCCGTACAGAACGGCGGATTCCGGTTTTGAGTGCCATCCCCCTAATCGGGAGGCTGTTCCGGCGAACGGCGGACGGACGGGAACGCACCAATCTTCTGGTTTTTGTTACCCCCCGAGTTGTGTCAACGGCTGAGGAAGGTCGGGCCCTGACGAGTGATCTCGAAGGGCGGGCGGGGGTTTCGTCCACGAACAAGCCGTGTCCGATTGATGCCGGCCCGCTTAAGCCTTGAACGGGGAGAGTGCGCCTACATGACGGAGGAACGGTTTAGGGAACTATCCCGATCGGGGGGAGAAGAACGGGAACGTTTGCGGCGGATGGCGGCGGAGTGGGCGCTCGATTATTGGGAGGAAATTCCGCCGGATTGTCTCGATCCGGCGTTGGTGGAACGCATTCCCGTTGAATGGGCGCGGTTGCAAGGGGTATTGCCGATCCGATGGGAGGGGCGGATCGGCGTGTTGACCGCCGATCCCTCGCGCACCGTGGTTCTGGATGATGTCGGCCGACTGTTAAAGGCCGATGTAACGCCGGTGGTTGCCCCTCTTCGAGCCATTACCGCCGCCATTGAACGGACCTATGCTCATGGATCCACCCGGGGAAATTTGCCGCTGGGGCATGAGTTGGCGTCGGAAGCCTTGCCCGAGGAGGAATTGATTGAACGTGGCGCGGAGGATCTTCTGCAGGTTTCCCGTCAGGCCCCCATTACGCGGTTAGCCAGGACCCTTCTCTTGGAGGCGCTTCAGGCGGGGGCATCGGATCTTCATCTCGAACCGGCCGAAGATCGTCTGCGGGTTCGCATTCGGGTGGACGGTGTTCTCTACGATCAGGCGGTTCTTCCGAAGAACCAGGAAGCCGCCTTGATTTCCCGGTTCAAGATCATGGGGCGGATGGATATTGCGGAAAAGCGGCTTCCCCAGGACGGCATGATGCGGGTGCGGCTTGGGGATCGTAAAATTGACGTTCGTCTTTCGACGATTCCTGTTTCGGATGGCGAACGAATGGTTCTACGCCTTCTGGATCGTGAGTCTTCGCGGCTTCCGCTGGACGCGTTGGGAATGCCGGGGGATATCCGCGCCACGTTTGACCGGCTATTGGCAGAGCCCCACGGACTGTTGATCTGCTCGGGGCCGACGGGCAGTGGCAAGACGACGACGCTCTATGCGGCGCTTCAGCGATTGGACAGCCGGCGGCTGAACATTATGACGATCGAGGATCCGATCGAGTACCGTCTTCCCGCGATCAGTCAAATCCAGGTCAAGCCCAAGATCGGATTGACCTTCGCGACCGGCCTGCGTCATATTCTGCGGCAAGACCCTGACGTCGTACTGGTGGGCGAGATGCGCGATCTTGAAACGGCGGAGATTGCGGTTCGGGCATCGTTGACCGGTCATCTGGTGTTTACCACCCTGCACACGAACGACGCACCTGGCGCGGTAATCCGGTTGACAGACATGGGGGTTCCTCCCTATCTCGTTGCGGCGGCGTTGCGGGGCGTTCTTGCCCAGCGTCTCGTGCGTTGTCTCTGCCCGAATTGTCGGACGTTTTCCCCACCCCGGGAGGAAGAAAAAGCCCTCTGGTCTCCCTTTCAAATTCAGCCGCCCGTCCAACTTCCCCGTGCGGAAGGTTGTGCGCAGTGTCGGGAAGGATATCGTGGGCGCATTGGCCTTTTCGAATTGATGGTTGTGACCGACGCGATTGCGGGAGCCATTCGAGCGGGAGAGGGCGAAGCGGCCTGTTTTCGCCGTCTTGCTGAAGAGGCGGGAATGCGATCTTTGCGGGTGGTGGGATTGGAGAGAGTGCGGGAAGGAATTACGACTCTGGACGAGGTGATTCGCGCGTTGGGTCATGGGGGGGGATAGAGCGTGCGGACATTTGTCTACGATGCCTATGACCGTGCAGGAAGGCGTTGCTCTGGTTTGGTGGAAGGGGAGGACGTTCGGGCCGCGCGCCTTAGCTTGGCGAAAGAGGGGTTATTTGCGGTATCGCTTCGCGAGGCAGGAAACGGAAACAGCCGCGTGCGTGCACTGGGCGAAGAGGCACGGGGCATTCTCTATCGGGAATTGGCGGCACTTCTCCGGGCGGGAAATCCCCTGGTCCCGGCACTCAATATTTTGATGGGAATGCGTGAATTTGCCGGCGGACGGGAGGCGCTGGCGGCAGCCAAGGACCGCCTCCGGGAAGGGTCCGGATTGGGGGAGTCCCTGGCGGAGGGAGGTCTAGGGCCGGACGAATTTGAGCGGGCCGCCTTGGACGCCGGCGCGCGGGCAGGCCGTCTTGAGGAGAGTCTCGAGCGTCTGGCCGACTGGCTATTGAGCCGGCATGCGCTTCAGAGTCGGGTGCGAAATGCGCTGACCTATCCGGGGTTTGTTCTGTTGTTTGCCGTTATCGCCGCAGCAATTATGTTGGGTGTTGTTCTCCCTTCGACCCTAGCGGCGATCGAACGCAGCGGGATTCCCGTCGAATGGCCTCGGATCACCCGTTGGATGATGGGGATGCGGGTGGTGGCGCGATGGTTCCTCCCGATCTTCTTGTTTTTGGGTTTGGCCGGCGGCGTGTGGTGGAACCGATTTGGACGCTGTCGGCGGGGATTGGTCGAAGCCCTGGATCGGCTGAAGTTTGGCGTTCCAGTGGTCGGACGGGGATTGTCCCTTTTAGTCAACATTCGCTTTGCCGGCACCTTTGCGATGGCGCTACGGGGGGGTGTGCCGGCCGAAGATGCCCTTTTGTTAGCAGGGCGAGCCAGTGGTTCACCCTGGGTGTCTTCGTTGGCGGAACGGGAATGGGAAGAGGTACGGCACGGACGCCCGCTGGCCCAAGCCATTGAGCGAATTCCGCCCCTGGCCGTTCCGCTCGCTTCGTGGGTAGAAACCGGTGAAAGCAGTGGAATGCTGGCGGAGATGATGGACCACGCCGCCCGGCGGCTTCAGGGTCAATGGGAGCGGTGGACCCTTCGGCTGTTGGGATTACTGGAGCCTGCCTTGCTGGTCTTGGTAGGACTTTTCGTATTCGGTATTGCGCTGGCTATTATTTTGCCCCTGGTGCAGATGAACCAGGCTGTTCTGAAGGGTTAGGGAGTAGCGCGCCGCCGCCCAAAGGGTGCACGCGATACCGGCGTTTGGTTTCGAAGATGGCGTAACGTTCATAGCCGCTTGCGCGGGCGATCCGCATGGCGTCAATGAATTGGTCGCCGACTTCCGTGGGTTGATGGGCATCTGAGCCGAAGAGGATGGGGATTTGCAATGTGCAGGCCCGGCGCAAAAGAGCGGGTGCAGGATAGATTTCTTTGATCGGCTTCCGAAGGCCGCTCGTGTTGATTTCCAAAACCATATTGTGGGAACGGATGGCTTGCAAGGCGGGTTCGGCCAGTTCCAGCAAAACGGAATCCGGAAGGCGGTGACCGAACTTTTTCGGAAGATCGAAGTGAGCCGCCGCATCGAACCAACCGGTTTCCGCCATACGCCTCACCAACTGAAAATATTCGGACCAGATGGTTTTCAGGGGGCGGCGCTGCCAGCCGGCTCGTTGCGTCGGATTATCAAACGCCCAGTCCCCGAGAAAATGAATTGAACCGAGCACGAAATCGAAAGGGTGGGAACGCAAAAAAGGCTCCAGCCAGGATTCGCAGCCGGGATAGTAATCGGCCTCAATGCCGAACAGAATACGGCCCGGCCAAAGAGCTTGGGCATGCCGGACGGCTGCTTCATATTGGGGAAATGTGGCCGGCGGCATACGGGTTTGAGGGTCATATCCATCGGGCGCGGGAATGTGGTCGGTGATGACGAGCGAGGGTATGCCCTGCGCAAATCCGGCCTCTGCGTAGTCGCATGGGGACCCCGCGGCATGGCCGCAGAAGGAGGTATGCACATGGTGGTCAGGGGGAAGCACCGACATAGCGGAGCAAACTATAGGAAGGCGGCGAAGGGGAAAAAAGAAAAAACCGCCGCTCCCGGGATGGGATGCGGCGGTCCGAGGGGGCACGCAGATCAGAGAGCGGCGGGAACATCCGCTGGTGCGGCCTGCTTTTCTTCCTGTTTACGGTTCTGCCGGCGGTCACCCTTATGATGCAGGAGCAGCATTGCAACGAACTCTTCCCGTGCCAGACCGCCACTGTTGTCCTTATCGAACCGGGAGAACATCTCTTCCACTTTCTTTTCGAAGCGAGCGGGGTCAAACTTGTCCCCTAATTTTTCTTTGATTGCCTCCATACGTTTCTCCTGGGCGGCTTTGAACTCCTCAAAGGAGACGATCCCGTCGCCGTTGACATCCATCAGGGCAAAACGATCCACTTCCGGCTTGTTTTGACGGGGGCGCCCTTCGCCTTTTCGGACCTTCCCTTCGCCTTGAGCGGCTGCCTCGTGGAGAAGAAGCGTCGCCCCCAGTAAACTTGCCAATGTGCTGTATTTAACGATTCTTTTCATCCTCTCTTCCTCCGTTGGATTGAAGTGTCCGTACTCTATTTCAGAAAACGCGGGGCGAATGCTGTTTATTGTGTGAACGATTTAACCTTCGCTTTGTGGTTCCCTACGCAGTTGTGAATGTGTTGAAGAACGGTTGGGAAGAACTTGCTCTTGCCGAGGTCTCGCCGTAAAATACCTGCATGAAAATTCTTGTCGTGGGAGGTGGAGGTCGGGAGCACGCCTTAATTTGGGCTTTGTCTCGGGATAGTGCACGGCCCCGTCTTTTCTGTGCGCCGGGCAATGCAGGGACAGCCCGGCTGGCCCAGTCTGTGCCGGTGTCTGCTGAACAAATTGACGGAATCCTTCAATGGGCACGGGAGAACCGACCCGACTTGACGGTCATCGGCCCGGAAGCGCCGTTATGCGCGGGTTTGACTGATCGTCTTCAGGCAGAGGGGCTTCGTGTTTTCGGGCCCACGCGAGATGCGGCGCTTTTGGAAGGCAGCAAGGTATTTGCGAAAGATCTGATGCTTGCGGCTGGGGTGCCGACGGCGAGGGCGAAGGTCTTTTCGAGTCCTGGGGAGGCCATGGAATATGCGTGTTCGCAAGGGGGGAAGATGGTTATAAAGGCGGACGGATTGGCGGCGGGAAAAGGGGTCGAGGTATGCGAGGGTCCTGAAGCGGCGATGGCGGCGATTCATCGGGCGCTGGTGGAAAAGAAATTTGGAGCCGCGGGTCATCGTATTCTGATCGAGGAATGCCTGGAAGGGGAGGAAGTTTCTGTTCTGGCGCTGGTGGATGGATTCCGGGCGGTGATACTCGAGAGCGCGCAGGATCACAAGCGGCTGCTGGATGGCGACCGGGGTCCCAACACGGGGGGGATGGGGGCGTATTCCCCTGCGCCGGTGTTGACGGCGGAACAAAAAGAACGGGTTCAGCGCGAAGTATTTGAGCGAATTCTCGCGGAGCTTCAGAAACGGCGGATCGTGTATCGTGGAGTTTTATACGCTGGCCTGATGTTAACGGCGGATGGACCGAAAGTTTTGGAATTCAACTGCCGGTTCGGCGATCCGGAGGCGCAGGCGCTGCTTCCCCGGTGGGATGGGGATGTTCTTCCTGCTCTGGAGTCCTGTGTGGAGGGCGGCCTTCGCGACGAAATGGTCCAGTGGAAGCCGCGCGCTTCTCTCACCGTGGTATTGGCATCGCGGGGTTATCCGGAGAACTATGCGAAGGGGTTTGTCATTCGGGGGTTGGAGGCGGCGGAGGCGTTGGATGATGTGGTGGTTTTTCATGCGGGAACGGTTTGGAAGGATGAGCGGGTATTGACAGCCGGGGGTCGGGTTCTTTCCGTGAGTGCGCTGGGGGAAAACCTCGAAGAGGCCCAGCGGCGCGCCTATCGGGCGGTCGATCGGATTGCGTTTGAAGGCATGACGATGCGGCGGGATATCGGCTATCGAGCTATGGGTCAAAAAGAGAAATAGCACAGGACATGGCGGCGCACGAGCGAAAGGAAAAGGAAACCATGAGCAGACAGGCGATCATTGGGGTCGTAATGGGAAGTCATTCCGACTGGGAGACGATGAAAACGGCGGTCGCCACACTTTCATCGTTTGGGGTGGCATACGAAGTGCGGGTTCTCTCCGCCCATCGTTCTCCGGACGCCACGGCGGCCTATGCGGTTGGCGCGCGAGATCGGGGGTTGAAAGTGCTCATCGCGGCGGCGGGGGGAGCCGCCCATTTGGCCGGTGTGCTGGCCGCGCATACTCCGCTTCCAGTGATCGGTGTTCCGGTCAAGGGTGGAGCGCTTGACGGCTTGGACGCGCTTCTTTCCATGGTTCAGATGCCGGCAGGCATTCCGGTCGCGACCGTAGCGCTGGGGAGTGCGGGACCGGTCAACGCGGCGATACTTGCCGTTCAGATGGTCGCGCTTCACGATCCGCAGTTGATGGAAAAAGTGGTTCAGCACAAAAAAACGTTGGCGGCGAAAGTGGAAACGGCGAACGCCAAGTTGCAGGATGAACTCCGCGCCGGAAGTGTTTGAATCCTGTGATTTCTTTTCTTGCGATTCTTTGTGTCTGGCCCCTATCGGATTCCCTCGAACCCTGCCCCCTGGAGGGGTGGTTGGAGCACGTGGGGGCGGTGTTGGAACCGGGTGTTGTGGAGCGGGCGCTTTTGGAAACCAAGGCTCGCCTTTTCGACCCGGACGCACAGATCTTCGATTCGGTGGAGGAAAAAGAGGAATCGGAGCGGAAATGGAAACAACCCGCGGAGTGGAAGGACCTGGGCGAAGGGCTTGTGTATCTCAAGCCCGGATGGTTTGACGAGACCTTGGGAGGGTTGGTGTCTTCCGCGCTCACCCATTCGGCCCAAACCGGTGGCGCGGGGGTGATTCTGGATGGGCGCGGCGGGGACGGCGAACGGATAGAGGGGGTCGAGTTTGTCGTTTCCCATTTTGTCGAAGCGGATGTATTTCTTTATGTCCTTCAGGATTTCGGTGGAGGGGTGCTTGACTTTCGTTCTGCGCGCCGGTCGGACTCCGCACCGGTCCCCCTGATTTATCTGGTGGACGAGAAGACGCGCGGAGTTGCGGAATTGCTGGCGGCACTTTTGGCGGAAAAAAAGCGTGCGCTGGTGATCGGTCAACCGACGGCCGGCGATGGGGTAATTCGAGCTGTCCTGCCGCTTCCCGGCGGACGATTTATTCGCATGGCGGTTGCGGGATGGGCCACTCCTGACGGGCGGTCCGTACGTGGAAAGAGTGTTTTGCCTCACATCCGAGTAGAGAGGGAAGAGTGGAAACGTCCGGATTTCCGCCCTGAAGCCATGGTTAAACGGGGGCAGACGCTGGACGAAGAGACTCGGCGGCATCTGGAGGTGTTCACGGAGACGCGACAGGACGCGGCGTTGGCACGCGCGGTGGACATCCTTTTGGGGCTTAAATCTATGTCTGGTCGACCGATTCCTCTCCCATGAACCGCCGCTCCCTCATCCTGTTCGTCTGCAGTGGGAACACGTGTCGAAGTGTGATGGCCGAACATCTCTTGCGGAAGCATCTTGAGGCCGTGGGGCTTCCGGTTCAGGTCGAATCGGCGGGATTATGGGCTGCAGAGGGTGAACCGGCGTCGGCCCATGTGCGTGTGTTGCTGCGGCGCGACGGTTTGGACGTCACTGGCCATCGGAGTCGGTTGTTGACCGAGGGTCAAGTTGACGAAGCGGGCTTGATTGTGGTAATGACGGAAGCGCATCGTCGGAGCCTGCTCGATCGTTTTCCTCAGGCGGAGGGTAAGATCCGCTTGTTGAAGGAGTACGACGGTTATCGCGGCTGGGGAGATCTTGACGATCCTCTGGGGGGCGATTGGGAATCCTATGAAAGGATACGAACGGAAATCGAACGTGCCCTTCCAGAACTGGTAATGGCCGCGCACGAACTGTTTCAGGCGCAGGAAAGGGGAAGAGAATGAAATGGGCTTTGGGAGCCGACCACGGCGGATACGCGCTGAAGGAGCACATCAAAAAGCGGCTGCTCGAACGTGGAGAAACGGTCGAAGATTTTGGTTGTTTTTCCCTTGATTCGTCCGATTATACGGATTATGCCCGGCAGGTGGCTCGTGCCGTGACGTTGGGGCGGGCCGATCAAGGTTTTTTGGCCTGCACGACCGGCATTGGAATGAGCATGGCGGCGAACAAATTCCCCCGCATTCGGGCGGCGCTTTGTCTCTCGCCGGAGGCTGCACGACTGGCGCGTGCGCACAATGACGCAAACGTGCTCGTGTTAGGGGGCTGTTTTTTGCGGAACGAAGAGGCCGATGCCATTCTGGACGTTTGGCTTCGGACCTCTCGGGATGATGCGGAACGGCACCGTCGGCGGGTGGCCAAGATGGTCGGATCGGGAGTCGTTGAACCCCTCGAAATTGCGTCATCCGATCCGGAGCTCTATAGAATCCTGGAAGGCGAAAACCGACGGCAGGGGGAAACCATCAATCTGATCGCTTCGGAAAATTATTGCAGCCGGGCGGTGCGGGAGGCGCAGGGGTCCTTGATGACCAACAAATACGCGGAGGGATATCCCGGAAAACGTTGGTACAACGGATGCGAATGGATGGATGAGGTGGAACGTCTGGCGATCGGAAGGGCGAAAACGTTGTTTGGTGCCGATCACGCCAATGTCCAACCGCACAGCGGAAGCAATGCCAACATGGCCGCCTATTTTGCCGTCTTGAAACCGGGGGACACGCTCTTGGCCATGCGGTTGGATCAGGGTGGGCATCTTACGCATGGAAGTCCCGTTAATTTTTCTGGCCGTCTGTATCGCGTTGTTCATTATGGGGTGGATCCCAAAACGGAACGATTGAATTACGACGAGATCGCACGTTTGGCGAATGCGGAGAAGCCGAAACTGATCGTCGCGGGCGCCAGCGCCTATCCCCGCCTTATTGATTTCGAACGTTTACGGAAGATTGCCGACGGTGTGGGGGCCCTGTTAATGACCGACATGGCCCATATTGCAGGGCTTGTGGCCGCGGGCTGTCATCCCAGTCCAGTCCCCTGGTGTGAGATTGTCACATCCACGACGCACAAAACGCTGCGCGGACCAAGGAGCGGTATGATTCTGTGTCGGGAACCTTTCGCCGCGGAAATAGACCGGCAGGTTTTTCCGGGCATTCAAGGCGGGCCGCTCATGCATGCCGTGGCATCCAAGGCCGTATGTTTTCACGAGGCGCTTCAGCCGGAATATCGCCAATACATTCGGCAAGTTCTCGCCAACACGCGCGTTCTCGCGGACCGTCTCCAAGCGGGCGGGCTACGGCTTGTTTCGGGCGGCACGGATAATCATCTGATCCTTGTGGACTTGACTTCTGTGGGTTTGAGCGGAAGGGATGCGGCGAATCTTTTGGAGCGGGCAGGCGTGACATGCAACAAAAATGCAATCCCCTTTGATACCAGGAGTCCTTTTCTGACCTCCGGCATACGCCTTGGCGCTGCTGCCGTTACGTCCCGGGGATTCCGTGAGGCCGAGATGGAAACGGTGGCCGAGATTATTTTGGAAGCGTTCAAAGAGAAGGACAATTCGAAGGCGATTCAGACTCTTCGGGAGAAATCGCTGGCGCTGACCTTTCGTTTTCCCATTGATTAGCGATGTACAATAAACTTTAGTCGAATTTCGTTTATTGCAAACAGTATCTCAACCAGAGGAGTACCAGATGAAACCTGTCGTAAAAGCTACTGTTCTGAGCTGCGGGATCGCTGTTTCGCTGGCGATTGGGGAGGTGCAAGGGGAGAAGCAGAAACCGCTTGCGAAAGCGGAAGGCAAGGATCCCAAGGAAGTCAAAAGGGAACAGCCCCCTATGCAGGATCTGATCCTGACCGGAAAAGTCATTCAGCAGGAAAAGGTATCAAAGGGCAAAGATGGTGCTGAAGTCAAACGGATGGTCTATTTCTTAGAGACTGAAACGGGAAATGTGCCGTTGCATGTAGAAAAGAAGAAGGAAGGGGGGATGGACGTGGCGGCGCTGGTTGGGAAAACCGTCCGCGTAACGGGCCAGGGCTGGATTCGGGAAGAGAAGGGCATGAAGAAGACGGTCCTGGTCAAGGTTACGGCCCTTGATGAGGTCGAGCCTGCCGGCACAACTCCGTAAACGGTTGTATCGTTAGGTTCGACGGAAGGGCAGAGGAGAGGCGATTCGCCTCTCCTCTTTTTTTAGTGCGGAAGCATTTCGTTCAGTTGGCGCTTGAGATCTTCCAATGCATTTTGCCGTGCGACCATTTCCTGCCGGAAATTCTCATCGAGGGCGGCATTGAGATTCTGCAACAGGACAGCGACGTCGGAGCGTTTGAGGAGGCCGGTGGCCCGGTATTCTTCCTCGCGTGCTTTGAGTCGGGCGGTGAGTTCCTTGACCTGTGCCTCAAGTTCACGAATGCGGCGAACCGCTGTCACCTCGCTGGTCGCTTTTTCCTTCGAAAGTTGCTGAAGGGCCAGTTCGGCGGAATGGGCGCGTTCTTCTGCTTCCGCCAGTTTACTTCGAAGGTCGGCGATCAGAACCATGGCGCTTGCGCCTTGAGGAATGGCCTCCGGAGGAATGGCAGCGTCCGCCGGCGGACTACTTTCCGTCGGGCGACGAGCGGCTTCCGCTTCTTCGCGTAAGGGGGCGAAAACCGTCGGGATGGGGTGTTCTTCCACTTCGGGCGATGGTGCAGTTTCGGGGGCAGCCAACGGTACTTCTAACGGTTTAACTTCCGCCGGTGTCTCATCGACTGGGGGAGGGGTGGCACGTGTGTCGGCAGCGTTTGCATCGGCAGACCCAGCGGCAAGGGTTGTAAGGGGACCGCTGTTGCTTTTGGCGGGCGCTGCGGCTTCTGTCTTATCTTCCGCTTCTTCCACCTGCTCGGTGGTAAGAGGAATCCGAATCTTGCATTTAAGGCAGGGAACTCCTCCGGCCGCGAGAGCGAACTTTTTTTTCGCCTTAATGCTTCGGCCACATTTCGGGCAGGTGACGGTAATGAACATGTGAATGACCTTTATCCGAAACTTTCTAATACTACCACATGGCTAATCCCTTCGCAATAAATACCGGCCTCTTTGGAAAAAAGGCCCGTCATGGTTTTTGCCGCAGGCTGTTGCGGACCTGGGCTCGGGTGCCGAGAAGAGGCAGATTATCTGCGGCGTTTGCTAATTCTTTTTTTGGCGCAGTTGTTCGAGCGTTGCCTGGCGCGCGGGGGGGATGCTTCGCAACAGCCGTGCTTGAAACTCGGCTGGGGTTTCCTGCAATACCCGGGCGGCGAGCTCATCCGGCAACGAGGCGAAAACTGACCGTCTGAGGGAAGATGGCAGTCGGGCGATTACCGTTTCGAGGTCTGGTGGATCCATTTCCAACAGACGGGGGGGCAGGCGGATCTTACTACTACGAGGATCGGGCTTTAGAATCTGAAGATGACGAAATGTGGCAAACCGTTCTTTCCGAAGAGCGGGAAATAAACGACTCAAAAGCATGAGAACGCTTTGTTCCAATCCCAACCTTCGGAGCCAACCACGCGGACCCGTTTCGGCATGGGCCAACAGCAAAATGTTTTCGGAATAAAGCAGATGGAAATCATAGAGGCGCACGACGCTTCGGTTTGAAACTTCGATGGCGAGTTGGCCGAGCCAGTCGCGTCCCGGCTGTTCCATCGAAGAATTGGGCGTCCATGAAGGGTTTGCCACTTGTTCCGCGACGATGATTTCGTAAGGGTTTACGGCTCGGACCTCGCTCCACGGGCGATACTGCGTCTTCCAGAGTCCGCAACGAATGACAATTCCTGCGGCTCTTGGGTAAGGAATGGCGGGTTCGACGATCAAGTCATAAAGACGGCCGATGCGGGCTTTATCTCCTTCCCGCCGAACGGGGCATCCGCGGATCTTTCGGAAATAGAGGAAAAGAAAAGGGGGATCCTTTTCGCCTGCCGAATCCCGAGATGCCACAAACTTCCTGTCTGATATGGATTGCATTCAAAAGGATGTGCGAAACCGCGATTTCGCTCCATCTCTCCGATATGCTATCGGGTTCCTGCTTTATGCGCAAGCATTGCGGCATAGAAGAATTTTGCATTATTTTATTTTCGGGCTGAGAGAGATACGAAGGTGCTTCCCAGTGATTGGACAGTTCTACGGGTAAAGTAAACTAATGTTTTTCGGTTTTCCGCCTCCTTGTCTGGCCCCCGGAGAGATTTGGGGTCACGTCTCCAGATTCAAATATCTTAGAACCTTGCGCGATGCCGAGCGCCTTGGTGTGTGGCAACCGGCAGCGTTGAAAATGACGCGCCGCCTCGCTCACCGCGGAATAGAGTCCATCCCGCTGACCGCTGCCCCTTGATGCAGTCGATCTTCCGCCAGCGAAAAGGGCGGAGCGCATTCT
>CALHRZ010000016.1 GCA_938038445.1 uncultured bacterium | reverse complement strand
CTAAAGATTATTGTTTGGCGGCGGGGCGGCAAGCGGCTGCGACGAATACGGGTGCATTTGTTTGGGCGGATGCGTCGGGAGTTAATGCGGGTTCATGGGGGAGCAATACGGTTTTGTTTCGCGCGAGTGGGGGCGTGCGGTTTGAGAGTGCGACGCCTGGGGCGGCGAACCATCGGGTGGAGTGGAAGCCGGGCGATGCGGCATGGCAGTTTTCCTCGGACCGCGCGTTGAAAGAGAAGTTGGAGCTGGTTCAAGCGGATGTGGTTCTCGAAAAGGTGGCGGCGCTTCCGGTTTATGAATGGAACTTTCGGGGCTCGGAACGGCGTCATATTGGAGTGATGGCGCAGGATTTTCATGCGTTGTTTCCCTTGGAGGGGGCGGAAGAGACGCTGTTGGATTCGGCAGATTTGCATGGGGTGACGATTGCGGCGATCCGTGCCTTGCGCGAAGCGCTGGAGGCGGAGCGAGCGCGGGCGGATAGGCTGGAAAAACGTGTCAAGCAATTGGAACGATGGCTGTGTGCTCCCTGAGCGGAGATGGAGATCGTTTCGGGGTCCCTTCCGGGTGAGTGGGGGAAACCATTCCGCCGGCCGTTGGTGTTATGGTATGCTGGAGGAATGGGAGAATTTATTCGGCTGCGCGGCGCGCGGCAGCACAATCTGAAGGGCTTTGATCTTGATCTTCCTCTTGGCCGCTGGATTACCCTGACGGGGGTGAGCGGTTCGGGGAAATCTTCTCTTGCCTTCGATACGCTTTACGCCGAAGGCCAGCGGCGGTATGTCGAAACGTTTTCACCGTATGCCCGGCAGTTTCTCGAGCGGATGGACAAACCCCGCGCGGATGCGATTGAGGGAATTCCTCCCGCCATTGCGATTGATCGGGCCAATCCCGTTCGGACTTCTCGTTCGACGGTGGGGACGATGACGGAGCTCAACGATCACCTGAAACTGTTGTACGCGCGGGCGGCGCGGTTGTACTGTCGGTCCTGTCATCAACCTGTTCGGCGGGACACGCCGCCGGCGTCGGCACAGGATCTGCTGGTCCGGTTTGCGGGCCGGACGGTGGCTGTTGTTTTTTCGGTTGAAGTGCCGGAAAACTTTTCGGCGGAGGAGGCGTTGGGGTTTTTAAATCGGCAAGGGTATGGGCGGATATACCGCCGGCGTGACCGGCGGTTCGAAGTGCTTCAGGATCGGCTGATCGTTGAAGAATCCCGCCGCAACCGGTTGATTGAAAGTTTGGAAGCGGCCATGAAAGCGGGTGGGGGGAGGGTGACGGTGTATGATGCGATGGAGGAGCCGACGGCTGCTCGTCCGCTGGCGGCGTATTCCGAAGGGCTTCATTGTGCGGCCTGTGACATTGCGTATCGCGATCCGTCGCCGAGTCTTTTTTCCTTTAATTCGCCGATTGGGGCTTGTCCGAAGTGTCGGGGTTTTGGTCGGATTATTGAGATTGCGCCCTCGCTTGTGATTCCCGACGACCGTCTTTCGATTTTGGAGGGGGCGATTCGGCCGTTCGAGTCTCCCTTTTATGCCGAGTGTCGGCGTGATCTTCTGCAAGCGGCGGAACGGCGGGGAATGGATATTCGGAAGCCCTGGCGGGCGTTGACGCCCGAAGAGCGGGAATGGGTTTGGAACGGGGAGGGGCGGTGGGAGGAGGGGTGTTGGTACGGCATTCGGGGTTTTTTTGAATGGCTGGAGTCCCGCAGTTACAAAATGCACGTACGGGTGCTTCTATCGAAGTACCGGGCGTACACGCCGTGTCCGGAGTGCGGGGGGGCGCGGTTGAAGGCCGAGGCGCTTTGGTGGAAGTTGGGCGAGGCGCGTGTGACGATTGCGGAAGTGGCGGCGTGGCCCATTTGCCGGAGCCGGGAATTTTTCGATCGGCTCGAATTGCCACCGCCGCAGGATCAGGCGGTGGCCCTTTTGTTGAAGGAGATCCGGACTCGGCTACGGTATTTGGATGAGGCGGGTCTAGGGTATTTGACGCTCGATCGCCAGTCGCGCACATTAAGTGGCGGGGAGACGCAACGGATCAATTTGACGACGGCGCTGGGCACCTCGCTGGTTCAAACGCTTTTTGTGTTGGATGAACCGAGCATTGGGTTGCACCCACGGGATGTGCGCCGGTTGATTACGATCCTTCGCCGGCTTCGGGATGCGGGCAACACGCTGGTGATGGTCGAACATGACCCGGACCTGATTCGGGCATCTGATCTCGTGGTGGATCTAGGTCCCGGGCCGGGTGAGGAGGGGGGGCGGGTTGTGTTTTGCGGTCCGCCGGCGCGGGCCGCCCGCGCGCCGACGTCGCTGACGGGCGCGTATTTGGCGGGGCGGCGGGGGGTGGTGCCGGAGGATTGGGTTCGGCGTCCGGTTTTGCCTGGGCATCCGCGGCTGGTGGTACGGGAAGCGACGGCGAACAATCTGAAGGGGATTACCGTTGCGTTTCCCCTGCGGCGGCTCGTATGTGTTACGGGTGTCAGCGGGAGCGGCAAGAGCACGCTGATCGAGCAGGTCCTTTACCCGGCGATTCTTCGGCGGATGGGAAAACCCGTTGAGGAAGAGCGGGACGGATGCCGGGAAGTCGAGGGATGGGAGCGGTTTTCCGATGTGGTATTGGTGGATCAGTCTCCGATTGGGCGGACGGCTCGTTCCAACCCGGCTTTATACATAGGGGCGTGGGAAGCAATTCGGAAAGTCTATGCTGCATTGCCGGCGGCGCGGGAGGCGGGGTTGAAGCCGGGGGATTTCAGTTTCAATGCGGGAAGGGGGCGGTGCGATGCGTGCGGGGGAAGCGGTTTCGAGCGGGTGGAGATGCAGTTTTTGAGCGACGTTTATCTGCGCTGTCCGGCATGCGATGGCACACGGTTTCGCCCGGAAATCCGGGCGATTCGGCGGGGGGGGCCGGACGGGCGGATGCGCTCTGTTGCGGACGTACTGGAGATGACGGTGGAGGAGGCGGCCGATTTTTTCCGCGCGGAGGAGGAGGTGGTTGCGGGGTTGCAGCCGTTACGGGATGTGGGGTTAGGCTATTTACGGCTTGGGCAATCGGTTCCCACTCTGAGTGGTGGGGAAGCGCAGCGGCTGAAGCTGGCGTGGTTTCTGACGAAGGCGCGCGCGCCGGTGGGGAGGGGGGAGGGGGGAAAAGGGTCCATTCTCTTTTTGTTGGATGAACCCACGACGGGGCTGCATTTTCACGACATTGCTGTTTTGCTCCTCGCGCTTCGCCGGCTGATCGGCGAGGGGCATTCGGTTGTGGTGATCGAGCACAATTTGGAGATTATTCGGGCGGCCGATTGGGTGATTGATTTAGGGCCGGAGGGGGGGGAAGGAGGGGGACGGCTTGTGTGCGAGGGACCGCCGGATAGGGTGGCGGCGCACGCCGAGAGCCGGACGGGGCGGGAGTTGAGACGCGATCCGTTCCGGCCGGTTCCGGAAGCGCGGAGCGCGCGGGGTCAGCGGCTGCCGACCCCGCCGGATGCCATTCGGATTCATGGGGCGCGGGAGCATAATCTGAAGAACATTGATGTGGAGATTCCGTTGGGGCGGTGTACGGTGGTGACGGGGATTAGCGGGAGCGGCAAGAGCACGTTGGCGTTTGATATTCTGTTTTCCGAAGGGCAGCGTCGGTATCTCGAGTCGCTCAATGCTTACGCGCGGCAATTTGTACAGCCGGCGGCTCGGCCGGAAGTGGATGCCATTTATGGGATTCCCCCCACGGTGGCGATCGAGCAGAGGACCAGCCGTGGAGGGCGCAAGAGCACGGTGGCGACGGTCACTGAACTCTATCATTTTTTAAGGTTGTTGTTTGTTCGACTGGGAGTGGCGCACTGTCCGACGTGTGGGGATCCGATCCAGCCGCAGTCGGTGGACGCCATTTTGGCGGCGATTCAGAGAGAGTATCGGGGAGGGCGGGTGCGGCTGTTGTCGCCGTTGGTGACGGCGCGGAAGGGGTACTACACCGATTTGGCGGCGTGGGCGCGCGCCAAAGGGTTTGAATCGTTGCGAGTGGATGGCGAATGGGCTTCGCCGGAACGGTGGCCGCGGCTGGATCGTTTTCGGGAACACACGATCGAGTTGAACGTCGGGGCAGTGGCGGTTCGCCTGGGCCGCGAAGCGGAATTACGGGTCATGGTGGAAGCGGGGCTGGAATATGGGAAGGGGGTGGTGATTGTCGTTCCGGAGAATGGAGAGGGAGAACGGCTGTTCAGCACGCGCCGGACATGTCCCTCCTGTGGCAAGAGTTTTCCGGAGCTGGATCCCCGTCTGTTTTCTTACAACTCGAAGCACGGGTGGTGTCCGCGGTGTTTCGGCACGGGGGTTTTGTTGGAGGGATTTGACGAGGAACAGACGGGCGAGGAGATTTGGTGGAACGAGTGGTACGATGGGGAAGGGCAGACGTGTCCGGCATGCGGGGGGCGGCGATTGCGGCCGGAGGCGCTGGCGGTGCGGTTTCGCGAGTATTCCATTGCGGACGTTGGGGCGATGAGTGTAGAGGAGGCCGAGCGATGGGTGGGGGGGCTGGCGCTGGACCGGCGGGAGGCGTTGATTGCGCGGGATGTGTTGGCAGAGATTCGGACGCGGCTTGAATTTCTTCGGGCGATGGGGCTGGGGTATTTGACGCTGGACCGTGCGGCGCCGACGCTGAGCGGCGGTGAGGCGCAGCGCATTCGGCTGGCGGCGCAACTCGGCTCGAATCTTCGGGGGGTTTGTTACATTCTGGATGAGCCGACCATCGGGCTTCATGCGCGGGACACGACTCGGTTGCTGGGGGCTCTTCGGCAGTTGCAACGGAAGGGCAATACGGTGGTCATTGTCGAGCACGATGAGGGGACGATCCGGTGGGCGGATCATGTGATTGACCTGGGGCCGGGGGCAGGCGAGGGGGGGGGATGGGTCGTGGCGCAGGGGCGGCAGGACGATTTGATGCGGAATCCGCGTTCTCGCACGGGGCGGTGTCTGCGGGCTCCCTTTCGCCATCCGGTTCGGGGGCAACGAAGGCCGGTGATTCAGCAAATGACGGCTCTCCGGATTCGGGGCGCGGCGCTTCATAATTTAAAGCGTTTGGACGTTCGGATTCCGTTGGGGCGGCTGGTTTGTGTGACGGGCGTCAGCGGCAGCGGGAAGAGCACGTTGGTGCGTGAGGTTTTGTATGAGAATCTTCGGCGAGTTCTTCAACGGCCGTCCCAAATGATTTGGAGAGGGTGCGATGGGATCGAGGGGTGGGAAATGGTTCGGCGGGTGTTGGAGGTGGACCAGACGCCGATTGGGAAGACGCCGCGGTCGTGTCCGGCCACGTATGTAGGGCTTTGGGACGGCATTCGGCGTTTGTTTGCCGAGACGCCGGAGGCGAGAATGAGGGGGTATAGGCCGGGGCGGTTTTCCTTCAATGTGAAGGGCGGGAGGTGTGAGGAGTGCGAGGGACAGGGCGTCAAGCGGATCGAGATGAGTTTTTTGCCGGATGTGACGGTGCCGTGTGAGGTGTGCAATGGCGCGCGATTCGGACCTGAGACTCTCACTGTCCGGCTTCATGGCCGGACGGTAGCCGAGGTGTTGGCGATGAGTGTGGAGGAGGCGGCCGAAGAGTTCGCATCCGTGTCGGAGATTGCGCGTCCGCTGAATTTGATGCGGGATCTGGGCTTGGGTTATCTTCGGCTGGGGCAGGCCAGTCCGACGCTGAGCGGAGGGGAGGCCCAACGGTTGAAGCTGGTGGCTGAGTTGGCGGGAGGGACAGGAATTGCACGAAAAGGGCGATTCACGGAGGGCGGCACGCTGTATGTGTTGGACGAGCCGACGGTGGGGTTGCACATGGCGGATGCGGAACGGCTGTGGCGGGCGCTTCATAGGTTGGTGGATGCCGGGCATACGGTGGTTTTAATTGAGCATCATCTGGATCTTATTGCCGAGGCGGACTGGGTGATTGATCTAGGGCCGGAGGGTGGAGAGGCGGGGGGGGGTATCGTTGCGGAGGGTCCGCCGGAGGTGATCATGGGTGTTGCCGTTTCTGCGACCGGCCAAGCGCTACGACAGATGGATCGTGTTGGTGCGCTGTCGGGAAGGGCAGATCCCCAATCCGGTATCCTTGTAAGGAGGGGGCAACATTAAAGGATCAGATGAGGGAAGAAGGGTTTGAGGAAGATCGGTGGGGAGGCGAGGGAGACAGGAGTTTGTTTTGTGATCTGTCAACAAAGCGAGCCGTGCTTTGCATTGCGGGTTTTCGAGTATATAAGGTGAGCGATTTTGGGAAAGAATGGGACCGCCCAAGAATCTGAGTTTTACAAATCGGGGTGGCTCCATTGTGACTTTTTTGGGATCCGGGTTGCTTGGGAGCGCGTGATTGAAAAAGCGCCGAGTTACCGGTTCGCTCGCGCAATGCGCCAAAACGGTAATAGTTTATCAGGCCTTTCAGGGGGTAATGCGATCGTGAAATTGGCGTTTTAGAGCTTGGCCGGAAACTGTGCTTTAATTTTTACTTCCCTTTTTTCTCTTGGGGATATCCGCGCATCTCACACTTTCGAAAGTGTGATACAACGAACGAAAGAAATTTCCTCAGTTTTCGAGGCTTTTGTTTTCCGCAGGTTCCCTTTTTCAAGAAGGGATACGACTTGGGATTCTGAAAAACTTCTCTTTTGGATTGAGCATGAACGCCGTGCCGGCATGCGATTGGGATCCTATTTCAGACCCAGGGAGCACCGATTGCAGGGAGAGGGTTCAAAAGCAAGGGTACGCACCGTCGGCTTCTCCTCGGTTCAGAGTGCTTGCCGGCCGAAGCGGAAACGATCATACTATGAGCGGGATGAAGAAGGGGCCGTTTCTCAATCGGGAACTGAGCTGGCTTTCGTTCAACCGTCGGGTGTTGGAGGAGGCGCAGGATCGGACCGTTCCGCTGCTGGACCGGCTCAAGTTTTTGTCGATTACGGGGTCCAATCTCGACGAGTTTTATATGGTCCGGGTGGGTGGGCTTCTTCAATTGGAGAGGGGTGGAGTTTTGAGCGAAGATCCGGCGGGTCTTTCGCCCCGCCAGCAACTGGAGGCCATTTCCCGCGAAGTGCGACGGTTGGTTCGGCAATGGGAGCGGTGTCGAGTGGAGATTGAACAGGGGTTGGCGAAGGCGGGAATTGTTCGGCTTAATCCGGCGTTGGCGAGGGACGAGCAGAGGCATCATTTTTTACGCGTTTTCGAGCGGGAGCTATTTCCGGTTCTTTCGCCGCATGCGGTTCGTTCCTTTCGTCAATTTCCCCTTTTGCCGGGGTTAGCGACGGGGTTGGCGGTTCGGTTAGGGGATCCGGAGCGGCCGGTGCGAAGGGATCGGTATGCCGTGGTGGTGATTCCGCGGGCGTTGCCGGCGCTGATTGCAGCGCCGGAAGAGGGCTCGGGGTATGCATATGCATTGACGGAGGATGTGGTCAAGGCCTTTATCGGGCGGTTATTTCCGGGGGAGCAGGTGGGGGAGTGTCGGGCCTTTCGGATTACGCGGAATGCGGATTTGAGCGTGCGGGAGGACAAGGCGGGGGATTTGTTGGAACGAATGCGGGATGTGCTGGCGGAGCGGGCCTGGAGCGGATGTGTTCGTTTGCAGGTGGAATCGGGGTGTTCCTCACTGCTTGAGCGGATGTTGCGGAAGGCGCTTCAGGTGGGGGAGCGGGAGACGTTTCGAATGGAACCTCCGTTGGATCTCCATTCTTTTTGGGGTTTGGCCACGATGCCTGGGTATGAAGCGTTACGGGAACCCGTTTGGGCGCCTGTATTGCCGCCGGTGTTTCGTCGCGGGCCGTCGGTGTTTGCTCTTTTGGACCGGCAGGATATTCTGCTGGTCCATCCCTATGATTCGTTTGATCCTGTTCAGCGGTTGGTGGAGGAGGCGGCGGACGATCCGGATGTGTTGGCGATCAAGCAGATTTTGTATCGGACGAGTCGGGAAAGTCCGATTGTGGCGGCGCTGGCGCGGGCAGCAGGGAAGGGCAAGCATGTGACGGCGGTGGTGGAGCTCAAGGCTCGGTTTGACGAGGCGCGCAACATCGAATGGGCCCGGCGGCTGGAACAGGCGGGGGTGCAGGTCGTTTATGGAGTGAAGGGGCTAAAGACTCATGCGAAGGTGTGCCTGGTGGTACGGCGGGAAGCGGTGGGACTGCGGCGGTATCTTCATTTTGGCACGGGGAACTACAATGAGATCACCGCTCGGCTCTACAGCGATGTGAGTTACCTTACGAGCCGGGAGATTTTTGGTCGGGATGCCTCGCGTTTCTTTAATGCAGTGACGGGTTGGAGCCGGCGATTGCCGTACGAGAAGGTGGCTGTGGCGCCGGATGGTCTTCGTCGCCGTCTGATGGAGCTCATCGAGGCGGAGACCGTTAATGCGCGACGGGGCGAAGAAGCCGCAATCACGGTCAAGGTCAATTCCTTATCCGATCCGGACATCATTTTGGCATTGGACCGGGCGGCTCGGGCGGGCGTACGGGTCCGGCTGAACGTGCGGGGGGTGTGTTGTTTGAAACCGACGCGGGCGGGAGGGGGCATCGAAGTCGTGCGTCTTGTGGACCGGTATTTGGAGCATGCGCGGATTTTGCGGTTTCATCATGGTGGAAAACCGTTGCTGTTCATTTCCAGTGCGGACTGGATGACGCGGAACCTGGACCGTCGGATCGAGTTGTTGGTTCCGATCGAGGATGCGGCGTGTCGGGAGCGGCTCGACGAGGCGTTGGAGATTTATTTTAGGGATCGGTGCAAACTGCGGCGGCTGGAGCCGGACGGGGAGTGGCGGCGTGTGGAAGCAGGAGAGGGAGAGAAGCGACTTCGGGCGCAGGCAGCGTTATACGAGCAGGCGCGAGCGCTTGCGAAGGAAGAAAAAGCCCGGGGTGCGGAAGGGGTGTTTGAACCAGAACGGCCTGAAGCGGGGCTGCCATAGGGGCTAGAACCAGCCCTTTTTCTGGTTGATGTAAAGATTTACGAACTCCTCGTCCGATTTCGTCAGGTAGATAATCCCCTCTACGATGCCGATCACGCTCATCACTCCGGCGGCAGCGCCGCAGGTCACGATTCCCCCAACGAGCGTGATGAGCAGCATGATAAGTCCTTCCTTCTGCATTCCCAGGTAGAATTTGTGAATACCGAGACTTCCCAGGAGGATTGCGAGGATGCCTGCGACCATTTTCTTTTCAGCGCCCGGAATCTGACTCATGACCCGCTCCTTAAGTGAGGGTTTTGGAAGGGACCTTAGAGGTTTGATCTCCATATGTCAAACTCTTTAGAGCGAGGATTTAGAGCGAGGAGAAGGGAAAGGGAACGATTCGCGAAAAAGGGATCGGGTGGTAATGAAGGACAAGATGGAACGTAGAAGGATCTTCAGATGGCAAATTTGCTCGATACGAATGTGAAGCCGCAGACGGAAAGGAAAACGGGAACCGCTGTGAGCTGTCTAGAGGGACCGACAACTCGAAACGCGATCGTTCAGGTCTTTTCTGTTCGAAGCTGTTTACATGACCGACGGGGTTAAGTTTCCGCCATGGGAGTGTCGAATCAACAGATTCTGCGCAGGGGTTGGGAACGGCTCAGCGCGCGATGTTTGGTCAAGCAGTCCGAGGGGTGGAGGGCAGCGGAAAGCAACGTGATAGCCAAAGGGTGAGTGGGAGGGGTGATTGTCAGATGGCCGTCGGATCCTGAAGTGACAAAGCCGCGGCGGCGTAGTTTTGCAAGGTGGCGGTTAAGCGCGGGGATTGAAATGGCGGTGATGCGGGGGAGAGCGTCTCGTGGTGTGGGGCGGCCGGCGAGGGCGCGCAGGATTTCAAGGCGTCGGGGATGCGTGAAGGCGGTTAGGAATGAGAAGGAGAGTTCCGTTCCCTGTGGCGTGGAGAGGGTTTGGCGGAGTGCGGCAAGAAGATCGCTCGAGAAGGGAATGGTCGGGTTTGGAGTCGGGCGGTACAAAACGGATCGGCCGATGCGTTGGGCGGAGAGGATACCGCGCGATTGAAGCAGGCGGAGGGCGGCGCTGGTGTATCCGAGAGGCCAATCGAATTGACGGGCTGCGGCGGAAACAGTGGTCTCCTCCTGTTGAAACAGCCAATCCAGTAGTTTCAATCGCCGTCGGTTGGCCATCACACGGCAGGTTCTCCAGAGAGTTGGGTTCAGGGTATGGCGCATACACTTTCTTCGGCTGTAGGACAGATTCAAGTAACAGGCGTTGACACAAGGACACGATATCACACTTCTGGAAGTGTGATAAAGATCATTTCTTCCTTTAGAGAATGGGGGAGTTGACCGACGGCCAGCCGAAGCTCGCCAAAAAACAGAACCAGTGGGAAACTTGTTGGAAGAGGAGAAGTTATACGAAAAACGCTCCTGGAGTGTCCTTGTTTAGGCATACGACTACAGCATCTGAATGAACAGCGGCGCTGGACACACTTTCGGAAGTGTGATCAGCACCATCCCTACTCCACTGTGCAGCGGTGGAACGATGGGGCGGCTTGGGGTCACTCCGTATCTTCAATAATCGGTTTTCCCTGGGTTTGGAAAGAGCAGAAAATAGGCCACGCGATCGCGTTTCGGCATAAAATACGGCGGGCTTTGAACCGGACCGTATCTTCTTGAAAAACCTGGAGCGCATCCGCGCTTTTTGGGATGTCCTGTCCGAATGGGCGTGGTCAACGGACGCTTCGGGTCGGGACCGCATGGGATCCGTTGCCGAACAAATTAAAGCCTCCGAACGCGAGGCGAGAATTTCAACCGCGATCTTGACTTTGAGGCATGCCCTCTTTTATCCTGCCGCGCGTGGATTCCTTCGAAATCCTGGATTCGACGTACGGCGTCGGGTTGCGTCAATTCGCCCCCGTCGCTCTTCTCGCGCCTGGGGGATCCTTGGATTACAGGCCCGACACGCAGCTTTCTCTCGAACAACAACCCAGCGGCGGCCTTCTCGCGCGGGCGGTGGTTTTTAATCGAACGGGTGCGCCGATACGGCTCGAGGGCATTCGTTGGCAGGCGACCGCTGAAGCGGATGGAATGCCGCTTTATTTCCCGTCCATGCTCAACCCCCGCCTATTTGCGACGGAAAATCTGCGCGGCGACTATTTTCGGATCGGAACGGTCGAGGGGAATCGGCTTGCCATGCCGCTGACGAACCAGCCCGTCGAGTATGGAAATTCGGAGGATTACATCTTTCCCGGTCTTTTCCTTGCCGCCGCGGCGCATCCGGTGGGACTTTTCATTGCCCAAGCCACGCAACAGCGGTTTGACGCCTTGTTTCGTTTCCGGGGGCGAATGCTGGGTGCGGACCGATGGTTCTTCGAGATCGAAGAGCGGCCGACGGGAATTGGCCATGTGACCCTCGCCCCGGGGGAGTCCCTAACCGGGGAAAGCTTGTATTTCGAGCTGGTCCCCCATCGCGATCCTCAGCGGGCCGTCGAGAATTATCTTCGCCATTTGCGGGCGACGGGCGTCTTTGCCCGACGGGCGGAAAATCCGCTCGGTCGCCAGCGCATCTACTGCTCTTGGAATTACGATTTTATGGCGGACATCACCGAAGAAAAACTGCTCGGGCAGATCCCCGTGTTGCAACAGTATTTTCCGATGGTGAAATTCCTGCAACTCGACCATGGCTATGAAGCGGCTCGTTCGCCACGTCAACGGCCGATGATTGATCTTTGTTATGGGGATTTAACAACGCCCTTCAATCCCGTCCGATTCCCTTCTGGTCCTAAAGCTTTGGCTGAGCGAATCCGAGGGGAAGGATTTCGGCCGGCTCTCTGGTTAGGGCTTTGGGCCAGTCTGGGATCCAGGATGATCGCCGAGCATCCCGATTGGGTGCTTCGGGATGATACCGGCAGTCCCCTTCTTTTCGACCGGTGGTATGGAGGCACTGCGGTGCTGGACCCTTCCATCGCGGGCGTTCGGGAATATCTTGATCGGCTTTGCGCGACGGTTTTTGGCGACTGGGGGTTCGAAGGGGTCAAGCTTGATTTCTCGAGTTTCGCGTTTAACGGCCGCCGGGTTCGGTTCCGGGAGCAAGGACGGACAGCCGTTGAATGGCGGCACGAGCTGGAGGCCATCTTCCGGCGCCATCTGCCGCGGGATGGATTTTTTGGGTGGTGCGTTGTGGCGGGGACGGGCCATCCGTTTCTCGCGCAGGCGGACTATTTTCGGAATGCGGTGGATATTGGGCGTGGGGACTGGGCAACGGCCCGTCGCATTGCCTGGTGGACGGCCAACACGCGGATGTTTATGCCGGAGTCGCCCTGTTTGCCCAACGTGGATTCGATTGGCTGGAGTCGCTTTTTTGACGAGGAGGGTTGGAAGACGTGGCTTAATTTTGCGGCGGTTAGCGGCGGCGCTCTGGAGGTTTCAGGCGATTTGCGCGTGTTGCCGGAGGAACGATTGAGGCGGTTAGCGCGGGCCATGGAAGTGAGCAATCCGGAACGAAAGGTTTACTGTCCGGGTCTTGGGGATTGGGAGGGGGAACCGCCCGCGGTTTGGATTGCGGAGGGGGGTTCGGAGGGATTGATTGGGGTTTTCAACTGGCGTGAGGAAGTCGCGGAAATTGCGCTTGGAGCCCTGATACCCGAGCGGGTTGGAAGCCAGGTGACGGGGGTATGGGAGGAACGGCTTGAAACTCTGCCTCCGGTCGTCCGACTTCCCTCGCGAGGTTCTCAGCTATGGTGTTTCAAATGATCGTTTTGGGGTGAACGATTGTGGGTTCCCGTGCGTTTTGTGTGTTATAGGGGCGGCCAGATTGCCAAGGGTCACCGTTTCACGGAGGTGGAAAACGCCTAGGGAAAATCGTTGACCCCGATTTCGGTGGCGGCCATAAGCATGGTATGCGCATCGAACCCCCTGCGCAGCGCGGGGACATGGGACTGGGAGGGAAGCGGGAAATTGGCGTACGCTACGACCTCCATCGATTCGGGCACATGGATATTGGCACTCAGTAAGCCGGCGGTTGTGTTTGGCACCAGGTGCTCATCGGCAATGATCAGGCCGTCCGGACGGGATTCGGGTGGCCGCTCCGCCAAGTCTTACGGTGGCATTCGGGGTCTCAATTGACGTGGACGCGCGGGGCTACCATGGGGGGATCAAAGGGGTTCAGGCGGCGGGGTATGGAGGTGCCGGGGGTGGTGCCGTGAGGATTCATGTGGCGGGGCAAGCCGAAATTCATGGAACGATCCGTGCGAATGCTCAGAATGCTTGGGGTTGGTCGGGCAACTCCGGCGGCGCGGGCGGAGGGGTCTATCTCACGTGCCGGACACGGATCGCCACAGGAGGGATTATTCAGGCCAATGGCGGGAATGGTGCTGGAATTGGCCGCCATGACCAGCCAGGCGTGGAACAGCGCCCGGCGTTTTGCCCGGGCGGTGTTGGAGCGGGAGGAACAAAACCATGAGGCGTCCATGACGGGGGCTCAGGGAACAGGAAGCGCACACCGATTCTCGGCGGAGAGGACGTGTTGGGGGAGGATTAACCTTCTCGATTCGGACTGGGTGAACGGTTAGGATTGTTTTTGATGGCGTCAAAATGGACGAACCGAAAGGGACGATCGTGAAAAAAAACCATTGTGTGAAACCGTCGTGGCCCGTGCTGCGATGTTATGAAGGGGAGCATTTGTTCCGTGTCGCGATGCCGTTGGGGGGAATCGGAACGGGAACCGTCTCGCTGGGAGGGCGGGGGCAGTTGCGGGACTGGGAATTGGGGAATCGCCCTGCGAAGGGTTTTCAACCCGACCATACTTTTTTTGTGCTGTATGCGCAACCAACGGGGGGGCAAGCCGTCATACGGGCATTGGAAGGTGCGATTCTTCCGGTCGAGTTTGAAGGGGCCAGCGGATGTCCTACGCCCAATCATGGGCTGCCGCGGTTCCGAAGGTGCGTGTTTGAAACGGCCTATCCTTTGGCGGCGGTCCGGCTTTCCGATCCCGAGGTGCCTCTGGAAGTCCGCCTCGAGGCCTTTAACCCTATGGTTCCGGCCGATGTCGAGGCGAGTGGGATTCCCCTTGCCGTCCTTCGGTATGTGCTACGCAACCGGACGTCCAAGCGGGTGGTCGCCGCGGTCTGCGGGAATCTGCAGAATTTCATTGGAGCACCTGATCGTCCGAAAGAGTGGGGGCCCAATACGACCACGGTTCGGGTTGGAGCGAACGGATGGCGCGGGTTATTTTTCTCCAGCACGAGCGTACCGGCGGATCATCCCCGCTGGGGCACACTGGCTTTGACGACGGATGTCCAAGAGATCAGTACGCGCACGGCATGGAGAGGGGGGGGGTGGGGGTTCCCGCTCCTGGATTTTTGGGATGATTTGAGTGCGGACGGACGTTTGGAAGAGGTCCAGCGTTCAGCGGGGGATCTTATGCCGATGGGGTCCCTGGCGGCTCAGGTCATTGTTCCTCCGAATGGCGAGCGGGCAGTGACGTTTCTGTTGAGCTGGCATTTTCCGAATCGCCAGGGGTGGCATTCCTCCGAAACGGATTCGAAGGAGACGAAGCAGGCAATTGTCGGGAATTATTATGCCACGCGGTATTCGGACGCGTGGGATGTCATCGAAAAGACGGCGCCTCATCTCGTGGAATTGGAGCGTCGGACGGTTCGGTTCGTGGAAGCGTTCTGTGCGAGCGACGGGCCCGATGCAATCAAGGAGGCGGCATTATTCAATTTGAGTACGCTCCGATCGCAGACCTGTTTTCGGATTGAATCCGGCCATTTGATGGCGTGGGAGGGGTGCCACGACAAGTCGGGATGCTGTTTCGGTTCCTGCACGCATGTCTGGAACTACGAACCGGCGACCGCGTTTCTTTACGGCGAACTGGCCCGTTCGATGCGCGAAGTGGAGTTTCGGTACGCGCTGCAGGAGAACGGCCTGATGGCGTTCCGTGCGGAGTTGCCCTTGGGACGCGCCGCGACGTTCGGGAAAGCGGCGGCCGACGGTCAGCTGGGGTGTATCGTCAAAATGTATCGGGAGTGGCAATTGGCGGGCGACGACGCCTGGCTGCGGGACTTGTGGCCGGGAGTCCGTCGCGCTCTCGAATTTTGCTGGGTTCCCGGCGGATGGGATGCCGATCAGGACGGGGTGATGGAAGGGTGTCAGCATAATACGATGGACGTGGAGTACTATGGGCCAAACCCCCAGATGCAATTCTGGTACCTTGCGGCGCTTCGGGCGGCGGAGGAGATGGCGCGGTATCTTGGCGAAGGGGATTTTGCGGCGCGTTGCCGCCGACTCTTTGAGCAGGGTTCTTCATGGGTGGATACCCATTTGTTCAATGGGGAGTATTACGAGCATGAGATCCGTCCTCCGGCCGATCCTTCCGCCATCGCGGCTGGCCTTCAAGTAGGCATGGGAGCCAAAGATCCTTCCCAACCGACCGCTCAGCTCGGTTCCGGTTGTTTGGCGGATCAGCTGGTGGGACAACATCTGGCGCACCTCTGCGACCTGGGTTATCTGGCCGATCGGAGGAAGATCCGGAAAACACTCCAGAGCATCTGGAAGTATAATCGGCGGTCTCCCCTCTACGGGCATTTCAATCATCTCCGGTCGTTTGCCTTGAGCGACGAGACGGCTTTATTGATGGCCTCCTATCCTCGCGGGCGGCGCCCCAAGGAACCTTTTCCCTATTTCAATGAGGTGATGACGGGTTTTGAATACACGGCAGCCGCTCATATGATTTATGAGGGCCAGGAGAAAAACGGGCTGAAGGCGATCGCCGATATCCGGTCCCGTTACGACGGAAAGCGCCGCAATCCTTTTAATGAAGCGGAATGCGGCCATCACTATGGGCGGGCGATGGCGAGTTGGGGGGCGTTTTTGGCATGGACGGGGTTTCACTATTCTGCGGTTACTCGAACGCTCCGATTTATCCCCCGCGAGGGGCGCCATTTTTGGTCCACGGGTTATGCGTGGGGCGTGTACGAACTCACGTCGGCGGGAACAGGACGCTGGAAGGTGAACGTCACGGTTCAGGAGGGTCGGCTCAACGTGCGCCGTCTTATTTTGGACGGGGCCGGGGAGGTTCTTTTGCCATCCGAACGGGAAATGGAGAGTGGGCAATGCCTGTCCGTTTCTCTTTCGAAAAAGCGTTCCGAGCGGGCGGCTCATGACCACGTTTCAGGGGGTTGAGGAAAGCGATTGGGTTGCATGATCGGATGCCGAGGGAGTTGTTTTTGAGGTTGGACGGCTTTTTGCCTCTCTGCCTGCGGCGCATGGGAGTGAAACACGATGATGGAGAAGAGAACCGATCTTGTGTTGGACGAACCCGGGGCTGAGCAAAAGGACGGCCGAACAGTACATTCGGAACATCCGGCGATCGAACGAACTCCGGCCTATGCTCGAACGGTCATGGGCCTTGGGGTACAGACCGATCCCCCGCCGTTCATGTTCCAGAAAAAGTTGAAGGCATCGATGCGCTGGTCCTGGGGCGGCCGGGGAACGATGAATTATGGCGGGTCCTGGTGTTGAACGATGGCGGGAAAGCCCGGTCTATCACTCTTAAGCATCCGCGGCGCGGAGAGTGGCGCCGGGCCAGCGTTTGGACGGCGGCACTTCCCGAGCGGGCAGAGGAAACGCCTCTGGCCGTTCGTTCTCAATACAGCACAGACGCCCAAGGGGTCAGGGAAATTGTTTTTTACCCATGGGAATTGACTTTCCTTGAATGGAGGGAAGGCTGAGGGGGGATTGTTCGTCCGAAAGTTTACGTGGGGCCTTCGTTAAAGGAGACGAACGAGCCATCCTTTGCCCAGATGGAATAGCGGATCGAGATGCGGGCACACGTGGAAGGTCTGGAGGACGAATTTGGGTGCCGACCACCGGCGGTGTAACCACTGCGACTGGCCGCTCTGTTCTGTGGCGGGGTTTACGCCACAGAACTTCTGCATCTTCGCCGCTGAACCGAAGCGTGCTCGAACTGAACCGAAGGCCGCCGGCAGGCGTTGAGCCATGGCCTCGGCGGAGCCGGGGAAAGCTGGAGAAGACACAGGCGTCGTCGTGGCTGCTGCGAAACGTCTGCGCGATCGGCTGGTCATATTTCAGAAGGAACTTGTGCGGGCAGCGCAACTGGTCAACGATCATGGCAGCGGCCAGCGCATGCGTTTCGATGACGGCAGCGTGGGATTATTCAACCACGGAGGATCTATAACCAACGCGGCGAGGGAAGCAGAGAACAGGGAGTGATGGGCAGTTTATTCGCAGGACCGGTTGTGGCAGGAGTTGAAGGAGCGGCTCGAACGGGTGCTGGAGCAGGAGGCCGATAAGCCGCTTGGGGCGGTGAAGGACGAGCGGGGAGGCGCCGGGTCGGCCGGATTACCGCCATGGCCGCCGGCGGCGCGGGCGAGAGTTGGATGCGCTCAGGTCCTTGTGGCAAGTCTGCAGAACGTTCGCAAGGGGGCCTTGGCCGACGAATCCGTGGGACTGATTCTGGAGGGGATGTATCTGCGGATCAAGCAGGGTGGCGCGAAAAAGCGTCCCGTGGGGGTCGCACTCGGTGTCAAAGCGGGAGGAACGGTGGAACTGTTTTGGCCGCGCGGGTCTGTAGCGTTTGCCCAAACCCATCCCCGCTGGCAGAGAGAAGCGCTGCAGAGGTTCTGGGAGCGCTGGCATGCTCAGGAGCCGGAAGCCATCGCACGGTTCCAGAACGGCCTGGAATGCTTTTGCGAGGTCCAGCTGTGGCCTTCCCTGCTGCGCCGCAAGCTCTTGACCCCCAACCTCTGTGCAGAGCTCTTCAAACCGATCTCCCCTCGCCCCACTCCTCTCAACCCAATGTCCAAACAAATCTTGACAGTGCCTTCCCTTAGAAGGTTAATCAGAAATCTTGACCCGAGAGGGTGCTTCGGCCTTAATGGGGGACCGACGGAGGAACTGTGAATTCACGCGAACGGGTTTTAGCGGCAATTGAGCACCGAGAGCCGGACCGGGTTCCGCTCGACATGGGTGGGACGATCATGAGCGGCATTATGGCTCTTTCCCTGATTGCGCTTCGAAAGGCGCTGGGTTTGGAAAAGCGGCTGGTCAAGGTTTATGAGCCTTATCAGATGCTGGGCGAGGTGGAATGGGATGTCGTGGAGGCCCTTGGGATTGACGTGCTGCCCGTGGAGCCCGATGCGCTCTTTTTCGGGCTGTCGCGTCGGGACTGGAAACCGTTTGCCCTCTGGGACGGGACCGAAGTTCTGGTCCCGGGTCGTTTTCGTGTGGAGACGACGGAGGATGGATCCTGGCTCCTTCGAGAGGGGGGCGACCCGAACGGCCGTCCGGTGGGGATCATGCCGAAGAATGGGTACTATTTCGACCATGTCGGCGACCAGACATTGCATGACGATTTCGTTCCTCCGCCGCTCCATGACTTGGAACAGCAGTGCCGGACATTGATGCCGGACGCCAAACTGGAATTTCTGGTGCAGAAAGCCGAACGGCTGCGTTTGACGGGGAAGGCGTTGCTGCTTGGCATTTGGCATGATTTTGGTCCGCCCATGGTGGGAAACGTTCCCGACTGGCTTTGTTTGATGGCGAGCGATCCGGAGTATGTGGACCGACTGTTCGCGCTTAAGACGGAAGCGGATCTTCGAACCTTGGAACGGCTCTGGAAGGGGTTGGGGGATCGGATTGATATTTTGGGGATTGACGGTGCGGACTTTGGGACTCAGCGTTCCGGAATGTTCAGCGTCGAATTGTTTGAGCGGTTTTACGAGCCCTATTATACCCGGATCAATTCCTGGGTCCATTCCCACACGCCATGGAAGACGTGGAAGCACAGCTGCGGCAGCAACCGGCAGTTTCTTCCGGCTTTTGTGCGGAGCGGACTCGACTGCTTGAATCCCGTTCAGACCAGCGCGTGGGGGATGGACCCGGCGGAGTTGAAGCGGGAATATGGCGCTCGGCTGACCTTCTGGGGCGGGGGTGTGGACACGCAGCATGTGCTTCCGTTCGGGACACCGGAGGAGGTGTATGAGGATGTTCGGAAACGGCTGAACATTTTCAAGCCGGGCGGCGGCTACGTGTTCAGCACCATTCACAACTTGCAGGCCCGGGTGCCGGTGGCCAACATGATGGCGATGATTCAGGCGCTCAAGGATCATGGGCGATACCGCGTCTGAACCGGTTGGAGTTCAAGGAGCCTATTCCATGGAGCGTGGCGAAATCCGATTGCGAAACGAAACGCTGGCGGAATTGCCGGCTTATTTGATTACCCGGGGGGTGCCTCTTCCTCCCGGAGCCGTTCGGGAACCTGAGCACGCGCGGGTCGTGGATGCAAAGGGGAAACCGTTGGCTGCCGAGAGCAAAGTTCTTCAACGCCGGCCCGATGGAAGCATCGAGTGGCTTTTGATGGACATCCTCAAACCGCTGCGGGGGCAGGAGGAAACTTCCATTTTTGTGGAGCTCCAACCGAGAGCGAACGTCTTCGTGCGTCATCCGGTCACGCTGCGCAGAAAAGGGCAGGAATGGACGCTTTCCAACGGCCTGAGCGAGGTGACGGTATCGGAAAAGGGGGGATCTCTCATCCAGCGGCTGGTTCTCAACGGGCAGGAGATCATCCGACCGGGTTCCCTTGTGGATTTGGAAGTTTCGGATGGGGGGGGTAAATTGTTTCGGGCCTCTCAATCCGGCCCCTATACCTTCCGTGTGCTTGATCAAAACCGCTTGCGCACCGTGATGGCGCTGGAGGGCAAACATCGGGCGCGTGATGGTTCGACGTTTTTGGATTTCACGCTTCGGTTCACGCTGACGGCCAATTCTCCCGACCTCAAACTGGAGCACACCTTTTACGGTCGCGAGCCTCGGGAGGGCGTTTTCCGGGTTCGCTTCATTCGGCTTGTCATTCCGACGGCGATGGATCCGGCCGCGGTTAAGCTCGTCCGTCAACTGCATCATGGGGCGGATTGTCGGCAACGGAATGTGACGATTGCAGAGAATCTGGAGGTCGTGGCTTCCGCGACGGGGGATCTCGACAACTATGCGGCCACCTTTCCCGGTCCGAAAGCGGCGCATCCCTCGGCGGGGGGTGCCTTGTTCGTGCGGAATTGGGAGAGTCTGAAGGAAGAGTTTCACGCGATGCCGTTTCATATGCGGCCGGGGCAAGGGTCCGGATTTCGGGCCTTCACCAACGTCCATCGGACGCGGGAAGTCCATCCAGCCGTCGGATGGCGGGAAAAGGAGTTTACGCTGGTCACCACGTTTGAACATTTTCGGCAACTTCATCCGAAGAGCATTTCGATCGATGAAAACCGGCTCGTGTACAATATTTGGCCCGAATGGTCTTCCCCGATGGAGATCGTCATGGGGGTCAGTAAGAGTCACATCCTGTGGCTGACGGGCGAGCAACGGGCGTTGGACATGGATGAGGTGTTGGATATTCACGCGCGGTGGGAATACGGGTATGTCGAACCGGTGGATATCGCGTTCGATCCCGCATGGCCGGCTTTTTGCCAAGTACTGGACTGTCATCACATTCTGAAATACCAACCGGACAAATATCCGCTGCTGGAAAATCTGATCGAGCCTGTTCCGGCGGCGGGAAATCCTGCCCGGCACACCTATGATCGGCTGCCGGCGATCGGGATGTTTCATTTCGGCGATCAGGTCAGTGCGGATGGCGCCTATTGCACGAACAACGAGGACGACCTCAACGTCTTTTTCCCGCTCCAACATTTTCTGCGGACGGGACAGACCTATGCGTGGGATCACGGGAAAGAGTGTGCCCGTCATTATATGGAGGTCGATTTCTGCGAATGGAGCACCGATCCCCGCCAGAGGGGAGGGCTCATTCCCCATACGGGCCAGCATTTCATCGGGTGCGTCTATCCGAGCCATCAATGGGCGGAAGGACTTCTGGCCTATTACTATTTATCGGGGGACGAACGCGCGCGGCGGGCGGTTCTCGGATGCGCCGACAATCACGTCTGGTGGATTTACCACAAAACGGACATGGTGTGCTGCGATGGGCGGGAAGCCGGCGTGCCGCTTGTGAATCTGGCAGCGGCTTACCGGCTGACGCGCGATCGAAAGTATCTCAGGGCGGCTCGTCATCTCATTCGGAATTTCTTCTTGAAGTGGGAAAAGCGGTACGGCGTGTTCCAGTATCCATATCCTCAGACGGCGCAGGATCCCCCGCACAAGCTCATTACCGGATACGGGGACTGGTCCAGTTTTGCCGGGTTGTACCGTTTATGGGAAGTGACGGGCGAAAGATTCTACCGCGCGTTGGGCGTTCGGCTTCTCCGGCGGGCGATCCGGCCGGGGAGTTTCAGCGTGAACGATGTGCGAGGGATGGATTTCTTTGCCGCATGGGCATTCGGGAAGATGACGGGCGACATGGAGGAAGTCTTCCGTCTGGCCGGCCGGGCGATTCCGATGCTATTGCGGCGCGGCGGCCATCCGCTCCGGCGGCTGCATTTTCTCAAGGAGATGGACGAACGGGGGTTGATTGACGATCGACAAGTGGGGAATCGGGCTGGCGTGATTTAGTAACCCGCAACACCAGGACGCTGTCATGAACCATTCGGAACCGTTTCTGAATCCGCCGGGATATATGGGGCCGCTTCGGTCGGAACAGGCGTGCGTTAATCGAAAGTTTCAGGGGATTCCCGCGATTGAGCGGGCCCCGAACGGTCGGTTATGGGCCGCTTGGTATGGTGGAGGTGTGACGGAAGACCGGCACAACTATGTGCTTTTGGCCACGACGGTTTCTGCCCAAGGGCCATGGGAACCCCCCTCGCTGGTGATTGACCCGGACGGGGAAGGTCCCGTACGGGCTTATGATCCGTGCTTATGGCATGATCCCCAGGGCCGGTTGTGGTTTTTCTGGTCCCAGGGTTACGAGCATCACACAGATGGGAGGGCCGGGGTTTGGGCCATCCGCACTTCCGATTCGGCCTGTGCTCGGCCGAAATGGACGGCGCCGGAACGTCTTTTTGATGGCGTGATGATGAACAAGCCCACGGTTCGATCGAACGGCGAGTGGCTGTTCCCGGTTGCGCGCTGGCGGAGGGAAGGAAGCGCGGGCGTGTGGGCGACGCGCGACGGGGGACGGACGTGGGAGCAGCGGGGAAGTGCGAATATTCCAAACCCGGACGACCGGAATTGCGACGAGCACATGATCCTTGAGCGGCGTGACGGTTCCCTGTGGATGTGGGTAAGAACCCGTTACGGGATCGGGCACAGCGAATCGCGCGACGGGGGCTGGACGTGGACGCCCGTCGAACCCTCATCTGTGCCTCATACAGCCTCCCGCTTTTTCATCCGGCGGTTGCGATCGGGGCGCCTGTTGCTGGTCAAGCATGGCGGGCTGGAGGTCCGGACCGAGCGGTCCCATTTGACGGCGTTTCTATCTGAGGATGATGGGACAAGTTGGAAGGGCGGTCTGTTGATCGATGAGCGGCTGGGCGTATCCTATCCGGATGGGGTTGAGGACGAAGAGGGGGTCCAGTACCTTATTTACGACTTTGACCGAAAAGGGGCGAAAGAAATCCGGCTCGCGGTATTTGATGAGACCGCCGTCCTGCGGGGCGGTCATGTCGAAACGGTGGTGGTCCACAAGGCGGGGGTTACCGCGCCATCAGATCGTTCAACGTAAGATCGGCAATCCGCCGGACGACCTTATGGGCCTCTTGAAGCTGTTCGGCGGGAAAGGTGTGGGCCACCGCAATGCATCGCATCCCGGCGGCGCGGGCGGCGGTAATCCCGTTGATGGCGTCTTCGATCACGACGCATTCTGACGGCGCGAATCCGAGACACTGGGCCGCCGCGAGAAAGAGATCTGGGAACGGTTTTCGCCGTATGACATCTTCGGCTGTGACGATCGCATCCCAACCGGCGGGCGGGAGCTTGATGGCGTCGAGATTGGCATGGACTTTGATGGGGTCGGCGCTGGAGGCCACGGCGGTTTTGAGACCGGCGGCTCGGCAGCGCGCGACGAGCTCCACCGCGCCTGGAAATGCCTGCAGTCGGCCGGGCAGAAGGGAGAGGTATATTTCGTAGGTGCGTCGCTTGGCGGACGGAATATCGAGCGCGAGGCCATACTGTTCCGCCACGCCGCCGATGTAGCGGTTTTCGCCGGTGCCGACGAAGGGGCGGAAGTCTTCCGGGTGGACGCGGAGGCCCTTTTCCCGGAACATCGCGATGGCGGCTTCGCAGATGAGCGGTTCGGAATCCGTCAGGACCCCGTCCATATCGAAAATCACGGCGTTCATAATCAGATAGAATGGCGGAATCGGGTCTTGGTGGGCAAGCGGTTTCCGTACCCGTTTGGCAAAGGGCCGCATGACAAAAAGGCTTGGAGCCGATATACTGCCTGCATGAATGAGACGCGCAGTCAGCGCGAGTTGGAAACGCTTTATCGAATTTCTCAGGCGACGGCGCAGAACACCGATATCCTCCAGCTGATGGGGGAAGTGCTTGAAATTCTGGAGACGAAGTTTGGGATGACGCGGGGGACTCTTTCCCTCTTGAGGCCGGAGTCGGACGAACTGGCGATCGAGACGTCTCGAGGGCTTACGGTGGAGGAGAAGAACCGTGGCCGATACCGCCTGGGCGAAGGCATTACAGGCCAGGTTGCCCAGACCGGGCGAATTGCCATCGTTCCCGACATCACGAAGGAGCCTGCCTTTCTTGATCGCACCCGGGCGCGAAAAGCCCAAACGTTGGCTTTTATTTGTGTGCCGATCGTGCATCAGAACCGGGTTATCGGAACGATGAGTGTGGACCGCCCCCCGGCATCTACGGCCGAACTGAAACGGGATGCCGACTTTTTGAAGCTGATTGCGGACCTCTTAGCGGAGACCGTTTTTCGTATTCGCACCCAGGTGGAAGAGCGGGAAAATCTCCTGGCTGAAAATCGCCGGCTTCGCGAGCAGTTGGACGACCGGTATCGACCGGCGAACATCATCGGAAACTGCAACAGTATGCGCCGGGTGTATGAGCAGATTGCGCAGGTGGCCGACAGTACGGCAACGGTATTAGTTCGCGGCGAGTCCGGCACAGGAAAAGAGCTGGTGGCCCGAGCCATCCACGTGAGCAGTTCTCGGCGAAACGGACGCTTTGTGGCCGTCAACTGCGCCGCCCTTCCGGAACATCTGATTGAAAGCGAGCTTTTTGGCCATGAAAAGGGGTCCTTTACCGGGGCGCATCAGCCCCGGAAGGGCCGATTCGAGTTGGCGCACGGCGGCACGTTGTTTCTAGACGAGATCGGCGATATCTCGCCCTCCGTTCAGGTGCGTTTGCTTCGCGTTCTGCAGGAACGGGTGATTGAGCGGGTTGGCGGGGAGGCGAGCATGCCGGTGGATGTTCGGATCATTGCCGCCACGAGCCGCAACCTTGAGGCGGCAATGAAGGAAGGGAAGTTTCGAGAGGATCTTTATTATCGCTTGAACGTTTTTCCGATCCACCTTCCTCCATTGCGGGAGCGGCGGCCGGACATCCTTCTTTTGGCCGATCATTTCGTCAGGAAGTACAGCGAAATCCACCGGAAACCGGTGGTGCGCATTTCGTCTTCGGCGATCAATATGCTGATGGCTTACCACTGGCCGGGCAACGTTCGGGAATTAGAGAATTGCATCGAGCGGGCGGTTTTGGTCACGACCGACCAAGTGATTCACGGCTACCATTTGCCGCCGACCCTTCAGACGGCGGAAGCCACTCGAACGGCGTTAATTCCGCGCGAAGGCGTGAGTCTGCAGCAGATGATGGACGCGTACGAGAGTGAACTGATCATCGACGCCTTGAAGCGGAGCCGCGGCCGCTGCAACGAAGCGGCCCGTCTTCTGAAAACCACTCCCCGTATTTTTCACTATGCTATTCGGCGGCTTGGGATCCGGCCGGAGGATTACCGCAGGGATTGAGGGGGCGAGACCGGCGGAACGATTTGACCGTCCTTGAGACGGATGATTCGATCGCAGCGGCTTGCCAGTTCGAGATTATGGGTGGAGAGAAGCAGGGCAAGCCCTTCGCGGTTGACCAAAGTGAGGAAGAGGGACACGATCGCGTCGGCCGTGACGGTATCGAGATTTCCCGTCGGTTCGTCTGCCACCAAGACGCGGGGGCGGACGATCAAGGCGCGCCCCACCGCGACGCGCTGCATCTGTCCGCCCGAGAGTTCGCGGGGATAATGGTGGGCGCGGTGGGAAAGGCCGACCGCTTCCAGGACCTGTTCCACCTCGTGCCGAACGACGGGTCGTCGGAGGAAGAGAAGGGGGAGGACGATATTTTCGGCGACCGTCAGGGTGGGGATCAGGTGGAAATTTTGGAAGACGAAACCGAAAAAACCGCGCCGGACGGTGGTCAACTGCTGTTCGGAAAGGCCGTCCACCCGCTGTCCGCCGATCGTCAATTGGCCGCCGGTGGGAGCATCGAGCCCGGCTAGGACGTTGAGCAGCGTCGTTTTTCCCGAACCGGAGGGGCCGATCACCGCCAGGGATTCGCCGGCGCGGATTTCGAGATCCACGCCGTCGAGCGCTCGGACCGTTTCAATACCGCGGCGATAATGGCGTTGGAGGCCGTATCCGGAAATGAGCGGTGTTGTTGGCATCCGGATTCTCCTGTTATTCCTGATTCCGAATGGCCTCGACGGGGCGCAATGCCGCGGCCCGGGCTGCTGGCCAGAGCGCCGCCAAGAGCCCGAGAGCGATTGCCCCCCCGATGGCGGCGGCCAACAAGCGAGGGGTGATGAGCACCATTGGCTGTGTGAGGCCGAGGTTGAGCAGACGGCGGAGCGTCGCGTCGGTCAAGCCGGCGCCGCCGGCCGCAACCCCGCTGCCCGCCAGAGCCCCTGCGAAGCAGAGGATCAGCGTTTCGAGACACACGAGGTAAAAAATTTGTCGGCGTTCGGCACCGATCGCCTTGAGGATTCCGAATTCGGCCGTCCGCTCGTACACGCTCATGAGAATTGCGTTGAGAACCCCGATCATGGCCACGAGGATGGCGATCACCGCCACGGCGGCGACCATTGTTTGGGCGGTTCCGACGAGCGAGACCAAGGCTCCCTTGACCTGTTCCAAACTGACGACCTGCACTTCTGGAATAGACATCCAACGCCCTTCGAACTCGCGCATTCGGATAGCGTTGAACTGGCGGAGGGTGACTCCCACGATCGTCAATTGACCTTCCCTCCCGAAAATCCTTTGCGCTGTATGGAGCGGAACGAAGACAGTTCCGTCGTCCTGGGTGCCCGTCCTTTCGAGGACGCCCACGATGCGAAAGGCATGGAATTCGGGTTCGGTTTTCCCGTGCGGAACGACCGTGATATAAAACAAGTCGCCGACCTTCCGCTGTTCATATTCAGCGGCTTCGAACCCCATCACGGCCTCTGCGGCGGCATCGGGGGAAAACCACCGTCCTCCGTCGAAACCCGGCCCGGATTTGAACTGGAGCCAGGGTTTCATTTTGGCATAAGACTCCCTTTCAATTCCTGCGATAAGAGTGAATGCCGAAGGTCCCGTGTTTTCTTCCGGTCCGCCGGCCGGTTTTTCGGCCACGCCGAGGAAGACGGGTGTAATGGCTTCGATATCGGGATCGGTCCGTATTTGTTCATGAGCGGATTCAGGGAGGTAGAGCAAGCCGGTTCCGCCCTTCAGCATGAGCGTGGCGGCTTCGTAGGGGCAGCCTTTGGCCATGATCATCACTTGAAAACCGAGTTGCTCGATACTTCGGCTGATGGCCGCGCGGAAGCCGAGATTGAAGCCTCCCAGACTGACCGCCACCGCGGTGGCCATTCCCACCCCGACAACCGTAAGAGCGGTTCGGACCGGACGGCGGGCGAGGTTTTTCCAGGCCAAAATTCCGTAGTTCATGGCGATTCCTTTTCCGCGGCCGAGAAGGCGATTCGGGTGCCGATGAACTCGTGGTGGTCTCCCCGTCCCACCCACTCCCCTTCGACCTCGGCTTTGCCCCCCACGAATCGCGGCAGGGTTTGGAAGGTATCGCCCAGCTCCACCCGGATGGTCCTTCCTTCCGCATCACGGAGGAAGAGCCAGCAACCGGAGGCAGGGCATTGCCGTTCGACTTCTCCGGCGACGCGGATCGGTTTCCGGTAGAAATCGTTGGGTCGTTCGAGAAGGTCGGCGATTGGCACGCGGGGAACGTTGGAGAACGGTTCGCCGAAATGGGTAGCCGTTTTTCGGCCGCAGCCGGCGGTCAAACTGGTCGCCAGAAGGGCCAAACAGAGGGGCAGAATGCGGGATAGTCGGAGGGGGTTCATGAGGGGCTCTCCTTTGGGTTCAGAAGTTCACGGGCTCGGTTGAAGAACGGATCGTGGCGGCGATGAAAGAGGAAAAGGTCCAGCAAGAGGAGATTTTTTCGGACTCCTCGGAGGATGGCGTGCCAGTCCGTCCATGCGTCAGGCGGAAGTCGCGCGGGCGGGGAGAGGCGTCCGACTTTGTCCGCTTCATGGCCGGGCGATGCGGCTTGAAAGTAATCATGCATGTAAAAATCCGCCAGGGTTAAGCCTTGGAATTGATCACGGACAGTCCGATCGCGCAGGGCTGCGCTACTGGGGGTTTCGAGTCGTTGGAAAAACAAGCGTGTGATAGCCGCAGTTTCTGGGTCCACCGCGAGAAAAATTTGAATGACACCTCCTCGGCCGGGGACGTTTACACCATGCACGTAGCCCAGAAGACGGTTTCCTTGAAAAACGAGGTAGAAGGTATAGGGCGTGTCTGCGCCTTCGTAGACGGGGTCGAGGGGGCTTGCGAGCCGTTCCTGGAACCATTCGAACGCGTTTGCGCTCTCCGGAAGCCGTCGGATTTCCCGGAGTTCTTCACGGTAGGAGGTCATTTCGGGGTAGAGGGTTTTCAGATCACGGCCTGGGTTGCTCAGGGTGCAGCCGATGGCGGCCTGGGCTTGGCGGGTGCCGGCGAAGAGTGTGGAGAGAAGTACAATTCGCCAAACCATCTTTTGGCGCAGGGGTTTCTTATGGAATTGCCTAGGCATGGCGTCACCAATAGCGATAGTAATGAAGGGCTGGTCGTACACGTTGGATTTCATGAGAGGCGTCGAAGGGAATTTCGAGAGCCAGTGCGATCCAGTGGAGAGCGCCACGGGTTGGATCATTACGGAAGTAGCGGGTTCCGACCAGTGTGGCGCCTTGTTGGGTTCCTTCCGGATGCAACTCCGTTTTCTGTATAGGAGTGGCTTGAATGTGTTCTTGGTGTGGGCCGGGGGAAAGTTCAGGGGAGGATTTCTCGCGGTCTATCGCCCAGTATTGGATGCCGAAACTCCACCGACGGGTAGGTCCGAGCCAGTCGAACTGGTTCAGAAAGGAAACGATTGCATCGGAGGCGTCTTCTCCCCCGGCCAGTTCCACGGTTGCGGTGAATGAGCCGGCTCGTGTGGCCCACCGATATCGGGCATCAATTCCGGTCCGCCAGGTTCGGACGGGTTGGTCGGGAGTTCCACGATGGGGATCCATTCGTTCCCCCAGCGCAACGCCGGCTCCGCCTTCCAGCCCTCGCTCGTACAGAAAGCGATTCCCTAGCGCCCATCGGCCCATGAACAAGCCGTGTTGTCCTTTCATTTCCTGATCCATGCCGGTGCCCAGGAGGCACCCCACCCAGTAATCGAACGCATCGGTGGCGTTACCGTATGCGGTGATCTGCCAATCCCGTTCTGTCCCGAAAAGACGGTTATTGGAAAGCGGCAGCAACGTGGCGTGGGTATCCGTTTGAACGTTGAGACCGAAGGGGAGGTAGGCGCGGCCGAGCCGAAGATTGAAACGGCCTGAGACAGCCAAGGGATCCACAAGATCCACGTAAGCGTTGTGGATTTCGAGGTGCCATTCTGGAGCGTTGCGTCCCATGGGATCCATGGTGGTCTCGAGGGGGCGATCGCGCCAGACGAGACGGAGCTGGAGATTGGCCGAAGCGATGGTGCGGGTGGGGGTGGCAAAAGGGAAAACCGCTTCCAACCCTGCGGAAAAGCGGGCATAAGTAGATGGGGCTTCCGGGGCATCCCGATTTCCTAATTCCACGATTCCGAGGCCGAAGAATTCCCGCCGCCAGGTGATGCCTTCGTCCCAGTTCCAGAAAGAGCGTTTTTGGGAAAATGTTGGTGCATTTGTTTGGGGGCGAATATCTCCAAAGGGGTTGATCACATCCGACAATACGACCAAGGGAAAGACTAAGATGATCACGATTGCAACCATTATTTCATCCCCTTGCATTTCTATAGAATATATACTTTGGAGGGAGAACACAATTCTTTTGAGCGTGATTCCTTGTTTTGGGTTGGATCGGAAATTGTCTTGACAGCACAGAAAAGCTTTTCAATGATGAAGTTGATACAGTAGGATAATTTTGCAAATAGTTTGTAGGCATAAAAGAGAAACGGCTGTTTTTGTGAAGGAGGGGGGACAATCGACAAGTTGATGCATTCGATGAAAGACGAACCCATAAAAGGGAGGTGGAGTCATTGTTCCCCTTGCCGGCTGAGCATTCATACTATCCTGACCAAACCGCCCACCGTATGTCCTTTTTGCCAGAGCCAGCTTGAGGTTCGACCGGAAGCGGTGCCTGTAGCCACGCCGGACCCGGATATTAGTCCCCGCAATGGGGCTTCCGCCCACCGGCGGACGGGACGTCTCGAAAACCGTTCCCTGGCTCTTGCCATTGCCATGATCAGTCTGATTCTTTTGACGCTCGCCGTGGTGATCAAGTTACGCAACGTCGAATTTTACTGGTATCAGCCCTGGATCAATGCCTACAGTCTGGCGGTCGGCCTTTTCATTCTCTCTCGGTTCATTCTGGCCGCTTTTTACACCGCTCCGCCGGACGTGGGCTTTTTGCCCACCGCGGCCGTGATTGTGGCGGCCCGCAATGAGGAGGAGGCGATCGGAAAAACCATTGCCCGTATTTACGCCGAGGGATATCCCCGCGACCGTCTCGAAGTGATCGTGGTTAACGATGGTTCGACGGATGGAACCTTCAAAGAGATGCGACTTGCCCAGGCGCGGCATCCGACCTTGACGGTGGTGAATTTTGAGCAAAACAAAGGCAAGCGACATGGCATGGCAGTGGGCGCCCTTCTGGCCCGGGCCGAGTTTCTGATCTATGTGGATTCCGACAGTTTTCTGATGCCCGGCTCCATTCGCAAAGTGTTGCAAGGGCTTGCCGACCCCACGGTCGCCGCCGTGGCCGGCCATACGGACGTCGAAAACGTCGCGGTGAACGCATTGACGCGCATGCAAGACGTCCGTTACTTTGTTTCCTACCGGGTCATGAAGGCAGCCGAAAGTGTTTTCGGCGCTGTCTCATGTTGCCCTGGCTGTTTTTCGGCCTATCGGAAGGCGTGCGTTCTTAACGTGCTCGACCGGTGGCTCCACCAGCGATTTCTTGGGCGCTATTGCACATATGGCGACGATCGGAGCCTGACCAACTTTCTGCTGCGCGACTACCGCGTTCTCTACGACGATGAGGCGCTGGCCACCACGATTGTTCCCGAGCGGTGGAGCCATTACATTCGCCAGCAGGCCCGCTGGAAACGTTCGTGGATACGCGAACTTTTTTTTGCCGGCCGATGGTTCTGGCGCAAACACCCCATTGCCGCCGTCTCCTGGTATGCGATGACGCTCTTGCCCCTTCTGGCCCCCCTTGTCATGCTGCACGCCCTCCTGGTCGGGCCTCTTCTGAGTGGACGGCCGCCGGTCTTCTACATCGGCGGGGTACTGCTGGTGACCCTTCTCTGGTCCTTCTATTATTTGGAGAAAACAGGCCGTCGCCACTGGTGGGCCGGTTTTCTCTTCACGCTGACTTATATTTTCTTTTTCGCATGGCAGGGCTATTACTCCCTCTTCACCGTGCGGATGACGAAATGGGGGACGCGATGAGCAGCGAACCGAATCCGACGCCCGACCGGCTCGATGATGCGCTTTTCGAAAAGCGGCCTCTTTCCGCTATGCGGACCGGATATGGAGGGGCGTGGTTGTCCACGGCGTGGGTTTTCTTTGCGGCGATTGCCATCTGGATTGTTCTCCGGCCTTGGATTACCCGTTTGTTGTGGCCTCCTCTTCCTCAACCTCCGCGTATGGCGCGGATTTTCGCCGCTGTGGCCTATGAAGGCATCTCGGACAAAACGAACGAGGTATCCCCCGAACGGTTCGAGGATCATCTGGCCGCGCTTCGGGCTGCCGGTTATGTTCCGATCCGACTGCGGGATGTGGAGGAGTTTTATCGTGAAGGAAGGCCGCTGCCCGAAAAAGCGCTGTTGCTCACCCTGGATCAGTCGCGCAAAACTTCCTATTTCGCGGCCGGCGCGCTTCTTCGCCGGTGGGGGTGGAATGCGGTCATGTTTCTTTGGACCCGTCCGATCGAGGAACAGGATCCGGCCGCGCTGCTCTGGCCTTATGTCCGGAATATGGCCCGCTCGGAGGTTTGGGAGATCGGGGCGCAAAGCCACGACGGGTTTCAGCGGGTGGTGACGGTTTCCACCGGGCGAAAGGGTTCCTTTTTGACTTCCCCCCGTTGGATCGAAGCGGAACGCCGCTATGAGGAACCGGACGAGTTTTTGCGGCGTCTTCAAGCCGATCACGAGCGGTGTTGGACCCTTATTTCCAATCAGCTCGGCGTTGTGCCGATCGCCTATGCCTATCCGGGCGGGGACTTCGGCCAGCACCAACGTCGTTTTCCCGCTGCCTCCTTTCTCAATACCCGTTTGGTTGCCGAACGATACCGGCTTGCGTTTTCCATTGGCGAGTTAGCGTACAACACGGCGCACACGCATCCGTTGAGGCTGAACCGACTACGCATTCGACCGGAATGGACAGGGCGCGATCTGGTGGACCGGCTCGAACGGAGCCGTCCTCGGCTCTCGCCGGCGATCTCGGGGGGCGGCGTACCCGACCTCGGGCAATGGGTTGCGGACTGGGGGGAGGCCGTGCGGGAGGATCGCGGCGCACTGGTGTTGAAAGCAACGCCGGGAACAACGGGGGCCAGGGTTTGGCTTCTTGGAAGCGACCTGCTCGAGCAGGTGATGATCCGTCTTCGGTTCCGACTGGAGGAGGGCCAGTTGGCGGTACACTTCCGGTCATCCCCCGATGGGGATTCCGCCGTGTGTCTCACGTTGGGAACACAGCCTGGACCGAATGGCAATGGGGGCAATGGCAACGGGAACTATGGGGCATGGCTGTGCCAGAAGCGTCCCGACCGTCCGCGTTTCACCCTTGCGTCGGCCAAAGTGGAATGGGTTCCTGGTCACGACTATGAACTGGAGCTTTTTGTCCGCGATCGGTATGTTTCGGCTCGTTTGGACGGGAGCGAACTGTTTCGAGAACAAACTCTCTTGCGCGGCGCTCCGACCCCCGGCCTTGTCGGACTCAGCGTGTGGTCGCCTCGGCCGGGCCGGGCGATTGCGCGAGTCTCCAGGGCGGAGGTTCGGGAGCAAACGCCGACGGCGGTGCTCTGGAAGTCTGCGGTTGGAGAAGAAGGGCATTTGTGTCGCTGGGTTTCGCGGAATGCCTACCGGTTGACGGCCTTGAGCCCTCTCTGGCTTGAGGGAACGGGCGGCGGTTATACGGGTGCGGCGAACTTAGGCTTTTTCAAGACGTTGGCTGCGGTTCACCGCCTACGGTTTCTCCCTGTCGTTCGCATTTCGGAGGGAACGGATTTGCGCCGGCTTTCCGCCGCTTTGCTTGCTCGGCGGGCGGTGGAAGAAGGTGTTGAGGCGCTTCTCGTGGATCTCTCCCGTGTTGAACGCCGTGCCGAAACGACTCTTGCCGTCTGGCTTCACACATTGGCGACGGCTCTTCATGCCGACCACATTGGCCTGACCCTGAGGCTGCCGGCGTGGATCGATCCGACCATCCGTTGGAACGCCTTTCAGACCATTTTGCCGGGCGTGACGCTTGCCGTGGCCACCAACGAATCGTCCGTTCTTCTGCCGGGAGCGACGACCAACAATCTCCCCCTTCAGATCGAAGAGGTTTCCAATCTCTCGGACGAACCTCTGCCCCCTTCCTATTTTATTGCGTCGGAATGGGGAGCGCCCATTGAAACACCGGAAGAAAAAGGGATTCGCCTTGAGCAGGAGGGGCTGAACGCGTTCCGGGAAGGCCAGTATGATCGGGCGATCGCCCTCTGGAGCGAATGGCGGCGTCTTTCTCCCGATCTGCCTCGCCCCTACATGCTGATAGGCGATGCCCTTTCGCGGAAAGGGGATCTCAAAGGCGCCATCCGGGAATATGATCGGAGCCTGGAACTCGATCCCGGCCAAATCTCCCTGGTTGTGCGGCGGGCGGAATTTTACAGCCTGATGGGAATGCCCGCGAAGGCGAGAGATTCCCTCAATCTTTATGCCCGCCTGTTTCCGGGCAACGAAGAAATTCTCCGGGCTCAAGCCCGATGGCTTGCGGAGAACAACCGGCCGGAGGAAGCATTGGCGCTGGCCCGACAACTTCTGAAACGGCATCCGGACGACATTGAAGCGCTCGTGCTTTGCTGGCGATTAAGCCGCGAACCGGGGGAGCGGAGGACCTGGATTGATCGGCTGACGGCGCTCGCCGACAATCGCCGCTATCATCTACCCCTTGGGCAGGCGATCTGGAAATATGCACTGACAGCGGGCGAGGAAGCCGGGCCGTTGCATGCGGCGGTGGAACAAATTGCCGCCCACCCGGACGACGAGCGGATTGCGGAACTCTTCGGCCGGCTACGGCGCAATCCTGCGCCGGTCGCCGAACGATTCGGGCCGGCGGATTTGCCCTCCGCCCGCTGGTGGTCGGAAGGCGCGGTGCTGGTCCCGGCGGGAAAAACGGGGGGCGTTCTCTTCCGGGCGGCCGAAACGCATACGGAAGGAGTTCTCCGATTATTAGGTTCGTTGCGGCTTCGCCATCTCTTTGTGGAGGCCGTTCTGGGCCGCGTGGAAGGCAGTTGTTGGCTTTTCGCATGCCGTTCGGCGGATCATTTTGCGCGGTTTGGACTTTCCGACGACGGTTATCTCCGCCTCCAGGTCTGGCGTGGAAGCCGGTTGGCGGCGGAAAAGAAAACGCCGTTTGAACGGCCGTCCGGTCCCCTGCGACTCCGGCTCGAAGCGCGAAGCGATGGTTTGATCGGCTATGTCAACGGCGAGCCGGCTTTCGAGGGGTCCTGGCTGACGCGACCCTCCGATTTAGCCTTTGGATGGGCGGGGCTTGCTGTTTACTCGCCCGACAAGGGCCGGGGAACCGCCGAACTCTTCGAACTGGCCGGCGGGGCGCTTCCTCTCCGCGCGGCGGTGCCCCAGGGAGGATTATCCGCTGAGGCAACATCCCAGACGATTGAGTCCCTGCGGAAGGACGTTGCGTTGCTTCAGGTCGTAGTCTTTCCGATGGGGACCCTTCATGCGGACGGTCGTTGGACCGATGCTTCTGTGGGCGAAACCGAGCGCGAGATGTTCAAACTGTTTGCCCGATATCATCGGCTGTGGTTTGCGCTGTGGATTAATTGTGGTGCGGCGGAAACGGTTCGACCTGAAGCGCTTGAACCGCTGGTTCGCGGCACGGGTGCGGATGGGGTGTTTCTTTGGGTCGGTCCTTCTTGGCCTGATGAACCCACGCGCACGGCGTGGAAGGAGACCTTTCGCTCCTCTCCTTTGCGCGTGCTGTTGGTGGGAGAATCCCCCCAGGGGTCGGAACTCCTTTTGGAAACGGCGGGGCGCGGGGATGAATTCACCGATGGCTCTTTAGGTGCCGCGCAGAAATTCATTCGGAGTGATTTCTCCAGGCCGATCCCCGCGAACGTTCCACTTTTCCTCTATTATTGAAACGCTCCGGCGGCGAGCAGTGCGTCGCGGATTGCTTCGCTGAGACGCTGGGCGCCTGCAGCGGTCAGGTGAATACCGTCGGAGGCGCGGACAACGACGGGTTTGCCCTTTTCATCCAGCACATAGGGCGAGTAGTGGTCCGAGCGGAGACGGAGGTGGGGATCGGGATCGAAGAAGACCGTGGCGGGAAACTCGGCGCAGAGAGCGCGGCCGATGGCGTTGACCCGTTCTGCGTGGCGCTGAAGCGGCGCGTCCCGCATGCGGGGAAGGCCGATCCAGAGAACCGGCCGCGCACCGGCTTCCATCAGCAGGGTGAGGAGGCAACGGGCGCGGGCCGAATATTCGACGGCCCATTCCGGCGATTCGGGCAGAGCCGTTTGGCCGTCCCTCAACCGGAGAGGCTGATCGTCGTTGGCTCCGAACCAGAGCGCGGCGGCGGCCGGCGTTCCTTCCCGGTCCAGGATTTCGCGCAATCGCACAGGCCAGTCGAATACATCCGGCCGCGCGAGGCCGGTGCCCAAGGAGACGGCGGATAGGACACGGACGGGGGGGGAGAGGGTTTCAAGCACGCGGGGGAGGGTGTAGGTGGCGGGCAACTGCATTAGGGAGTCGCCGCAGGCGAGAAGGAACCGGCCGGTTTTCTTTTCCTGTGCTTTTCCTTCGATTGAAAACGCGGACAACGCTGCCGTGGCGAAAAGAGAGACGAGCATGCTGTTCATCGGGAGAGAAGGAGCAAGAGTCCGCCTTGGAGTGCGAACTCATTATAAGTGGGATTACGGTTGTAGGCGGCTTCCGCATATAAGGAGAGCCGGTCGCGGAAAGGAATTCGAGTGGAGAGGGAAACCCCGTATACCGGTTCCCAGCCGGTCTCCTCGGGAGGAACGGGCGGAATCTTCCAACGTTCTCGGCGAGCGCGCTCGCGGCTTTCCTCATAGGCCGTCCGCGCTTCGGGGCGAATCTCTTCCCGGCCGAATCCCGCGTAGCCGCGGAGGTGGTAATAGACGCGAAGATGTTGGCCGACGAATTGAGCTTCCAGAAGACCCCGATGGAGTTGGTAGGGCGTCCAGTAGGCCTGACTATCCTCTTCTGCATTCGCGTAGGCATAGCGAAGTCCCGCCCAGAATCCGCTTCGTTCGTGCAGAAGCCAGTGGGTGCCGAGGCTGAAGTGGGTACGGCGGTTATCATCGGAGAACGCATAAATCGCGCCTGAGCCGCGAAGCTGCCACCAGTCCTGTAAGCGGTATAGGGCGGAAGCGATTCCTGCATCGTAATGGGTTTCCTTATCGATGGCGAGAGCAGAGGGCGCCATGTCTCGTTCGTAGCGGAGATAAAGATCCAGGGGAAGGATGGGACGCCATTGGGTTTCGGCTTCAAGGGCAAGGAAATCCGTTTCCGCGTCGCCGGAGAAGCGGCGGATGAGGGCACCGGCCGAAAGGTAAAGGGGGTAGAGATCCGTCCAGGGGCGGTCGGGGTCGGAAGAGAACCAGAGAGCGGCCCGGGCGCCTGCGGAGGCTTCTTGAATGGAAAGAGAACGGCCGGCAAAGGCGAGTCCGCCGGTAACGCCGCCGGGAAGGTCCTGTTCGTAACGGCCGATGCCTGCTTTCAGGTCGAGGAAGATTCGGGGACCGAGATTCAGTCCACCGCCTAGAAATCCCCGTTGATGGCGGCGTTCTTGGTTGTCTTGAAAGGATTCTCCCTCGGCGCGCAGGCGGAGACGGAGAGTATCTATGTCGCGTGCGGCCTTGGTCCGTGGGGGTGTATCACCGGCGGTTGCGAAACCCCCTCGTAGACGGGTCCGGACGTAGCGGCGCGTTTCCATCACCTGATTGGCGGGGTAACCGTTCGCTTCCAGCCAATCGCAGTTAGCCAGGGCTCGGTATTGAAAGCCGGCCAGCGCGGCATATTCGGCCCGGAGACGGCGGGCGAGAAACACGGGATGATGTTCATAGAGATACTCCACGACATTCGATCCGTCCATCCAGCGTTCCATCTCATGGCGCTGAAACAGCAGGGGATCATCGCCCTGAACGGCGAACCCATAGACGGACTGGATGAAGCCGATCGCGTAATGGGTGCGAGCCGCTTCGAGAATGGCAGGGGCCGGATTGATCAAGTTGGAGTCTGTTTCCTGCCCGATATCGCCAAAAGGATAAGAGACGAACCGAACGGGCTGGCGCGTATGTTGCTGAAGGAGGCGCTGGCTCTCTTCGCTTTCAATTCGGAGTCGGGCGAGATACTCCTCCACTGTTTCCATTCGCTGCTGTTGAGAGAGCCAGATTCGGTTGGGCAACGGGCGTCCGATCCGGTTGGAGGAATCCACGGCAGTCAAGAGGGCCGCGTTGAGGAAATGGCTGCCGATCTCCCAAGCGCCGGAGCGGGCATAATCGGCCAATTCCTTCCAGGAGACGATGAATGGATGATTTTGAAGGATGTAGCCGCAGGGGATATGGTGCGAGAAAACAAGGCCGAACTCCTGGGCGATGGGGGTCGCCAAACGCATAGAGTCTTTGCGGCCGTCATCGAAATTTATGGAGACATGCAGGGGAACCGGTTTCGGCTTTGGGGTGGGCGTGTAGGGTTGCGGGGAAGACGAAGGAGAAGCGGGAGGAAGTTCGGGGG